>CAYZGO010000029.1:0-33962 GCA_964478075.1 uncultured Anaerolineales bacterium | reverse complement strand
TTTCATATTGAGGCAACGATACGCCTTCGGTTAGGTTTTACGATGAGGCAACGCGCTCTACCATGCTTCGTGGGTGCAGTTCAGTCTCGGGCAAGTGTGGACTTTGATAGACTGGGACTGGGCAACAGGCAGGCCAAGGATTGAAATCCCTGTCTGAAGGTGAAAGGTGCAGGCAGGCAGCAGATCGCAGGTGCTACCACAGGTCTCTGCAAGGGATTTTCGGCTTCAGACGGCGAATTCACCACTTCCCGTATATGCTCGGCACAGCATGCGTATCGAGAGGCCGACTAGCCGCTAGGTTGGTGGCGGTGACTCGCCACGGCCCTGATACGATGAGGGTGAGTGTACACAGTGAACCTCTCCCCTCTGGCAAAACAGATCAGCGTCAGTCCAGCCCTATCCGCTGTGAGGATTCCTTTGTCGGTTGAAGCGCCTTTTGATATGACGATCGGAACACCTGCATTCGCAACCTTGGATACCATTCCTACCGGCTGCCTGCCAGTGCAGCCGATGACGCATCTGGACAGATTGATACCATTGAGGACAGCAAAGCCCACTACCTTATCAATTGTGTTGTGCCTTCCGACATCACTGCTTCTGACAACCAGATTGTTGTCTAGGAAAAGCACAGAACAGTGGACAGCACCTGTTTTCCTCCAGACCTTCGACTCAAGCTCCCTGATGGTCCGGAGTACAGCTTTCGGTTCGATCGTAATGGATGAGGTTACCTTTCTTGGCGCCTTTCTCGTCCCCACGCCACCGGAAGACCTGAGTACCCACGCACTTTCCCCCTTCGGTTTCCCATACACTCGTATCTCGCTTCCAGACAGCTGCACCGTCTCCACATCTTGAACGAGCCCCTCACACACAACAAAACCCGCTCCCAATTCCTCCAGTTGATCAGGACTGGCAGTCAATTCAGTGAGGAGCTTGTCATTCAGATACAAATGAAAGCTGTCTTCGATACAGATCGTGTCCTCTATGCGTACTACTTCGTTCCCCCTGACCTGAATCGCAGGATACTGGCGGATCATCATGGATTCCATCCCC
Organism: uncultured Anaerolineales bacterium; assembly: GCA_964478075.1. GTDB lineage: Bacteria > Chloroflexota > Anaerolineae > UBA2200 > UBA2200 > DAOUEX01. The sequence continues at coordinate 32,912 of CAYZGO010000029.1, read as the reverse complement.
CCACGTAGCAGTCCCTGGTACTCATCACATCCTCCAGGCAACCGGAGCTAACTCCAATTCTGTGCTGGCAACTGATTATATCGGCAGCGGCCACAAAGAAGCAAACGTGTGGGCAACGCCCACACGTTTGCTTTCTCTCATCAACACTCAGTTACTGCCAGGCTTCCACACATCACAACGTGCAGAAATGCCGGCGTGAGGACAACTAGCCCGACTCTCCCTTCTCCGGCTGCCGGGTGCATTCCTCCTTCCGCTCTATAGCCTCCATCTCACGTTCCAGGAAGAAGCTCAGTACCGTCCGCAGCACGATCATGCCTGCCAGGAGCCCGACGCTCGTCCACGTAGGCGAGACAAGTGTCTTCAAGATGTCGCCAGCCAGCGCGAACTCTAGTCCCAGGGACAGATGGCGGGCGAACCAAAGCCGCAGGGCACGAATGCGCGGCTCACGATGGTGCAGCACGTGCTCGCTCAGATAGGTGTACATGGTGCGCCCGGCACCATACACGATCACGATTGCACCACAGACCTCGACGCCTATCGCTACGCAGTGGATAGTCAGATTGATCCACTCTTCCATATTGCTCCTATACTGCGCCTGCTCGGCGGACGATAGGCCTCTGCGACACGGTGCCCTACATCCAGCCCCAACTGGCAGCACGGGCCCCTGACCGCTGGTACGGACTCCAAGGTGGCGCCGCTAATTGCAGAGACCCTGCCGGTCTTCGGGTGAAGAATCAAACTCCAAGTGTGAGCTTAGGTAGCCTGCCTTCGTTGTGTTGACGCATTCTCGCTACCGCTGGCACGCAGCCTCGCCAAAAGGAGGGCGAGACGCTTCGCAGCCTCACCCAAGAGATGGCGACCGTTCGTGCTCTGCATGCCCTCGCTTTGCATGCCCTACGGGCGACGGGCGACCGCCGTGACGGGGGACGCTTCGCGGAGGGCGCAGAGACTCTATCAAGCCGGAAGGATATCTATGGTTTCTCAGCACTCTCTGCAGTGCAAAGCAGGCCCAGGCAGACTACCTGACACCGCGTCAGTCCGCAATTGCGTGCTCACACTTGGAGTTCAAGCTGGCTACTTCTTGGTTGCCCGCTTACCCCCGATCAAATCCATGAAGCCGCGCACCGCCAGGCCCGAACCGAACGCCATGGCCCCGAGCTTCCCGCCTGCGCCACCCAGGAACGGCGCGCTGTAGATAAAGACCAAAGCGATGAACAGACCCGCGAACACCATCGGCGCAGCGTTGGGGAAATGCTTGGCGCTCGACATTCCAACAAAAGATGCACAAATAGCCACCACTGCCAGCGTGCCGCCGATCTCAGGGACAAGAACCGGCAGGACAAGGCCAGCAACCAAGCCCACAATACCCGAAGCCATGACGGCTCCTTGCTTGAGATAGTGATTGATGCAGTAGGTAACCACCGCGGCGGCGATGGAGACGACGACCATGATCCCCCCCACGTTCCAACCTGGTACGGACGGATGAGAGAAGTCACCCGCCATACACAGCCCGGTTAGAATGCATCCAGTAACCCCGATGGTCCCCAGTTTACCGCCAAAGCCGCCGTAAACGTCCATCGTCAGCACGTACACCACGCCTGCAACGACAGACGCAAAGCCTACGTGGCCGGGGTCGCACAGCAAAGTCGCAGAGGCCATCCCAGCGAAGGATCCGGTCGCTATCGGTACGCCGTACTGTGGAAGGAGCAACGCGGCGAGGATTTGCACCAAGCCGGCTGCAACCACCGCACCGAGTCCGATAGTGTGGTTGAGGTAGTGCGTAACAAACACCCCAGCGACAACGGCCACAAAATTCAACAGGTTCTTCGTGGAGAAAAGGGCGTCGGCCTTCGCCTTGGAGAGCTTTTGCGCTTCGCTCGCTATCTTGTACAAAAGACCCAGGGCGATGACGGTCACAACCACCCCGCCCACAGGCTGCAGCGTCCAGGCCATGTAGGTTGCGTAGCCAAAGATGGCTAGGACCACAGCAGTCAGAATCAGGAATCCGATGACGGGAACAGTCTTGTTCATGAGTACACTCCTCCGTATTGATAGGTAACTGGCCAACTTCGGCACGTCACGATTTGCAGCGAATGATGAGTAACTGTAATTGATCTAGTTGACGGTGAACCTCCTTATTCTGCCGGCGGTGTACACTCGCCCCGGCTCTGCTTGCACCGACACGTATTGGAATACAATCTACTACCAAGAACCACTATGATGGGCATTAGTTACGCCCATTTCGCGCACGCCCGCGGCGCTTTTGTCGGAACTCATACTCCTCGTCGACGTGCTTCAGGCTGTTGGGCATTGGGCTGACAAAGCGGTCGGTGCTTTCTCTGATCTCAAATAGGAATATGCAGCGGGAGCGAAGCGTTTCTGCCTCGCTCCCACTCCACCCACTTTATGCTTTCTCTACACGGACGGCCGCTACTTTGTACTCTGGAATTCCAGCCACAGGGTCCAGCGCAGCAATGGTCAGCAAGTTCGCTGCAGCCTCGTGGAAGTGGAAGGTCATGAACACCACTCCTGGGTCAGGCCGGTCAACTACTTCCGCCTTGGCTACTACCTTGCCACGGCGTGAGGTAACTCGCACCATGTCGCCATCGGTAACCCCGAGCTTCTCCGCATCCTTGGGGTGGATCTCAACGAGCGCCTCCGGGTAGATCGCATCCAGACCAGCAGAACGGCGTGTCATTGTGCCGCCGTGCCAGTGGTACAGCACGCGTCCTGTGCTCAGCAAGAAGGGGTATTTCTTATCAGGCATCTCCTTGGCTGGTTGCCACTCCACTCCACTGAACTTGCCCAGCCCGCGTGAGAACTTGCCAACGTGCAGAATCGGCGTGCCAGGGTGCTCGGTGTTGGGGCAAGGCCACGGTAGTCCGATTTCCTCGATACGGTCGTAGGTGATTCCCCCATAGATCGGCGCCAGGGCATTGATCTCAGCCATGATCTCTCTCGGATGGCTGTAATCCCACCCAGCATACTTGGCCTTGGATGCCTTTATGCCCAGTCGCTTCTGAACGCGTTTCGCCAGGTCAGAGATGATCTCCCAGTCAGGCCGTGCATTGCCGACGGGCTCAATCACCTTGTGTATACGCTGTACGCGGCGTTCAGTGTTGGTATAGGTGCCGTCCTTTTCAGCGAATGACACGCCAGGCAGTACCACGTCAGCAAATTCCGCAGACTCGCTCATAAAGATCTCCTGCACCACGAGGAAATCCAGGCTTTCCAGACACTTACGAACGTGGTTGACGTCTGGATCGGTCATCATCGGATTCTCGCCCAGGACAAACAACCCCTTGATATCGCCGCTCTCAGCACCTTGGATCATGGTGATGACAGTACCGCCGATCTTTGTAGACCCTGTGGTACCCCAGGCCTTGGCGAACTTGGCTTGGTCTTCTTCTTTCGCGACCTTTTGGTATCCAGGGTAAAAGTTCGGTAGACAGGCCATATCACACGCACCCTGGACGTTGTTCTGCCCTCGGAGGGGATTGACCCCACCACCAGCCACACCCATGTTGCCAAGCAGCATCTGCAGATTGGCCGTAGACAGTACATTCTGATGCCCTGTAGTGTGTTGGGTGATGCCCATAGCGTATAGCAGAGCGCCAGGCCTGTTAGCCGCCAGGATGCGTGCCGCTGTGCGGATATCGTCAGGAGGCACACCCGTTATCTTTTCTGCATATTCTGGCGTGTACTTCTCAACAGTCGCCTTGAGTTCCTCGAAGCCTTCTGTGCGCTCGGCGACGTATTCCTTGTCGTACAGATCCTCGGCGATCAGCACATTCATAATGCTATTGAGCAGCGCAATGTCTGATCCGGGCTTGTGCTTGAGATGAAGAACGGCAAAGTCAGCCAGACTAATGTTACGTGGATCCGCCACGATCATCTTGGCACCCTTGCGCGCCGCCTGCCGCAAGCGCATGCCGATCACTGGATGGTTCTCGGTGGTGTTTGTGCCGATGATCAGATAGGACTTGGCTTGTGTCGTGATGTCGGCAATGGAGTTTGTCATAGCGCCTGACCCGAATGCTGTGACCAGACCGGTCACGGTGGCGCTGTGTCAAAGGCGCGCACAGTGGTCAACATTGTTCGTCTCAAACACCGCGCGCGAGAGCTTTTGCAGGAGATAGTTCTCCTCGTTCGTACACTTGGCGGAGCTGAGGAAACCAATGGCGTCGCCACCGTGCTTTTTCTTGATGTCCACGAGCTTGTCGGCCACCAGGTCCAGAGCCTCGTCCCAGGTCGCTTCAACAAACTTACCGTCTTTCTTGATCAGCGGCTGTGTTAGCCTCTCCGCATGGTTCACAAAGTCGAACCCGAAGCGGCCCTTCACGCAAGACCAGCCCTCATTAGGCGGGCCGCCCCAATGCGAGGTAACCTTGATGATCTGGTTGTCTTTCGTCCAATAGTCAAGCTGGCAGCCCACTCCACAGTAGGGGCAAGTAGTGGTGGTCTTCTCCAACTCCCAGTTGCGCCCCTTGCCCAAGGCTTGCTTGGGCGTTAGCGCGCCGGTGGGACACAGCTCCACACACATCCCGCAGAACTCGCAGGGGCTGTCCTCCAGGTTGCCATCGAAAGCCGTGCCAGGCTTGGCGTCAAAGCCACGCCATAACATACCAATCGCCTCTACACCATTGATCTCCTGGCAAACCCGCACGCAGCGTCGGCACAAGATACACTTGTTGTAATCTCGTTGGATAAAGGGATTGGGATCGTCAATCGGGTAATCGTGCTGCACGCCGGGGAAGCGTGTCTCCTTCACCCCGTATTCATACATCAGATCCTGCAACTCACACGCCCCATTCGAGTCGCACGTCATGCAATCCAACGGGTGGTCCGAGAGCAGCAATTCCAATACGAAACGCCGCGCTTCCATGACCTTGGGCGAGTGAGTCTGCACATCCATTCCCTCACTGATGGGGAAAGTGCATGCTGGCTGCAAAGTGCGCTGCCCCTTGATCTCCACGAGACACATCCGGCAGGCGCCAATCGGAACCAATGCAGGGTGATGACAAAGCGTCGGAATGTCGTCAATGCCTGCATACTGAGCAGCCTCCAGAACGGTGCTGCCAGCCGCAGCACTGATTTTCTGGCCATTGATTGTGATATTGACCATTGCCATTGTTAGCCCAGCCTCCTTTCTTGCTTTCTCTGTGTATTCCAGTTTGTCTTCTGAACTGAGCAAGGGGCCGTCATTGACAACTCCTTCTCAGTACGTGCTTGATGTACATTCATGCGCATGGCTCAGAACTCTTCGAGGTCACAGCGCAGGCAGCGCTTGGCTTCTTCACGCGCCGCTTTTTGGGTGAATCCCAGTTCAATCTCGGCAAAATCCTTGCTCCGCTCTTCAGGTCCCCGACTCGGCATCTCGGGGCGTTTCGCCTCAGCGTAATCTTCGAGATTGTATTGCAACTCGACAGTGCCGTAAGCCAACCAGTCCTCTTTCGATTCCGGGCGACCATCCTGCAAGTATTCATCCACGGCTATGGCCACCTTGTTGCCTTGTGCTACGGCCTCGATAACAGTTGCTGGGCCAAGTACTGCGTCACCAGCGGCGAAGACGCCTGGCCGCGAAGTGTCCAGTTTCCTTCCCACTTTGAACGTGCGATTGCGGTTTACTTCTGGGCTATCGCCGTTCAGGCAGGAGAGGTCAGGGCTCTGGCCGATTGCTGGAATGACGATGTCCACGTCCACTACGTATCCTGATCCTTCGATAGGTACCGGACGGCGTCGTGCGCTCCTATCAAACTCACCCAACTCCTGGACCTGTAATTCCAGCCCTGTCACGGCGCCATTTCCCAGAACACGCGTCGGTGTAGTCAGAAACGTGAACTGGACGCCTTCCTCTTCCGTCTCGTGAACCTCGGTGTCTTGGGCCGGCATGTCCTCTCGCCTGCGGCGGTAGAAAACGTGCACTTCCGATGCTCCCAGGCGCAAGGCCGTGCGTGCGGCATCAACAGCCGAGTTGCCACCGCCAATCACAGCTACGCGTTTACCATTGATCTTGGGTGGCTTGCCCAGTGCTACATCCTTCAGGAATGTTGTTGCGTGCATAACGCCATCCAAGTCTTCTCCGGGGCATGCCAAGGTACGGCTGCTGTGGGCGCCAATGGCCAGCACGACTGCATCGTAGCCCATTTTATCAAACAACTCATCCAGAGTGAAATCTCTGCCCAGCGCTGTGTTCAACACAATGTTCACACCGGTACGCCTGATGTTGTCTATCTCAGCATTGAGCACATCGCGTGGTAGCCGGTATTTTGGAATGCCCAGAGCCATCCAACCACCCGCGACCGGTGCAGCTTCGTAGACCGTTACCTTGTAGCCCCACTGTGCCAAGCGCAAAGCAGCAGTCAGTCCGGCCGGCCCTGCGCCGATGATGGCTACTTTCTCGCTCTTGGGCTCCTCACTGCGCCATGGCGTCCATGGGTTGGTGATCTCATGGTCGGCCATGAACCGTTTCAACTGGCGGATGGCAACTGGCTGATCCAGCTCACCACGCCGGCAATGCCGCTCGCAGAAGGCGGGGCAGATGCGCCCACAGACCAGGGCAAAGGGGTTGCGCTGACGGTGCACTTCGAGCGCCTCTACGTACTTGCCCTCGCTGATGAGAGCTACGTAGCTGGGGACATCCACGCCTGCTGGACAGGCATTTGTGCAGGGCGCTCTCACAAGATCCTTGCACACTCCGGCGGGACAGCGCTTGTCCAGAATGTGTGCTTCGAACTCGTCCCGGAAATATCGCAGGGCGCTCAGCACAGGGCCAGGCGTGAGTTGTCCCAGGGCACAAAGCGCATTCGAGTCCATGCCTGCCGAGATCGTTTCGATTGTATCGATATCCTCCATGGTACCCTTGCCTTCGCAAATGCGCGTCAGCACTTCCAGCAACCGCTTGCCACCGATTCGGCAGGGCACACATTTTCCGCACGATTCGGCACTAGCGAACTCGAGGAAGAACTTGGCAAACTCGACCATACAGGTGTCTTCGTCTACGACAATCATGCCACCGGAACCCATCACAGCGCCCATTTGCTTCAGCGAGTCAAAGTCCACCGGCACATTGAGAGACTCAACTCCCAGGCAGCCGCCCAAGGGGCCACCAGTCTGCACGGCCTTGAACTTTTTGCCGTTCTCGATTCCACCGCCGACGTCAAAGACAATCTCGCCTAGTGTAATGCCCATCGGTACCTCCACCAGGCCGGTGTTGTTCACTTTGCCAGTCAAGGCGAAGATGGCCGTGCCCTTGCTGCGCTGAGTACCAATGCTGCTGAACCAGTCTGCCCCCTTGAGAATGATCTGCGCCACGTTGGCATAGGTCTTGACGTTGTTGATGTTACTGGGCTGTTGCCATAAGCCGGAGATAGCGGGATAAGGCGGCCTGGGACGAGGTTCGCCCCGGCGGCCTTCGATGGATGCCATCAGAGCTGTCTCTTCCCCACAGACAAAAGCGCCTGCGCCTTCCTTGATTATGAGGTGGAAACTATGTCCACTACCCAGGATGTTATCGCCAAGTAGTCCATAGTCATGACACTGTCCAATAGCGAGTTTTAGACGCTTGATGGCCAGGGGATACTCAGCGCGGCAATAGATGTAACCGTTGTGCGCACCGATAGCGTAGCTGGCAATGATCATTCCTTCGATGATACTGTGCGGATCTCCCTCCGAGATGCTGCGATCCATGAAGGCACCCGGATCGCCTTCGTCAGCGTTACAGATGAGGTGTTTGGTGTCTCCGGGCGCTTTGCGACAGAACTCCCACTTTAGGCCGGTTAGGAAGCCAGCTCCTCCGCGCCCCCGCAGGCCAGAGCGTTTGACCTCCTCTATGACCTGGTCCGGCGTCATCTCTGACAGTGCCTGGCTCAGCGCTGCATAGCCATCTCGGGCGATGTACTCCTCTATGCTCTCTGGATTGATGAGACCGCAGTTACGCAGTGTGATACGCAGTTGCTTGCTGTAGAAAGGGACATCCTTGTAGAAAGGCACAGCTTGATGGGAAACTGGCTCTTTGTAGGTGAGCCGGGGAACCACTCTACCCTTGATCAGTGTCTCCTCAACGATCTCCGGCACATCCGAGGCCTGCACCAGGCAATAGAAAATGCCTTCTGGATAGACGATGACAATGGGGCCTAGAACACAGAAGCCTCGACACCCAGTCTGCACGAGTCTCACTTCATCTGACAGGCCCCTTCGCTCAATCTCCTTAGCAAAAGCGTCAAAGACTGCTGGGGATTTGGACGCCGTACAGCCCGTACCACGGCAAACAAGAACGTTGGCTCGGTATAAAGGTTCTGCCATTGAATTCCTCCCGAGGTGTTGTGATGTCTTTCTTATTGTTTGGTAGACAGTCGACCCACTACCCACTCTTCCACAACATGGCCATTTATCAGGTGCTCTTCGATGAGCCTGGGCACCATGTCAGGCATCACATTCCCGTACGTGATGCGTGGCTTGCCTGCCTGCTCAATGTCCACCAACGGCTCTTTGACGCACATGCCAATACAGCCAACGGTGGTCACGTGGGCGTCAATCTCGCGTTTTTTGAGCTCTTCGAGAATGGCATGCATGGTCTCGCGTGCACCTGCTGCAATGCCACAGGTACCCATGCCTACAGTGATTGTGGTACCAGTTTCCAAGCGCACCTTGATGTCTCTTTGCGCCTCCTCGCGCAGCTTCTTTAGATCTTCAATAGTCTTCAGCCTCGGCATTGGTAAATCTCCCTTCTCTATGAATAGGGTCCCGCTACTTGAAGCATCGGCTAAGGGGCGTGCCTTTGCAGGCTTGCCAACCCCTCAGCCAGCACGGATTCCAGCCATTGTCTTACCCGTGGGTGAGAGAGAGGAACAGTACCCAATTGACGTCGTATCTCCGCTGTATCCAATTCGAAAGTCCGGCCATTCACGCTGTGTTTGTAGTGAATATCTACCGGGCGCTTGGATAGGATCACGGCCATCAAGCTTGTAGCCATGTCACCCAGCGGTGCACGATCAATGTGGCTGTGCTGGAACGTGGCCGTTACTGTCGTTCCCACTCCCGGTTCGGATTGCATCCAGAGGCCACCGTTGCACCGTTGAGCTGCGGCCGCGAAGAGCGGCAATCCCAAGCCAACGTGTCGGGTGGTTCGCGTAGTAACAAAGGGATCCAGCACCCGCCGGGCAAATCCCTCACTCATTCCGCGCCCATTGTCCTTAATGGTGATTTCAAGAGTGTCCTTTTTCAGATCCTCCTCGATGAATAACTCGATGCGCGTCGCGCCAGCCTCTATCGAGTTTTCAAGCGCATCGAGGATATGCAAGGATAGTTCACGCATTAATCCAACGATCTCACGATTTCAAGCATCTTCTCTGGTATCAGCCGCCCAACGACTTCGCCGTCAACCATGGCCGTAGGCGACAGGCCGCAAGAGCCCAGGCAGTAAACGACCTCGTACGTGATTCTGTAATCCGGGGTTGTCTCTCCTGCCTTGATGCCCAACTCCTGCTCCACGGTCCTAATAATCTTGGCCGCACCTCGTACGTGGCATGCGGTGCCGTCGCATTGCCGGACGATGTGTCTACCGCGACGTGTCAGATAGAACTGCGCATAGAAAGTCACCACACCGTATACTTTGCTCAGTGGCACCCCCATGCGTTTGGAAATTGTCTCCAGCACCTCAGCCGGCAGGTAACCATAGATATCCTGTGCACGTTGTAGCACTGGGATCAATGTCCCCTTTTGGTCTTGAAATTCCTCGAATACCGGTTCCAGGGGACTTAGGTCCAAGGTCTCTTCAGTCACGTCGCTGTGTCCTCCCTAGAGTGATGTTAATCGGCCAGCACCTTCACTTTTCGACCCCCTTGACGGCGAAAGGCCATGGAGATCTCGGTGATGGTTGGTTGCTCGATTGTCAGCACTGTGTTGTTGCTCATCTCACTGAGGCGATGAGCATCGCCAGAACGGATAAATGGGTACTCGCAAAGTGAGGGATGTTGGCGCCGCATCTCGTCCACAGTTGTATTGCGCGTTATTTCCATAGCAGCAAAGTTGGCGCCTTGAGGAACGAACCCCAAGTTCGCCAACAAGCTAAAAGACGGGCGGTCTACATGTGCCGCTATGCACAGCCCTCTTCTCTTCTCCACACAGGTGGCTACTTCCTCCACGGAGAGAGAAGTAGAGGTCAGCAATAGCCTGTCATTGTAACGTATAAAGTCACCAGTAGCATCAACCACGAATTGAGCGCCAAAGACCTCTGCTTTGTTCTTCAGCCGCGGCAGGTGAGCGTATACCACCGCTTGCCAATCCAGAGCCTGTTCCACTGTGTCGAACAGACAGAGTAGGTGAACCTCTTCTCTGGTCTGAACTTCCATGCCTGGCAGCACAGTCAGATCGAACCCTCGGGCTGCTTCGATGACTGCTGCGACGTTCTCTGCCGAGTTGTGATCTGTAACAGCGATTATCCCCAGGGCCAACCCTCTTGCGTGCTTGACAATCAAAGGTGGTATCATTTCCACCTCAGCACAAGGGGATAACACAGTGTGCACGTGTAAATCAGCCAGGTAAGGTCTCAAATGCAGCGTTCTATTCTCCAATAGCTGTCTATTCTGTACCCTGTATTCCTAGCTGAGTCAGTTGCCCCACGACAGTGAACGTCGTGTGTGCAGTTGTCAGTAGGGGGATTCCCTCCTCATCTGCTTTCTGCAGGGTGGCAGCATCCGGAGACATGCCCTGTGTAACAATCACGCCGGCCAACTCTAGAAGCACTGCGACAGCAACGATGTTGGGATGGCACTGCAGAGTAACCCATACATTGCCCTTGCGCGCTTTGGCCATGACGCAACTCAGGAGATCTGAGGCATAGCCGCCTGTTACTTCGGTCTCCAATTTCTCACCTGCAGTCTGTACGGAAAGAGATAGCCTGTTTGCAACTTCACCCAGTGTCATTACACCCTCTCACAGTAGCACACAACGTCACAGCTTGATGACAATCTCCAAGCGGGTCCCCACTCCAACCTTTGACTCCAGATGCATTTCATCGGCACAGGCTTGAATGTTGTTCAGACCCATTCCCGCGCCAAAACCCAGTTCACGGATCCAATCTGAAGCGGTAGAATAACCCGGTTGCATCGCCTGTTCGGTGTCGGGAATACCGGGGCCATTGTCCACAGCCACAATCCTGATCTTTTCGGGGTGGACTTCCGCAATGATCTCCCCACCCTTGGTAGTGTGAAGTACCAGGTTCGTTTCGGCCTCGTAGCTTGCCACAGCGATGCGGCGCACTGCAGCCGGCTTGGCCCCCAGTCTTTCCAGAGCACGCTTCAGGTTGCTGGCCGCCTCTCCGCAGTGTACGAAATCCTGTGCCTGCACCTTGTAGCGCAGAATAAGGCCCGTTTGGTCAGAAACAATGTCCTCGAAGATGTGACTGGCCCGGTAGCGGTGTATCTCCTCTTCGTGGTAGTCAACCTCCAGTTGGCGAAGGAGTCCACGAACGATGTCGCCTTGGGTCAGAATCCCCACCAGCTTCCCTTGGCGGTTGACTACTGGCAACCGGCCAAAGCGAAAGTGGGCGAATTTGTTGACCGCCTGGATGGCAGTCTCGTCGGCGAACACCGTCTGGGTCTCGGTGGTCATTTTCTTACCCACGCTGGCATCTATTTCACCCAGCTCCAAGGTCTTGATCAAGTCCTCAATAGTGATGATGCCAACGAGTTCGCCATCGTGCAGCACTGGCGCGCCAGAGATACGGTTGACGCGCAGCACCTCCTTCAAGTGGCGCATCGAATCATCGGGAGAGACAGTAATGACTTTTCGAGTCATGACCTGCTCAACCTTCAATTCGTACACCAGTTCCTGGAGCTTGGTTACCTCCAGGGGTGCCCGGGATATCGCTGCCGCTTTGTCGGCCTGCCCTTTCGTGACCATCTTGGGATTCGTTCTCTTGCCCAGGAAACTAACGCGACGCGGATCAGGTTGATGGGTCGCCAGATGAAGGGAGATTATCAAGCCAACTCTCTGCCGTCAGCTTGAACAGGCCACAACCGGGGAGTCCAGTCTGGTACAGGCGGCCGCAGGTTTCATACATCGTGTATTTGGAGGCGAGAAGCGGGATGCCCTTCGCCTGGGCTAAGGTGATCGTCTCGGTAGAGGGCAGCTTGCCACGCACGAAAACGATAGCAACGATGCCCGCCATTTCAGCGGTGCGAATAACGTGTGGATTCGTCAGGCCAGTCAAAAGAAGGGTGCCAGAATGCGTGAAAGCCAGGACGTCGCTCATCAAGTCGGCTCCACAGGCCATGGAGATTTCTTGCGAGAGGTCCACGTCAGGTGAAATCACCTTTCCTTCGATGACGGATAGCACCTCCGACAAGGTCATCTATGTTCACCTCATAGTGATTCAGGGACGGTGGATTGTCTGGATTACTTCGCGTCGTCCTGAGGCTGACAGATAGCTACAGACTCTGTGAAAACAATCACAAACCGGAGCGATTATATCATACTGGCTGGTGCTTGTCAAATCTAACGCGCAGCGAAGGGTGATACCATGCAAGCTGTGGCTGCCGGCGCCTTTCATGGTATCATCCTCTCAGTTGTCATGTTTGACAGGTAGGGGGCGAGGTGTTAGAATGCACGGGTCGCCCACGGGACTGTACGTACGTCCCCCTACACAGTGTGCGTGCTGCCGTAACCATTCCCAGCTAGGAGTGTTTCTATGGTCGGGATGGCTGCCGGTCGGCGTGACGCACACCTCACGGACAGGAGAGATGAGGGAACAAGAGCGTCTCCTTGTAGAGCGTGCGCAGAACGACCCTTTGGCTTTCGCCGCTCTGTACGAGATGTACGTGGACAGGATGTACAACTACATCTACCAGCGCACTGGCAACCATTCCGATGCGGAGGACTTGACGGCGCGAACCTTTCTCAAGGCCTTTGTGAACCTTGAACGCTATACGTTCCGAGGAGTCCCATTCTCGGCCTGGTTGTACCGTATCGCACACAATGCGGTTGCTAATTGGCACCGCGATCGGCACAGACATCGAGTGGTGTCCTTAGATGCACTGCCAGTGCATGGCAGGGATGACGCAAAGCTGGAGGATTTGACCCAGGCTCGGGAAGAGGAAAGGACCTTGCTTGACGCTATTCGCCGACTCCCTGCAGAGCGCCAGCGATTGCTGATTCTCAAGTTCAGCGAAGGGCTGACGAACGCGGAAATTGGACAGATCTTGGGGCGTACTGAAGGAGCTATCAAGTCGCTTTATCATCGCACTCTACTGGCGTTACGCAAGGAGCTATAGAGGAATGAGAGTAGCTGAGATGATTATGGAACACGAGGATTTGATAGAGTTGCTGGCGGCACACGCTGACCAGCTTAACAGCGGCGCAACGCATGATACAGAGTATTTGCAGATGTATCCCAGCCAGAGGCAGGAACTCTTTTCACTACTCAGATTGGCTGAGCGAGTCAAAGACGCGCTGGCGCCTGTGAAGCCAGCACCAGCCTACAAGCGAAAGCTCGGGCTTGATTTGACCGACATGGCGCACCAGCGAGTGAGCAGGGACATGCTCGTTGCACCACCTTCTCCTCGCAGGGAGTTGATCATTGGTGCAGCCATCGGCTCAGCCATGGCCGTGGCCGGGGGCATTGCCTATTTGCTCCGCACGCATATCCAGACGCGCTCGCAACGCGTCGGCCAGGTCCAGACGTAGGCTGCTCTGGAGATTGTGAATCGGGAGACTGCCTGACTGGTAGAGCTTGAATTTCGCCATACTATTGGCTTTGCTGTTTTCAGGGGACGGGCAGCGAGGGGGCTACCGTGCTGCCCGTCCTTTCATATTTCGGCGTCGAGGGGGAGAGAATGTGACCAAGCACGCTCAAATAGTTGGTTGGGGCAAGTACCTGCCGGCGAAAGTGGTGACTAACCACGACATCGAGAAAATGGTGGATACCACCGACGAGTGGATTGTTAGCCACACGGGAATCCGCGAACGCAGAGTGGTGGAAGCAGGGGAAACGACGGTCTCAATGGCGGTGGCTGCTGCCCGCTCTGCGCTCTCTGTGGCTGAGCTCAGGGCTACAGACATTGATCTAATCATTGTGGCTACTCATTCTCCAGACTATCATTTACCTGGAGCAGCACCGCTGGTACAACATCAGTTGGGAGCCTCACGAGCTGCGGCTTTCGATCTGCGTGCGGGCTGTCCTGGCTTTGTGTATGGCCTGGCAGTGGGTAGTCAGTTCATTGCCTCTGGGGCCTACCGGCGTGTACTTGTAATTGGTGCAGAGGTCACTTCACACTTTGTGGATTGGAGCGATCGACGTACGTGCGTTCTGTTTGGCGATGGGGCAGCCGCTGTTGTCCTGGAGTCCGCTGACCAGCCAACCGGGGTGCTCTCCTTTGCTATGGGCACCAAGGGGGCTGACTATGAGTCACTCATCTACTATGGTGGAGGGAGCAAGTACCCGTTTACGGGAGAGCCTCTAGACGATAGCTTGAAATACATACACCTGGATGGACGGCGCGTTCTCAATTTCGCAGCGCGCGTAGTCGGGCCTGCTACACGCAAGGCTCTAGCCGAGAGCGGCCTATCGAAGAAAGACATCGCCTTGGTCATACCACAGCAGTCAACGCAGCGTTTTATGGAGTGGATCAGTAACAGCCTGGGATTCCCTATGGAGAAGGTTTTTGTCAACGTAGACCGCTACGCGAACACGTCCTCAGCTTCTGTAGCGATTGCACTCTGTGAGGCCTTTGAGCAAGGCCGTATCAAGGATGGAGACAATATCCTGTTGTTAAGCTTTGGTGCGGGATTGAGCTGGGCCTCATCCATTGTGCACTACGGGGTTGCGGAGAAGATGCCCCAGCTCGAACTGGTATCCTGGCAGTTCATTCCTCTTCGCGAGTGGGTTGATAAGGCCAAAGTGATGGCACGGACAGGAGCTGCGAGTCTCGCGTCAGCCTTGAGCCTATTGCTATTACCATTCTTTGCTCGTAGCGACAAGAAGTGATGCGCGAGGCTGAGGTCCGGTTCGCGGCACGACGAGGTGTTCCGTTGTGCCCGCTTACTACATCTCCCAGGCCAGAATCATCCTCTTGAACTCCTCAGCGTAGGGCACGCCATGCCGCCGTCCCGCTTCACCGTTCCAGGTTCTCAGCATTGTGTCAACGTGGTCTGGATTGACCTGGCTGCAATGTGCCTTGAGCGCAGCGATCTTGAGGTCAATCGTTTCGCTGATGTCAACCCAGATATTTGGGTCCGGCGATCCATACAGGTATATTTCGCGGACCTGATGCGGTTCGAGTCCTTCTTCGAGCAACTCGGGGAACACAAAACGCGTGCCAGCGGAGGGGAAGACAGCGTAGAGTGCTGCCTCGCCTGCCGCCCGATGGTCGGGATGATTGACGTAGTTGTTGCCGTAGAAGCGCGCTGTTGGGTCTTGGCAGATGACGATGTCTGGCTTGTGGCGGCGGACAACCCTTGTTAGATCGCGCCGCAGCTCCAACGTAGGCTGAAGCGTGCCATCCTGGTAATCAAGAAAGACAACCGTTTGTACCCCCACTATGCGAGCTGCCTCGTGCTGTTCCGCCTGCCGGATGACCTTCATGCGTGTTGGTGGCATCTGGGGGTCATTACTACCGCGGCTGCCGTCGGTGCAGATGACGTATACAACGTGCGAACCCTCTTTGATCCATCGGCCTACAGTTCCAGCTACGGTGAACTCCGCGTCATCAGGGTGGGCTGTGATGACCATGCGTGTGCCTGGCTCGTCCCGAGTTCCTCCTACGGTTCTTGTTGCCATAGTTCCTCGTAAAGGCTGACTATGCGATCGGCTACAGACTGCCAGGTATAGGCCTGCGCCCTGTGGTGGCAGTTTGCGGCCAGCCGATCGCGCAGGTCTCGATCGCACAGAATCCACTTCAGTTTCTCTGCCAGGGCATCCGGCTCTCCGGCAGGCACAAGGAAGCCTGTTACACTATCCTCGATGGTGTGCTGTAGTCCTCCAAGGCGCGAAGCAATCACCGGCGTGGCGCAGGCCATTGCTTCCAGTGCCACCAGGCCGAAGGATTCGTAGTGAGAAGGCACTATGCAAACTTCTGCGGCAGAATAGTAGTAAGGCAAGATGTTCTGGTTCCGAGAGCCGAGAAAAGTGACCAGGTCACCAATGCCGACCTCGTTCTTCAGCTTGTCTAGACATTCTAGTTCGTCAGTCCAGTCGGAGCCGTCATCGGCTGAGTCACCGCCAATAACGGCGAGGCATAGGTTCCTGGATAGCTCAGGCTCAAGCTCTCTCAACTTGCACATGGCGCGCAAGAGTGTATCCAACCCTTTCAGAGGATCGAGTCGTCCAACGAAGAGGACAAGGCGCTGATGACTGGGCAGATCCACCCCAATGGCCGCCATGGCTTCGTCATGAGGAATAGGGTGGAACAAGTCTAGGTCCACACCAGGGGATATTACCACGATCTTGTGGGGGTCGGCGCCGTACAGCTCTACCATTTGCGCTTTGTCCAAGGGGCTGGCGGCCACAATCTTGTTAGCAGAATCCATGATCTCATGCTCAACCTGAATGCGACTGCTGGGCTCTTTCTCCGCCTCGCTGCGAGCCACAGAGTTTTTCATGAGCCCTAAGGTGTGAAACATGTGGGCCGTGGGCAGCCGACGCTCACGAGCTAACTCACGCGCCACCCAGCCAGATAGCCAGTAGTGGCTGTGCACCAGGTCATATGAAATGCCCTCGGCAGCAGCAAATCTGCGCAGCCCAGCCACAAACTGCGGCAGGTGGTTATAGACCAGATTCTTGTTGTAGGGTTTTTCCGGCCCGGCAGGTAGATGGATCACCCGTACATTGGGCCACAAGTGGCGCACATGCCCATGTGCGAGATCCTGCGACCGGGTGTAAATGTCCACGATCAAGCCTTGGACACCCAACTCGCGGCTCAGCTCCCGCACGTAGACGTTCATGCCGCCGGTCTCCTTGCCTCCCAAGGCCGCCATTGGACAAGTGTGAACGCTGAGCATGGCTATCCTGCGCATGTCCCTGCTATCTCCTCTGTTCACGATTCCTGTCACGCTAAGACAAAGAGGGAACAGGATAGTCCTTCTCCCATCCCCTCTTTAGCGCTGGTCAGTTGCCGAGATTTCAGATCTTGATGCCGATGTAGTGGACCAGATCGGCGATGCGACAAGCATAACCCCACTCATTGTCGTACCAGGCAAGCACTTTCACCAGGGTGTCGCTGATGACCATTGTGGACAGCCCGTCTATGATGGACGAGCGGGTGTCACCCTTGTAGTCCATGGAGACCAATGGCTCCATGCTGATCCCCAGAATGCCCTTGAGCTTCCCTTCGGCTGCTTTCTTGAAAGCCTCGTTGACTTTCTCAACGGAGGTCTTCGTCTTTACCTCAGCGACAAAGTCCACGACAGAGACAGTCGGCGTGGGTATGCGGAGCGCAAATCCGTCAAATTTGCCCTTCAGTTCAGGTATGATCAGGGCCAACGCTTTGGCCGCTCCGGTGGTGGTGGGTATGATGTTGAGGGCAGCAGCGCGCGCTCGCCGCAAGTCCTTGTGTGCTAGATCCAGAGTACGCTGGCCAGTAGTATAGGAGTGAATGGTCGTCATCAGACCACGTACGATGCCAAAGCTGTCAAGCAAGACTTTTGCCGCGGGAGCAAGGCAATTGGTCGTGCAGGAAACGTTTGAGATCACGTGGTGCTTCGCGGGGTCATACATGTCTTCGTTGACGCCAAGCACGATCGAGATGTCCTCATTCTTGGCCGGTGCGCTGATAATGACCTTCTTGGCTCCGCCATTGATGTGTGCTATTGCCTTTTCCTTTGTGCGGAAGACACCGGTTGACTCGACGACGATGTCCACATCCAGGTCACCCCAAGGCAACTTTGCTGGATCTCGCTGTGCAAAGACTCGGACCTCCTTGCCGTTAACGCGCAGGTTGTCACCCACTACCTCAACTGTGCCTGTGAAGGCACCATAGTTGGAGTCGTGTCTAAGCAGGTGTGCGTTCATGTTGGCGTCGAACAGATCGTTCACGGCCACGACTTTGATGTCGTCCGGATAGTAATCGAGCATGGCCTTGAAAGATTGCCGTCCAATGCGGCCAAAACCATTGATTCCGACTCTGATTGTCATTTGCTCCTCTCCGTTTTAAGTAGTCTCACCAGCCGGGCGGCGGTGGAGTGTTGTGCCAATGTCTCAGTGCTGATTTTGGGCCGGTATATCCCCAGCTTGATCAACAAGTTCTTCATACCTGGGTTCGATTGCGTCTCTGATGGCTTGCATAGATGCCCATGATGCTCTTGGCCAGTTTCCTGGGGTCATGCCGCCAGGGTGTTTCTGGATCCACCAAATCCGCAGCCCAGGGACGATATGTATCGTCCGCTGTGGGCTTGACCATTTCTGCATTCCAATTCGCTGGCTTTTGCACCTCCATGTTGTCGTTCACCAGAACGTAGTCAAAAATGCTCTCTCCCAGGTGGTTGTGCAGGGCTCGCACATGGTCAGCCGCATCATAGCCATCTGTCTCGCCTGCCTGGGTGGCCAGGTTACAGACGTAGATCTTTAGAGCGTCAGAGGCTCGAAGTGCCGCAGTGATGTCCTTGACCAGCAAGTTGGGCAAAATGCTGGTGTACAAACTGCCAGGGCCTACTACAATTAGATCTGCGTCCAGGAGGGCCTGCACAGCTTCGCCATATCCCCGCACATCGTCAGGCTGCAAGAACACGCGCTCGATGGGCGCCCCAGCCTTGGGAATGCTGGATTCTCCCCGCACTTGATGTTGCACATTGTTACTGTTTTTGTCTTCCGCCAGTTCTGCGCATAGCGTTACATTCTGCATTGTGGAGGGAAGGATGCGGCCACGCACGGCAAGTACCTTGCTCGACTTGCGAATCGCCTGCCCAAAGTCCCCGGTTACGCCGGCCATGGCAGCAATGAACAAGTTGCCAAAACTGTGCCCATTCAGCCCCAGACCCTCGCCAAAGCGGTATTGAAAGAGCTGCGTCATCAGCGGTTCGACTTCAGCCAGGGCAGCTATGCAGTTGCGGAAGTCGCCTGGAGGCAGGAGTCCCAGTTCCCTGCGCAAGCGCCCGGAACTGCCCCCGTCGTCGGCGACAGTCACAATTGCAGTGAGGTTATCGGTGCGATCCTTCAAGCCGCGCAGCAGCGTGGAAAGGCCCGTGCCGCCGCCAATGGCCACGATCTTTGGGCCCCGCTTGCGCATGCGGCGACGGTAAACGACGTCTACGACGCTCTCTGTAGCTGGTTTGACGAAGGCCGACACCAATGAGTTGCTCAAGCGAAAGACTGCCAAGGCTACACAGGCAATGCCTGCGAATCCCAGCAAAAGCCCACGCAACCAGTGCGGCAGAAACTGCAGTGTCAGGCTGTATACGATGGGTGACGCGATGCCCGAAAACTCGAATGCACGGTAGATTCGAACGTAGAAAAAGCTGACTCCGATGCTCAGCAACAAGAGGCCTGCGGCCAGTAGGGCCAACCAGCGCTTCACGCCCATGCCTGGGTAGAGCCATTTCCATGCTGAGCCAATCTTTTCCCGGAGATGCACTGGCAACGTCCTCCCTCGTACATTATAGCCCAAGTCGTCAGCCCAGTCAAAGACGTAGGGGCAAGGCATTTCATCCGATAGATGCTCTCGTGCAAACGACACATATTTGGCGGACCTTTGAGTGGAGTGAACCATGCCAGGGAATGCCTTGCCGCTACTCTAGTTCGCGTTGACAATACAGCGTTGTTGTGCCATAATTAGGTCGAGATAACTGGTTGAGAAGCCTTCGCATCAGGAGGCTGAAGCGAGATTGTTCATAGGGTAAGGGAGAAAATCGAGGGGTTGCCTTGAAAATCATACTGACCCACGAGAACACAGACTTTGATGCTTTGGCTGCGCAATTGGCTGCATCGAAGCTATATGCGGGAGCGACTCCCGTTCTGTCACGGCATCTGAACCGCGAAGTGCGCCGCTTCCTGGCCTTGTACGGTGATCAGTTGCCGTTCGTAGCTCCCGATGACCTGCCCCGACGCCGTGTTAGCGAGGCCATCATTGTAGATACGCAATCAGTGGCATCCATTAGAGGCATGGGTGCACGAACTAGCCTATATGTCATTGACCACCATCCATTGCGTGGCAAGCCCAAGCCAGGTATTACTTACACCGTTGATGAAATAGGCGCAGTCACTTCCTTGCTGGTAGAGCAGCTTCGTGAGCTTCGCATCTCTCTCACTCCGCTGGAAGCCACGTTGCTCCTGCTGGGGATCTACGAAGATACCGGCTCGCTGTCCTATTCCACGACTACTGCGCGAGATCTGCGCAGCGCAGCCTGGCTGTTGGAGCAGGAAGCGAGTCTTGCGGTAGCCAACGATTTCCTGCGGCATCCTCTTGATGAACGCTATCAGGCTATCTACGATCAACTGATGAAACACGTCGAATGGCACTACTTGCACGATCAGGCTATTCTGGTTGCCACAGTTCGGCTGGACGAGTACTTGGAGGAACTGTCCACCCTGGCGCACAAGTTGGGCGATGTGTTTGACCCGGATGCATCTTTTCTCCTTTTTGCGTTTAAGGATCAGATCCAATTGATTGCCCGAAGTTCCAGCAAGGCCATTGACGTTGGAGACGTTGCGCGCGCCTTTGGCGGTGGTGGTCACGCTGCGGCTGCGGCTGCGCTTATCCAAGGCGCCGACCTGGAACAGGTGCGCGAGCGGCTGATAGCGTCCTTGGGAGAACACGTGAAACCAGCCGTAACCGTCAGACAGATCATGTCGTATGGTGTGCATACCTTACAGGCGGACATGTCACTGTCCGCTGCGGAGGCCTTGGTGCAGCGCTACGGGCACGAGGGGTTTCCTGTTGTGGAAAATGGTCAGTTGGTAGGAGTCTTGACGCGACGAGAAATCGATCGTGCGCTGCATCACCGCCTGGACAAGGCTACCGTGCGTTCGTACATGCACACCGGCGACATGGCTGTTTCTCCCTCAGACAGTGTGGCGACGGTGCAGCGGATCATGACGGACTATGCAGTCGGACAGGTGCCTGTTGTGGAAGATGGCCGTGTGCTGGGAATCGTTACGCGCACGGACCTGATCAAATTATGGGGCGCTCACACACGCCCCTTGCGCCGCCGTGAGATTCAAGGCCTGCTCCGCCAGGCTCTGCCGGCGCCATTGCTGGACACCTTGTTGCAGGCACGGGATACAGCTAACAAGATGGGCTATTCGCTGTACGTGGTGGGTGGATTTGTGCGTGATTTGCTCCTGGGCATGCCCACGCTCGACCTGGATTTGGTGGTGGAGGGCGACGCCATTGCACTGACGAAGGAACTGGCTAAACACTTGAAAGGCAGGGTGCGCAGTCACAGTCGCTTTGGCACAGCCAAGCTCATTCTGGATGGCACTGCCGGTACCAACCTGCCGTCGTCACTTGATTTCGTCACCGCGCGCACCGAGTTCTATGAGCACCCCACGGCGCTGCCAGAAGTGGAACGCAGTTCGATCAAGCAGGACCTATATCGGCGTGATTTCACCATAAATACAATGGCCATCTGCTTGGACCGAGACCGCTATGGTGAGCTGCTGGATTTCTATGGAGGGGAGAAAGACCTGCACGACAAGCTGGTCCGTGTGTTGCACAACCTGAGCTTCGTTGAGGATCCCACGCGCATCCTTCGTGGAGTACGCCTGGAACAGCGTCTCGGATTTGCCATCGAGACACGTACAGCCGAGCTCATAGATGATGCGCTAGGCCTGCTCGATCGGGTCACAGGTGAGCGAGTGCGCCATGAATTGGAGTCAATACTCGCTGAACAGGCACCCGAAGCTATTATTGAGCGCCTGGCGGAACTAGGCGTGCTTCGGCGTCTTGAGGCGGGTTTGCGCTACAATGAGTGGCTGGAAGAAAAGTTCCAAGGTGTGAGGCTCCTAGTGGAGCGCGAGGAAGCGGGCGTGAAAGAGGATGCTGAGAAGGATCAAGAGAGTCGTATTAGAGTTGCCTCTGCCGTTGAGAAGAAATACTTGCTCCTTGCCCTCCTAACGTACCGGCTGACGAGGCCGCAACTTGACCGTTTCCTGGAGAGGCTAAGGTTCAGGCAGGAAGTTGCGAAGTATCTGCGGGAGGTCAGGGAGCTACGTGCTCTGGCCTGGCGGCTGGCCAGACCGAACTTGAAGCCAAGTCGCGTCTACAGGTTGTTGCATGGCTATTCATCGCGGGCTATCGTGGCCTTTTCTATCGCGTTGGATTCGCCCGTTGCTCGTGACAACGTTGTTCTATACCTGCATCGGCTGCGCTGGGTGCGGCCTCACATCAGGGGCGACTTTTTCAAGAAGCAAGGCTTGCCGCCAGGGCCGGCCTATCGGCAAATCCTGGGCAAGCTGCTCAATGCGCGTCTTGACGGCAAGGTGCGCACCGCTTCTGAGGAGGAGGCCATGGCAAGGAAGCTGTTGGCCGCCTGGAAGAAGCGCGGCTAGAAGAGCTTGGTAATCTCGTCCTGGTCAAAGCGGGGCAGGGCAATAATGCTTGTCCCGCTTTTCAACTTTAGTCCCTCGCTGGCGGCTGTGACACGCCCGATCAAGGCACAGGTCACGTTGGCCTTCTGATAGCATGAAAGCAGGGTAGAAGTCTGCTCGTGAGGAACAGCAATGAGCAACGCGCCCGAGGCAATGGTGCCCAGCGGGTTCAGGCCAAACTCTGCGCACAGCGATGTGCACTCTGGCCAAACAGGAATTGCATCTTGATCTAGCCAGACCCCCACGTTTGCGGCTTCAGCGAGTTCGTGCAGGCCAGTGGCTAGGCCGCCCTCCGTGGGGTCGTGCATGGCGTGGACAGCAACGGACTCCACTGCCAGCCTCGCTTCATGCACTATGCTGATACCGGGATCGTAGAGGTAGTTTTGAGCACGAGCGATGACATCTTGGGCGTAGCCACGTTGTCGTAGTTCTTCGCTCTTAACCCGGGCGATGATTGAGGTACCCTCGATAGCAATTCCCTTTGCCAGCACG
This sequence comes from uncultured Anaerolineales bacterium, assembly GCA_964478075.1. Taxonomy (GTDB): domain Bacteria; phylum Chloroflexota; class Anaerolineae; order UBA2200; family UBA2200; genus DAOUEX01. The sequence continues at coordinate 9,901 of CAYZGO010000029.1, read as the reverse complement.
AGGTCATCACCAATACGGGCCCCGCCTGTAGTGACCAGTCTGTCTTTGGCGACTTCTCCCAGCATGTGGCCGATGGCAATGGGTCGGTCCAGGCCGTAAGTTATCTCCGTGTGCCCGCCAACCACCGCGATGTGCAGGTCCTGGCATGCAGCATCAATTTGCGCAACGATCATTCTGACCAGTTGCGGCGTGGTTTTCTTCTCTGGCAGGAGCAATGTCACCAGGAGCCAACGGGGCACAGCACCCGTCGTTGCCAGATCATTGGCGTTAACCTGCACCAAGTACCAACCAATTTCGTTCGTGACGAACGTGATAGGGTCTGTCTTGGCCACCAGGTATCTGTCGCCGAAATCAATCACGGCAGCGTCTTCACCCACCTGGGGTCCGAGCACAACCCGTTCATCGGGCCACCCTTGAAGCTTGAGCAGGTTGGACATCAAGTCCAGGTCGAGTTTGCCGATTGGTAGTACGTGAGATCCCAGCGTAGCAACTCTCCTTCTTACGCGCCGAACTTGGTCAGGCGCAAGGCGTTAGCCAGAGCGAGCGGCATCAATTCGACAGCAGCAAAGTTCCCCAGAGCCCCGTGGACACAAGCGCGCTCTGAGTACTCCTGGGCTCCATCGCAGCGACAATAGCGAGAGTAGAGCATCGTCGGCACGGGATGCCAGCTATGGGATTTCAGCAAGGCAGGCGTGGAATGGTCGCCTGTGACTACTACCACGTCGGGCTGTAAGCTCATTAGACGAGGGATGTATGCATCCACTTCCTCAATAACAGCGACTTTGCGCGCGAAATCGCCGTCCTCGCCCGCGCTGTCTGTCCATTTGACGTGCAAGTAGAAAAAGTCGTAGTCTGGCCAGGCCTGCTCCAGGGCACTGAACTCATCAGCCAGGTCGTGGCTATTGGGCAGGGCAGTCATGCCAACGAGCTTGGCCAATCCCCGGTACATTGGATACACTGCAATAGCTGCTGCACGCAGGCCAAAGACGTCTTTCACACTGGGGATCACCGGGCGCTTGTCCAGGCCGCGCAGCAGAACCATGTTGGCAGGACTCTGGTTTGCCAACAGCTTGCGGGCCTGAGCGATGAAGCTATTGACCAGATCTGCTGTCTTCTGGGATGCCGTTGGTTCCTTTGCGTTCTGCAAGGGGCGGATGAGGAAAGGCGGTACGCCCAGTTGTTGTGGGTCCGACTCGGTCAGGTCGCCTGCCAGGCCATCGCCGCGCAGCACCAGCACAAAGCGGTGTTCTTTTACCGGCTCGACGAAGAGCTTTGCTCCGGGCAGCTTGGTATTCTCCCGCAAAAGTGCTGCAAGCTCGATGCACTTTTCTGTGGAGATGCGACCTGCCCGGCGGTCGGTGACGCAGCCCTCTTCGTCCACGGAGCAAAAGTTGCCCCGGCCAGCAACGTCCTTGGATTCCAGATCAAAGTCTATGCCGATTGCTTCCAACACGCCACGACCTATGATGTAGCGACACGGGTCGTAGCCGAAGAGAGCCAGGTGTCCGGGCCCACTGCCCGGAGTGATGCCAGGGGAGACGGGGATTGTGCAGCCGCAGATGGATTTCGCGGCAAGCGCATCCAGGTTGGGGGTGTGTGCCGCCTCTAGCTCGGTCAGGCCACCCTCCTGCATAGGCAGCCCGCCTATGCCATCCATTACCACAAACACGATTTTGCTCTCTGCGGGAATGACCAGCTTGCGGATAAAGTCCAGGTCCGTCATTAGTACTCCTTAGTGTCTCTCTCGATGTTGTCGGATAACGCCCTGACTGGGGAGGGATGCTCCCGCCAGCCGACAACGCATTGCCAAAAAGGGCTACCTTCGGCCCTCACAAGGCGAGAATCTCGCCCAATTCGTAGAGATTGCGGTCCAGTTCTTTGCGCTTGGCTGCCACCTCAGCCAGGGGTGTGGCGGTGATCTTGCTGCCGATCAGCCCCACCACGATGCCACTCTTGCCCTCGTGAAGCATGTCAACCGCTGCGGCGCCCAGGCGAGTAGCCAACAGGCGGTCGAAGGCTGTGGGCGATCCTCCTCTCTGTATGTAACCCAGGATCGTCATACGCACTTCGAAACCAGTTTCCTCACGCTGTGACTCGAGATACTCAGCAATCGCTTTGGCGTTGTAGCGTGCTCCCTCGGCGACGCTGATGATGCAGTGGGACTTGCCACGGAGATAGCCATCTACCAATGTCTTGGTTACTGTGTCTAACTCGAAAGGAACCTCTGGGATACACACCATTTCCGCACCACCGATGATGCCCGCTACCAAGGCCAGGTATCCGCTGTTACGGCCCATTGTCTCGACCAGGAAAGCGCGGTTGTGAGAGGAAGCGGTGTCTTTGATGCGATCAATGGCCTCCATGACCGTATTCAGGGCAGTATCTACGCCAATGGCAATATCTGTGCCACATATATCGTTGTCAATACTGGCAGGCACACCGACTACCTTTACCCCCGCATCGTGAAGGATCTTGGCGCCGTGTAATGATCCGTCCCCACCAATGATTACCAGGCCTTCGACACCTTCTTCGTTCAGCGTGCGTATCGCTTCGCGTTGGCCTTTCCTGGTCTGGAACTCGGCGCACCGTGACGTGCCCAGCATCGTGCCACCTCGACCAATAATACCGCCGCCTACCAAGCGCGAATCAAGAGCGATCACTTCGTGGTCTATCAGACCACTGAATCCGCGTTTGATGCCTATCACTTCCATATCATAGTGCAGCGCTTTGCGCACCACTGCTCGGATACAGGGGTTAAGACCTGGCCCATCGCCGCCGCTTGTTAATACTCCAATCTTCTTCACGCCTCTTCTCCTCAAGTGCTTTCTGGCTCCGCCCGCTATGACGGAGCCAGTTCCCGATCAGTCCGCCTGTGCTATTTGTCCTGTAACGCGGCTACTCCAGGCAGAACTCGGCCTTCTAGGAACTCTAGCGAAGCTCCACCACCGGTCGAAATATGGGTCATCGCTTCGCTCAGGCCTGCTTGTCGCACAGCAGCAGCCGACTCTCCTCCACCGATGATGGTTGTCGCATCTGTCTCGGCTAGGGCTTTGGCAATGGCCACTGTCCCTGCTGCAAAGGCGGGGAACTCGAATACTCCCATGGGCCCATTCCAGACCACTGTCTTGGCCTTTTTCAATACCTGAGCAAACTTTTCCACGCTCTGCGGACCGATGTCGAGAATACGCCAGTCCGCAGGAACGTGACCCACGGGGACGGTGCGGTGCCTGGCATCAGCAGCAAAGGCATCCGCAATGACGACGTCAACCGGGAGCACGAGTTTCTTAGCGGCTCGTTCCCGAAGATCCCTGGCCAGCTCGAGCTTATCATCCTCTACCAGTGATGCGCCTACCTCACAACCCACGGCTTTCAGGAAGGTATTGGCTATACCGCCACCAACAATAAGACTATCCACTTTGGGCAACAGGTTCTCAATGACGCCTATCTTGTCCGAGACTTTGGCGCCGCCAAGTATAGCTACGAAGGGGCGCGCTGGTTCGGCCAGTGCTTTGTCCAGGAATATGAGCTCGCGTTCCATGAGAAAGCCGGCGACGGCAGGCAGGAAGTGGGTCACTCCTTCGGTGGATGCATGGGCGCGGTGCGCAGTACCGAACGCATCGTTGACATAAATATCGGCGAGCGCTGCCAACTGCTTAGCAAAGCTGGGGTCGTTTGCCCTCTCCCCGCCGTGGAAGCGCAGATTCTCGAGGAGGAGGACGTCACCAGGCTTCATTGCCGCAACCACGCGCTCGACATCGCTGCCCACGCAATCGTCGGCTTTCAGCACGTGGGTTCCTAGAAGTTCGGACAGTCGCCTGGCAACTGGCGTCAACCTGAGTCTTTCTACTATCTTGCCCTTAGGCCGACCCAAGTGCGAGCAGAGAACCACCTCGGCTCCCTTATCACGCAGGTACTTGATAGTAGGCAAAGCAGCCCAAATGCGAATGTCATCTGTGATATGGCCGGCCTCATCCAACGGCACGTTGAAGTCGGCGCGCACAAGCACGCGCTTTCCTGCGACTTTGATGTCTCTTATAGTCTTCTTGTTCACTACTCGCCTCTCCTGATTATGGGCTCATTTCATTGTTCTATACGCTGTTCCACGTCCTTATTCTATCGCAATTGTGCCTGCGGTTACAAACCTCGAATGACCCCCCGCAGGTTAGGTTTTGCTAGAGACTCTTGCGAAGGGACTCGGTTCTGCTAGAACAAGACCTGCGGGAGGATATCCAGCTACACCTTTACCCGTCCTTCGTATATCATGCCGCGAACGGGATCCAATGTAACCACTTGTCTGTCCTTCAACACTGACAAAGCATCCCGTGCTCCGATTATCGCCGTGACGCCCAGCTCGAGCGCCATCAGTGCCGCGTGCGAAGTCATCCCGCCTTCCATTACCACGAGGCCTGCTGCTCTTTGAGCCAGGGGGATGAATTCTCTCGATGTGCTTTTCACAACTAACACATCGGAGGCACCTATGTCAGATGCGTGCGGTGGAACATCGCCGATGAGTCTAATCTGACCATGGATAGCGTGATCGCCGATGCCCGTACCCGTGGCCAGGATGCGCTCAATAATCTGTACTTTGATCAGGTTGGTAGTGCCTGGAGGGCTGCCTGCCGCTCCCGCCGTGACTACAACAAGGTCGCCGGGCTTGACAAAGGAACGTTCCTTTGCTGCGCCTATAGCGTCGGCGATCATTTGATCGGTATTGGCGGTCCGCTTCGCCAGCAAGGGATAGATTCCCCAGTGCAAACAGAGTTGTCTTTGTACCATTGGGCTGGGTGTGACGGCGATGATGAGCGTTTGGGGCCGGTACTTAGCTATCATGTGGGCAGTGTATCCGGACACAGTGGGGGTGATTATGGCTGCCGCATTCAGGTCTCGTGCCGTCTCACACGTGGCGTGGCTCACTGCTTCGGCAATACTTGGTGCCCTCGGGCGTGGTATGGGCGGAAGGCCGCCCGTCCGCTGCACCTCGGGCTCGGTGCGCTCGGCGATTGTAACCATAGTGCGCAAAGCTTCTAAGGGATACTTGCCAATCGCTGTTTCCCCAGAAAGCATGAGAGCGTCACTGCCGTCAAACACTGCATTAGCGACGTCGCTAGCCTCGGCGCGCGTGGGTCGTGGATTGCGTATCATAGAGTCGAGCATCTGTGTGGCGGTGATCACCGGCACGCCGGCTTCATTGCATTTTCTGATAATGAGTTTCTGCATTAGCGGGACTTCTTCCGGTGAGGTTTCAATGGCTAGGTCGCCGCGCGCGACCATAATGCCATCTGCCGCTGCGATAATGGCATCAATGTTCTGCATGGCCTCAGGTTTTTCAATCTTGGCGATCACTGGCGTGGGACGTCCAAAGGCAGATTGCTCTCGGATGAGTTCTTTCAGGGTCAACATTTCGTCTGCATTGCGCACGAACGAGAGCGCGATCCAGTCCGCCCGGTGGTCGAGGGCGACGCGCAGATCCTCTTTATCTTTTTCCGTGATGGCAGGGATGCTCGTATGGGCGTGTGGCAAATTCATGCCCTTGTTGCTTTGCAGCAAGCCCCCCGTAATCACTTTACACCTGATGTCCGTCTCCGAAGATTCGAGAACCACGAGTTCTAACAAGCCGTCATCAATGAATATGGGGTCGCCGGACTTGACGAGTTGGGGGAGGCCAGCAAATTGCACCGGAATCTCCCCATGGTGGCCAAGCACGGGCCTGGTAGTCAGTATGACCTCTTCGTCCTCATTTAGCAGTACGCCCTCGCCTTCCATCTGCCCAACGCGTAACTTGGGGCCCTGCAAGTCCATAAGAATCGCTATTGGTTTCCCGACCTGCTCTGATGCCTCTCGAATTCTGGCCACGTTCTCGGCATGGTAGTCGTGAGTGCCGTGAGAGAAGTTCAGGCGCGCCACGTTCATGCCGCTGATGATCATTTGTCTGAGCATCTCAGGCGAGCGGCTCGCGGGGCCGATAGTACAGACGATCTTTGTTCGGAGCATAGATATGCCTCTCTTTACCTGTGTACTCAGGACCCAATAAGTGCCTGCCCACAAGATAGCAGGCCAGACTCCCACGCTGTTCGTGCTCTGCATGCCCTGGCTTTGCATGCCCTGTGGGCGACGGGCGACCGCCCGACGGGCCCGGCTATCCGGCCATGCATTTAAGGTCATTCACCACAGAGGCACAGAGGTCACGGAGATCTCTCGAAATTCTCTGTGCTGTCCGTGTCTCGGTGATGAGAGGCTATCCGGCAGCTGCCTTTTCGATGGGCTCTAAAAGGCAAAGACGAAGATCAGGTCATTGACATTGGTGTTTGTAGGACCAGTGATGATCAAGTCTCCGAGGGCCTGGAAGAAATGGTAAGCATCATTGTCAGCCAGATGGCTGGCCATGGATAGGCCTTTTTGTGCGGCGCGACTGGCAGTGCGGCCAGTGCTAACCGCGCCCGCTGCATCAGTTGGGCCATCTGTGCCGTCTGTGGCCAGGGCAATGATAGCCACGCTGTCAAGGCCAGCGATAAGCGGAGCTGCAGCCAGGGCCAGTTCCTGATTGCGGCCGCCCAGTCCATGACCGCGTACAGTAACGGTGGTCTCCCCTCCCGCAACGATGCAGGCGGGACGGGAAACTGGCTGACCCGAGTTCACAATCTCTTTTGCTGTGGCGGCGAAGACTTTGGCCACCTCTCGTGCCTCTCCCTCCACGAAGGTAGAAAGCAGCAGGCTGTTCAGGCCAAACTGGCACGCTTTTTCCAGGGCTGCCTGAGCTGCAAGCTCGTTGCTGGCAATGATCACGTTCTGCGTGCGGGCAAAGGCTTCGTCGTCTGCCTTTGGTGTCTCAGGGACCTGGCCTTCCATGCCCCGCTTCAGATGATGCGTAATAGCGGGCGGCACGTCACGTAACAGGTTGTACTTCTGTAGGACAGCATAGGCCTGGGCAAAGGTTGTCGGATCAGGGCTCGTTGGACCTGAAGCGATGACATCCAAAGGGCTGCCAATGACGTCAGAGACAATGAGCGAGATGACCTGCGCTGGGCAGGTAAGCCGCGAGAGGTATCCGCCCTTGAGCTGAGAAAGATGCTTGCGGATGGCATTGATTTCGTTGATTGTAGCTCCGCTGCGGAGCAGAGCCTGGGTCAGAAGCTCGATCTCGCTGAGGGCGATGCCTTCCACAGGTAGGGTCATCAGGGCAGAACCGCCACCTGAAATGAGACAGAATACCAGGTCTGCTGGACCTGCCTTGTGCAGCAGAGAGACGATTTGCCGGCTGCCCTCAACGCCGCGTGCGTCAGGGAATGGATGGCCGGCCTCGTGGAGCGTGATCGTGCGCGTTGGTGCCATATAGCCATCCTTGACGTTGATCCAACCAGCAGTGATGCGCTCCCCGACGACTTGCTCAAGAGCATGAGCCATAGCAGCGCTTGCTTTGCCAGCGCCCACGACGTAGATGTGCTCATACGCGCCAAGGTCGTAGGCCGTCTTGCCAACCCGCAAGGTGTTCCCCTTCAGGCGCAGACTACGCTTCACAGCTTCGACAGGATCCACCGCCAGGAGAGCGGCTTCCATTGTAGCAAGTACGCACTCCTTGGCAGCGACTGCCAAGTCTGACTCCAATGCTGCAGTAGGCGCGAACGATGCTCTCATCTAGTCCCCAACTTGCTTGTACGTTAAAGTCATTACCCGGTTCCACGCTACTTGCTAGCTTCGTAAGCCTGGGCCAAGGATTGGAATACTTGGCTAAGGCTGCGAAGCCCCCGCACGCGCTGGATCTAACGCCCAGAAACCAGTGCCTGGGGGTACTTTGTCATCTTTAGACGGCGAATTGCATTCGGCGAACCTGCTAGAGGTGCCGGTCGCTTGGGTGTCTCTGCCTGGCTGACAGGAAGGCATGAATCTCACTGATTTGCTGTGCGGTGACCATCCCCAGGAACCTGCCATCCTCGGTCACTGGCAAGGCGCGCAGGCCTGAGGTGGCCATCAACTGGCGTGCCCGGACCAAAGTGTCAGTTGGTGATACGGCCGGAAATTCCCGACGCATGATGTCCCTCACGCGCACACCCTGGCCATAGGCTTCCAGCGCTGACGTGATGTCAATGAATGTCAGTAGGCCTACCAAATGCTCTGCCTCGACCACCGGGAAACTGGCCGGGCGCTCATGCATCGCTAGTTCGAACACGGTGTTCAAGGTATCGTCTGGTGACAAAGTGGGGCAAGTGGTGATCAATGCCTGGCTGACAGGCAGGTCGCCTAGTACGGCCTGAAATTCTGTCAGGCGCTCCTCATGTCGTGCGCCAGTGAACACAAAGAGGGCAATGAAGATCAGGGCCAGATTTGCCGTGAACAGGCCGACCAATCCCAGTATGACCGCCAGCCCCTGGCCCACGCGCGCTGCCAATACTGTTGCCTGCCTCTGACCGAGCTTCCAGGCGAGAGCGCTGCGCAATACCCGTCCGCCATCCATGGGGAAAGCGGGAAGCAGGTTGAATAGTGCCAGAACCACATTGGAAGCGAACAGGTTCAGGATGAAACCCTGCCAGGATGGCTTGCTCATCAGATAGACGAGGTGCCCAAAGCTCTTGATGAGGCCATTTCTTACCAACAGCAGGACCAGCCAGCCCAAAGGCACGGCGATCACCAGATTAACCAGCGGGCCAGCCAGGGCCATCACAAATTCCTGGTAAGGCTTCTCAGGCATCGAGTCCATCTTGGCTACCCCGCCGATAGGCGATAGTTCGATTTCGCGGACGTGCACGCCGTAGAACGTAGCCACGAGACTGTGGGCAAGTTCATGTAGCACCACGCAGAGGAAGATAATGGCGGTGAAGATAATGCCGTAGAGTGCGCCTAGCCAGCCCCGACCCAAGACTACGCCCCAGTTGTAGGCTGCCCAGGGAATGATCAGCAGGAAAGTTAGGTGTATCCTGATCTTGATGCCGCGCACAGTACCGAGTGTTAGGGACCAGTTCATGAGTATCTCTTTACCTTTCTACAGAAACCCGTTTTGTGGCACCTGCAACTACAATCCACCAGCATTAGAACTTGGTTGGGCCAAAGGAGAAAACGGGGGTCTTTGCCACTGTGGCCTGAACTCGCGGACGCCCGACTGGGAGGCTACCAGAACCAGCGAGGCCAGGTTAATGAAGAGCCCGTTCTCCACGACGCCGGGGATGAGGTTGAGTTCGCGCTCTAGCTTCACGGGATCATCAATGCGCGGAAAACGGCAGTCTACGATATAGTTGCCCTCATCGGTGCGGTATGGCTCTGTCGCACTTTGCATGCGCAATATGGGGTCACAACCGAGTTCGTTGAGAGCAGGCAGGTAGCTGGCCCATCCAAACGGGATCACCTCAACAGGCAAAGGGGCCTTTGTGCCGAGCACTGGGACCAGCTTGGAGTCATCCACAATGATGATCTCCTGTCGTGAAGCACGGGCTACGATCTTCTCGTGCAGCAACCAGCCGCCTCCGCCCTTGATCAGGTTGAGGCGTGGGTCTACCTCATCCGCTCCGTCAATGGTGAGATCGATGACAAGATGTTCTTCCAGAGTCGTGAGCGGTATGCCAACCTGGATGGCCAGCTTGTCAGTTCGAACAGAAGTCGGGATCCCCACAATATCCCTGAGCCTTCCATCCGCCAAGCGTTCGCCTATCATCTCGACAGCATAGCTGGCCGTGGATCCGGATCCCAGGCCAAGCACCATACCGCTCTTGACCATCTCGACTGCTTTCGCCGCTGCTAACTGCTTAAGGTTCATGTCTGTCTCGCTCCTCTGGCCTGTGTAGGGGACCCGCAGATTTCGTGGAAATACCAGGTCAACAACAATTGTACGAATCGTCCGTGAATTGTCAATGCCTGGAAGCGGGGTGTCATCTTCAATTCAAAAGCGAACCATTTGCAGCTGAAAAGCGAACTA
>CAYZGO010000028.1:0-35859 GCA_964478075.1 uncultured Anaerolineales bacterium | reverse complement strand
GGCCCTCGAACTGATGCCAGTAGAACCAGCACCCGCAGCCGAACACGCCGATCTTCGCGCTGCCATAATCTCTTTTGAACAGCTCCTCAAACGTTAGCATATTATGTGTCTCCTTTCGACAATTTGTAGTCTGTTTCCATTACCTTATCAACAAAGACCCCGTCTTCAACGATGACCAGTTCATCTATGCTGATTGTGGGCTTGGATATTTCACCGTCCATGTGTCGTGGGCCGTGTACAAGGTCGTCACGCCGTTCATTGTTGCCCAGGGCAACGTGGGCCCGGTCATGGTGATGGGTCCCGTCACTCCAGTAATATATGTCGTTTTCCTTGAATGGGGTCGTGACTATACCTACTTCATCAATCGTATCTGCAGGAGGATCGCCGCTGGCGATAAACTTTTTCAGCCGCTCTATCTGGCCCAGATGACCGCTCATATCTACTACCCGACCTGCCTCGACAGTAATCCGAAGTGGCTCGCGGTCAGTTTCATTGAGAGGTCGGACATCCAATTGCGTTGGGCCATCCACTACCACCACGCCAGATGTAGCTTCAAGAGACGGCACGACTGCCACTTCAGCATAAAGCGGTACAATCCCCAAAACCGGCACGTACGAGGCGTCCGGCCCCAGACCAAAGGTGAAATCGGTACCCAGTGGAGAGGTAATCCGACCCGTCTTAGAGATGAAGCTCGCCCAGCCCCCCTTGGATGCTAGGTACATAAAGCCGTCCTTCCGCAACGTATGCATCAGAATCGCAGTTGATGGCCCCTCGCCCTTCGGTAATGGCCGTCTCAACTTCGACTTTAGATGCTCGACGATATGCCAACCATGCCAATGCCGGCTGCCTAGCGAATAGATGCGTAACTCCTCGTTGTGCTGCACCAAGCAGGTTGGATAAATGATGGCGCTGCCCAGCAGTCCCGGGTCGTTCAGGGGGATGAAAGGCTGACGCAGTCCGCGCTGGAAGGCGGTCCGGCGTGCAGATAAGGGCGGCGTCGGCGATCTCTCCCTGGGCGAGCAGGTCCTCCCATGTCCGGAACTGGCGCTCGGGAGAGATGTCGTGAGCCCGGGCGAAGCGGGCTCGCCGCACGTCATGTGGCTCAGCGACGGCGGTGAAGCGGATCTCGTGGGGGTGTTGTAGCGCATAGGGGCCGTAGGCAAAGAAGCCCCGCTGGCCAGCACCGATCAGGACGGCTTCGATTGGATTGGGCATTATCTTCCGGTCAGGATGCACACTCATAGGGTATCCGACTTATTCGGCTGGAGCAGCAGTTTCAGCAATCGGGGCATAGAGACGCGGGTGCCGTTCACTGAAGATGCGCTCTTCCTGTCGCCATGCTGACTCTGTGGCCAGATCGACGATACCGAAAACCAAATCAGGGGCCACCCCGGCGCGGACGATCACGTCACCGCGAGGGTTTATCACCAGACTGTTGCCATCGAAACCCTCACCGGCGAAGTTGCAGTATAGGACATAGCACTGGTTATCCAACGCACGTGCTACCACGCGCCGTTCGGTATAGATCCGGAAGCTGGTTGGCACCGCCGATGGGGCGATGATGACCTCGGCGCCGGCCAAGGCCAACACGCGCGCTGCCTCCGGAAAGGCCAGGTCGAAGCAGATGAGCATACCAATGTGCCCCAGCTTTGTCTGCCAGACCGGCAGCGCGTGGCCTACGGCAGATTGCTCCGTCCAGTGCACGTGGGTCTTGCGATAGGTGAACACACTGTCCTCGATGAGAAGAACAGCTGTGTTATACAGATGGTTGCCGGATCTCTCAAGCATTCCAAAGGTGATGGCTATGTCATGCGTGCGGGCCAGACGCATCAGTTTGTCGGTGGCGGGTCCAGGTACTGCTTCCGCCAGAGGTTCGAGGTCGTCCCGGACTACGCCAGCGCGATAGCCTGTGAGAGCCATCTCTGGAAAGACGATCAGGCTGGCGCCATCTGCGGCTGCCCTGCGGATGTAGATACTCATCCTGTTCAAGTTGGCTTCTTTGGCACCCCAGCGTGAGTCGATCTGGCCCAGAGCGATGCGGTAGTTTGTCTTCATGTGAACCTCATTTCAGTCCCTCGAACTGATGCCAGTAGAACCAGCACCCGCAGCCGAACACGCCAATCTTCGCGCTGCCATAATCTCTTTTGAACAGCTCCTCGAACGTTAGCATATTATGTGTCTCGTTTCGACAATTTGTAGTCTGTTTCCATTACCTTATCAACAAAGACCCCGTCTTCAACGATGACCAGTTCATCTATGCTGATTGTGGGCTTGGATATTTCACCGTCCATGTGTCGTGGGCCGTGTACAAGGTCGTCACGCCGTTCATTGTTGCCCAGGGCAACGTGGGCCCGGTCATGGTGATGGGTCCCGTCACTCCAGTAATATATGTCGTTTTCCTTGAATGGGGTCGTGACTATACCTACTTCATCAATCGTATCTGCAGGAGGATCGCCGCTGGCGATAAACTTTTTCAGCCGCTCTATCTGGCCCAGATGACCGCTCATATCTACTACCCGACCTGCCTCGACAGTAATCCGAAGTGGCTCGCGGTCAGTTTCATTGAGAGGTCGGACATCCAATTGCGTTGGGCCATCCACTACCACCACGCCAGATGTAGCTTCAAGAGACGGCACGACTGCCACTTCAGCATAAAGCGGTACAATCCCCAAAACCGGCACGTACGAGGCATCCGGCCCCAGGCCAAAGGTAAAATCAGTACCCAATGGGGAAGTAATGCGCCCTGTCTTCGAAGATTTGAGCAGGTCTACCAGCCAGTGGGTCCGTTTTCTGAGATTTACAACTGCTTCGGTTGTGATGTTCCATTTCTCTACACCGTTGCATTGCAGATACACCCATCTGCGCTCAGAGGTGAGGTGGCTGTCATGAACATCAGGATCCCCGACAAGTCGGGAGAAATCGGCACGAGTAGGGTCATGGACATCCCGGGTATTTGCTATAACGATATCGGCGGCCTCCATTGCTGCTCTCAGGGGCTCCAGCACGTGGCCTTCACTGTAGGACGGACTGGAAAGAAAGTGTGTAATATCCATGATCGCAGGGATCAATCCCAGGTCCACCGCGGCTGAGGCAAGAGCAGGGGCATAGGGTAGAAGCTTTGCGTCCGCGACCATCAGTACTGTTTCGCCAGGCTTAGCACGGCAAGAGGCCTCAAGAACGATTTTGGCGTTTTTGAGAAGCTTTTTATCCATTTTTGACTCTCCTGTCTGAATTTCAGAAACTTCATTGGGGTCAGCACGGTGGGAGGCAAGGTACCCCTAGCAGCAGCGCGCATAACCCTTTTCCAACCGTCAGAGCTGACTTGGCCTGCTGAAGACAGCCCTGTAAGGCCCCAAACGGTAACTCTGAGTGCCTATTGTAAGCACCGGACGTGGCTCAGGGAGTTGCAGAAGCGACCTCCGAGGGCCCAGAGGGGCTCAAAAGCGCACAAAACCGGAATCCCACGCCCCGCCCGGCAAGTTTACAAAAACCACCTCCTGTTCGAAAGATGTGAATAAACCCTTTTAGGGTAATACTTGCTCCCGTCGCGTCACAGACCCGCTGCGGGCAAAGTGATACAGCCAGGCTTTACCCTAAAAACTTTCGAAATGGAGCACTAACCCAATCCTGAACTGGTTTGAAGGAGTATTGCGTCATTGGATCCCGCCTGACTCAGCTTTTCTTGTTTCCAGCACCTTTTGCAATGGGTCGGCAATGGCATAAGGCTTCATAAGCTGTTTCTGCACCCAGTCCGTCATATGATGGTCACAAAGTTGAACGATTTCAGGGTGGATGCTAGAAATATTGCTTGTCATATACCGATCTTCAGCCATATCATACAATTCTAGCGGTTCAAATCTATACCCATAATCATCGTAGGTTCGGATCATCAAATGTGTCTTGGTTCGGACAGCCCGCTGAACCGTGTACTCTGCGTGATCCCACACAAGATAGTCCCGACCCAGTCTGGACCTACCCTGAATGACATCCTTAAACGAAATCCCATCCCAGTCACTGGGGATCGGGAGACCCAATAGATCACACAATGTCGCCGCAAGATCCACATTGTACAGCAAAGCATCTGAACTGTGATTAATTGCAGAAACTCCGGGCCAGCGAATAATCAGAGGAATTCTATGTGTGCATTCATTGGCGCACACATGGCCGCCATAGAAGCCATGCTCGCCAAAGGCTTCCCCATGGTCTGCGGAGATAATGATCACCGCATCATCCAGTACACCCTGCCGGTCCAGCTCTTCTAAAACGACGCTCACGCTATGATCCGAGTAGGCAATTGCTGCGTCGTATCCTGTTACCAGATGTTCGAAATCCTTTCGAGAAGATATGGTACTGGGCATAAGAGGTACATGGCTGATGCCATCCTGGAATAACTGTTCCTGTGCTGTAAACAACCCCGGAATGTCCTGGTGAGATCGAATGGCTTCTTCATCAGGCCACGGCTGTTCTACGGGGAAATTTCTGAACCCATCTGCCCAGCTAGGATCCACTATGTAAAAACGGTGGGTATCCCAATAATTGATATAAAGAAAGTATTTTTCCCTTTTGGCATTGTGCTTCAACCAGGGCAGTAAACGAGCATTAACTTCCTCGCTTGATCCAAATCCTCTTTTAAGATTGGGCGTGTGATATTCGGTCCAGCCGGACATGAACCACAGTGCATTATGCCGGTCTGCAAAGGTGGAAAAGCCGATTGTATCATACCCATGTGCCATTAGATGCCGCATCAGCATTTCGTTTTCTGGTTGAGCTCCGCCGTAGGGTCTGTTCCTGACAAAGAAATTGGCGCGCCCCGCTCCTGTATTAGAAACAACGCCGTTGTGGATGCCAAAACGACCGGAAAACAAAGCGGTCCTTGAAGGAAGGCAGGGGGAAGTTGAGCAATAGTAATGCTCAAAACGTACCCCCTCTTGGGCTATGGAGTCAATCGCAGAAGACGTTGGTCTCTTGTACCCATAACATGCCAGGTGGTCTGGTCGCAAGCAGTCAAGATCAAAATAGATGATTCTCACAATGTCCGCCTAATACTCACAATCATTCGTTGCATCATCGGCGGCAGGCGATTCCCTGTAGAGATAGCAGGCGACAGCGTGGCTGCCATCAGTGCGGAAAAGGGGAGGGGGCGTATCATGACAGATATCCATAACATGGGGACAGCGGTCAGCGAATTTACATCCCCTATTCATCCCACGTGGTGCCTCCTCAGGCTTGAACCGATCATCATGCTGACCCCATCGTAAGTCCGGATCGGGGTGCGGAATAGACCCTATGAGCAACTGGGTGTAAGGGTGCTGCGGATTCTTGATCACCCGCTCCACATCACCTGTCTCCATCACACATCCTTGATACAGGATTATAATGTTCTTGGCCAATTGATAGGCAGTGGTGAGATCATGGGTTACGTATAACACGGAGATGCCTAGCTCCTGGTTAAGCTTCAGGAGGCTTTCTAGGATCGTGGCCCGAAGAGAGGCATCAACCATAGACACGGGCTCGTCGGCTAGAATGATGCGGGGATTAAGCAGGAGAGCGCGGGCGACCATAACACGTTGCCGCTGGCCGCCGCTCAACTCGTGCGGATGGCGGCCCAAGGTCTCCTCTGGTCGCAGCCCCACCCCTCGCAAGGCATTCTCTATCAGCTCACGGGCTTCGGCCTTGGACTTGGCGAGGCGGAACTTGGCGATAGGGGTAGTCAGGACGTGGTCAATTTTGTAGAAGGGATTGTACGCCTCGAAAGGATCTTGAAAGATGGCCTGAACCTCTCGTCGGAACGCCCTCCATTCCTCTCGGGACATTCTCTGAAGGTGCTTCCCTTTATGAAGGATTTCGCCGCTGGTGGGGGAGATGATACCCAAAAGCAGGCGGACCAAGGTTGTCTTGCCGCTACCGCTTTCACCGGCTATTGCAGTGATAGAGGGCGGGTCGCCGCTGATAGCCAGGGAGAAGTCCTCCAAGGCGACAGTCTTTTCTCGACTGAAAAAGCCGCCGCCTGCGCCAAACAGTTTGGTGACATGACGTGCCTCAAGAAGCGTGGTCATCGCTAAGCCTCGTATAAATGACAGGATACCCATCGCCCTGGGCTGACCTCTTTGAGAGAGGGCACCCGGCTAGAGCAGTAGTCCATACCTTGGGGGCATCTGGGGTGAAAGGCACAGCCCGAAGGCGGGTTGAGCAATGATGGAGTAAGACCAGGGATACCCTTGAAAAACCCCTTGGTTTCCAGGGAAGGAAGGCTAGCAATGAGGAGCTGGGTGTAAGGGTGTAGTGGCTCTTTGAAGACCTCTCTTACAGAGCCCAGTTCCACCAGTTTCCCCGCGTACATCACCCCGACGCAATCCACGAACTGGGCCATGAGGCCCATGTCATGTCCTACCAAGATCACCGAGGCCTCCAGGTCTTCCTGTAGCTTTCGCAGGGTCTCCATGACTTGCCGCTGGACCACCACGTCCAGCGCACTAGTGGGCTCGTCGGCGATGATGACCTTGGGCCGTAGCGTAATGGCCATGGCAACGCACACCCGTTGTTTCATGCCCCCACTCAGCTCGTGGGGGTACATGCTTGCTGTCTCTTGCCTTAGTTCCACCTGCTTGAGAAGTTCGCACACTCTCTCCTGCAGTTGCGCTTTGGAGAAGTGTCCGTCGTGCGCCTTTACTATGTCAGTGATTTGGTCTTGAATGCGCATCACCGGGTTGAGCGAGTTCATAGCGCCCTGAGGAATTAAGGATATCTGAGCAAATCGGACCTTGCGCATCTTCTCACTCGAAAGGTTCAGCAAGTTCTGGTCGCCCAAGAGGATACGCCCCCCTTCAACGCGGCCTGGCGGTTTGATCAGCCGCATGACAGCCAGGGCGGTAGTGGTCTTACCTGCCCCGGACTCCCCGACCAGGCCCAGCCTCTCCCCTCGCTTGAGAAGGAAACTCACGCCATCCGCAGCTCTAACAATGCCCGCGGGGGTATGGTAGTAGACACGCAGATCCTGTACCCGTAAGATATCGGAGTTCATACCGCTCTCCGTAACCTGGTATTGATTATTTGGTCCAATCCAGTGGAGGTGAAGAACAAGCCCACAAAGATCAACACGATCATCACGATGGGAGGGGCCCACCACCACCAGAAACCCCGGAGGATGGCCCCATAGAATCGCGCCCAGTATATCATCATCCCCAGCGTGTATTCATTTTGAGGTCCGAGGCCCAAGGCCTCAAGTCCGATCGTGGCCAGGATCGCCCACGACACCGTCGCCACAAAACAGGCGATGATGTAGGGTAGAAGGTTGGGAAGTATCTCTTTGACAAGTAACTCCAAATCGCCCACACCGTTTAGTCTGGCAACCTGCACATACCCACGCTCGCGCAAGGAGAGAGTCTGCGCTCTGATAGTCCGGGTGGGTAATCTCCATGCCAGCGAGGCGATGATCAAAGCCATGGTGACTACGTTAACGGCGCGTACATTGGTCGCCACTACCACCAAGATTGCGATAGCAGGGATGGTCATGAACACATCCGTGCCGACTCGAATGATCGGGTCAATGGGACCGGAGAAATACCCCGATATCAGGCCAAGCAGGACGCCGATAGCAATACCGACTGCTCCGGCGATGAGTCCGATGTTGAGGGTTTGGGGAGTAGCCAGAGTAAGAACGGCCAGCACATCCCGGCCCTGGGTATTCGTCCCCAATAGGTGCTCGCTGGATGGGCGCTGTTTGGGTTTGAAGGCGCCGATCTCGGCTCGTTTGGCGTCGGTCAATAGTGGCCCCAAATAAGCGAAGAGAACGAGGCAGACGACGATCAGAAGTCCGACGGTTAGCAGGAGGTTGAGGCGCAAAGCTCTCACGCTTCCCCGTATTCTACCAGGTGTCGTAGTCATTGTTGATCTCATCTCCGTTGATACGCAATTCTAGGATCTATGAGCGGATAGATTAAGTCCATGACCAAAAGAGCGAAGGCGATGGAGAGTATCAGAAGTAGGACAGTGCCCTGGATCACGAAATAGTCTTTGATCTGCACGGCCTGGAACAGCCTATAGCCGATGCCGGGATAGGCAAATACCACCTCCACTAGGATCACTCCTGACACCACGTGGCCCAGGCGCAGCGCCAGCGCTGTGAGTTGGGGGAGCAATGCATTGCGCATACCATACCACAGCAATATGCGATCCCCTTTCAGTCCCTTGGCCTCCGCCAGAGTGATATAGTCTTCGCCCAAGATGCCGGTCAGCATGCCACGCATCTCCAACGCCCAGGTGCCAATACCGGCCACGATGATAGATGTGGCCGGGAGGACAGCGTGGTGAAGAATGTCCTTTATGGTGGCCAGGTCAAACCGGAGAATGGCGCTAAACTGGTGGCTACCAGCGGCCGGAAATATCTTGAGGATGATAGCCAGGAAGAAAATGAGGACGATTGCTAGGAGAAAATAAGGGATAGACGATGCGATCATAAGCAGCGGTATGAATGCCCTCAGTGCCCGTGGGACCGTTGGCCAGGCCAAGAGGCCCCCCAACAGGGTGCCAATCGCAAAGGCAAGCAGGGTAGAGGTCCCAACCAGGCCAAGGGTCCACGGCAGGGCCGAGGTGACCATATGCGCGACCGTATCCGGGTAGTTTGCGAGCGAGTAACCAAAGTCTAAATGCAAGAGGTCCCACCAATAGCTCAGATATTGCTTCCACACAGGTTGGTCCAGCCCAAACTTGGCTCGGTACGCCTCTGCCATGGCCGTGATATCCATCGTATATCCCGCACCAGTCGCCACCATTGTGGCTAACTGCGCTTCGACCGGATCGCCCGGCATTAGGCGTGGGATGATAAAATTGATGGTGACCGCCAGTACAATTACCAGAAGGAACATACTAAATCGCCTGATAATATAGTTAAGGTACATATTCTACAGCCTTCCTGGTGCTTCTTTCTTTGTCTTTTCTTTAGCTTTCTTGGAGAGGGTGTTCAAAAAATCACAAGGGTGTCATTCTGAACGCAGTGAAGCCCGCCCTGAGCCGGGCCGAAGGGAATCTGAGTACCGCACGGCTGAGATTGTTCGCTACGCTCAGAATGACAATGTAGGCAGTTTTTCAACACCCTCTCTTGGACTGATTTGACACTTCCTGATTTTTGTGCTATAATAAATTGTGTTTGACTGTTGTTAAGCTTTTCTTTCTTTGCTTTTTCCTTGGATCGGATATCGGTATTATAAAGCGGTTCTTAGGTTTTGTCAAGCAAGCGCTCTGAGTTGGCTATAGCCCGCGGCTTCGGTCGCCGAGGAAGGGAGGGGACGAGAATTCTCAGACGCTGATACTATCTCTTGGAGATGGCATTAGGGGCGGTAATTTCTATCTGGGCAGAACGACGGCCTCACGGCCAATGAGAACTCTCCCGCAATGGGGATGCGCCCCGGGTCTGCTGCTGTTCGGCTAAGCGTTCGACCGAGCTCACGCCGAGGGCTCGCGACGAAGCTGCAGGCCACTGCGGGTGACAAACAAGATGGGAGTGAGAAGTGCCCATCGAGTTGAGGAGCGCGTGCTTTCACAGAAGTCACCCAGTTGATTGCATCCAAGAAGACACAGCGTTACTCTCCCTGGGCCAGCCCCCAGGGTGTTGGAGATCCGCTATCAAGTGAAGTGGGCAGCGGGCTGGCGCTTCCTACACCAAACATCTTATAGGAGGGAAGTATAAGATATCTCGCTTAGTGAAGTTAGGCTCTCTAGAACACTTAAGGAGGTACGAAATGTCTCGCTTACTGAAGTTAGGCTCTCTAGAACACTTAAAAAGGAGGCACGAAATGTCTCGCTTACTGAAGCTAGGCTCTCTAGGTCTGGTGTTCATCCTCTTCGTCACCGCCTGCGCCCCGACCCCGACGGCAACCCCAGTAACAGAAGCGACAAAGCCACCTGCCGCCACAGTAGCACCTGTGCCTACAGAGACCCCCCTCCCTGCCGGCTACGTGCGCGATGTCCCCAGAAACCGCACCCTCATAAGCGGAGGCTGGGACGCCTACAACCTGGTGCCGTCTCCTAATGACTTCAACCCTTTCAAGGGGATAACCCGTCATCAACGGAACAACCTGCATTACACCGTCAACGAAATGCTGTTTTACAGCAACTATACCCTGGGAACAATTGTCCCCTGGCAGGGGGAAAGTTGGGAGTACAACGACGACTACACAGAGATTACAGTCAAGTTGCGCGATGGGGTCAAGTGGAGCGATGGGGAGGACTTTAACGCCGAGGACGTGGCCTTCACCTTAAACATGTTGAGGGACGCCCCGGCCGAGGTGGTCATGGCCTCTCCGATGAAAGAATGGATCAACGAAGTGACAGTGGTGGACAATCTGACTGCCAAGATCGTGTTGAACAAGCCTGGTCCACGTTGGGCCGTCGACTTCCTGGCCACCGGGCAGTCATTACGTTTGGTGGTCGTTCCTGAGCACATCTGGCGAGATCAGGACCCAGTCACCTTCACGAATTTCGACCTCGAGAAGGGGTGGCCCGTAGGCACGGGACCTTATCGACTCGTGAAGTCGGGTGACGATGCGGTTTTCTTCGACCGTCGGGATTCCTGGTGGGCCGTGGACGTCGGTCTGGTGCCGGAAATGCCCGCTATTGAGCGGATCGTGTATGCCCCGACCACCCTCGAGGCGCTGCCTCAGCTCTACATCAGCAACGCACTAGACGTTGGCCGAAATCTGGAACTGGGCGACTTCGAAGCGGCCAAGGCCCTGAACCCCAACATCGTCTCCTGGCACGCGGAGGGCCCCATGTGGGGATGGCCCAATGGCTGTACGTATCGACTGACCTTCAACAACCAGAGGGAGCCTTTCAATGATCCCAAGCTCCACTGGGCCATCAACCACGCCATTGACCGGGATGAGTTTGCCGAGCTAGGGTACGAGGGCTCGGTGCCCACAGGAGTGGCGCCCTTGGCACCCTGGGGGTCAATACAGCAGGAATACGTACCGCAGCTCCAAGACGTCTACGCTGAGTATGTCGTGGACGACCAGGATATTGACAAAACGGCGGAACTCATGACCGAACTGGGCTACGCCAAGAACGCCGACGGCTATTGGGCCAAAGATGGGGAAACACTCAAACTCACCATACAATACGGTCCAATGAAGCCCGGTGCTCCTGTTCTGGCCCAGCAGTTGAGGGATGCGGGCTTCGACACGGTTCTCGAGCTTCTCCAAGGGGCAGCGTTCACCGACAACGCTCTCTCGGGCGAATTTGATCTGCATCTGTGGGTGCATTGCGGGAGCATCTATGATCCCTGGCTGACCCTGGAGCACTACCACAGCAAATATGCGGCTCCTCCGGGCGAGTCCATCGCCGGCCTACGGGCCTACACTCGCTATGCAAACCCGGAGATGGATGCCGTGTTGGATCAGATGGAACCAATGGAGCCCTCCCCCGACGACCCAGAGTACATGGATCTGGTCAAGCAAGCTCTGGCGATTTACTTCAGAGACCTACCCGATATTAGCCTTGGCTACGAAAATCAGTGCTTGACCATGAATACCACGTACTGGACCGGCTGGCCTTCAGCCGAGGATCCCTACTTTCCACCAGTTCCTCCATGGGAGGGATTCAGCCTCATCATCCACAGGCTAAAGCCCACCCAGTAGCCAGGTTGAGCCTACGTTAGTTGAAAGGGGACCTGCTATGCAGGTCCCTTTTCAACATGTTCTTGGCTCTTCTTCATAAATCGCTGGGGGGGACTGAAGAACTCGAGTCGGAAGCTACCGAAAGCCGGCGGGCCAGCCGAAGACCTTGGAGCGGGTGCCGGAGTTGCCATAGCCCAAGAGGGTGTTTGCACCCGTTGGGCCTTGAGAGCAGCCTTGTGCTCCTGCAAACCAATCGCTCGGTCGGCCATCCCTTGAGTGAGTAACTCGTATTCCTTCTCCCTAAGGCTCATTTTTCTTTTCCTTAGTGAGGCGAATCCCCTCCTCTGAAAAAAGTCCGCTGTTGCCTGCTCGAAGTGCTCCTTGTTCGGCGCCTTGGTATGCCAATCGCACTCGTTCTCCATGTAGGAGACGCCTTTTCCCTTGACGGTGAGGGCGATGATCATGCTGGGCTCGCCCATTAGCTGCTGTGGCCTCTTGATGGTCTCCTGAGCCAGGTAGACGTGGGCGGAGCCCCGGATGAGGTTGCGTGTGTAACGCTCCACCGCAGCTATTCGAGGGCGAGGATGTGCCACGTTTGACGACATAGCTCGATCAATCGCCCCCTGCTAAAGGCTCCTTCAATTGATGAGCTTCATCTGGCATCGGGTGATAGTAGGTTGCAGAAGAAGCGTCTAATCACGACCATGTAGTTGTGTGAATTCACCAAAACACCCTACGCCAGCGGATGAGCGATAGTCGTCATCAGAGCCAAGTTCACCTGGCTGGTATCCAAGCGCGAGTGTTGAACGATAATAGGCACATCGCTGCGCACACGTATGGCATAGGGTACGCCGACGGGCAGCCGCACACCATTTAGGTGCTCTGGCCAGTCCAGACGCACGTGAAGGGTACGCTCCCCTCCCACGAAGATAGGGATATCCTTGATGGGCTCGTCGTCCTCGAAGTAGATGTCCAACCGGATATGGGCTTCCTCGGAGCCGGTGTTGAGGATACAGATGGCCTCGTGGCTCTGATAAGGTTTGCTATCCACGGGAGGTACAGGCAGGTAGCCATCAGGGATGAGCCATACTTTTGCCCCGTGAGTTCTTGTCATGACACAACTCCTTGTCAATGCTTCGGCTTGCGAGATCAGCGCCTCAGTCCAAAAGGTAGCGAGCAAATGCCTTCCCTGCAATCGTAATCAAGGTGGGCGTCTGTTACAGCCAACACCGGCGTGGAAGAGCTGTTGGCGTTCATCACGACAGGGTGCAGTGGAGTCATTCCTTCGCAATGAGCATCGGAGTCGAGTCTTCAAGCGGTCTTGAGGCGCGAAATCCGCCCAAGGCCTCGACTTCACCTAGTACATTGTCACCTGAATTCTGGTAACCTGTCATTCTCAGGTTTGCCATGGCGGGTGCGCGCCACTCATTATGCAAGAAACAGGGATTTGTTTCTTAGTAGAAACCGGAGGGAGCGAAGAATCTCTATTGCGCGATACAGGCGGTCTTCATTGAGTAATCGGAGATCCTTGGCCTTCGCTGGGCTCTGGCTGAGAATGACATAACGGTCAAAACTCCCGTAACGCCGTACCAATCGTTGTCCTAACACTTATAGGGGTTGGGGAAGAGTTGCAGCCCCTGCTGTGCCGGAGGTGCTCTTGGAAAGCATCTTGGTGTCATCTCAACGTCCTATCCAGGCATATGGTGCCTGTTCTGGGGGTGAGAACACCGTAGAGAATGCGTTTATCTCCATTACCTATGATGGGTACCTCTCGCTGCTCGTCTGACTTTCTGCTCGTTGCTGGCCCGCGTAGCGCCTAGATGATCGGCCAGCTCGGCTTGAACTCTATGCCAGCGCGCCTCCACACGGCAGCCGCTCGCTCCCTGGCCTCGCGCAGAATCCGCTCCTCATCCATAGTCAAAGCGTGCCCGGCCTGTACGACTATTCGTCCCCCTATGACCACGGTATCCACGTCAGCGCCTGTAGCAGCACAGACCAGCGTTGATACTGGGTTCATGCTAGGAGTCAAGCGCGGCTTGTCCAGGTCAAAGGCAACAAAGTCAGCCTGCTTGCCCACTTCAAGCGAGCCAATCTCGTTTTCCAGGCCCATCGCTTTGGCCCCATTGATGGTTGCCATTTCTAGTGCGGCTTCCGCAGGCGTTACCATTGGATCTAACGTGCGCGCCTTGTGGACATAGGAAGCCCAACGCATCTCGCGCACCACGTCATAGGTATTGTTGCTGGGTCCGCCGTCTGTCCCTAGAGCCACATTCACGCCTGCGGCCAGCATTTCGGGGACAGGCGCGATGCCAGAAGCCAGCTTGGCGTTGGAGGCTGGATTGTGCGACACGTGCGTGCCAGTGCGCGCTAGGATGTCAATATCGTTCGCATCCAGCCACACCATGTGCACTAGCAGCACCCTCGGGCCGACGAGCCCCACGTGCTCGGCGAATTGCGCAGGCGTCTGACCGAAGTGCTCCTTCAGGTACGTGCGATCGGCCTGCACCTCGGCCAAATGCACGGTGATGCCCATGTCTCGCTCACGGGCGAGTTCACTGATCTCACGGTACAGTTCGGGCGTGACTCCGCCCGGAGTGCGTGGCCCAAACCAGACTGCCAGGCGTCCATTGCCAGCGCCGTCCCATTTGTCGTACATGGCTAAGGTGTTTTTGAGGGTCGTTTCACGATCCTCAACCATACCTGGATGCATCCAACTGTCTTTTGTGGCGTAGGTGGCTACGTCCATCACAATCTTGGATAAGGCGGCGCGGATACCGGAGTGCACTACTACTTCAGCGATCCCATCAAATCCGTAGCGTTCGGCCAGCATACACTCGACGAAAGCGGTAGTACCCGACTTGAGCATCTCCAGGATGCACAGCTCAGCGCTGGCGCGGCCATCCTCTTCGCTGTAGTTGCCCTGCAGTACCCACACACGCTTGCCGAGCCAGTCGAGAAGCTCCATGTCGTCGGCACAACCGCGAATCATGGCCTGCGCCAGGTGCACGTGCGTGTTGATCAAGCCAGGGGTTACGACTTTTCCCTGCAGATCGGTGCGTGGCTCAGCAGGAAAACGCTCACGCAGCACCTGGGTCTTGTCAATGGCTATAAAGCGGCCTCCTTCGACTGCCAGCGCACCGTCAGTGATTATGCGCCGCTGTGGGTCTACTGTAACCAGCGTTCCGTGCTCGTAGATTATCACTAGTTTTCCTCCTCTCAAGAATGCATTCGAAAGATCTGGCCATAGAACGTAGTCTAGCCCCTTGCCGTTCGTGCTCTGCATGCCCTGTGGGCGACCGCTTGATCGTTCATCCCGCTTGACGGGACGGGGTGGGCGTGTTGTCAGTCGGAGCGAGTACACGGGCACAAGGCTACGACTCACTGTCAGTATTTGACAAGCGATGTGCGCAAACTATAATGAGCAGCGCCAACTCATGGCCAACATCTGAAAGGGAAGCTATGCCCCCGCCTGACAAAGTGCGCGTTGTTGTCGTCCTAGTTGCTATTGGCCTGCTTTGTTCCTTTTGGCTGGTTCTGCCAGTTCGTCACGTGTCCCTGTACGGCCTGTCATTCACCCTATCCGGCAGAATGCTGCTCGGGTTCATCCTGTTCGGGCTGACCTGTACAGGCGTAGAGGCCATTGTGCGCGGGCATCCCAAGATTCAACCCCAGCAGTTGCGCCTCTCGTCCTTGCACTGGATCCTGCCCGCTGCACTAACCGCTGTGGCCTGGGCGTTGCTCGCGCGGCTTGACAGCGTCCAAAACAAGGTCATTGGCGTCACAGCCGCCAGCGTGGTGCTGGCCTTGCTCATCATTGCAGAGTACTATGCCATAGATCTCACAGGGCGCTGGCGCGCCGCGGTTCGGTTCTCTCTGCGCCTCGTGGCCTATCTGTTGGCCATGCTGCTGTACCTGGCCATCTACTTGAGCATCTCTGCAAACCTGGGTGTCGTGATTGCCGTGGCTGCCGTGAGTGCGATCCTGAGTCTTCGGTTGCTCTACGGTACCGAATGCTCTCTGGAGCGCGGTTGGCCCTATGTCGTGGGCCTGGGAGCGCTGCTGGGCATCATCTCCTGGGTGCTGACCCCCTGGCTTGCATCCCCTCTATTGCATTCCCCCGCGCTGGTCGTGCTCCTGTACGTGCTGACCGGCATTGTCAGGCAGCTCCTCTTAGGCAAACTAACGCGCCAGGTTGCCCTCGAGTACCTGGTCGTCGGCGTTTTAGTCCTCCTGGTGCTCTTCTCCTACGCGCGGTAACGCCTCTTCGAAATCTCAGTAACAGCACTCACGCAGTTAGGAATGATTCACCGCCGAGAACGCTGAGAGCGCAGAGATAGATATTTAAAGCTCTCTGCGTTCTCTGCGTGCTCTGCGGTAAGATCCGATCAGTAAGCTCGCGATAGCAGATGACGATTGCCTATACGTACGTTGCGTAATCCCGCAGCGTGTGCCGCAGCAGGGGCCTCTTCGGCGTGGCGGCAAGGTGTTTCAGCGTACCGCCCTCATTGTAGCGCAAACCACAATAGCCTGTTTCTCCCTCTGCCATGGAGCACTCGTTGACGCAGAGGTGGCAGCACCTGCCTGGAGTGCTATGCGAAGTCCCGCCATCGGCGGAGTCCGGACGTCCCTGGGGCGGGGTTACGCGGGGCGGTGGGGCCTCTGGCAGGCCAAATTCACGGGGGGAACGATGGTGAACATCTGCCGCCAGGGGCAGGGCCTGGGCAGGATGCCGCCGGATGCATTCCACACACAGGCCCAGCGATGAAGCGATTAGCGGGGACTGTCGCCCACAGATTACGCACTGGGCCATCTCAGTATCCCAACTCGCGGATACGCGCCTCGTCTATGCCAAAGTGATGAGCGATTTCATGCACCACAGTGCGGCGGATTTGCTCGCGCAGCACAGGCAGCGTGCGGCAGGCAGCCTGGAGTGGCCCACGGTAGAGGGTGATACGGTCTGGCGTGACCAAGTTGTAGTGCGCGCCGCGTCGTGTGAGGGGAACGCCTTCATACAGGCCAAGGAGTTGGCCGGGAGGGGTTACCTTGGCCCGTTTCAGCTCGCTGGCGCTGGGCCAATCGGCGATAGTTATCGCTACATTGTCCATGTACGCCAAAATCTCTGCTGGAAGGTCGGCCAACGCGTGCTCAACTAGAGCTTCAAATTGGGACTCGGTCAGATGGGTCATAGCATTGCCGCTATCCGCTGTGCCGCGTACACGGTCTTCAGCGCACGTGCGTGTACTTATCGCCACCAACGATAGTCATGATCCAAAGCTGCCCTGAAATCGTCCTTGATTTCCTGTATGTCTTTGAACGACCACTGGTCGTGCGGCAGCCAACGGTATAGGAGCAGGCAGCGGATCTTCTGGTGAGTAGGATCCTGATTCCATTCGTCAATCTCAGCGTACGCTGCCTGCACCCAGCGGGTGTCGCTGTGAGCCCAGGGATCGTTCTGATCGGTCTCGGTGATATAAACAGGCAGGGCTCTCATGCTGGCTGGGATGGCGTCCATGAACTGGCGGTAGGCACGGAATTCAAAGTTACGATCGGCGAACGGGGCTCCCATCGGGGCAAAGACGGTGATCTTGGCTGGCTCGGGGCCGTGGGTGTAGGTGTGCAAGGCAATGCCATCACACGTGGTTCCCAGAAGCGCCAGGGTGTCGGCCAGGTACTTGATCCAGTCGCCGCGCTCGTTGCCTGGATACTTCGCCTTGTCGGGCCAGGGAGCCACTGCGCCCAGCACCACTTGATCATTCGCATGCCCCGGTCGCCGGTGTATCTCTGTATGGCAGCGCTTGAAGCAATCCGCGTACAACGTCGGCGTGATCATGTGGCCATTTATGCCGCCAGGCCACTCGTTGTGGTGGTTCATCTCATTGCCGATTATCCAGATGTGGCATCCTAGCGAGTGCTCCACAAAGTCACCACAGCGCACGGCGAATTCTTGGTAGTGTTGTTGCTCGGGGATAGTGCCTCGGTAGCTGCCCGAAGCGGGGGTGCTGTAGCCGTTGTTCAGACGCACGATGACGCCATAGCCGCCATTCTCGAGATCTGCATAGCTCTTGCTGCTGTGATCGTAGGGATTGCGGCCGATTTCTTCCGTGATGAGCACCCAGCCTTTCTTGCCCTTCTCGGCCATCAGGTGTTCTCCGCCCTTGTCGTGAATGCCAAAGATGTAGGGAGATTCGCCAGTGGGCAACTTCCCTGAGGTCACGGGCTCTGGGATGACTAGTGGCTGGTGGGGGTGTATGAGGGCCGGATCAGCGATGCCGTTGAAATGTGCTATCACCCAGTACTTGGTGGCGTCATTGTAGAAGCGAAAAGCAATCGCCCTCAGGCTATCGCCAGCTTGCACGGTGTAGCTTATGGTTTTGGTGGGCCAGTTGCCTGTCCACTGCGTTGCAAAGTCATAGAGCCATGCTGTCGTGGTCGTCCCTTCGAAGGCTGCCCTGGCCTTGAATCTGCGGTAGAGTTGTTCATCAATGTGCACGGAGGCTGTGGACTTGGGCACGTTCCAGGGGATGGCCGTGCCGGGGGCCAGGCCAGACGGCGACGTTCCCGGTTCCGGTACCAGAACTTGCTGCCCAGGCTCCACCAGCACTGGATAGCTGATAGCATTGAAATGGGCGATGACCAGGTACAAGTCGGGCTTGCCATAGTACTGGTTGGCGATGCTGCGCAGGTCCTCTCCCGCCTGCACGGTGTGAGACAGGGAGTTGCTGCCCCAGGTGCCAACCCATTGACTCATCAGGTTACCAAGAACGCTGGTCGTCGTAGTGCCTGCGTAGGCTACTCTGGCCTTGAAGCGACGATAAAGGGATTCTTCCAGGTCAACTGAGACTCTCTTGGTAGGCATTGCTTCTTCTCCTTACTGGTCTCCAAACAGATCGCGGATGTCCTTTTCCGCGTCCTGAGGAGTTACAAAGCGGGCTCCCATTGCCCTGTAAAAGGCCTCGTCGTACTGGCGAGTACGCATCACGATGGGCATGGGTACGGCATGGCCCATGATCAGAATTTGCTGACGTGTATCTAGGCTTGCTAGAGCGCCGCGCAGCGCACTGCGCCTGCTCACGCCAGTTAGAACAGCGTCAATGTCTCGTTCCTCAGTGAGCTTGCCAGAGACGCGTGTGCCTAGTTGGGACATTACTTCAGGGTCAATGCTGCTGGGTCGCTGGTCAATGACCATGAGGGTGACATTGTACTTGCGCATTTCGCGTGCGATGGTGCCGAATGTGGTCTGGCGTGCCACAGCGGGGTTCAGAAACTTGTGTGCTTCCTCGATGGTTATCATCAGGGGACGCGGCTGGTCAGCTACTGCTTGGGTCTCTTCGTAGCGGCGCATCTTGTCTTCATAGCGCTGACGCACGCGACGCGTAACCAGGTTAGACACCAGCACATAGTCGAGCACAGTGTTGTGGCGTCCAAACTGCAGAATAACGTGCTTGCCGCGGTCCAATGCCTCCACCATGTCATCAAGTGCGGAGAATGACGCTTCGTTGACGATGTAATCCTTACGCCGCAGCCTCTTCAAGTTGCGCTGCAGGCTGGCCATAGATGCAGGGTGAGCGCCGCTACCCCGGCAGAAGGCTTCTAGTTCTTCGGGGGTCATTTCCAGCAGTTTGAGCAGCCACTGTCCGCGGAAAGCATCACGTAACAGGCCAATGGTGGCCTCCGCCGTCTTGCGCAGGTTCAATTCTTCGCTCAGCAGCACAATGTCTGCTTCCTCCATCTGGTTCAAGCCTATCTTGAGCGTCACGTCTACGTTGCGTCCTGTGCGCCGTCCCATCTTCTCGTCCAGGGA
The DNA here is from genome assembly GCA_964478075.1 of uncultured Anaerolineales bacterium. Lineage (GTDB taxonomy): Bacteria > Chloroflexota > Anaerolineae > UBA2200 > UBA2200 > DAOUEX01. The sequence continues at coordinate 16,449 of CAYZGO010000028.1, read as the reverse complement.
ATAGATGAGCACCTTGGAACCAAATATCTGTCGTAGGCCCTTAACCCAATGCCCATCCTCGGTCTGCTTGTCGAAGGAATACTCATCGTGCATGTCAAAGATGAGGTTCACTGCTGCCTTGCTCTTAATCACGCCGCTGATAATCAGACGTGCCAGAAAGCTCTTGCCAGTGCCTGACTGGCCAAAGATGCCGTTGGAGCGTTCTACGAAGCGATCCAGGCTCAAGCAGATGGGGATGTCCATTGTTAGTGGCATGCCCATGGCAAAGTTCAGCTTACCCTCCTTGCCAAAGACTGTAGCAAAATCCAGCTCGTTGGCCTCACGCAGCTCGGCAAAGTGCATGGGGATAGTGCGCACCGGCTGGGGCCCACCGCGCTTCTCTTGGGCTAACAGATCGCGCGATTCCCCCGCTTTCTCCAGCATCAACATGGGTCTAACCTCGACAGTGGCATAGATGCTCGTGCCTGCCAGAGTCTGTGCGATGAATGGTGAGGCGTCCCGTGGTGGACCAGTCAGCAGTCGCGGGTCTGTGGCTTTCAGATGGATGTCCGAGATGAGGCTGAAATAGAGATTGCGCTGGCCCTCCACGACGACGAAATCGCCGATGCGTAGTTGCTCGGTGGTCGTGCCAGAATCCAGCCGTACGGTGAGCCCGCCGTTGTAAGTTCCATCTATGACTGCGCCCAGTCTCTTGCGGTTCATATTTGCTCTCCCCCGCCTAACAGATGCGTAGTCCTGCCATCCTCCAGGCGGGGGCGGGACTCTGCTGGGTCAATAGCGTACAGGACGGTCAGCAGCGCCTGATGGTCGTTTTTGAGCAAGGTCGCGATTTCTCGCGCTGCTGCATCCAGCCAGACGCGATCGTGACCGCGCTGGTGGTACACCTGGCGCACGTTCGCTGCCAACACCTGCAGCGGTGACACCTCGCCGCTGTCCATGAGGAGCAGACGCAAATAGTGCAGACGATGCGTGAAGCGTCGAACCTCTTCAATGGGCGTCTCTTGCACGGAAAAGTGCAGAGGTGGCGGCTGCGAGGGCAAATGCTGCTGCACAAGGCCGTCAGCGGCAAAGCCTACCAGCATTGCCCCGAACTCGGTCCGCAGCGTGCGATTCAACTCCGGATGTTCTTGGTAGATGGCCTGATCGAAGACTGTATCAGTGCTGCGGCGCACTGCACGGCGGCTTGGATCGAGGCCCACAGTCCGGCCATAGGTGACCACAGCGTACAGGTCCATGCTGGCCGATGACTCTGCTGTCTCAGCGGGCAAACGCACGAGGACTAGACTGCCAAGTGGGGGCGGCCTGTTGAGCTTAAAGCTCTGGGCTACGAAACCCGTGCTCATGGTCTCGATGATCTCGCCGATTCTCGTAGTTTTCATACGCCCCGTCTCCTCTTGCTGTCGTCCTTGGCCGAACGGACTACACGTCGTCCAAGCTGCCCCAGAGCTCGCTCCACCATTTCTTCAACCAGGCGCCTTTCGGCAGCAGTAATCACTGCCTGCTCGTGCGCTTCCAGCAGGGCCGGGGGATACGGTGGAAAGCAGGGACTGCGCCGACATTGATCGTATATGGCTGCGTGAAGAAAGTCAAGCAGTTCGGCGTCTGAGCCAACCCACTGCGGCACCTCGATACGGGCGATCTCACCGCCCACGTTCAGGTAAAAGAAATCGGCCCGATGTTCACCATATTCTTCAAGTATTTGCGACGAACTGCTGAATAGCTCGGAGCGCTCCCCTGCAGCGAGAAATGCGAACAAGTCCCGGTCACGGATCTTGGCCAGCGCCAGACAGAGATCGCGGTCATCACTGTCACAGCGCTCGCATTCTTCGTTGGGCCGTGTGTGGCAAAGCCACACGCGCAGAGAGTTCGCCACGTCCCGAGCGTTAGTATAGCTGATGTAGCCGGCCAAAGGCACCCCTGCCTGTCTCAGCAAAGCCATAGCCTCAAGAAAAGCGTGCAGCATCGCCTGTCGCACTTTCTTGGTTTCATTTTGCAGCGTCCACAGGATGAGTGGGCCGTCGCACAGGGCCAGTGTGGGCCTGGATACGGTGCCCACCACCTGCTGCAAAATGCGCAGGGACTCCACTTCCATTCGTGCGCCAAGGCGCACACCTTGGATGGGCACGTCGCGTTTGTCGGAAAAGACGTAGAGGTCCTCGTCGCGAAAACACAACTGACCGGTGGCCTCAAGCAACGCATCCGGGTGGCTGCCATATGTAAGGAGTGCGTAGCCAACGTTGAGCACGTAGTAGCGGATAGAGCTATGCCTGTCTGGCGGGATGGAAGACGCATCGCTGCCTATGACGCAGAAATCCGACGGCGGCGATGGAGCGGGCGTGGTGCCAGACAAAGAGCCGCGTGGAGTTGCAACCAGCCAGGGAATGCGAATTTGCTGCCTGCGTTGCTGTGCCAGCTTTTGTCGCAGAGCATCTGCGCTGACACTGCGCAGACGCGCCCGAGCCTGCTCCAGGAATTGTTCCTGTGCTGGTGACAGGTCAACGATTTCCTGTGCCATGCTGTCCACTTGTCGGCTGATTGGCTCTAGCTTGAGAGGCAAGCCTGCCTCCTTCCCGTCAAGCAGGACGAACGATCCTGTCAAGCAGGATGAACGATCCCGTCAAGCGCCGTTCGTCGCCTCTGTCTTACCTTTGTCTTTACGCCACCTCTGGTCTTTACGCCAGAGGCGTAAAGACCAGAGGTGGCGTAAACGGGGAACGACAGAGACTGAGACGAGCGACGCCGCCGAAGGGCCCCGCAGGGGGGCGAAGACACCCTGACGGGGAAGATGCTACGCGAGGATGAACGGTCAGCGTAAGATACGTTCGTCACCAATGCGCTTGGTGATGCGCTTATCATCCAGATGCTCAAGCAGAGCTTGGGCATACTTACGGCTGGTTGTGAACATGTCGCGAACCTGCGCTAGGGTGATGCCTCCTTCACGCTGGAGATGGCTAACGATAGCCTGCGTCATCTCTTGGTAGGCTTCCTTCGAGAACAGCACAGTGTTACTGACTTTCACTAGTTTGCCCTGCTCGATGAGTGCCGCGAGCACCTGTGCTCCCACGAGGGCTTCGCTCTCAGCCACCGATGGGGGGGAGTAGGGACGCCGTCGGAATGCTTCGAGCAATTGAGTAACTCGCCGTTGTTGCGCGGCATTAAGGATTACGCGATGGTCGGCGAGCGATAGGACTGTCTCAGTCTCTGCCAGGACTCCTTGGGTCGCAGCCCTGGTAACGGCTTCGTTGAAAGCTCGTGATGGGAGGCGTAAGCGGCTCTTCAATTCCTCTCGCGGCATGCCTGCCCGCAGAGGATAACGCCGGTGGTACTCACGCAACAGTGAGGACATCCTCTCCAGCAATGCCTCCCAACTACTCGCTGACATCACGTACTTGGTGCTGGCAGGCACGGTGTCAGGCTCTGTCCTTGCTGTAGTGTCTAGAAGCAGCATCTGACCGTCTCTCAGCAGCGAGCGCAGCGTCTTCGCCGCCTCACCAGGCCTCAGCGTGCTGCGCGCCACCAGGGTCGCCGCCTCACACGGTTGCTCACGTTCTAGTTCCAGCAGCAGCACTTCCTGAGCCGTGCCGTGAGCCAAAAGGTCCAGGTGTTGAAGAACCTCCGGCCGAAAGCGACGATGCCGTCGCTGCGGAAAAGGATCAACTATAGAACCGCCACCGATCGTGAGGCTGGGCGATGGTTGGCGAATGATGAAACGGTCCCCTTTGACTACGGAAATCTGCGCAGATAGTACGAATTGCGCCCAGCTTTCTTGGCCAGGAGCGACCTCTTTGCGATCCAGAATGCGCACCCGCGCCTGACATTGTGTTGTGCCTGTGAAGAAATCAACTGTCGCGTTGTGAACCAATGGCCGGGGAGCATCCTTTAACAGGCGCAGGCGCGCATCGAGCCGGGAAGTGGGGCGCAGCCAGCCAGGCGTGGTGAGGACGTCTCCCCGCTGCAGCTGCTCCTTGCTGACTCCCGTGAGATTCACTGCAACGCGGCTGGGAGGTATGGCTGACTCTATCTTTACTTTGTGTGTTTGCAGACCGCGAATGCGTGCCCCAAGCCCACGCGGCAGAATCTCCACCTCCTGCCCACTGTGCAGGCGACCATCAATCAGTGTCCCTGTAACAACTGTGCCAAAACCCGCAATGGCAAATACGCGGTCAATTGGCAAGCGTGGACGCCCAGCCTCATGCTGAGGGGGGGGAGATTGCAGCAGGCGATCGAGTTCTGCCAGCAATTCGGGCAAGCCATGCCCCGTACGCGCCGACACAGGCACTATCTTTGCATCTTGGAGTACAGAGCCGGCCAGTTCATCACGCACTTCCTCTTGAACCAACTCCAGCCATGCGGGGTCCTCGATTAAGTCGCTTTTTGTCAGCGCCACAACCCCGTCGTGTACCTGCAAGAGGTCCAGGATGGCCAGGTGTTCGCGTGTCTGGGGCATTACACCCTCATCGGCTGCTACGACGAACAGCGCAAAGTCAACGCCCCCAGCTCCAGCGAGCATGTTCTTAATAAAGTCCTCGTGACCAGGAACGTCAACAATGCTCACTTCACGGCCGCTGGGCAGCTTTAACCAGGCGAAGCCCAGATCAATGGTCATCTCCCGCTCTTTTTCTTCTTTGAGGCGATCGGGATCAATGCCCGTAAGCGCATAAACGAGAGCAGACTTGCCGTGGTCTACGTGTCCCGCTGTCCCAATGACTCGCATTAGCGTGTCTCGCGTTGCTCAACAATGTTCTCTATTAGTTTCACATGTCCCTGCATGTACTCAGCCCAGGTCTGCCACAGCTCGTTGGCAAGGGCTTCAAGATCCTGTCTGTTCTGCTCCAGACGTTCCCTCAGGCCCGCGAGGGTCTCTGTGGCTTTTTGCTGCCAGGTCTCCAGTTGCTCCAGGCGAGCTGTCTGCTCCTCGTCCACCCTCGCCTGGTCATCTTGCCACTCACGCAGTTCTGTACGTTGTCTCTCGGCTGCTAAACGTTGCAGCTCAACTAATTCGTTTCCTTGGTGACGCATCTGCCTTTCTAGTTCATGCAGATCGTATAGCGTCTTCCTGTTGCGCTCGAATTGCGCAGTGAATTCTTCCATCTGTTTGGTCCAGCGGGCCATTTGTGTCTGTGCTGCCTTGACTTCTTTGTCCAGTCCTTCCACCAGCCGACCCTGCTCTTGCTGTTTGACCTGAAAACTGCCTAGGTCTGTCTGCTGTCTCTTGCTCACCTCTTCGAGAGTGGACTGTAGTTGTTCAACCTTTGTGTCCAGACGCAGGCCAAAGCCGTCGAGTGCAGCTTTGAGAGCCATGCTCTTGTTGCTCAAATCCTCATATACTAACCTGGCGCTTGCCAGTCCCTCACGTAGGACCTGCGCGTCTTGTGAGAGCGAGGTCACATGTTGATCCTGAGCTTCGAGGCGCTTGGAGGCTTCGGAAAGCTGAGCGAGGGCCTTGGTCAGCTCACCTTGCAACCTGCTGTCCTCATCGCGCAAGACTGCCACAGTGCTGTCTAGGGCGCCGAGGGCGTCCACACGCTCCTGTAGTTCTCGCACGAGCCTGACTATTGTCTCGCTTTCTAGCTTCTCGGCCCGCGTCCGCTGCTCCTCACGAACTTGTTGTTCGGCAGCGTGCTTTTGCAGGAGACCGGTGAATTCAGTACGAATGCTTTGCACAGAATCTTCAAGTTGCGCGAGTTTAGAGAATTGGCTTTCGATGCGGGTCAATGCGCCCTGGATCTCTTGCAACTGGCGAGCCTGCTCCGTAAGCTGTACCTGCCGAGCATCCGCCTGGCTTTGCAGTTTCATCAGCAATGCTTTGTCTTTGCGATGCTCCTCATCAAGCCAGGTGAGCAGTTGAGTCGCTTGGTTAAGGTCCAATGTTGCCTCCTCCTCAGACTGTACGGTCCGGACATAGTTCTTTCTTGCATGAAATGGGACTCAGATGACTGAGGCAATTATACTCTCAAAGGGCATTTTGCACAATCCCTTTTCCACACTATAATCGCCTCGTATGGAGAGGTCGCATAGTCCGGCCTAGTGCGCACGATTGGAAATCGTGTAGGCGATGAGCCTCGCGGGTTCAAATCCCGCCCTCTCCGCTGTTGCTCTGGACTTGACAAACGGAGTGTGCCCAGGTAAGATAGACACGGTCGTGCTAGACGGGGAGCTAGCGGTGCCCTGTACCCGCAATCCGCTATAGCGGGGTCGAATTCCCCCTCAAGGTGCCGCATATCGGGACTGCCTCGGCCAAGTGGCGTTGAGGGTTGGGTCCTACGCGGCAGAGGCCTGCGAATCCCGGCAGGTCCGGAAGGAAGCAACGGTAAGCAGCCCCCTCTGGGTGCCGTAGGGTTGCCTGATCGGAGCAGGCTGTCCGCGGTAAGCCGGCCTGTTGACATCAACAGGGGGTGCACGGCCATCGTAAGGCAGCGGGGGTGGGAACAATACCCACCCTCTTTCAGTTACTGAGATGGAATGAAGGATAGACAGATTATTATCGTGGGCGGGGGTGCCTCGGGCATGATGGCCGCTGGGCGGGCTGCGCAATGCGGTGCTGACGTTCTGCTGCTGGAGAAAACACCGCGCCTGGGCAATAAGCTGCGCTTGACCGGCAAAGGACGATGCAATGTCACGAACGAGGCCGAGCTTTCCGAGTTTGTGGCCCATTTTGGTGAGACAGGTCGTTTTCTTTACAGTGCCTTCTCCCGCTTCTTCGTACAGGATCTGATCTCGTTTCTCAATCAGCGAGGTGTGCCTACCGTACTGGAACGAGGTGGGCGTGTTTTCCCTGTTTCTGACGATGCTCGTCAGGTTGTGGCAGCCTTGCAAGGCTATCTCAAGGGCAACAATGTACAGATACGTGGCAAGTCTCGCGTAGAACATCTCTTGGTCGAGGAAGGCCGAATCTGTGGCGTCCAGGTAGGAGGGCACACCATTCGTGGCGCTTCTGTCATTGTGGCCACTGGAGGGGCATCCTATCCACGGACTGGCTCCAGCGGTGATGGTTACCGTCTCGCTGCAGAAGTTGGGCACCATATCGTGCCTATCCGGCCAGCATTGATACCCCTGGTGACCAAAGAGCGATGGGTGTGTGCACTGAAGGGGCTTACTCTGCGCAATGTGCAGGTCACATTGCTCCTGAATGACCAGCCAATTGGACAGGAATTTGGAGAGATGCTGTTCACGCACTTTGGCGTGTCAGGGCCGGTTGTCCTGGGACTGAGCAGAAGGGCAGTGGATGCACTGGCAAAGGGACGGGTTTCCCTGTCTGTCAATCTGAAACAGGCTCTTACCTCTGAGGAGCTGGATAAACGATTGCAGCGGGAGCTTAGGAATCATGGACGCAGGCAACTGCGCAATATCCTTGCTGAGCTTTTGCCCCACAAGATGATCAATGTATTTGTCGCGCTGCTTGACATTGCCGCTGACAAGCTCGGTCATCAAATTACTGCTGCTGAGCGGAAGCGCATGGTGGCACTCTTGCGAGACCTGCGGATGACGGTAACGGGTTCCCGCCCCATATCTGAAGCAATTGTCACGGCAGGGGGCGTGGACACGTCGGAGGTCAATCCGCGCACCATGGAATCCAGGGTGATCAAGGGCCTCTTCTTCTGTGGAGAGGTGATTGACGTGGATGCGGACACTGGCGGCTACAACTTGCAGGCGGCTTTCTCCACTGGCTACCTGGCTGGTGAATCGGCCGTGCGAGTTGTCAACGACATCGCGCTATCTTGAACCAACTTGGAGAACCGCTACTCTTGTCTGAACAGGTTCTTGTCGAGCCACAAACTGAATCCTTATCGCACTCGTTGCCTAGGGCAGAGATCAAAGGATCGCTAGCTGGGCTCCTCACTTTGGTGCTTGCTGGAGCTCTTGTGGCGATCATGGCCTGGAGTTACGTGCAATCTGGTGAGATGGTAACGCTGGAGGTAAATGGGAGAGTATGGCGGACTCGGACCCACCAGCAGACGGTGGGCGCATTCTTGCGCGAAGTTGGCTTGGACCTACAACGAGCGGACATTGTGCTGCCCCCGATGGGAACTCGACTTGAGGAGCAGCAAACCGTCATTGTACAGAAAGCACTACCTGTGTTAGTTGAGGCCGACGGCCAAGTGGTTGAGCACTACACTCATAGCCATCGGATGATGGATCTGCTACGCGAGACGGGACTGAATCCCAAACCCCATGACATGGTGACGCTGGACGGCGAGCCGGCGGACCTGAATGCGCCACTTCCGCACTATCAGTGGGCGCCAAGCCGCTGGCCGTTGTTTCGGGGTCTGGCGCGCAACTTGGTGGACAATCTGGCAACCTCTTGGTTACGACTCAAGTTACAGCGGGCCGTCCCGCTGTCTATCAACGATAGCGGTACGCACACTATGGTTTACAGTGTGGCACGCACGGTGGGCAAGGCGCTGCTCAGCCAGGACATTGTATTGTACTTGGGTGACCGGGTTCAACCTGTGCTGGGCACTCTGCTCACAACAGGCATGCACGTGGAGATTCGCCGTGCCAAACCGGTGACTATTCAAGTTGATGGAAGAGTAATCAACACCCGTGCGCAGGCACACAATGTAGCCCAACTCTTGAGTGAGGCGGGTATCGGGTTGCTGGGCAAAGACTACACCATTCCCAATCTCGATGCAGAAGTCACTCCAGATATGTCGGTGCGCATGGTGCGCGTGGTCGAAGCCTGGCTATGGGAGACCGAGGACATCCCCTTTGAGACCGTCTGGCGCTCTGACAGCACGCTCGAACTAGACCAGCGCCGCACGGACCAGGCTGGAAGGTTGGGAGTGCGCAAGCGGCGCGTGCGCCTCACATACGAAGACGGTGAAGAGAAGAAGCGAGTGATCGCAGAGGAATGGGTAGAACACCAACCCACTACGCGCATCGTGTCTTACGGCACCAAAATCGTTGTACGAGAATTGGAGACTGCCAGCGGCGTAATCGGTTATTGGCGCAAGGTGCGCATGTTGGCTACTTCCTATACGCCTGCGACTTGCGGCAAAGAGCCTGATCATCCTCAGTATGGGATAACCCGTCTGGGATGGCAAGCAAAGAAGGGTATTGTCGCCGTGGACCCCCGAGTGATTAACCTGCGCACCGACGTATACGTACCAGGCTACGGATTCGGCACTGCAGCGGATACGGGTGGCAAAATCAAGGGACGACGGATTGACCTGTGTTACGACGAAGACAATCTGGTGCTCTGGAACAGGTGGGTGGATGTGTATTTGCTTGAACCGATACCACCGGCCAACGAGATTGACTGGGTGCTGCTGAGCTACCCGAGTGAGCGGCGCTGAGAACTGGTAGCTTCTGGACAAGTATGGAAATCAAAGCCTTGTTGCGGGAACTTGAGCTTCGTCCGCAGAAGGGATTGGGGCAGAACTTTCTCGTCGATCAACGTGTTCTGCAAGATATACTCGCTGCCGCAGAAATAGGGCCGGAAGACACGGTGCTCGAAGTTGGCTCCGGACTGGGAACCCTGACCCAAGCTCTGGCTGAACGAGCGCGACGTGTTGTGGCCGTTGAAGTTGACAAGCGACTCGTGACGGTCCTACACCAGCGATTGGAGGCATTCCCCAACGCGGAAATCATCCTGGGCGACATCCTGGCTCTGGATGTTGCCAGGCTTTTGCAGGAAGAGGACACGCAGAGTGTCCCTCCTTACAAAGTGGTGGCCAATATCCCCTACTATATCACCTCTGCCGTGCTGCGACACCTCCTGGAAACGAGCATCAGGGCCAGGCTCATCGTACTGTTGGTGCAGAGGGAGGTGGCGCAACGCATTGCAGCGGAGCCTGGTCGGATGAGCCTCCTCGCTGTCAGTGTGCAGTTCTACGGGCAGCCGCGTATCATTGCTCGCGTACGCGCTCGCTCCTTTTATCCAGTGCCTAAGGTGGACTCGGCTATCGTCCGTATTGATCCGCACAAACAGCTACCACTCGTTGGTGATGACATAGCGCCATTCTTCAATGTGGTGCGTGCTGGATTCGCGCAGCGGCGGAAGCAACTCCATAACGCCCTTGCTCACGGCCTGGATCTGCCGACTCAACGCATTGCTCAAGCTCTGGCTATTGCCGGCATTGAAGGACAGCGTCGTGCGCAGACATTGAGCATTAGCGAGTGGGTGACACTGTACCGCGTGCTCAGTTCGGCGATTGACTGAAAAACTGAACACGAACGCCGGCGCGATTCACTCCGGCTTCTTGTATGGAGCCAGGTTCGATCACTCGTATCTGGGCCGCGCGATGATAACGACGCGATGATCTGGTTTGATGAAGGGCCAGCAACTAACCAATGTCAGGCGCTCATCAGCCGTGGGCTGGATCCATTTGGCGTTCTGGCGACGAATCTCTTGCGATACGCCCTTCTCCTTGAATAGCAGCCGCTGCGTAACCATATAGTGAAACTCCCACTCGCCCACGTAGAGGTAGATGTCGTCACCCGGTAGCAGATCCAGCAGGTGACGAAAGACACGGCCCCTGATGTTGTTATGCCCGGCGATGACAGTGTTGCCTGGGTGCCCGGGATAGGCAGAGCCACGGTGAAAACCGGCGGCATAATCTGCCACTGCCCAGGCGGCTATAGTCTCCCTATCTTCTTCTGTGATCTTGTATTCCACTTCCACCACGTCAGCATCCACATTGATCTTTGGGATATGAATGCGTGTGGGCGGAGAATATGCGCGTGGACGCGGCGTGACTGCCGGCGTTGGTGTCACTGTAGGAGTAGATGTAACCGTGCCTGTAAGAGTCTGCGCGGGTGTGAGGCTTGCGGACAATCCTGGCGTGGGCAAGCTTGTCGGTGAGGCCGCAATCCGGCTGGGCCGGTGCTCTCCTTGCTCGGCTTCTCGCGGCACAATGCAGACAGCCATGCGCTCGAATAGACTCCAATTAGGGAAAGAGTGCACACGGAAGGTCTGAACGCCATTTTCCCGCGGGTATGGGTCGTTTACCTCAAAAGTCCCGTCCTCGTGGTAGCCTGCTACAACCCAGACGTGCTCGCCAAAGACCAGTTGCACAGGGCCTTCAGGCGTATCAATGCTGGTGGTAGCTGCCTGCTGGCGTTTTGCCACCCAAACAATCACCGGATAGCCATCGAGGACGGCCTTGGCAACCTCCTGGTAGCTGGCACTGCTGACCGCCAGGGCCTCGAACTTCTCACCGCTTGGCTCCAAGACGCACTTGTTAAGAGTTTCGGCCACTGCAGGCGCGTAGGCTCCATAGTTGTCCCAGTTAATGGAGTCATCCGAGAAACGGTTGTATCCCGCAGGATCACCACGGAAGCCCAGATACGGATTGGGGTTCCTGGGCATGCAGGCAAGCAGTTCCTCCTCGCTGGGTGCAGCGCCGAACAGCGCAGCCAGCACCATGCGCATGCCAGCGCATTCACAGGACAGGGGCAATTCCTGCAGAATAACGGGCACGTCAAGGATCCGCGCAGCAGGTCGCGTAGGAGTGGGCGTACGTGTCAGTGTTGGCCTCGCAGTGGGAGATGGTGTTAGCGTCGGCGTTGGCGTCACGGTGGGAGACAGCGTTCGAGTTGGTGTTGGGGATACCGTGGGCGACAGTGTTGGCGTATGCGTTGGACTCGCCGCCAGAAAGGGGAACCCAAACCGAAAGCCGTGCGTGCAACCTGCAAATCGCTGGCATACTGAGACGAAACTCAAAGACAGCAATCCAAGCAGCAGCATCGCTGCTATGATGCTGAGCAGCTTGTTACGTCGCATCCAGTTGAGCATTTAGAGAATCTCGATCTCAAAGTCAACAACGTCAGCGTCCAGGCGGTAAGCAGAGATTGCTTGCACGACTTTGGTGAGCAAGCCATGAGCATAGGCAGAATCAACGGACACACAGGCCACGCCCAGTGTAGCTATCTGCCAGGCATCCTGGTGACCCACTTCCGCGATGGATACGTTAAAGTCCTTGCGCACACGAGCCATAAGGGGCTTGAGTACTCGGCGCTTGCCCTTGAGTGAGCGGTTCGCGGGAATGTTGAGATGGATGGTACAAACTCCGATGACCATTGCCTACTCTGTGTGCCGCGATGACGCGCGGCACTTTGACTTTGTCGGTGGAGTGCAGATGACCTCGGCCCGCAATTCACGGCCTTCTCGTTGGGCAATGGCTGCCGTCTTGCCATGCACAATCACGGGTCACGCCCTGCGATGGCCCTGACCACAACCGTGTTGCTGCCGGCCAGATGCAGTTGGTTGCGCGTTACTTGCAGGAGCAAGGTCTTGCGCCCAATCTGCGCACGGCGTGGTTCGCCGTTGACGTAGAGGTCTGCCGGTTCCGCTGACGTGTTTGTCACCTCTGAGAACTTTCTTTTTCCTTCAGAGCCAGCAGCACATCTTCAGCCTTCACGGGAATCTTGTTGAACCAAATGCCAGTGGCATCGTGAATGGCATCCAGGATAGCGGGAGCCAGCAGCATCATCGTCATCTCCCCCACGCCGCGTGCTCCGTAGGGGCCCAGCGGGTCGGCAACTTCAACTAGACAGGACACGATATCCTTGGGAGCATCCATGGAAGTGGGTATCAGATACTCCGAGAACCTGCGTGTCTTGATGTAGCCATCCTGCTGGATAAAGTCCTCGATCAGTGCCCATCCCTGGGCCATGACCACACCGCCCTCGACCTGTCCTTCCAGTGCTTGAGGATTGATGGTCTTTCCAGTATCGTGCGCTGCGATGACGCGCGTGAGGGCCGCTTCCCCTGTCTCCGTGTCTACTTCCACTTCCGCGATCTGGCTGGCATATCCATAGCTAAAGTTTGGACAACATTCGCCAGTCTCTGGGTCGAACGGTGTTGTCCTGGGAGGAAGGTACTGATAAGTCACGATAGCTGGCCGTTCACCGCGGTTCCAGGCCTCCGAAGCACGCTCACAGGCCCCCTTCACTGCATTGCCCGACATAAAGGTGTGACGGGAGGCTGACGAACTACCGGCGTTGGGTACCGCAGAGGTGTCCAGTTCGTGCATCTCGACAGCTTCATAGGGGATGCACAGTGTCTCTGCCGCAATCTGTGCCAGAATCATTGTCACGCCCTGTCCGACTTCGGCAGCACCGGTTTTTATCACGGCGCGCTCGATGTCCTGATCGCCGTACAACTCGGCAGTGCACGTTGATTGCTCTGGGAAGCCCAAGCTATACCCCACGTTCTTACAGCCGCAAGCAAGGCCAACCCCTATGCGCTTGTTAGGTGCGGAAGCAGGTGGGTGCCGTGGCCCTTTTTCTGACCAGTCTGCGGTCTCGGTGACGTCCAGCAACGTCTGGCGAATGCCCACACCGGCGGGCACAGCCGTGTTTGTAGGGAGTATGGAGCCCTCTCTCCAGAGGTTCTTGAAGCGCAGTAGGGCACGATCCATGCGCAATCTCTCAGCCAATTTAGCCATCTGTAGCTCTACCGCAAAGATGGCTTGGATCGCGCCAAAGCCGCGCATAGCGCCCGCGCGCAGGTTGTTGGTATAAACTGTATAGCCATCCACCTTTACGTTAGGCACCTCATACGGCCCCGTGGAAAACAGCACGGCATTGGCTAGCACTACTGTCGAAGAGGAAGCGTATGCTCCAGCATCAGACACGATTTCCGCTTCCACGGCCGTGACCTTGCCGTCCCTGGTGGCACCAAGCTTGTGGTGGATATGGAACGCGTGGCGCTTGTGATGGCCGCGTATAGACTCCTCACGGCTCCACACAATCTTGACCGGACGCTGTAGCTTCCAGGCGGCCAGAGCGAGGACGAGCTGCACTGATATGTCCTCACGACCGCCGAAAGCGCCGCCGGCCGGTGTATAGATAACCCTCACCTGCTCTTCGGGCAAAGCAAGAGCATGGGCAATCTGGTGTCGGTCATCGTGTGCCCACTGTCCGGCGCTGTGCACTGTGACGCGCCCCTGATCATCAATGTAGGCGATGCCCGCCTCTGGTTGCAGAAAGGCTTGTTCAGTGAGCGGTGTGAAATAATCGTTCTCGACAATGACATCGGCCTCCGCAAATCCCTTCCGCACGTCTCCCTTGCGAATGCGGTAGCTCTTGAGAATGTTTGTGCTCTTCTCTTCGTGGACCAAAGTCGCACCAGGGTTCATCGCTTCGCGTGGATCGGTTACCACGGGCAAGTCGTCGTAGACCACATGGATCAGATCGCGGGCTCGTGATGCAATCTCCTCCGTCTCGGCGACAATCATGACAATGGGATCACCGACGGAACGGACGACATCGTAACTGAACACAGGTTGATCAGGAAAGATCAACCCAAACTCATTGTTGGGCACATCCTTTCCAGTGAAGACGGCCACAACACCCGGCACGGCTTCTGCTTCAGAAGTGTCTATGCGGATGCTTGCGTGTGGGCGCTCGCTCCACAGCATTTTTGCATACACTTGTCCTTCTGTATTGAGGTCGCCGGGGAACTTGAGACGCCCGGTAACCTTGTCCAAGGCATCGTTGCGCACTACAGGTTGACCAATTACTTCATCCACGTCGCGCCTCCTAGATGATGTAGATCCCCAACCACACAGCCAACAGTGCGAAGAGCCCGGCAGTTAACAGCTTTAGCGTGGCCATATTGGCCTCGAGGAACCTATTGAAGCGTCGCCAGGTGGCGCCGGAGAAAGTGAGCGAGAAGATGATTACCAGCGGGCTGACAAACAGGAGGTTGTAGAGCACTAGATAAGCCACGGCATGAGCCTGCAGCTCTGGCACTCCGGTGACGAAAACAATCGTGGGCAGGTATACTTGGCTGGTGCAGGCAAACTCGAACACAGAGACCAAAAGGCCGGTCATAAAGGCTGCCCGTGCGAAGCCTCGCCCCCTGCTGCGCTCACGGATGACCTCGTGCAGACGTGCCTGCAGCGACTTCGGAAGGCGTAGAGCTATGCCCTCTTTGTTTCCACGCCGGATTTGCACATAATCGTACAGGCTGAGCAAAGCGAGCACTGCACAGAGCACCATGGTCACCATGTAGATGATGCGAGAGAAAGCGCGAACGAAACCCAACTGTTTGACAAAGCCAAAGATGCCCAAACCTATCAACAGATGCGATATGAAGACGCCGACAGTGAAGGCAGTGCCAATGATCAGAATCTCCTTGCCCTTCCGCTTGGTCACAGCGAGGTAAGAGATGAAGAATATGATGCTGGCGAAGGCACAGGGATTCAGGCCAGCAATCAACCCCGCCCCGATCACGGTCAGGGCAGTGAATGAACGAAAGCGCTCAACGATGGACTGTGTGGCCTGTTCCGCTGCGACCATCTCCCAGGGGGGTTTAGTTCCTGAGGCGGCGTACTTTCCCACCAGCGCCGTTAGCGTCTCCATGTTAATGTTGGGTGTTACTAAGTAGTCTTCGCCTACGAATACTGAAGGGGCAACCAGTCGCTTCTCGATGGGCACGCGGAAGTGTTCTCCCAGAGCTTCGCTGAGAGTGGCGTCCTTGCTTAGAGCAAAGGAGCAGATGTAGAGATTTGGATACCTGCTGTACAGCAGGTTCAGATCATAAGAAACGCGATCGCAGTCTCGGCAAGCGGCATCGTAGAAGTACGCCATGTACACAATTGGCTTGTCGCCGTACGTTTCGCGGTCACACCACTTGCAGCCCTCTGGAGGAAGCCGCGTATACTCGGTTGGCAAAGTGGCCGTGGGCGTTGGTGTGACTGATTCGGTTGGCAGTAGCTCAGGTGTGGGTGATGCAACTGGAATCAGGTCCAATTCCAGATAGTCTACTCCTCCGGCCTCTAGAGCCTCGACGATGAGGCGATCAAGGTTGTCGCGAATCGCTCCGCCACCAATCATTCGCCGTTTGCCCAGGAAAACCTGCGGAATGCCCTCCGCCTCTAGGTTGTAGCGCTTCTCTAAGTAGAGCAGTGCTTGATAGTTCTCTGGGACGCTGATGTCAAAATAGCGGACTTGAAGTTGTGCTCCGTACTTCTCCAACAGCGGAGGAAGGACTTCCTCCAAGACTATCTCGCAGTGCGGACAGGTCTGCGAGTAGAAGACGAACAGGCGGACGACGGGCTCATCAGCGTACGGGGATAGTGCGCTTAAGCCCAGTAGTGCCATAAGTGTCATCATCAGGATAATACGCCTTGGCATTGAACCCTCCCCATTAACACTGTACAGCTTCACTATTCTAGCATTTTCGGCTGGAATCGGCAAGTAGTGCGACAGCGAAATGTTGATTGTTTCCAGCCCGAAGAAACCGATTCACAGCGCCGTGTAACGGACGCGCAGCCGTGTCAGCACCGCTGCGAGGCAGTGACGCCTACTTCCTGGGGCCCGGGCCACAGCAGTCAGTAACCATAATAGCTCGAAGGCGTTGTAATCGCTTCAAACGATAGTTGCGGTTTCAATCCGTTGTGCCGAGGGTGTTGAGGAACTGCCTACATTGTCATTGCCTTTGGTCCTGGGCCACCTTTGTCCCTGGGGCCAAAGACCCAGGGGAAGACCCAGGGCGAG
>CAYZGO010000027.1:0-39188 GCA_964478075.1 uncultured Anaerolineales bacterium | reverse complement strand
TAACCGCTGAAACCGGGGGCACTATCCTGGTAGACCCCGTTTTTCAACACCCTCTGGTGTGTTACTAGCGGCTATCGCGGCACTGGAGCAAGCGGGGGAGTTGTTTTGTGGCATCGCACTGCACGGGCCTGCGAGGCGCCAGGCGAGGGTTTCCAGCCGCCGGAGGTGGGTTAACAGACAACAGGTCAAGTCTAAGGAACCCTCCCCGGCTCGGCCTGATTACCTTTGCGGACGCGCTCAAATCATCGATCCGACCGGCTCAACTTCCAGGCACAGTGGCCAAGAGCACGATACCCCACGACGCCCAGGTTAGACAGGATCTGGGGCATCTCCGTCTCCGACCGCTTTTTGACAGGATTAACAGGATTGACAGCATCAGTCCACACCATCCTGTCCACGCTTGTATTGCCGGAATTTCCGTTTGACCTGTACAGATGAACCAAAGTTAAGCAGTAAGCCTATATCAACGCCCGTCGCGGTGAGATAATTGACTAGTTGCACCTCGTGTGCTTTGCTCAACGTCTGAACAGCTTTTAACTCAACTATGACTCGATCTTCGACCCACAAATCAGCATAGTAATCACCCACAACTTGATCTTCGTAGTAAACCTTGGTCGGTTCCTGCTGCTTGACTTCCAGACCTTCTTTGAGCAGTTCAATCCGTAGCGCATTCTCGTACACTTTTTCCAAGAAACCGGACCCCAAGGCATTATGCACCTTGAAAGCACATCCAATAATCTTTTTGGTCAACAATTCATCTTTCATTTCCTACCACCTATCTTGTTAATCCTGTTAATCCTGTCCGTAGATGGTATGATCTTAGCACAGCTTGTCGATTCTTGCACATACTGTGTAGGTTGGGAAAGGACACGGCAGCGCGGTTGGCATCCGCAGGAAAAAATGTTAGAATTGGTCAGGTTCTGTCGGCATTCATGCGAGCTGCAGGAGGCAAGCGTATGAAACAGCAGCATCCACTCCTGAGATGGGCCATAGCCCTGCTGCTGGTAATTGCCGCTGCCGTGGTTGCTATAACCATCTTCGCTATCCGGCGCGAAGAGCCTCCGCGCCCCGCTGCCACTGACACTGCCCTTGTGAGCCAGGGAACTCTGGAAGCGACCGCCGACCCGTATCAAACGGTGAGGGAGCATATGGCGAAATTCGATATTGAAGCACGGGGCGTCGATGATCCTGATGTAGTTCGTGCCATGAGAACAGTGCCGCGCCACGAGTTTGTGATTCCTGATTACCTGAATCTGGCATACGCAGACCGTCCGCTGCCTATTGGCTACGGCCAGACCATCTCGCAGCCGTACATCGTGGCAGTGATGACTGAGCTGCTCAAGTTGAAACGCGGTGACCGGGTATTGGAAGTCGGCACAGGCTCCGGCTACCAGGCAGCCGTTCTGGCTGAGTTGACCGACGAGGTCTATACCGTAGAGATCATCAAGGAGCTACACAAGAGCGCCAGTGAGACATTGAGGCGGCTCGGCTACCACAACGTCAAGACCCAGCATGCTGACGGTTACTACGGTTGGGAAGAGCATGCCCCCTACGATGCTATCATCGTTACCTGTGCCCCCGACCACATCCCACAGCCGCTGATCAAGCAACTCAAAGATGGCGGGCGACTCGTAGTCCCGGTTGGCCCCCCAGGTGCCTACCAGACCTTGTGGCAGATTGAGAAGCGTGGCGAGAAAGTCGTGTCCAAGAACATCATGGGCGTCGTCTTCGTGCCTCTGACCGGCACGCACTCCTCCTCCCGTTAGGGCTGCCGCCCGCTCTCACCGGGGCCGCCCCGCCCCGCCCTCACCGGGGCCGCACCGCCCCGCTCTGACGGGGCTGCGGTTCCCGCACGAACAGGCACAAGAGAACGATGACTATACCCGCACCAATCATGTTGGCTATGATAGGCCCCTGAAAGCCAACGGCTTCGTACAGCAACCCGCCCACATAGGGCCCAGGAAAGGCCAGAAGTCCACGAAAGGCACCCAACCTGCCCATCTCTTCTGCGCGTTTGCTCTCAGGAACGCTGTTAGCAATCCAGGCCATGAAGGACGGCATCCAGGTGGCCGGAACCAGACCCCATAGAGCCTGCAGAGCGACGAACGCCTCGAAGGATTTGGCCACAAGCCAGCCCCCGGTCACAGCCACGGCAATCACCTCTGAAGCAATCAAAAAGGGCACACAGCCGCGTTTGTCCACCTGCCGGCCAATGAACAACTGTGAGACGGCCCAGGCTGCAGAACTTACGCTAGACATAATGCCCAGTTGAAAGGGCGTAAAGTGGTAGGTCTTGCTTAGTAGACCAGATAATATGGCTGCGCCTGTGCCAAAGGCGAAAGCGTCTACCGTGACAGCCACGTAAAAGCTGCGCAACCTGGCAGGTGGCTTGATGACTCTCCTGAGCAGGGTGAAGAACTCGGATGCTATCAGGGACGACCGGCTTTCAGGCGGCAACGTCTCACGCAAGGTAGTGGCAATCACGCACAGGATGCCGATCTCCAGGACAGCACCCAGCACGAACACGGGTAGGAACCCGTAGCGGTCGGCCAGGAACCCCCCAAGAGTCGGCGCAAGGATGCCAGAGACGGCAAAAGACGCGCCTATCAGGCTAAACGCCCGGCCACGGGCATCAGGTGTCGCCGATTCGGCGGTCATGCAATCCGCAGCAGGGCGAGCAATGGCCGTCAGTCCGAGAAACACTACGCCTAGCAGCAGCCACCGCCACTCCCGGGCCCACCCGGCCAGGGCGAAAGTGGCCAGCGCAGCAAGGCTGAAGCCACTGGCCATAATGACAAACTTCTTACGCCCACGTCGATCCGAGAGCCAGCCGCCCAGGGGCAACATCGCCGTGGAGACAATGCCCCCGAACCCTCCAATGCTCTCTAGAAGACCGAGCAGGGACATGGAAGCGCCCAAGCTGAGGACAAAAGGCTGCCAGATTGCCCGTACCATGTTCATGCGCGAGCCGTGGAGGAACGCGCGGACCGTCAGTGCACGCAGATTGTGCGAGGGCGGGGACTTGTCAGGTTGAGGAGACAATGTCACACTCATATTGTCGTATTTGGGCGTGACAGTAGAGAAACCACGATGGCCCACCCCACAAGATAGATAAGCGCCCCTGCAGCCAGGACGCGAGAGAAGCCGAATGTAACAGCGCCCATCACAGCCAGGATGGAACTGACCACCGACGCGCAGCCGTTGACAGCCCAGGCCCAGGGGATGAGCTGCGGTGCGCGCTCCTCCAGCAGGCGAACACCACTGGGCAGGGGCAGGCCCAGCAGAAAACCGAGGGGGCCGAGGCTAAGCACTGCAACGACCAGGCGCACGGGCAGGCTCCAGCCAATGGACAGAGCGAACAACCGCGAAAGGAACAGCGGGTAAGCAAGCACCACCGCGACGAGAACGAGCAATAACGAGCGCAATGGGAGCCTGGCAGACACAAGGCTGCCTAGTCCAGAGAAGAACAAGACGGAAAACAGCACCAGAGAGAAGGAGTATGCAGGTTGGCCCAGGAAGAGGATGAATTGCTGCAGCAGCGGCATCTCCACAAAGAGGAAGCCTAGCCCCAGGCAGGCAAAGTAGAGCAGTATCAGTTTCAGACTTCCGAAGTTTGACAAACTTCGGAAGTCTATAGAGGTGCCCCGCACAGCGAGCGGCAGTAGAACGAGCACAGTGGACAGAGCAATAGCCAACACCAGAAATGCTACCAGGATCAGGAAGCCACTGCCGCCAAAGGGCTGCCACGTCTTGCCCAGACTCGTGAGAATACTCTGCGTCTGGCCCCATTTGAAATAGTGGAAGAAGAAGGGGCGATCATCGCAGGGCGGCGAGACTTCATAGGGATACTGCCTCAGGAAATCCTGTCGTGCTCTGCCAGACAGCACACACTGAAAGGCGTCATAGTGAGCTGTGTCGGACAGCACATTGTAGCGGTTGGCTTCGACTGCGCTCATGCCATCGTAGTAGATAAGGTCAAAGCTGCGCTCAGCGCAGAAATCCTTCAATCTCGCGATTTCGTCGCTGCGAAAAGGCGTGCGCTTGGCCAAAATGGTAGCCGTGGACCAGCTGCGGAAGGCGATGACCTGCCTGGACGGATCCTCAACTCCAGCTCGTTCCAGCGCCTCGGCCAGCAGCGTGCAGGCACGCAGTTCCTCACTGGGAGGCACTTGCATCCACCTGGTTACAACGAGGATGCCTTCATCACTCAAATGCTGCAAGTACTCGAGGAAAGCTCCCACCGTATAGGCGTAAGCCTCCGACAGGCTGTAAGCCCCAGAGATCACTGGCTGGTAGGTATCGGCCAGGGACAGCAGCACCACGTCGAATTGCTCCGTTGAACGGCGCAGATAACTGCGCGCCTCTTCGAAAACGACGGTGACCCGTGGATCATCATAGACCGCTGCGCCACACGTGCCAGCCTGCTCACGCACTGCGTGCACCACGAGCCGGTTGCTCTCCAGTGCAACGACGGATGATGCGCCGCCGTGCAAGGCTGCCAGGACGTCAAGCCCTCCGTGCGGCTCGATGACCAGAACTCGCGCCCGAGGTCGCAGCACGTAGGGCAGAGCTGTGGGCAGATGCTCTAGGAAGAGCTCGTCGTCGGGCCCTTGGATGCAGGTGATAGGGCTCAGATTGGCTCCGTCCACCATGAGCCCCAACTGCTTGGGGAGCTCTCCTGTGAAGGAGAGGCTTAGTCCAGGCGCTGAGTGGATGCCAGCGCTCTCCAAGACATCTACACGGGAGAAGGCATTCCAGCGACTGAAGATGAGGCGTGCCTGAGGAAAGAGCAAGGATATGCTCAGCGTCTTGTAGGGAGACATACGCAGTGCAAAGAATGATGGGGGATGCACCAACAGAACGAGCAAGGCCATGAACAGCACAAGATAAGCGAAGCGCCAGACAAGCCGCCGGGTAGAGGCCCCTAGAGTAAAGACTATCGCTGCCAGCATACCCAGAACACTGGCGCTGATAACCGCGCCCTCCCCTCCCAGGAGCGGTACCAGCACTAGCACCGCCAAGCTGCCTACGGCTGACCCGGTCAGATTGGCGGCGTACACAGCGTTCGCTCGCCCCGGCCAGGCGTCGAGAGACAGGCCAATGCACAGGCCAGCGAAAAAGAAGGGCACGATCAAGGCAGGATAGTATAGGGCCAGATAGAGGAGTTGCCGCCGATCCCAGGCCACGCGGTAGGAGTCGAACGGCACGTAGTTGATCGCCAGGTAGGCGACGAGTATGCTAATGGAGAAGAAGCTGGCGATTGCGGCCAGGCGGCCTAGAACGGCGTGGCTTTGCTCCTGAGGTGATCGGCACTTCCGAGAGTGCCGCGCCCCTGACCAGGGACGTAATGCCAACCACGTACCGCTGGCACCGAAGCCCAACAACGCCACGCTTACACTGATGAAGGCAAAATGGTACCACTGAGTCACCGAGAAGAGCCGCGTCAGGGTGATCTCGAAGAACAGCATCGCAGCCGATACCAAAAAAATGCCCGCATATAGGGCCAGCATTTGCCCGCCTCAGAAGATACTTATGTGCCCCAATCCCTGGGATACAAAAAGTCGTGTCCCACGTCGCGCCGGCTGACCTTGGCGATCACTGGCAGCATGCGCTTGAATTGTGCAGTGCGTATTCTTCGGATCACCGTATCCACAAACTGTGCCTCAAACCCCGCAGCTACTGCCTCCTCGGGCGCATAACGTTCGTCCACCAACAAGTACAGAAGCTCATCCACCTCAGCGTAGGTGAAGCCCAGTTCACCTTCGTCCGTCTGACCAGCCCAGAGCTCGGCGGATGGCGGCTTTAGCACGATGGCCTCTGGCACACCCACTGCCCGCGCCATCTGGCGCAGCTGCGTCTTGTACAAGTCACCCAGCGGGTTTACTGCCGAGGCCATGTCACCAAAAAGCGTGCCATAGCCGAGAAGCAATTCTGTCTTGTTGCTCGTACCTACGACCAGGCCATTCCAAGACACAGAATGGTCGTAGAGGACTATCATCCTCATCCGTGCCATCAGGTTGCCGCGCTGCACATTGCTCATCTGTGGATGCTGTTCCAGATAGGGGTCCAGCATGGGCGCGATGTCCACGCTCTTGCTGGATACACCCGTGATCTCTATTACCCGCTGTGCGTCTTCCGCGCCCTCCGCCGCGCTCGTACGGTAGGGCATAAACAAGGCCAGGACATTCTCTGCTCCCATCGCCTCAGCCGCCAGGAAACAAGACAAGGACGAATCAACTCCGCCAGATAAGCCGAGTACAGCCCTCTCAAAACCAAACCGTGTGAGTTCGCGTCGCAAGAAGGCGACCAGTACGCGACGCGTCACCTCAGTGTTGAGCAGCAACTTGGTAGTAATGTCCAAAGCCAGTCCTCCATGTATTACGAATGCGTGTGCAGCCCCAGACGCGCCACCCTAGTGCCCTGTCAGGCTTGATGCCCTGTACGACCAGTGGGACACTACAAACCCGCTACTTCAGCATCGACAGAGTACTAGAGCCCTGTCTCCCGCATGCGCTCCAGTTCTTTGCGTATCAAGTCGGGCCGCTCGTCCCGCAATAGCGGCAACTGTGTCCGTACGCGCCTCAAAGCTCCCAAATCCAGCGTCGCAGTCAGCAGTGCCTCCTCAAAGTATGGCGCCTGCGCCACGAGGTTGCCGTCTGGCCCGAATACGGTTGAGCCACCCCAGAAGTTGAGTCCATCTTCGAAACCTACGCGGTTGCAATGCAATACAAAGTTCGTGAGAAAAGTCGCGTACACCTGATTTATCAACTCCACGGAACGCGAACTGCCCAGCACCGCTTCCGGGTTCAAGCCCCGTCCAGGGCTCGAAGACGTCAGCAGCAGCACATCCGCACCATCCAACCAGAGGGCATAGGGGGAGCTCATGTGCCAAAAGTCCTCGCAGATCAAAATGCCTGCGCGAGCGAACTGTGTGTCGAAAGCGCGGAAACGATCCCCGGGTGCCAGATAGCGCCCCTCCTCAAACATGCCGTAGGTCGGCAAGTAAACCTTGCGATGCACATGCACTATCCGCCCTTGCGATAGATAGGCAGCCGAGATGTAGTACCGATGGCGTTGATCCTCCTCCACAAAGCCAACGAGTATATCTATAGCCTGGCTGGCGGCGAGCAATTCCGCCATGACCGGACTGCTCTCCGCAGCCATCATAGCTACATCGGGCACCAGGTCTTTCAACACATAGCCTGTAAGCGACAACTCGGGGAAACAGAGCAATTGTACATCTTGCTTCCTTGCCTGTTCGATCATGTCCAGGTGCAGGTGCAGGTTGTTCGGCATATCGCCTAGGATTGGGTTTATCTGCGCCAGGCCGATCTTGAGTTTCACCATTGATCATTCCTCTCGCACTTTTGCGTCACGCCTGAGCCATAGATACAGCAAGAAAGCACAGGCAACCACGACTTCCACCAACTCTGCTGCTTGTGTAGCACGGAGAAGGCCGAGATAAGTGGCCTCGTCGGCACGGGTGAACTCTAACAGAAAGTGTGCCGCGCCGTTGCCAAGCAAATAGAGCAGTCCCAGCGTGCCAGGCCGCAGCCCACGTCTGCTCACCCTGTGTAGAACGAGGAACAAGAGAACGCCAAGCAAGCAGGCCAAAAGCTGTGTGGGGAAACGTGGCCCGTACACGCCATAGAGGTCTGGCAGCCAAAGGCTGAACGGAAAGCGCATGGTCAAGCCATAGTTTGCGCCGTGAATCAGTGCGCCAGCCCAACCCAGACCCTGGGCCAGGGATACAGCCGGGGCAGCCAAGTCCACCAGACGGAGAAAGGACAGTCCTGCGTAGAGTGAATAGAGCAACAGGGCCACCAGCCCGCCGATCAGCCCTCCCTGGAAGACCAATCCCCCGCCCCAGTGACTGAACAGCGCTGCCGGACGACCCGCATAGTCCACCCAATTGGGGATGACGTATGCCATACGCGCACCTACGAGACCGCCCACCAGCACCCATAGTGCCCCATCCAGCACCTGCTTGTCATGATAGCCTGCACGATAGCCCCGCCACTGAGCATATACCACGCCCAGTAAGATGCCCAGGCACACCAGGGCCGAATACCAGTACAGGGTATAGGCTCCCCAGCGAAATAGGATAGGATGCATAAGTCGCTCTCTTCCTTCGCTATCCTACTTCCGGAGGCTCTCAACAATGTGCACGTACTTGTCCGCCAATTCCTCGGCCGCGGGCGTGGAATCCGACTCGGCATAGATGCGGAAAAGCGGACGGTCGGGGTCCGGCAAAATGAGCACCCACTCGTTCCCCAACTGAACCTCCACACCGTCTATCTGTGCCTTCCGCTTCTTCCTGTATCGTTCGTGCAACTGACGCATAACCGTACCCTTGACCTCCCAGGGGGAAGAAACAGTCCGCACTGCCATGTACTGAGGAGGCAGTGAAGCCGCAATCTGGGACAGCGTGACCTTCCGTGTGGCCAAGAACTCGAGCAACTTGACGAGAGCCATCATGCCATCCACTGCCGGCTGAAATTGCGGGAAGATAAAGTTGCCCGTACCATCTGCAGCCATGACCGTTCCTTCCTGGGTGGCAGCTTTCATCACGTCGTGCATGTCCACTTTGGTGCGTATGACCTGCCCGCCGTACTGACTCGCCACCTCCTCCAAGGTGCGGGAGACTGTGACCGGCATGGCAACGATACCCCCAGCATGCGCCCCCAACGCCAGAGCCGCTAGCGCTATCGAAGCAAGGCTACTTGGCAGAATCTTACCACAATCATCCACCAAGAAGATCTTCTCGCCCCCAACATCCAGCCGCACACCCAGACTGGTGCCCAGAACCGAGCAGATGGCAGCCAACTGCTCCAGGGACTGCTGAAACTCCTGAGGAGAAATGGACATCTTGGATTCGTCAATTGCGGCGTTGAGCTCAACTACTTTGACCCCAAGTTGCTTGAGGATGTTGGGCAGTACCAGCGACGTAGGAGCGTTGGCATGGTCCACAACGATGGAAAAGTGAGCGTTCTGAATAGCTTCTGCGTCAACACAGGCGAGAAAATCTGCAGTATAGGTCTCGACCACACGGGGCTCATAGCCAATAACACCAATCTCCTCAAGATAGACTCGACGAAAGTCTTCACGGAAGAAGACCCGCTCGATGTTTCGTTCGGCATCCTTGCTCAGGTTCAGGCCACGGCTATCCACAAACTTGATGTCCACCACACGACTGTCATACGGGGATAGGCGAACATGGAGACCGCCTGCGGCACCTGTCTTGCGAGTAATATAGCG
This sequence comes from uncultured Anaerolineales bacterium, assembly GCA_964478075.1. Taxonomy (GTDB): domain Bacteria; phylum Chloroflexota; class Anaerolineae; order UBA2200; family UBA2200; genus DAOUEX01. The sequence continues at coordinate 29,930 of CAYZGO010000027.1, read as the reverse complement.
GGCCACGGGTATGGGCACGCTCCGCAAATCCCGCACGTTGATACCCGCCGAGGGCAGACCGGAAATAACGCCCCGCTTGAGCATGCGTGGGCTACGGTGAGGGTCACGATTGATAGTCACCGAGACCCCTTTGGGCAGAGTAGCTCCAAAGGCTGCCCCTAACTTGGTGGCGAACTCTGGCGTGAGATCAACATTTACCTGTCCGGTGACGCCATAGCGCCCGAAAAGCACGCGGCGTCCCTGCGAGCCCCAGATAATGCTGGATTTGACTGTGGCGCCAGCCTCAATCTCTTTCTCGGGCCAAATCCTGACGTTGGGATGGATAATTGCGCTTTCGCCAACGGTGCTCATGTCTCCCACCACAGCTCCTTCGAAGATGACTGCCTTGTTCTTTATGCTGCATTGTCGGCACACGATAGCGCCGCGCAGTTCCACGCCCTCCCCTACGTACGAATTGCGCCAGACGATGCTGCGATCAATGTGTGCCCGGTCGTCTACCACCGTGTAGTTTCGTATCACACTGGGCCCGTGTACGACGACAGCCCCCTTGATCTTCACCTCCTGTCCCAAATAGAGCGGACCATAAAGCTGTGCGTCGGGAGCGATTTCCACATTCTCACCACACCACACACCACCGCCAATCTCCTCGCCGATAGGCTCCAGATGAACGTGGCCCTGCAGTAAGTCGTTGGACGCACGCATGTATTCCTGAATATTCCCTATATCACACCAGTAGCCCTCAGACACGTAACCGTAGAGGGGCTCGCCTTTCTCCAGCAGTGCGGGAAACAGGTCTTTGCTGAAATCGAAGGAGATGCCTGCTTCGAAGCAATCAAGCACCTCTGGCTCTAATACATATATGCCCGTGTTGACGGTGTCAGAGATAACCTGCCCCCAACTGGGCTTCTCCTGGAACTCCCGAATTCGGCCATCCTCGTTAACGATCACAACCCCGTACTCCAGCGGGTTGGGGACACGATACAGAGTAAGCGTCGCCATCGCTTTCCTGGCCTTGTGATACTTGACGATGGCGCCCAGATCAAAGTCTGTTACCGCATCACCGCTAATGACCATGAATGTCTCATCCAGGTACTGTTGCGCGTTCTTCACGCTTCCCGCTGTGCCGAGCGGGACCTCTTCGATAGAGTAGTTGATGTCCATACCCATGGCCGAGCCGTCACCGAAGTAGTCTTGCACGCGGTCAGCCATGTATTGCAGGGTCACTACCACATCCGTAATGCCATGCCTTTTCAGCAGATCTATGATGTGAGCGATTACTGGCTTGTTGACGAGGGGCACCATTGGCTTGGGCCGGTTAATTGTCAGTGGCCGTAGCCGCGAGCCTGCACCGCCTGCCATAACAACTGCTTTCATGCGGCACCCCTCCTTCCAATAGTGCTATGCGTCCATCCCCTGCGGCCAAATCATACCACAAAGTGTGTCATAAGCCAACCTCTTACGCATGGCGCATACCTTGTCTCTAACGCTGTTCACGTTAGAGGCTTTGTGTTATAATGAACATCAGCACCACCATGGACAGGATGTGCAGGGGAAGAGCATGAGTTCCGCAGAGATAGAACGTCTTCTCAATGTGGGCCGTTCTGTAGCCGAAGCTGGCCACTGGGAAATGGCTCGACGCTATTTCGCACAGGTGTTGAGCATTGACCCGGCCAACGAAGAGGCTCTGCTCTGGCAGGCGGGCCTGGCTGATGACCCCCGAGAATCCATCGCCTATCTGAAGCAGGTTCTGAGGATCAACCCTGGCAACGAACGCGCTGAAGCTGGGTTGCGTTGGGCACAATCCCGCCTGCCGCGGGACGAACGGCGACGCTTGCAGGCCAGTCAGCCCCCGGCTCAAGCAAGGCGCAAGAAACGCAGATCTACATCTCTCTACCTTCTATCAGTCCTTCTGATGATATGCGTCTTGGTCTGTCTCGCTCTGAGTGTATTCACCGTCACAAACAACATAGACGCACTACGCGCGTTCCTGTTTCCACCCACCATCACGCCGACAGCCACTTCGACATCGACATCTACCGCTACGGCGACCGCCACCTGCACCTCGACCCCGACCAGCACGCCTACTGCCACACCCACGTCTACGCCGACGCCTACGCTCACACCAACCCCTTCGCCAACCTGGACGCCGTTGCCGACGGCTATCCCGCCCACGCCGGAGCCCGTACGTGGCGTAAAATGGGTAGACATTGACATCTCCACGCAGACCCTGATCGCCTACGAAGGGGACGTAGAGATTCTTCGTACTACAGTGTCCACAGGCGCGGCACGGACGCCGACCGTGACTGGCCGCTTTCGCATCTTCCGCAAGCTCGTCTCGCAGACCATGATCGGCCCTGATTACGTGCAGCCCAATGTGCCATACGTTATGTATTTCTACGGCGCATACTCCATCCACGGGACATACTGGCACAATGACTTTGGCCGGCCGAGGAGCCACGGCTGCGTCAATCTCCGCACGGCAGACGCCAGGTGGCTGTTTGACTGGACAGATCCTCCACTAGCACCAGGGCTCAGTGAGGTATGGGACACGGTGAGCGGCACGGGCACCCTGGTGGTGATCCACGAGTGAGTTGACCACCGTCCCCTTTTGTGGTATAAAAGCGCAAAGGCGAAGAAGGAGACAGTAAGGGGCACACCGGAGCACAGAGAGCTACGCCAGGTGTGAGGTAGCCTCCAGGAGTCCCCGAAAGACGCTCTGGAGCTGCGCAGATAAGAGCTCCACACTAAACTGCGCCGGGCGCTCCCGTTAACGAGCAAGGGTCACAGAGCCAAGAGCCAAGAATTGAAATCCTTGGCTGAGGGCGAAAAGTGCCGTCAGGCACTAGTACATTGTTACCTTGATTCCGGTAACCTGTCATTCTGAGCGACCGGAGGGAGCCAAGAATCTCTATTGCGCGATACAAGCGCTTTCTATTGAGTAATCGGAGATTCCCTTCCGCGTAGCGTCTCCCCCGTCAGGGAGTCTTCGCCCCCGTGCGGGGCGAACGGCGCCGCTCGCGGCGGACGGCGGCCGGGCTCAGGGCGGGCTTCGCCTTCGCTGCGCTCCGGCTCAGAATGACATAACCGTCGAAACTTCGGTAATGCTGTACTAGCACTCTTCGGCGGTCATGCTGTTACCGCAGCAAGTTCATAATTTGGCAGGCCGCGCACAAAGCAGTGCTGACCCGCAGAGTCTCTGGCCGTGAGGCCAGTGAGAATAAAGGTGGCACCACGGGAAGGCCCCGTCCTTTAGTCAGACGGGGTGCTTTGTTTTGAGGATAAGAGCCTATCGAAAAGTCAGCACAGGCGGCTCCCACGCCGTGGGATGGCCGGGCGTGCCCCTCGCTGCGCCCACGATGGTGCCCAAGGAGCCGGGCCCGCCATTTTTCAGATAGGCACTAACTAAGGAGGGCAACTATGCGGCGAATACGAACAGATGAAGCCCTGGCCCACGTGGGAGAGAGGGTCAAACTGGCCGGGTGGCTGCACAACTTGCGCGACATGGGCAAGTTCGGCTTTTTGATTCTGCGCGACGGCGCAGGAAGGTTCCAGACTGTCCTGGACAGTGCAGCAGAACTGGAGAAGCTGAAGGGCCTGCAGTGCGAATCGGTGCTTGAAATCGAGGGGGTTGTGACTGAAGAGCCCAGGGCGCCGGGCGGAGCGGAACTGCACGATTGCCAGGTCAGAGTGGTCTCTCCAGTCATTGAGACTCTGCCCTTTGAGATCAACAAGAAAGAACTAAAGCCTGGGCTGAGTGTCTTCCTGAACAATGCGCCAGTAGGCTTGCGCCATTTGCACAAGCGCGCGCTGTTCCGCATCTCGGCTGAAATAATGGCCGCTTTCCGGGGATACCTGAGGCAGCAGGGCTTCGTGGAGATTCAGACCCCGAAGATTGTTCGCGCGGCGACCGAGGGTGGAGCCAATGTCTTCGCCATAGACTACTTTGGCCGCCCCGCCTACCTCGCGCAGAGCCCACAATTCTATAAGCAAATGATGGTGGGAGTGTACGAGCGCGTGTTTGAGGTTGGTCCCGTCTTCCGCGCAGAAAAGCATAGGACAGCGCGGCACACAAATGAGTACGTCAGCCTGGACATGGAGATGGGATTCATCAAAGACCACACGGATGTTATGGATATGCTCACTGCCGTGCTGCGCCACATCTTCGACCGGCTTGCAGAATCGTGCGCGCCAGAGCTGGAACTGCTGAACATAAGAGTACCCAGTGTCGGCGAGACGATACCCTCTCTTCGCTTGCCTGACGCACAGGAACTCATTTTCGAGCGACACGGAGAAGATTGCCGTGGCGAACCGGACCTAGCGCCACAGCACGAGGCCTGGCTCTGCCAACATGCTGAACAAGAGCTTGGCTCGGAATTCCTGTTCGTCACCCACTATCCAACGGCCAAACGCCCTTTTTATGCCATGCCAGACGACCAAGAGCCATCACTGACAAGGAGTTTTGACCTGCTTTTACGCGGCTGTGAGGTCGTGACTGGAGGGCAGCGCATCCATCGGTACGAGCAACTGCTGAACAACGCCCGCCAGTGGGGTATCAATCCAAAGGACATTGCTGGCTACCTGCAGGTCTTCAAATACGGCATGCCTCCACACGGTGGTTTCGGCATGGGGTTGGAACGGCTGCTGATGCAGTTAGCGGAGCTGGGCAACCTGCGCGAGGCTACGCTATTCCCCAGAGACCTGGACAGGCTGGCACCCTAACGCTTGCGGAGATAGGTCAGCCTCTAGCCGCCGCACAAACTTGACAGCCTTCGCCAAACCCTTACGCACTCGCGAAAGGCTCCACGCCCCGAGAGCCGTGGGGCTGACCTCCAGAGTGAATATGCCAGAGTAGCCAGTGGTCAGCAGCACACGCACGAACTCGGTCAGCGGCAGCACGCCTTCGCCTGGCATTTGGTGGTGTCTGAAGAGGGTGTACAGCGGCGGCCAATCTGGAAAGATGCGCCGGTGCACCAGGTCACTGAAATGAACGTTGACCACACGGCCAGCACATAGGGCATAAGCTTCCAGCAGTTCATAGGGCGAGGTGCCTGCGTGAGCTGTGTCGAACGTCAACGGCAAGTCGTAGCGGTCGGCGAAGGCGCGTAGCCTTCGTATGTCGTGCAGTATGTAACGCACATCTGATTCCCAGAAGATGCCTGCATTCTCCAACGAGATCTGCATCCCAGCATGCAGGCGCTCGCGTTCGCGCAGCAATGCTTCGACGAAATCTGTCCATCGGGTCTCTTGCAGCGTGGTGACTTTGGGCGTATGGAGCACGATGAGGCCACAGTCCACTTGCTCTGCCAGAGACACCAGGCGTGGTAACATGCGATCCGTTTTGTTCTGACCAGGGTACGGAACGACAGGGGGATGCAAGCTCAGCACAGGGAGCTGATACTCCCGGCTCAACCGCCGCACGTAAGCGGCGCCACGCACGATTACCTCCGGGCCGAAAACCAGTTCTACACCCTCGAAACCTGCTTCACGCGCCAGCGCAAACGTGGTCCGCAACGGGAAGTGGTACAAAGTACCAGTGGAGAAGCTGAGCCTCAACACAATGTTCCCTGTCCACCCAGACTATCACCACTTCCCCCAGAACTGCGCTGCGTGGCATGCCCATGGGACTCATCCAGGTAGAGTCTGTGGTCGTAGATGTATTTCTCGACGTCTGGTGGCAACTGATACCTGATGGACAATCCGCGTCGCACCCGCTGCTGCAGATCGTGGGAGGATATAGACAGTTCTGGCGTGTCTATCAACTCGAGCCTTTCCAGAAGACCCGGCAGGCCCTCCTCCAGCGCCGACAGGTCTATGTGGTATCCAGCGCGCTCAGCGACCACGATGCGGCAGAGGTTCACCAACTCCGCAGGTTTGTGCCAAGTCAGGATATCGGCCAACAAGTCCATACCCATCACAAAGTAGAGCTCGGCGTCTGGGCCCAATTCAGCGTGCAACTGCCGTAGAGTGTCCACCGTATACGATGGGCCGGGCCGTTCTGTTTCAATAAGCGAGAGAGCGAAATGCGGGTCGTCAGCGATAGCCAGCTCTGTCATGCGCACGCGATGCTCAAGGGCTGAGTAAGTAACTTTTGGCTTGTGCGGCGGTTGACGAGCTGGCACGAACAACACCTTTTCCAGGTGCAGATAGACCCGTGCATCTTCGGCAATGACCAAATGCCCGTAGTGAATGGGATCGAATGTGCCCCCTAGAACTCCAATGCGTGTCACCCTATTGCCACTCCAATTCATAGTCACCGATAACCACGGTGTCTTCAGGCTGGACGCCCGCTTGCTCCAGCGCCTCCAGGACGCCCATGGCCTTTAGAATGCGCTGAAATCGAGCCACGGCTTCATCGCTGTTCCAATCAGTCATGGCGGCTGCCCTCTCCACACGCCGCCCGCGAACACGGAGAATGTCACCTTCTCTGATGATGTCAAAAGCATCCTCTTCCTCCACTGGACGGAATACTTTGGCTTCCACGACAGAAGGGGGTTCCTCCGGTACCTCCTCCAGGACCCTGAGGACGGCGTGCAGCAGCTCCCTGGTTCCCTGGCCTGTCACTGCAGATATGGCGAATACGGGAAGCTGCCGCTCGCGCATTGTGGCCTGCACAGAGGGCCAAATCTGCTGAGCCTGTGGCAGATCCATCTTGTTCAAGGCCACGACCTGGCGTTTTGCGGCAAGCTTGGGACTGAAAAGCGCCAGTTCTTCGTTAATGGCTTCGAAATCCTGCAGAGGGTCAGCAGAAGCCCCATCTAAGAGATGTATTAACACACGTGTCCGCTCTACGTGACGCAAGAACTTGATACCGAGGCCAGCTCCGGCGTGCGCGCCCTCAATCAAACCGGGGATGTCGGCCAGCACCAGGCTCCGCTGGTCAATGGCCGCCACGCCCAGATTGGGAGCCAGGGTAGTGAATGGGTAGTCGGCAATCTTGGGACGCGCTGCACTCACGGCAGCCAGCAGTGTGGACTTGCCCGCGTTAGGGACGCCAATGATGCCCACGTCGGCTATCAGCTTCATTTCGAGCTTCAGTGAACGGGACTCGCCTGGCTCCCCCTTCTCAGCGATACGCGGAGCCTGGTTGGTGGAAGAAGCGAAAGCGGCATTGCCTCTGCCGCCACGTCCACCCTGCGCCACCAGAACCTTCTGCCCATCCTGAACCAGGTCAGCCAACAACTCCCCGGTCTTGGCGTCACGCACGACTGTACCCGGCGGCACAGTGACGAACAGGTCTTCTCCCCGTTTGCCTTGCATGTCCTTGCCTTGTCCATTAACGCCCGACTCGGCTCGAAAGTGCCGTTGCCTGGTGAATTGAATCAACGTGTTCAAATGCCGGTTGGCAACGAGGCGCACGTCGCCCCCAGCTCCTCCATTGCCGCCGTTGGGGCCGCCGAAGGGAACGTATTTCTCGCGGCGGAAGCTGACACAGCCGTTGCCGCCTTTACCAGCACGAACGCGGATTGTCGCTTCGTCAAAGAAGTAGGGCTCTACCATAAGATACAATCATCACCATACTATACGCGCCGCAGGCCGACGCTGCCTGCTGGCGGATTTCACCATGCAGTTCAGGATTATAGCACGCCTGCTTGCTGTGGGCAATTGTCAGTGGCCGTTTTGTAGCTTACGCATGTGCGGTTATAATACGTCGAAAGGGAGTGATTCCGCCTCAAAGAGAGAACAGCCCAACCCTTCTCAGGCGTGAGCGATGAAGACTTGATAAAGCGTTTTGATCATCAAGCGATTGAGTTGTTCGCGTTCTGGTTGTCGGATCAGTTGGCAGGTCTCCTTTCCGAGTAGGGATCCTACTCCATATCATAAGGGTACCCGCCATATGGCACAACCGTAGATAGGCAGCGGCACGCGAGAGAACGTGTAGCTGCTGTCGGGTATGTCATAGAGGTTCCAGAACTGCATAATCGGCAGTTGTTGTAGGAACAAGCAATGGTTAAGTACGTGCTAATGGCAGACAGGCTGGTAGCTGAGAGGCATCACGATCTCTCGGAGATCCGTGAGCTATCCGAGGATCAAGTTGAGACGCTTTCGACTGCCTTAGCGCTTGTTGGTTCCTTTAATGCAAGCTATTCCTTGTACGAGATAGGCGATCAGAACTACAAGGAGATGGTAGAGTTCTATGAGCGGATCGCTCAGACAGTGGGAATAAGTCAGGAATTTGCTCACAGCGTTGTGATAGCGTTGAACAGAAGGCTGCTAAACTATCTATCCAGTTTTAGGATGTTCATAGACCATCAAGAAAGGAAACTGAGACGATTGCAGCCTTCAGATACTGACTGGTTTCGCCTGTTCAAGGATCGAACCGCCTTTCATTGCGACAACAACTTCTCGTATCGCTTCTTTTGGAGGCTTCGTAACTACGTACAGCATTGCGGCTTGCCGTTGGGTGGTTTTGAGGTTACTTCGAAGCAAGATAAAGACGGCAATCAAGTTCGTCACTTTTCTGCCTATTTCGATCGCGATAGTCTTATAGACAACTTCGATGATTGGAAAACGGTGAAGGACGATCTGGAGAAGCAACCAAAGCATATAGAGATAATGCATCACGTTCACGAGTTGAAGTCCTGCATAGATGACCTTGCTATGCTAGCTGCAGAGATCAACCTGAAACGTTTGGGTAAGTATTGGGACTTTTTGACAGGCTTACACAACGAAGTTACATCGGCATTCTCCGATGCTTTCGCCTGCATCGGGCGCTTCGAGGTGAAGCCAGATTCTAGCCCCGAATTCCTAGGGTTTAATCCTCTTCCCCTGCATACTATAAGCACAATACAGAGAGTATGGTCGCGGATGAGTGATGTTGTGGGTTACCCAAGGAAGGTTGAGTAAATGGCCGCTGCCTAACAGCTCAGTGGAGCCGACCGCAGCTATCGGCGCTCGAAAGCAGCGGCGCTTTGGCGATATTGGTGATCTTGTTCAGTGAGGTGGCTTTGCAAATCCGGCGCGACGATACATGGGAAAGCGACATTAAGCGTAGTGCCTCGCTTCCCTGATATCAAAGTCCACGATGGCCGCTACCATCCCAAGCAGTATGTAGACAAAATAGGAGTACCAGAGGAAGAAATACCCTTCTAGGAATTTGAGCCGGTGGTCGACCGAGAGATTTCGTCAAGCGTGCAAATGCGCACCAATAGGAGGACTCTGCGATAGATTTGTTCAAGTGATGGGTCCCCAATACGGCGCTACACGTGACGCAGCTATCCCCTCGGTGAATGCGTGTGGTTGGGCCTGAGATTGCCCTAGTCCGCGGGGGACCACGCGGCTCAACTTGACGCCATTTGGCGTCCCTGGAGAAAGGAGGATCGAGTAATGTCACGGAAAGAGCAAGGTCAAGCGTTGCGCGGCAGCCAGAAGTGGCTCCAGATCTTGGTAAACGAGTGCCCTGAGCTCACTGATAGGGTTCTTGCTACCACACTCAGACTTACTCAGGGGGAACGTGTACGCTGGCTGTCACCCCTGACCGATGACGATTACGCCGAGTATAGAGATCAGGAGTTCATAGATAGGCTCGGCATCACGTTGAAAGAGGTGCCCTTAGCATCGTTTTGGCCCAGGTTGGGCCCCGTCTGGGATGGGCTGGCGAAGACAGACCGGGGAGATATCATACTTGTAGAGGCAAAGGCACATATCCAAGAGCTTGTTACCAAGCCCACAGGCGCAAGTGGCCGATCGCTTACGAAGATTCGTAAGAGCCTGGACGAAACCAAGCGGTTCCTTGGCTCGCATTCTGAGGCTGACTGGGCCACCTGCTTCTATCAATATACAAACCGGCTTGCTCATCTGTACTTGCTTCGTAGGCTTAATGCCCTTCCGGCGTACTTGCTTTTTATCTATTTCATCAAGGATGAAGAAATAGGTGGTCCGGGCACTCGGTTAGAATGGCAGGGGGCGATCAAGCTCTTGGAGTCGTTTCTTGGCCTTCGGGAGCACAAGCTTTCCCAATACGTTCTTCACGTATTTGTTGACGTAAACGAACTAGAATCGTCGGGCACCTAACATCCCCTGCAGCCCACGCGGCTATCGGCGCGGTTAGCGAGGTCGTTACGCCCGCCGCTGTGGTCGGCAAAGGTGAGCGTGCGCGGCTGCGAAGCGTCCTGAGCGTAGCGAAGGGCTGAGCTCCCGTGCGTTATCTACAGGAGGAGTGACAAATGGAACTGATCCCAGAACTCCAATTAGGATGGCTCAACGGATGGATTCCGTTGAGTTTGTATTGTTTGACAATCGGTATTCTGATGATGACATCCCCTAGGGCTGTGGTAAGAAGGCTTTTTGATAGGTCTGGCTGGAGCCGGAGACAGAGAATCCTGACTGTTATAGGAAAACTGTTCGCCCTTGTCTGTCTTGGTCTGATAATCTTCACCCCACTGAAAGTTGGAAATCCTGTTTTCATTCTTGGAAGCATTCTAGTTGTACTTGGTCTGGCTGGGGTGACTGTTGCAGTTTTCAACTTTAGGAACACACCAACGAATCAGCCAGTCACAAGCGGTCTCTACAGGATATCACGTCATCCACAAATACTTGCGTTGGGCATCTTATTTCTCGGAATATGTATTGCAATAGGCTCGTGGGTCGCGATGTTTGCACTAGTCGCAAGTAAGCTGTTTGGCCACTTTAGCATTCTAGCTGAAGAAGAATCGTGCTTGAAACAATACGGTGATTCATACCGTGACTACGTGAAACGCGTGCCCAGATATTTCCTGTTTTTTTGATTACGAGTTTTCAGGTGAAGCCGGCCTAGCCCGCGCTGAAGCTGACACTTGGGCAAGCTCAGTGCAGGCTCTGACCTCGCCAGTCAGCTCATCCGCTAGGCCGCGATTTCTACGGCTAGTACATTGTTACCTTAATTCCGGTAACCTGTCATTCTGAGCGACCGGAGGGAGCGAAGAATCTCTGTTAGGCGATACAAGCCATTTCCATTGAGTAATCGGAGATTCCTCGCCTTCGCTGCGCTCCGGCTCAGAATGACACCGCCATCGAGACTTCGATAACGCTGTGCTGGTAGGCATTCATAGGAGGAATGAGAAATGGAACTGGTTCCCGCACTTGGACTAGGATGGCTCAACGGCTGGATTCCATTGTGTTTGTTCTATTCAGTATTCGGTATTCTCATCCTGACATTTCCCAAGGATGTGATAGCAAGACTCTATGATAGGTCCGGCTGGAGTCGGAAACAAAGAACCGTCTCTCTCATAGGAAAACTGCTTGTCCTTGTCTCTCTTGGTCTAATAATCTTCACTCCGCTAAAAGTCGGAGATGTTGTCTTCATTGTGGGAAGCATTCTCTTTGCAATCGGTTTGACTGGGTTCGTTGTTGCGCTTCTCAACTTTAAGAACACGCCAATGAATCAGCCAGCTACAAGGGGGCTTTACAAAATATCACGTAATCCACAAATAGTCGCGGGGAGCGTCTTATTCTTAGGCATATGTGTTGCAATAGGCTCGTGGGCCGCGATGTTTGTAGTAGTGGTGGTTCCGTTCTTTACCCACTCTCGAGTTCTGGCTGAAGAAGGATCGTGCTTGCAACAATACGGTGATCTATACCGTGACTACGTGAAACGTGTACCCCGCTATTTCCTGTTCTTTTAATCAGGCGTTTTCGGTGGGTTCAACAAAGGTCGAAGAGGCCCGAGCGCTGCTCGAGAGTCTTATTGATGCTCGTCCTGTTTCTGCGTAGAGCTCTTCTCAGTAGCGCGTCTTGCAAAGCTGCAGGTGGCTGAGCTGCCATGCGCTAGGCAGCCTGCCCCCAATACTACGGCAATAGGAGGCACAAGTATGGATTATGGAGATTACCCTCGTGTGGTAGTTGAAGACATTGTCCGGCTCCGACGCCGAATCGAACACTCCCAACTGCCCGGAAAGCTGAGCGACCATAACCTGTTGATCGGTACCTGGAACATTAGGAATTTCGGGCGGGTGTGTGAACAGTGGGAGAAGAACCCTGGCAGCCCCAAACGCAACCTGCGCGCGATGGCGTACATCGCCGAGATCGTGCGGCGATTCGACGTCATCGCCATCCAAGAAGTCAAGAGAGACACATCGGGCATACGAATGCTGCTGGACGACTTCCTGGGGTCGAATTGGGACCTGATCGTTACTGATGTTTCCGCTGGCACTAGAGGCAACACAGAGAGATTGGCCTTCATCTATGACAAGCGACGGGTGCAGCCGTCGGGACTGGCGGGGGAGATCGTCCTGCCCCCTACCGATGAGGGAGATCCTGCCGAGCAATTCGACCGTAGCCCATACATCGTGGGGTTCCAATCGGGGGGTGAGAGTTTCGCTCTACTGACAGCCCACATCAGGTATGGCGACGTACCAGCGGATCGCTTGGGAGAACTCAAAGCTCTAGCTAAGTACATCGCTACAGAGATACGTGACCGAGCCAAGACCGGTGCCGAGGAAAGCAACTTGATCGTGCTCGGGGACTTTAATGTTGATGATCGCGGCGACAACCCCCTCTTTCAGGCATTCGTGTCCACGGGGCTCATTGTACCTTCCAAGTTGTTGAATCTGAAGACGACTTACAGCACCAAACCAAAGTTCTACGACCAGATTGCCTGGTTCATGGGTGAGCTGGACCTGCTCACTACCGAACAGGCTGGGGTAATCAACTTGGCTGGTGCGATTTACCAGGAACTCACCCTGAGGCAGATGTCTTATCGCGTATCAGACCACTTTCCGCTGTGGGTTGAGTTTCTCGTGGACCGCAGCACGGAATCTATGGCTCATACCCTGGGGGTGGATCCAGCAATGCCCGATCCATTCGGCATAGTGCCAGACTGATTTGCTCAGTCGGTTCGCCTTTTTTGACAGGGAGAAGCCGCCTCCCAAGTAGCTGACTCAGCTTGCTGTTGAAAGAACTGTGCCGTGAGGCATAATGGAGGGGCTAACCTGTCGCTACAGCCGACCCGCTAATCAAGAGCCTTTTTGTTGCTCGTCTTTGTTGTGCGTCTCGTCTTTCTTTGTTGGGCGGGTTGGCAACCCGCGGGCGGCTGAGCTTCTATCCATTGGTGCAGCGTGTACTGCTGCACAAGAGGTGTGGACGTTTTGCCCATAACGAAGTGAGTGTGGAATCCTGACATAAGGATCGGGCCAAGCAACCACCTGCCATATCCTGCGTATCCAAGCTGTTCCTCGGAGGTCCACTAGAATGGACACAGATTCCCTGGCTCAAGCTGTCGGCGAGTTGCTGCGGCAACGCCATCTCACCCTCGCGGTAGCCGAATCCTGCACTGCGGGGTTACTGGCCACCCATATCACCAACGTCCCTGGCAGTTCAGCCTATTTCGATGGGGGCGTAATCGCCTACTCCTATGAGGCAAAGGAGCGTGTGCTCAACGTGCCGGCCGGTGCCCTGGTGCGCTACGGGGCCGTCAGTCCTGAAACGGCCATAGCCATGGCCCGAGGGGTGCGGCGTCTTTTACAGGTAGACCTGGCCCTGGCCATCACGGGCATTGCCGGGCCCGCCGGGGCTACACCCGAAAAGCCGGTAGGCCTCGTATACGTGGCTCTCTCCTCGGCCCACGGGGAAAAGTGCAGGAGATACGTCTGGACAGGAGATCGTTGGGAGAACAGGGAACTGTCAGCCAGGGCAGCCCTGGAGCTGTTGCAAGAGCATCTGACCGCGGAAGAGCAGGGACAGCTATGATGTGTGAAACTGCCCAGCATGGAATCGCTGTCGTGCCGCCTCGAACAACAAGATGCTGGCGGCTACTGCCGCATTGAGGGACTCGACATATTCGTGCATTGGAATCGTAACGCGGGCAGTCGCCAGCTCTTCAGCCTCTGGACCAGCCCCTTGGGCTTCGCCGCCAATCAGCAGGCCGGTCGGCTGGCGCCAGTCAACCTCCCAGTAAGGGCTCCCCTCCCCCGGCTTCGCCAGAAGCACGTGCAACCCTCCCAGAGTGTTTCTGATAGCGCGCCAGGGTTGATCCACGCATAGATTCACACGAAAGTGTGCCCCCATCGCTGTACGCACTACTTTCGGGCTGTAGACATCCACCGTGCCACTGGTAGTGATCACCAATTCAATGCCAGCGGCGAGCGCAGACCGCACAATCGTCCCCAGGTTGCCAGGATCACGCAAGCCGTCAACAACCAACACCCACGTCAAGGGGCGACGGATTGAGCACCTGAGCATAGGGAGCACAGCCAGAATACCTGAGGGAGTAACGGTATCTGCCATGACAGACATGACCGGCTCGCTTACTGCCCTGACACTGGCCCCTCGTTCCTCTGCGCGTGACAGAACCAGTTGACCGCGCGGCAGAGCCAGCATCGCAGGGGTATGAAAGAGAAAAGCGGGCTGGACGCCCGCCTGTATTGCTTCCTCAACTGTACACAGACCCTCAGCGACAAAGAGTTGCTCTTTGTACCGAGTCCGCCGCCGATACAGAGAGCGAACGTATTTAACGTTATCATTGGCGGTGCTGGTGATCATGCTCGAGTTGTCCAGCAGCTTCGTTCGAGAACCGATGGGTCTCCCAGCCTTTAGGCAGCGACTGCTTGCTTCGCTACGTCTGCCAGACGAGCAAATGCCTCGCTGTCAGTAACAGCGAGGTCTGCCAGTATCTTGCGATCAATGTCCACGCCAGCCTTGTTGAGGCCAGCAATCAGTTGATGGTAGGTCGTACCACAGAGACGAGCAGCGGCGTTGATACGTACAATCCAGAGACGCCGGAAATCGCGCTTGCGGTTGCGGCGGTCGCGGTAGGCGTACCAGAGCGACTTCAGGCGAGCCTCGTTGGCTCGCCTGTACAGCAAGTGCTTACTACCCTTCTGACCTTTGGTAAACCCTAGTACTTTCTTATGCCGTTTACGGGCCGGCACACCCCTCTTCACTCTAGGCAATGTAAGAATCCCCTTCTAGCAAGGCAGTCCACGGTCCTCAATCCAAGTAGGGCGCGAGCCGCTTCACGCGAGCCTTCTCGCCCTTGCTTTTAAGCTCAATCTTGCGATCGTACAAACGCTTCACCCGCTTTGCCTTCCTGCGCCGCAGGTGGCTTCGACGTCCCTTGAGCCGCACAAGTTTGCCCGTGCCCGTGACGCCGAAGCGCTTGGCCGTGGCCTTGTGGGTTTTCATCTTTGGCACTTGACTACATACCTCCTCTAACCATGAAAGCTGGTGTCTCTATGTCGTGTGTTGTTCCCCAGCTTCCAGTTATTCCGCAGACTTGGCCTGCTTGCTATCACGCTCACGGCCCAAAGGCTTGGGCGCCAAAAGTATGAACACACTCCTTGCCCCTGCCTCTATGGTCGGCGCTTCCTCAATCACGGCTACATCCGCAAGCCCTGTGACAATCCGTTCCAGCAAAGCCCGACCGATCTCGGGGTAGCTTCTCTCACGTCCACGGAATCGTACCCGTACCCGCACCTTGGCTCCATCAGCGAGAAACTGGCGAATGCGCTTGGTCTTGAAGGCGATGTCGTGTGCACCAATCTTGGGCTGCATACGAATCTCTTTGACGTCCACCGCGCGCTTGCTCTTGCGGGCCTGTCTTGCCTTCTTGGTCCGCTCATACAAGAACTTGCCATAATTCAGCAGACGGCAGACTGGCGGCTTGGCTGCGCGAGCGACCTCAACCAGATCTAGATCACGTTCCTGGGCAAGCCGCAGGGCTTCCTCAAGTGGGATAACCCCCACCTGCTTGCCCGTTTCATCGATCAGCCGTACCTCGCTGGCCGTAATCGCCTCGTTGATGCGGTGCTCTCGACTACTTATCTCGTCTCCACCTCATTATGTCGTTCCGGGGCTGCCAAGCCCCAGACCAAGACTGGTGCTGGGAATGCTCCCTCTTGGCGGGCAATCTTATCACATCTGCCGTTAGTAGTCAAGTTGTGTGTGTGCGGTGTCACAGGTCTGCGTGACGTTGGGGGCAAGTTTCTGATGGGCGAGTTCCACTCTGGCTCCTCACGGATTAGCGGTGTAGAAGATGCTCAAAGGGGACGACAGTCCCCGTCTCTAGTCAGTGCGCTTCCTTAGGCATGTGCCTGGCATACGGCGCGGACTGTCGTCCGCTTAGAGCCTATACTAGTCGCTACTTGAGAAGACGCAAACTAACTTTGCCCACAATCTGTCGCACACCCCCTGTCGCGGTCTACCTCACGTTGGGGGCAAGTTTCGGATAGTGTATGACCGAGCGTTTGCGTGCTTGTGGCTGCCGTGATAAAATCTGGGGCAGCCATTCCTGCAACCCGTAGCATTGGGAGAAAGGATAAGAGCAGTGAAGCAGTTCTATCTACCCACAAGGGTCATTACCGGCCTGGGCTGCTTCTCGCAGATGCCAGAAATAGTGCGAGCCTATGGGGGGCAGAAGGCTCTCCTCGTTTGCGGCCGCACAGCCTTGCGGCGCTCCGGCACCCTGGATCGAGCCATGAACGACCTGCAGAAGGCAGGAGTACAGACCATACTGTACGATGCTGTGCACGGTGAGCCGACTCTGGACATAGTGCAAGCGGCAGTTGACCTGGCTCGGCACGAACAGGTAGAGGTAGTCATAGGTATTGGTGGTGGCAGTGCCATGGACGTTGGAAAGGCCACGGCAGTGCTGTACACCCAGACGGGAACGGCGCGAGACCATCACCGCGGGCGTCCCATCAACAAGCCAGGTCTGCCGTTTGTGAGTGTTCCTACGACTGCGGGCACTGGTGCAGAGGTCACTAACAATGCCGTCTTGACTGATCCAGAGCACGGCGCTAAGAAGAGCCTTCGCGGCGTGCACCTGTTCGCAGCAGCCGCACTGGTAGACCCGGAACTGACCGTATCCATGCCGCCCGAGATTACGGCCAGCAGCGGCGCCGATGCACTGTGCCAGGCCATTGAGTCGTTCGTAGCTATCGGTGCGCAACCGCCGAGCGATGCCCTGGCTGGCCAGGCTATCACATTGACCGGTCGCAGCCTGGCGCGCGCGTATGAACGGGGTTCAGACATCAATGCCCGCGCAGACATGCTGTATGGCAGCCTGCTCGCTGGCATGGCAATGACAAACACGCGCCTGGGCGGAGCGCACGGTTTGGCACATCCGCTGGGATACCGCTACCACATCCCGCACGGGATCGTTTGCGGTCTGCTATTGCCCTACGTAATGGAGTACAGCCTGGAATATGCGCCGCACAAGTACGCCCGGGTCGCACGGCTGCTGCAAATAGACACACAGGGCATGAGCCCACGCGAAGCAGCACAGCAAGCTGCTGGGGCTGTACGTCTCATCATCAACAAGATAGGGATTCCCGGCCACTTGAGCGCCTTTGGCGCAAAGAAAGAAGATTTCGCGGATGTCATTGCCAAGGCGTTGCCATCAGCCAACCTCAAGAACAATCCCAAACCTCTGGGAGCAGATGATTTGCAAGTTATCCTTGAGCGAGCGTTATGAGTTGCAGGGTACTGCGTCAAGCGCTAGACTCAACCACCCCCTCTCATAGGATGATTCGGTGAGATACGTTTAGCAATCTATGCACGAAGCAGTAGGGCAAGGGAGGATTCAAATGGAGAGAGTCAAAGAGGCAGAGAAAGAGTTCCGGGGTGGAGACAGCGGCGTCAAGTACCTTCTTCGCGGCCCCAGGATTGATTGGGGCGTGATCCTGCTGCTGCCAGGCCAGCGCCTGGGAGGACACTACCACGAGGAAGTGGAGGAAACCTTTTACGTGCTGGAAGGGCAAGCCACGTTTTACGTGGACGATGTCAAGCACCAACTCGTCGCTGGCGACGCTGTGCGGCTGGAGGCGCCACAACGCCATGCCGTCGTCAATGACAGCGACCAGCCTGTGAAGCTGGTGTTCATCAAGTGCCCCTACCTGCCGAAAGAAAAGGTAACCTTGTAGCTACAGCGACAAACACCTGAGGAGGAGAGATGAGCAGAGCGAAAGGCAACCTCGCTGTGGGTCAATCAGGCGGGCCAACGGTAGCCATCAACAGCAGTCTGTGCGGAGTAATACACGAGGCATTTGCCCATGACCAAATCGGCGAAATCTACGGCATGTTTCGCGGCATCCAGGGATTGCTGAAGGACCAGTTCATTGACCTGCGGCGACAATCTGCCGGGGTGATCAAAGGCCTGCGACACACGCCCAGCGCGGCACTGGGAACCGGGCGCTACAAAGTGACGCCCGACGACTATAAACGGATCTTGGAAGTACTGAAAGCGCGGAACATTCGCTACCTCCACTACATTGGCGGCAACGATTCTGCGGACACCAGTTTGCAACTGCACAGGCTGGCTTCTGAGGCGGGCTACGAGCTGCACGTTATTGCCGTGCCCAAGACGGTAGACAATGATCTGGCCGTCACCGACCACTGCCCCGGCTATCCCAGTGCAGCTCGCTTCGTAGCCACGGCCATTCGCGACACTGGCCGAGACACTGAAGCGATGGGCCCTGCCAGCCCCCTGAAGATCATGGAAATCATGGGTCGCAACGCTGGCTGGCTGACGGCGGCAGCGGCGCTGGCCCGCGAAGAGGAGGGTGATGCCCCACACCTGGTCTACGTTCCTGAACGGCCCGTAACCGTGGAGCAACTCGTGGAAGATGTAAGGCGCTGCTACGAGGAGCACGGGCACGTAGTGATCGCCATGAGCGAAGGAGCACAGGAAGCTCCGGGTAAGACGTTAGGGGAAGAGTACGCGTCCAAGGAAATAGACGCTTTCGGGCATCGCATGAAAAGTGGAGTAAGCGACTATGTGGCCACGCTGCTCAGCGGCAGGCTGGGACTCAAGGTGCGCATGGATAAGCCCAACTACTTGCAGCGCTCCACGATGATCTGCGCCTCGTCCATTGACCTGGAAGAAGCATATCGAGTGGGGCGACAGGCAGTCAAGGAGGCCGTGGCGGGACAGATCGAAGGTATGATCACACTGATCCGGGACCCCGGCTCAGAGTACCATTGCTCTGTAAGTATCGCCAGTCTGCAAGAAATAGCCAACAAGGAAAAGAAGCTCCCCCCTGACTTTATGAACGAAGACGGAAACTTCCCAAGCGCGGCCTTCCTATCCTATGCCAGGCCACTGATTGGAGAGCCGTGGCCTCCCATCCCCTACGTGCGATTGGCCAAGTATTTCGTGTGATTCCACAACGAACTCCATGACACATTGCTGCTAAACCCAAAGCCCACTCGACGAGCGGGCTCTGAGTTGTGGTCTGGAGGTGCCCGTCACATGGTGGCCTTGGACACAATGTGCAAAAGCGGCATCCCTCTAGCGGTTCGGATCGCATTACTTCTTCACAGGCGAAAAGCAAGCGGGCAATGTGGGGGCTAACTACAGTTGATTACGCGGGCCGTTCTGCCCAAGACATAAGCTGAAGGGGCTGCTGGACTCAACTTCTTGGCAGATGAGATGATAGTTTGAAGTCTGCTTGACGGAAAAGGACACTCTCTGGTCTTGGGGCTTACTTCCCCTGCAGCCTTCTTACCCTGTCCACTTGGCCCGACAACGATGAACGCCTTCGCTAACTCCTCTTCAGCATAGGTGTTCAACACTCTTTCGAGTTCGTCATGAACGGCATTCTGTGCCGAGGGCAATATGCGGAGGTAGAGCACCCCTGCGCCCAGCCCTTTCACGAAAACTAGGTTGCCGAAATCTCTATCTCGCGTTATGAATATCCGGCCTTGCTCACTAGCGATCTTGAGCAGTTCTTCGTCGTCTGCTTGGGCACGCCCAATCTGCGCTACTGGAACAACGTCATGACCTAAACCACGCAGAAAGCTTGCCGTAGTCGCGTACACATCTTGGTCAAGCAGAAATCTCATGCCGAAACTGCCGTGACGTGGATATCCTCAGAGGCTACCAGCGCAATAGCGTACCGGATGCAAGCGCGAATATCTTCAACCGTAAGCTCTGGATAGTAATCTTGAATTACCTCTTGGAAAGAGAGCCCTTCATTGAGTAATTCGAGAACGCTTTGCACCGTGATACGTGTGCCTGCTACGCAGGGTTTTCCGAAATGAATCTGGGGGTTGACGACGATTCTGTCCATCATCCTATCACCTCACAAATGTGTATCAACGAGTTGAATTGTATATGCACGGCAGGAATTGGGCAAATGCAATGCGGGCATAACGGCGGGCGCTTCAGCCGACCGCTGCAAGCGCTGGTTAGGTTTCATCCCTTGATATTTTGATGATATGTCTCGCCAGATGCTCCGTAATCTCCCTGTGACGAGGAACAGGCTGAGATACTTTCGTCCTCGGGTTCTGATACCAGTCGTGCTTCGCCCCACGACGAATGAATACACATCCCATCTTCTCTAACTCGCGTATCAAATCTCTTCGTTTCATGCCACTTCCAGTTCGGCAACCCTTCGGACGTAAGGGATACTTCCGCTGCTAAGTTCCCGGTAGATATCTCTCAGATTCTCTTCCAATTCTTCTATCGTTTCGCCTTGAGTCCAGTAGTCAGGGTATTCTTCCAGATATCCAAGCCACATGTCCTCATCTTGCCAGTAGGTGTACTTTGTTGCTTTCACCGTTTTATTCCTCTCCCAACTTTTAGTTCTTATGTCTACGCTCCGCCTTGTTCTTGCTCGGCATGCTTGCCGAAGAGAAACCTAACGGCTTGCGGCTGAGCCGCTTGTTGGGCGGCAAGGTCAGCATCTTTCCAAATCTGCAAGCATAACCTCAATGGTCTGCTGCAGTACCCCGATATGATGCACACAAACCGAATACACAACCTCCGCATCAAGATCGAAGTAATGATGGGTCAGTCAACACATCTCGCATCCCCATCACCCGTTTCCACTCAACCTGCGGATAACGAGGTAACAGCGTGCCCCCGGTGAGCTTGTCCAGGTGCTTGATGCTCTCGCCAATCGCAATCAACTGCATACAAATGGCATCCAGCTTTTCCAACCCCGCTTCCGAGCTCACGAAATCTTCAACAGACGCAATCGGAGCAAATCGCTTGGCAATGGTTCGTGTAGCGCGAATAACTTGACGCAGGATTTCCCTGACCAGCTCGACCTCAGACATAGATTGCTTCCTGTTTGATTCGTCCCTTGAGGAAGGGACTCATCCGCTCCCGGTACCGCACCACATCGACTGGTTGCTGCAGTAGCTCCTCCAGTTCCTGCTTGATGCCAACCAGGATCAGTAAATCAGGCTGAGCAAGTTCCACCACAACATCCACATCGCTGGTATCAGCCATCTCATCCCTGGCCACAGAGCCAAACACACCGATGCGTACAATGCCGAACTCATCCCGTTTCAAATCCCGAAACCTCGCCAAGATACGTAAGACCTCATCTCTTCTCATCGCATATTCCTCCCCAGGGAACTGCAACGCAACGCCGAGTGCATTGCCTCCAAGCCGCCCAACTCGTTATTATGTGGACATTTGTCCACCTAGTCGCCTGATGGCGATACTAGGCGGACGTTTTTCCACTTAGCACCTCTATTCGCATACCTGGCATGACTGTACACCAATTTTGCCAAAGTGCCAAGACCGATCGCAGGGCTGGAAATGAGCAGACGTCCAAAAAAGCTGCTCGAGCAGGTCCATGATCCCATCCGGCTCAAACACTATTCCATGAGCACTGAACAGACCTAGGTTGCATGGATCAAGCGCTACATCCTGTTCCACAATCTCAGCCAGTAGATAAGCACGGCGGCCCGCTCGGCGGAGTCGTCCACCGCTGCCAGCGCTTCCTCAAGGATGGGCCAAAAGAAGAGCCCACTCGACGAGTGGGCTCTGAGTTGTGGTGATGACTCGGAGATAAACAGGTAACCCGGCAGTTTGGAGGTGCCCGTCATCTGATGGTCTTGGACCCCTGACTGTCTTGGTAGTATGTAGAATAGCTTGCGGGCCGATTTCGCGCCTGTGCCTGGGCAAACAACAGTGGTCCGCCCCAATCTATAAGGGCGTAGCTGACCTAGCCGAATCTGGACATACCAGTTAGACAGTCAGGGGTCTTGGACACAATGTACAAAAGCGGCGTCCCTCTGGCCGTTCGGATCACATTACCTCTTCACAGGCGAAAAGCAAGCGGGCAATGTAGGGGCTAACGGCTCGCGTATCAGCCGCGCGGCGGCTCAGGCGACGACCTGCTCCGCCAACCGCTCCTGACAAAGGCGAGACGCACCCCACAGGGGCGCGGCGAAGCCGCGTCGGCTGCATGCGCGGGTTGGGCGGTAAGTCTGGTGAAAAACGCCTACTGTCCCTCGGATCGTGACTTCAGGGCGCTGAGTTCAGCAGCACTTCAGTAGGGATCTGAACAGTGGTAGCGTTTCGCTCGCCGGGATTGATTCCATCCCACACGAAGGTCTTGACAACGACCGGTTCTGCACCCAGGTAATTGAAAAGCTCCACTTGCGTCGAGCCCAGATGGCCGCGCTCGATCTCGAACACCAGCGTGCCTCCACCGTTCAGGTCGGTAAGGAGTATGTCGACAACCATGTCTACCGTCCCGCCGGCCTCGGCACGGGCCAATGGCTGAGTCAGAAGGAACTGTCCCCCCTCCAGCCAGGCATCGATCGCTTCGCCACTCACGGACACCAGGCTGGGTCGGAGCCAGGTTGCCCCATCGACCAGACCGAAGGTAGTCCAGTCGGAGGTAGTCGTCAGCCGGATGCGGGCACGATAGGTGGGGGGCCAGATCCTCGCCAGGAACCGATCACCCCACTGGCGGGTAAGGGTCAAATACCCCTCCGGCGGTAACGGGCTGTAATCCTCGTAGGTATACCCAAGACCGTTCGTTGCCCCCACTGCGGCCGGCTCGATTTGGGTCCCTTCGTGCCATTCGTTGAAGGAGGTGATCGTGACGAGAGCAGGCTCCACACCCACGTCCAGGGCTGCCCTCCATTGCTCCTCATAGGTGGCTCCATCTTGCCGAGGAACGTAATCCTCCGCTGGATACCCAATTCGCAGGGCGGAAAACCCCGGAATCACACTGGGAACGTACCAGGCATCTGGGGGAAGACCGCGTGCCCACGAGAAGCCGCCGCTCTCGTTGAGATGGAGTGTGGCATAGTTGTACAGTCCGTCAAAGTGCGCCCCGTCGACCCAGTCGCTTTCTGTCGTATTGGCGATCACCAGACCGCCATCCGGGAGGGCGTGGATGGCATCTATCGCTTCTCGCCAGTAGCTTGCCTCAACCTCAGGTGCATCAGTATCTGGGACCACGATGGCCCACACGAAGAATAGGCCCTTGGAGCGCCTGTCTGGGCTCCAGCGGCTTGAGGCGGTGGTGCGGCAAAAAGCCGGGTGGTCACCATACTGACTGTAAAGATACCTGATGTCATACAGAAGCCGATCCGCCGTGCGTCCGCCATATGGTTCGATGTGAAAGGCGACTTTGATGCCATAGCGTTCGGCTACGTCAAGGAGGACCTGTACAGCCTGGTCCTCGCGTGATCTCTGTCCCCACCACGAAGAGATGATCACGCCAACCCCCGCCTCGCGGAGCCAGGCGAAATGCTGGGCCACAACAGCCGGGTCAGCAACGCTATATACTCCTAGCGCTGGATAGAAGTCACTGGCAATGTCAAGCGGTGGGTGAAAGTTGCCCTCCCCCCAATGATCCCAGTACTGATCCACATCTGGCGTCCGGTACCAAGGATAGTAGAAGACCGCCACTCGATATGATGGTTCAGGGCCAACAATGGGGGGCGAGGTGGGTGCGGGGGTGTGAATTGGTTCGACCGTCGCGCTAGGCGTGGCTAATTCAATGGTTGGCACTTCTGCCGTCGACGCCGATGCTGGCGGCGTAGGCGTAGGGGATGTGGCTGGTGTGAAAGTACAAGCCGGCGTCATGAGAAGCAGGACCAAGAGTACAGACATACACGGCTTCATCCCGTCGTGCCTCCTTCATCAAGGATCGGTTCAGAAATGGTGTTCAAAGGCGGTTTGCCGCCCAACGATTCGAGCTGAGCCGCCCACGGGTGAAACGACGGAACCAGCAATCAGAGACACCACCCACAACCAAGACCGCCAGCAAAACCAGTCTCGATTAGTGGGTCGGCTCAAGCGACTTGTTGGGCGGCCTCGCCTGACATGCATCACGGTAGCGGAGACGTATAGAACGTCTCATCCCCAAAGACTTCCCGTACCACTTCAAGCATGTCGAATTGGTAGTTCCCAGCAGGATACTTGGGCCCCAGATTGGCCGTGGGCTCGACCGTTGTCGTTTCCGCCCAGCAGTTCCAGGTGTTGAGCCAGACAAGCCTTTGACCGCTGCTCCCAACGGGCTGAGCGTGCTTGCGGGCCACCATTGCCATCGCAACGACTTGATCCTTGCTTGTGGCCGGCACGTATGTGGGGCGCTCAGTCCTAACGTAGCGTTCGTCATACTGAGGTGCCCACGCGGGCTGAAAGTTGACGAACTCTTCCCTGCCCACCACTCTCAGGCCCGCGAGCTGGTCGCGCCACCATTGGAAAGCACCATCGACTGCCACAGCCGCCTCGCCAACATCGGCCCAGGACGAATCGAGGCCCGGGATGAGGAAGGTAAACGTGCTGCTGCCATCAAAAAGCGAGGCATGATCCGGATCAAAGCAACCGACACATACCTCGTCGCCTACAATGAACACGTCAAAGCCAAGATCCGCCACCCGTTCGCGGGCTTCCTGCATGGCACCGGCAAAATCGCCCGTGAAACTGTTGGTTGCCCAGATGTAGATCACAGGCCGGCCATCGATGGTGAGATGTTGTGGATGGCCAAAGTACTTCTCGGCGAAATGGACGAAATCGGATACGAATGTCGCGTACACATCTGGCTGGTCGAAGTCAATACGGCCCAAGTCAACGTCCTCCAGACCCAGCGTTTGATCCATTCGCAGCACAAAGTCATAAAAGATGGCCCAACGGATCTTGTGAACGTTCGGTGATTTCAGAAAGACATCATCCAGCGTATCCTCCATTGATCCGCAACGCCCGATCCCGCGCGGTGTCGTCCACTCGATGGAGAACGCGTCGACGCCGTATTCGACGGCCCACTCGATTTGCTGGTAGACGACGGCTGGATCGCTGGACCAATAATCGCCTAAAAGCGGGGTAAGCGGGGTTTCCCGATTCCCTTCGCCATCCCCAAATCCTCCCCCTTGACCCGGACCATAATACCAGAAATTGAGTTGTCCAATGACGATGTATTCGTTTGGCCTCGTTCCCGTGAAAGCTTCGGAACACACATCAAAGACCTCGGTGTTCCGCGGGCCAGAGCTGATGCCGCCCCAGGCCAGAACGGCGACAACTCTCGGGGTCCCATCCTGGTAGCTGGAAATCTCGACCTGAGTTGAACCGATGTGGCCACGCTCGATCTCAAACACAAGCGGACCCTGTGGATCGAGTTCAGTCAAAAAGGCGTCAGCAATCAACTCAACGCTCTCCACTGCTTCTGCACGGTCTATCGACTGGCTCAGTAAGAAATGATCGCCGTCGAACCCTGCGGAAAGTGCCTGCTCGCTTGCCGAAGCCACCGTGAGGTCATGCCAGTTCCCTCCCGCGACCAGACGGAATTCCGTCCAATCAGAAGTAGTGCTGATTTTGATCTGAGCACGATATGATGGAGCGGTGCTTTGAGGTGGAGACATCGTGGCTGTGGGAGAGGCAAAAGGAGTATCAGTGGGCATGGGCGTGGGGGTTGGCAGGATGGGCTTGGAGGTGACGGTTGGTGGCATCGACCTGGATGTGGGTGTCGGGTGGAGTGTCACACACGCGACCAAGAGCAACATCACCAGCATCAATTCAACCATTTGCGGCAACAATCTCCTGTGATTCATTGCACCGTCCTGAAGCATGGCTGTCTGATTCACAACCGATCTTCGGCCTTCGGAGGCCACCCAACTAATGACTATACGGAACCCATCTTTACCCACCGGTCCGGTATCTTAGATGGAATCTTCCTAACCCGCTCCTAGGGTTGCATTTACGCAAATCTTCCGTATGATACTTGTCAGCGTTCAGTGTGGAATGACCGATGTGCCTTTGCGTGTCAATAATAGGGCAGGAACTCGAGCTTGTCAAGAACCTTTGGAGGAACGTGAGATGCAACCAGCTTCTAGGAAACTCCTCGATCGGGTGCGCGACGCGATCCGCCTCAAACACTACTCCATCCTAACCGAACAAGCCTACATCCATTGGATCAAGCGCTACATCTTCTTCCACAACCTCAGCCAGTAGATAAGCACGGCGGCCCGCTCGGCGGAGTCGTCCATCGCTGCCAGCGCTTCCTCAGGGGTGCGCCAAAAGAAGAGCCCACTCCGCGAGTGGGCTCTATCAGTACCGCGGCTTATCCCTGAATAACCCCCAGCTCCTTACCTACCTTGGCGAACGCCTCCAAGCCCTGATCCAGATCCTCATTGCTGTGAGATGCCGAAATCATAACGCGAATGCGTGCCTTGCCACGTGGCACAGTTGGAAAGCCAATGGCCATAGCAAAGACGTCATTGTCAAACAGCTTCCTGGAGAACTCTTTCGCCAGAGGGGCTTCTCCTAGCATCACCGGGGTAATAGGGGTCATGCTATTGCCTGTATCGAAGCCCAGCCGTTTCATCTCTGCCTTGAAGTAGCGGGCGTTCTCCCACAAGCGGTCTACCAGTTCGGTGGAGGACTCTAGTATGTCCACTGCTGCCAGGCAGGCGGCGGTGTCAGCAGCGGGCACTGCGCTGGAGAAGAGGAAAGGCCGCGCCTTTTGTCGCAGATAATCTATAATCTTCCGTTTCCCTGCGAGCACACCACCCACCACGCCAAAGGCCTTAGACAGGGTGCCCATCTCCACGTCGAATCTGCCGTGCAGTCCAAAGTGATCTACAATGCCTCGGCCTCCCTTGCCCAGCACACCCTCCCCATGGGCATCGTCAACCATGCTCATCACGCCGTAGCGTTCAGCAACTTCGTACAACTTGTCCAGAGGGGCCACGTCACCATCCATGCTGAATACGCCATCTGTGATAAGAAGCCCTCGCCGGTAATTGGGCCGGTTCTCTTTGATCACGCGCTCAGCATCAGCAGCATCGCAATGCTCGTACACCACGATCTTGGCCCTGGACAGCCGACAGCCATCAATAATCGAAGCATGGTTCAGCCGATCGGAGAAAACGACGTCTTCACTGCCCACCAGAGGAGGAATCGCTGCCTGGTTTGCGCAGAGACCTGACTGCACGTAAAGCGCATCTTCTACCCCCTTGAATGCGGCCAGGCGCCTTTCCAACTCGTGGTGTAAGCTGAGTGTGCCAGCGATAGTACGCACAGCGGCTGGGCCCACACCAAACTCGTCAATGGCCTTCTTTGCCGCTTCCCTCATGCGCGGATGGTTGGCTAGTCCCAGGTAATTGTTAGAGCAAAAGTCAAGCACGCGCTTGCCATCCACTGTCAGCCAAGCCCCTTGAGCACTCTCGATCGTGCGAATGTTGATGAACAAACCCTGTTCCTTGAGATTAGCGACGTCCTCGTCAATGAAAGCCAGTTTGTCTTTTGCCATTCCTTAATCCTCCTTGATTACGGTCTCTGTCAGTTTTGGGTCAACAATACGGCCTACTACCCTTTTTCGGTTGTGGCAACGATCAGGCACCATCATGGCCTGGGAACCTTTGCCGAGCTCGGTGAGATACGACGCGCCCATTTACAGGGTGCTGCGTCAAGCGCTAAACTCAAGCCCCCGTTTTTATATCGTTCATCCCGCTCGACGGGACGATAATCCGGCCAGCGAAGTTTAGCAATCCCGTCAAGGCGGGACGAACGGTTGATGCACGAAGCAGTAGACTACCCTGCACAGGCTACAGTTTGCCCTCCGCGTGTCTTCTTCCCAGTTTTTCCAGCATATCCGCCACCATGGCCCCCAAGTCATACTGCGCTTTCCAGCCCCACTCCTCCCGCGCGGCGCTGTCATCAATAGTCCGTGGCCAGGAGTCTGCAATTCTTTGCCGGAAGTCGGGCTTGTACTCACATATTAGCTCAGGGATGTGCTTCTTGATCTCTGCAACCAGTTCCGCTGGGGAGAAACTGATCGCCGCCAGATTGAAATCGGAGTGGTGTTTGAGCTGGGAGAGGTCGGCCTCCATCAGCTCTATGGACCCTCTGATACAATCAGGCATGTACATCATCGGCAATACCGTGTCCTCCCTCAAGAAGCAAGTATATCGCTTGTGTTTGATTGCTTCATAGAATATCTCCACTGCATAGTCGGTAGTGCCGCCTCCTGGCAGCGTCTCACTGCTGATGATACCTGGATAGCGAACGCCGCGAACGTCCAGGCCAAAGCGATGGAAGTAGTAATCGCACAAGAGTTCGCCCGCGACTTTGGTCACGCCGTACATGGTTTTAGGGCGCAGCACAGTTTCCTGCGGTGTGTTCTCTTGTGGTGTTTCCGGCCCAAAGGCAGCGATGGAACTAGGACAAAAAACCCGGACCTTCTTGCGCTCCCGAGCTACCTCCAGGATGTTGTACAGTCCATTGATATTCACGTCCCACGCCAGGTGAGGTTTCTCCTCTCCAACGGCTGAGAGGATAGCTGCCAGGTGGTAGATAGTGTCAATGTCGAACTTCTCCACCACCGCCTCAATGGTTTCTCGCCGAGTCACATCAATGAACTCGAAAGGACCGGAATCACGGAGCTTGGGGCTGGGCTTCGTCTTGTGGCCGGTGGCCACGACGTTTTCAGCGCCGTACCGCTCACGGAGTACGAGGGTCAACTCGGAGCCGATCTGGCCGACCGCACCCGTGACCATGATCCTTGGGCTTTGTCTTGCAGCCATTACAATACCCTCCTCTCGTGGATGCCATAGTATGAACCTGGTGTGGCTCTGGTACTGGGCACTGTGCGCATCTTTTCCGCCATCTCTTCTGCCATGTTTCTCTCCTTTGAGAAATGTTTGCTCTCACTGCTCAGCACACCGAGTATATCACAGCTGATTAGGCACGTCAAGATGCACAATACAGCGATTGTTCCAAATTTGGTGATGTGATAGTGAAGGGAGACAAAGCTTGCCCTAAACCGAGTGCGGTCCATGCTGCGCTACCCGCTCTCGCCGCAATTGGCGCGCTTTTTCCCCCCGCCGCCTGCACATCCCGATAGACAGTGCGCTTGGCCAGAGACCCCCCTAGAGCCACCAGTACATCCTTCACAGCCCTGTAACTGAGCTCCAGTACGTAGAGCAGAATGGCCAAGCCCCTCAAGCCGATCCGCACGTTGCAAGCGGTTCACTGCCTGCGGATAGACACGATGAGTGCGCCTACAGTGCAGACATCCCCGCCACCAAGCATTCAGCTGGCCATACTCAGCGTCTCGCAGGAGCTGTTAGCAAAACCTCAAGGTAGGCACTTCAAGTTGAAAAATGGACACTGAACTCCTTTACGGGCAAGGGGATAGGGGGTACCATTATGTCACTCCGCCAGATGCAGATGTGCAAGATCTGGTTGAGAACGTCCGGCAAGTGGGCTGTCAGATCTTGTCTGGAAGGATAGGAGCTAACGATGGTCGACATGAACGCCTTTCCCTGCGTTCTCCAGCAGTTGCCGTTTACCTCGTCTCTACGCTTTGTCGGCTTGGAGACAACGGGTAGACGGCGCCTGCCGTTTACCTTGTCTCTACGCGCCAAGGCGTAGACGGCGCCTCTAGGCGCAAAGACTAGAGGTGGCGTACCGCTTGCGTCACGCCGCAAGAGACGTGGAAGACAAAGGCGCTGCGGGTAAGCAAAGCACGGCACTGCACTCGCCTTGGACGCTTGCTAACCCGCGGCAGTACCCCGCTCCCCTGCGCTCCGGGGACTGCGCAACTGCCGCTGAACATTGGACACTGATTCGCACCAAGCGTTATGTAACCTCTCTCCTCTATGTCCGTGTGGAATCTATCATGACCTGTGCACTTTTCAACTGAAAACGGTTCACTTTTCAGCTGAAAATGATTCGCTTTTGAATTGCAAATAACAAGGCTGACAGGCTCCCGCGTTGCCTCATCGTAAAATCTAACCGAAGGCGTATCGTTGCCTCAATATGA
>CAYZGO010000026.1:0-39787 GCA_964478075.1 uncultured Anaerolineales bacterium | reverse complement strand
CAATTCTACCAGAGGAGCATCGGCCTTCTCAAGAATCTGCTGGCGCAAAACAAAGTCTTTTTGACAAAATCGCCGGAGGTGGCTATAATAGTGTGTCGCTGAGCGGGTGACAGCGTTTTTTTGTTGCCTGTGCACCTGAGCGAATGTAATTACGCTGGAGGTATTCTGAGTGTACGCTGTCGTGGAAAGCGGAGGCAAGCAGTACAGAGTCACAACTGGGCAGACCGTTGACGTCGAGAAACTGTCTGCTGCGCCAGGCGAAAGCGTGATTCTGGATCGAGTGCTCCTTGTGGCTGATGGCGATGAGATCAAGGTCGGCCAGCCGACTGTGCAAGGCGCGTCGGTGTCGACCACAGTTATGCAACATGGGCGCAAGCGAAAGGTGATTGTCTTTCACTACCGCCCTAAGCAGCGCTATCGGGTCAAGAAGGGCCATCGGCAGCAGTACACACGCCTACGCATTGACGAGATCAAGCCTTAGCTGTTTGAGTCTCTTGAGGAGGTTGGACATGGCACATAAGAAGGGTGGCGGCACGAGCCGCAATAACCGGGACAGCGAGTCAAAGCGCCTCGGAGTCAAGCGCTTTGGGGGTCAGCTCGTGCGTGGCGGCACAATTATCGTACGCCAGCGCGGGACCAAGTTCCATCCCGGGCGCAACGTGGGCGTGGGCAAAGACCATACGCTCTTTGCTACCATTGACGGGTATGTGAAATTTGAAGATGCCACTCGCCGCAAGAAGCGCGTGAGTGTTTATCCAGAGAAGCAGTAGGTAATCAAGTGAAAAAGGGCATCCATCCAAAATACTATCCGGAAGCTAAGGTCATCTGCGCCTGTGGCAATACCTGGACCACCGGCTCCACCCAGGAAATCATCCACACCGAGATGTGCTCTGTCTGCCATCCGTTCTTCACTGGCGAGCAGCGTATTGTAGACACGGCTGGTCAGGTTGAGCGTTTCCGTCGCCGCGTCGAGAGGGCCGAACAGATTGCGGCGGAGACCGCTCGTCGTGGTCTGCAGAAGCAAAAGCGGGGAGAGAGCCTCTTTGAGTTGGTGAGTGAAGAGGAAGCAGTGGAGGTCGAGGCTCAACCTGTTGCGGAAGAGAAGCCAAAGGCCAGACGCAGGGCCCGCAAGGCGCCGGTGACCAAGGCCAAACCTGTTGCGGAGGCTGCCCCGAAAGCAGCGGCCCCCGAGAAGGCAGCCAAAGCTCCTGCCAAGGCGGAGGCTCCTGCGAAAGCAAGGTCCCGCAAGAAGGCAGCCAAGGCTGCTCCGAAAGCAGCGGTCCCCGAGAAGGCAGCCAAAGCTCCTGCCAAGGCGGAGGCTGCCCCGAAAGCAAAGGCCCGCAAGGAGGCAGCCAAGGCTGGTCCGAAAGCAGCGGTCCCCGAGAAGGCAGGCAAGGCTGCTGCCAAGGCGGAGGCTGCCCCGAAAGCAGCGGCCCGCAAGAAGGCAGGCAAGGCTGCTGCGAAGGCGGAGGCTGCCCCGAAAGCAGCGGCCCGCAAGAAGGCAGCCAAGGCTGCTGCGAAGGCGGAGGCTGCCCCTAAAGCAAAGACTCGGAAGAGAGCAGCCAAAGCTGCTACCGCGGGTGAGGCTGCCCCGAAAGCAAGGACTCGAAAGAGAGCAGCCAAGGCTGCTGCCGAGGGTGAGGCTGCTCCGAAAGCAAAGGCCCGCAGGAAGGCAGCCAAGGCTGCTGCGAAGGCGGAGGCTGCCCCGAAAGCAAGGACTCGAAAGGGAGCAGCCAAAGCTGCTGCCGCGGGTGAGGCTGCCCCGAAAGCGAGGACTCGAAAGAGAGCAGCCAAGGCTGGTGCCGAGGGTGAGGGTGCCCCGAAGACAAGGACCCGTAAGAAGACAGCCAAACCCATGTCCAAGGCAGAGGGTGAAGCCAAGTCCCCTGCGAAGCGGGCGCGCAAACCGAGTGACAAAACGCCTGAATAGGCCCGGCAAGACGCCAGGATTGGAGAGGCAGAGTACACACTCTGTCTCTTTTATCGCTGAACAAAGGAGATAGTGCTGCCGTGTCTCACCATCGCTATGACGGGGGCTGGATCGAGGTCGTCTGTGGCTCCATGTTCTCTGGCAAGACGGAGGAATTGATTCGCCGAGTGAAGCGTGCCGTAATTGCCAAGCAGAAGGTCCAGGTATTCAAACCTGGCCTTGATACGCGCTATGTACATGAGAAACTGACTGCGCATAGCGGCGTGCAGTTCACCGCTATGCCAGTAGCAACGGCCGTTGATATCCTGAAGAATCTGGAGCCAGACACGGAAGTGGTGGCCATTGACGAGGCGCAGTTCTTCGATTCGTTCATCTCCGAGGTGTGCAACGAGTTAGCCAATCGTGGACTGCGGGTCATAGTGGCTGGATTGGACATGGACTTTCGTGGCGAGCCTTTTGGCCCCGTGCCAGTCTTGATGGCTCAGGCTGAGCGAGTGGACAAGTTGCAGGCAATCTGCCAGTCTTGTGGAGCGCCAGCCAGCCGTACGCAGCGCCTCATCAACGGCAAGCCCGCTTCCTACGATGACCCTGTGATTCTGGTGGGTGCTGAAGAAGTCTACGAAGCGCGCTGTCGAATGTGCCACCGAGTTCCCCGAGAAAAGGAAGGCGTGTGAAACAAGTTCACTACGGGGGCCAGGCCGTCATCGAGGGCGTGATGATGCGCGGCGTTCGACACATGGCTGTGGCCGTGCGCAAGCCTTCCGGCGCGATCATAGTGCACAGCGAACCGCTGCCGCCCGGCATATACAGCAGCTCTATCGGCAAACTGCCCTTTGTGCGGGGCCTGACTATGCTGTGGGACACGCTGGTGCTGGGCATACGCTCGCTCATGTTCTCCGCTGACGTGGCCCTGGAGGAAGAGGATGTACAGTTCGGCGGCCCCATCATGTGGGGGACGATTCTTGTTTCCTTGCTCCTTGGCCTCGGGCTCTTTGTTCTGCTCCCCATGCTTCTGGTCGGTCTGATTGATCGCCATATTAGTAGTCCCCTTGTCAGCAACCTGTCCGAAGGCGTGATTCGGTTACTGTTTTTTCTGGCATATCTGCTTGCCATTGGTAGATTACCTGATATCCAGCGAGTGTTTGCTTACCATGGGGCTGAACACAAGACGATCAACGCCTACGAGGCTGGCGTGCCATTAACACCCAAGGACGTTGAACCTTTTACCACGACACACACTCGCTGTGGAACCGCCTTTCTCTTGATTGTGTTGATCCTTTTTGTCCTGGTTTCGTCCCTGTTGGGACGGCCGCCGCTGGTTTGGCGTATTGTGTCGCGCCTGGTATTGGTGCCCGTTGTTGCTGCCCTCGCCTACGAGTTCCTCAAGTTCACGGCCCGACACTATGACCGTACTCTGGTCAGGATTTTGGTCGCTCCTGGCCTTTGGCTTCAGCGGCTCAGTACTCGGGAGCCGGACGACGGGATGCTGGAGGTGTCGATAGCTGCTTTGCAGCGCGTGCTGGCGGAGGATGGCGTGGCTGCTTGACGAGGCGCTTACGGCTTGCCCGTTGGATGCCGTGCAAATAGGAACTTGAGTTGACGCAGAAACTGGAGGCCCGATTTCTGAGAGAAACCGGGCTTCTTGTCGGGATCGGGCTTCTGCGATACAATCCGTGCTGAAAGCTGTGATCTAATTCACGACACCCGTTGGGGTGCAAAGAACGCCGAGTTCACCGCAAGTCCTGGCACAGCTGTGTTCTCTGTGTCTTCGTAGTGAGTCGCGCTATCCCTGGCTGGGAAGGGTTCCGTACACATGAAAATCATCTATCGTAACAGAGTCTGGGAACTAAAGGGTAACACGACTGTGCGCCATGCGATCAAGAAAGTCGGTCTCAGTCCTCAAGCTGTGCTGGCCGTGCGTGACGGCAAACTGATTACGGATGACCTGATCGCTGCACGAGATGATACGATTATGCTGATTGCAGTTGTATCTGGGGGATAGGCACTTATCTGACAAGGAGCTGCCTCTGCTTACTCTGCGGATAGGCTCCATGCGGGTGTTCGAGCGGGCGAGGACGCAGCACAGGACGTGACTTGCTCCCTACCTCACGTCCACGTTGTTTGAGCTAATGGAACAGAGATGAAGTGTAGAAAGTGCGGCACGACAGCGGTCATAAACATGCGTCAACATAGGCTGTCCTTGTGCCAGGATTGTTTCCTGGAGTGGGTTCCTCAGCGAGTACAGCGAGCCATTGAAAAGCTTGGCATGTTCGAGCCGAGCGAGCGCGTGCTGATTGCTGTATCTGGCGGTAAGGATAGCCTGAGTCTGTGGGACATCCTGCTGCGTCTTGGCTATCAGACAGAAGGGTTATACATAAATCTTGGCATCTTGGACCGGGACTACTCCAGCATTTCGCAGCAGAAGGTTGAGCATTTTGCTGCGGCACATGCTGCGCAGTTCCGTGTAGTCAACGTGGCGACAGAGTACGGCATGAGCATCCCGGAGGTCTCGCGGCGCAAGCGGGGGCGCAGTATCTGCGGCACTTGTGGCCTGGTCAAGCGTCACATCATGAACCAGGCTGCTTGTGAGGGTGACTATGCGGCGCTGGCAACAGGGCATAATCTTGACGACGAGGCGGCGGTCCTATTTCAAAACGCTCTGCACTGGGCCACAGGTTATCTTGCGCGGCAGGCGCCTGTACTGCCGGCCAATCGTCGCGGCTTGGCACGCAAGGTGAAACCGTTGATACGCCTCTACGAACGCGAGATGGCTGCTTATGCCTTCTTGCGGGGCATTGATTATGTTTATGAAGAGTGCCCGTACGTGAAGGGAGCCACAACGCTGTTCTACAAGGGTTTGCTAGATCAACTGGAAGAGTTCTCGCCCGGGGCCAAGCAGATGTTTTACCTGAGCTTCCTACAAGCACGGCGCGAGGGCCGCTTGCTGCCTTTCTCTGTCAGTGATGTGGAGATGGGTGAATGTGAGCGCTGTGGACAGCCCACCACTGCGCCGGAATTATGCGCCTTTTGTCGCCTTTGGGATGTAGGGACAAAGGATTAGGTTATACTTGAACAACACCCACCACAGAGTCCCCGGAGATGAATCTGGTTTTCCCTCAGCTCTCCGCGTCTCTGTGGTGTTGGCAAAACAATTGTCAGCGGACGGGAAGCGTACAGGGGCCGCCAGCACATGCTCAGTACCGTTTTCGGCGTAACCGCGTTTTCACTGATACGGAGAAGCCTTGGTGTCTTGGTGCCTTTGTGGTAAGTTTAAAAGTTGGCAGGAGCACAATGGGAGAAGAGTCAACCAGGCGGGATAGCATCGTGAGAGGTCATAGATACTTTGATTTCCTCATGGCTCTCTTTGTTTCTGTGCTGCTTATCAGCAATGCTGCATCCTCGAAGATCGTCTTGTTGGGTCCTTTTACGTTCGATGGGGGAACGATTCTCTTTCCTATCACCTACATCTTGGGTGATATCCTCACAGAGGTCTACGGCTATGCGCGTTCGCACAAGGTCATCTGGACCGGCTTTGTTTGTACTGCCTTGATGGCTCTCGTCTTCGCCATTGTTGGTATGCTGCCAGCCGCGCCTGGCTGGGATGCTCAGAAAGCCTACATGACGATCCTGGGTGCCACTCCGCGCATTGTTCTAGGCAGTCTGATAGCATACTTTTGTGGAGAGTTCTCGAACTCGTACATCATAGCAAAGATGAAGATATGGACCCAAGGCCGATGGCTGTGGACACGTACTGTGGCTTCCACGCTTGTTGGAGAAGCCGTGGATACGATGTTATTCGTACTCATTGCCTTTTACGGCGTGTTACCGCCCGGGCTCCTGCGCAGCGTGATCGTCTCCAACTACGTGTTCAAGGTCGGCTTCGAGGCGCTTGCTACGCCTGTCACGTATGCGATCGCCAATTTCCTGAAGCGTGCGGAGAACGAAAATCACTTCGATTATGATACGGACTTTAATCCCTTCAGATTACGTTGGTGAGCTGGGTCGATGGCCGAAGCTGCAAGATTGCTTTGGTTTCGGCGTGGGGCCTTACGTTAGTGCTGATACAGCTCTTCTACCACGGAGACAGGGAGTACACAGAGCTTTCTGGACAAGAGAACTCTGTGCTCTCTGTGTCTCCGTGGTTTCCTTACATCACTAGCAATAGAAGAATGTGATATCCATGAACGAGGTTCTGCTCCAACCGGAACTGCCTCCCGACCATCGCTCCGGGTTCGTTGCCGTAGTGGGGCGGCCTAACGTAGGCAAGTCAACACTGATCAATGCCTACGTGGGGCAAAAGATAGCTATCGTTTCGGAGAAGCCCCAGACGACACGCAATCGCATCCTGGGCATTCTCACCAGACCAGATGTGCAGATTATCTTTGTTGACACGCCGGGCATCCACCGGCCTGTGCACAAACTTGGTGAGTACATGGTCGATACGGCCCGGAGAGCTATCCCCGATGCCGACACTGTGCTGTTCATGGTCGACGTCAGCGTTCCGCCCACGGAGGACGATCGCATCGTAGCCAGGTTTCTCGCTGAGAAATGCCGGTCTGCGGTGATTCTGGTGCTGAACAAGATGGACCGGCTGCCTCCTGCCAAAGTGCGGCCGCACAGTGAGGCCTATTTCGCCCTGGGCGACTTGGACGAGTGGATAATGACTTCCGCCACTCGCGGCGACAATCTGGATAAGCTGCTGGCGAAGATCATAGCGCGCCTGCCCATTGGACCGCGCTACTATCCCGAGGGTCAGGTGACAGATGCGCCAGAGCGGTTTATCGCCGCCGAGTTGATCCGCGAGCAAGTACTGCGTCTTCTGCACCAGGAAGTGCCTCATGCTATCGCCGTGGTGGTAGAAGAGTTCAAAGAGCGGCGGCCGGGACTGACGTACATTGCCGCGACCGTGTACGTTGAGAAAAAATCGCAGAAGGGCATTGTCATCGGCGCCGGGGGTGACATGCTGAAGCGAATTGGCGTGGCAGCTCGGAAAGAGATCGAGCGCATGGTCAACAGCAAAGTCTTTCTGGAATTGTGGGTCAAAGTGCGGCCCAAGTGGCGGCGCGATGCTGCCGGATTGAGGCATGTGGGGTATCGGCTGTAGCCGTGCGCCGTTAGGAACACCTCTCAAACCGCAGAGAACGCCGAGGAAGTCAAGAATCTCTGCGAACTGCGTCTCTTTCGCTTCAAGCGTAAGAGGCCGCGCTCTCGGCGGTGAATCTTGTTGAGCTCTCTGAGCAAGCCAGTGGGCACGGGCGGATTCGAACCACCCAAGGCTTAGCCAGCTGATTTACAGTCAGCCCCCTTTGGCCCGCTCGCACACCACAAGATGTAGTGCGCTGACTTGAATTACTTACTACAGGTAGTGGTTCTGGTTGTTAAGTTGACGCCGCGTTTATGCCGAATCAGTTGGCCTAAAACAGGGAATCAAAAAGCCCTGTGAGTGACTTTGGACCGAGCAGGGGCTTGTCTTGTAATCCCCTTGCGTTGGTACTGCATCACCCGCACCGCGCCCTGGACTTCGGCAGAAGTGGCAGGGCGTACTTGTTATCACTATTGTACGGGTTGCCGCTTATTCCTGTCAAACCTGTCATACCGCCAGCGGTAGGATTCTGTGCGCTAAGGGTGCTGGCGGGGGCATGGGCACAAGTCATAGCTCCCTAGCCAGGCGGTCCATGTCCGCCTTGAGTTCGGCTAGACGCTTCTGAGTAGAGCCTATCTTCTCGTCGAGCTGCGCCAAGGCGGGCCCGTACTTGTCACTGGCGGCGTTGAGAGCCTTTTCTCTTGCTTGGGGCCTCTGGTCCTGGTATGAAATGGCCCACAGCATGATAGCCCCCGCTGCCGCCAAAAAGAACACATCCAAGGAGCTATCAAACAACCACGCGACCGCCGCAAGGGTAGCGCTCAACAGCGCGAAGAAAAGCCCAACGACTATCATGCTCCAATCGCCTTTGCCACGGAGGGTCGCCGGAACCTCACTCCACCGCCGCTGGTCGAGTTCTTCTCGAGCGCGTAGCTGTTCCTGCAACCGCTGCTCCACGTGACTTATGGCCATCCCCCTGGCCAGGAGGTCAGTGTCGTCTCCGATGTCAGCCAGGACCGCCGAGCCGCGCCCCCAGGCGTCCCAGGCCACCCGCAGCCTGCTACCGCAGTAGGGACACGTGGCAGACCTGGCCGTGGGCTCTATTTCCAGCGGGCTTCCGCATTGTGGACACTGCATGAATTCGATAGGCATGCCTCTCCTCTTGGCACAGGACTCGAACCTGTAACCCGCTGATTAAGAGCCGTCGCGTGCGGCGAGACGCTGCGCAGTCAGCAGCTCTGCCAGTTGAGCTAGGGTACAAGACGTAGTGCCTATGCAGTCCTGCCCGCCCGACTAGGAATGTGTGTCCTGTTACGAGAAACGTGCTACCATCTGGGTCTAGGTCCCCTTGCCCATCCTGACTACCTTGGTCCCCTTGCCCATCCTGACTACCTTAGTCCCACAAACTGCGCACACGCCCTTGACTGCGGGCCTGCCGTTCTTGAGGACAACATTCACTGGGTCCTTGATGTCCCGCATCTGCTTGCACTTGAAACAATACGCCCGCACCCCTTCCGTTAACGCACGCCTTCGCTCTTCTGCTTCTCTTTGCTCTCTGTCGCGTTCTCTCTTGATTCTATCCGCTCTAAGCGAGAGGCCGTGTTTTGTCAAGGCTAGAATCACGCCGCCCACCAGGGTTATAGCTGCTCCAAACAGTATCAGGAGAGCGTCCCGGCCTATCATGCTGCTTTCTCCTTCCTCTCACACAGTTCGAAGCAGTCGGCGTGGCCTGGCGTACCAGAGCCAGGCTTGCTACACAAGCCTAGTAGCTGTACGAGTCCACCAGCACCCACGCGCTGTTGTACAAGTAGACCGTGTCCCCGGTGTTGTTCCACACTGCACGACCACGCGCCCAATACAGGTCGGTTGCCGTGTTGGTTCCCGAACCGGTGTGCAGTCGCACATGTGCCCGGGCCAGCAACGTGAACGCCGGGAATGTATATGTCGTGTCGACTTCGTCCTGCACGTGCCATCCGCTCATGTTAGCTGGCGAACCACCGCGATTCTCAAAGCAGACGTACTCTTGATTCAGGTTGTAGTTATCATTGCCAGGTGCGTCGAACTGTGAGCACCAAGATGCAACTCTGACGTTGGCAGGACTTGCCGTTCGGGTTCGGGTCGGCGTTCTTGTTGGCGTCCGTGTGGGCATTCGTGTCGGCGTCGGCGTGAGTGTTCGCGTTCGAGTAGGCGTGCTGGTCGGCGTCCGTGTAAGCGTTGGCGTCGAGCTGGGAGTATGGGTCGGGGTCGTTGTCGGCGTCGGCGGCCAGCAGCGGACAACGACGGGCACGTACACGGTGAATTCTGTCGGCTCGTTCTGCGTCGTCAGTGTCCAAGTCACCCCGTTGCTGGTCACCGTGACTGTGCCGTCAATGTCAGTACGGTACACGTTTGCAGCCACATCTGCCAGTCTCTGCAACACCTCAGCCCTGGGATGTCCGTACTGGTTTTGGCCGACAGAGATGATTGCGTCGTGTGGTGCAACAGCACTGAGAAACTCGGCAGACGAGCTAGAGTTGCTGCCGTGGTGCGATACCTTAAGTATCTCAGCATCCAGTGGCGGGCCACTGTTTAGCATTCGCCCTTCTGCGCCCGTCTCGGCGTCGCCGGTCAAAAGGAAATCCACCGAACCGTGCGACACTCGCAACACTATCGAGTTCTCATTCTTGGAAACGTAGAGCGGCTCAGACGGATTGAGCACTAGGGCTGTCACTTCACCCCACTGGTAACTCTCGCCCATTCTCACCGTGGCTGTGACGACGCCATTGTCGAGCAGCGCCTGATAGAAGTCCTGGCAAGTGCCCGTGGTGCAGGTCTGCGAATCAAGCCACGCCTGGTATACCGGCATGCAAGCTAGTACATCCAGCAGTCCGCCGATGTGGTCAGCATCGCCGTGCGTCGCAACCAACAGCTCAATGTCAGTGACGCCGTGTTGCTGTAGATAGGCGACGACCGTTGGGCCTGCCTGCGGCTTTCCGCCGTCTATCAACACGTCGTCACCGTTCGGCAGGTGCAGCCAGCAGCAATCGCCCTGCCCGACGTCCATGAAAGTCGCAACGAGTGGGGCATCTGCATGCAGTGCGTAGAGATAGCATAGAAACAACGCAAGTGAGAGAATGAGTAGAAACGAACGCCGTGCTCGCATCGAGTCCCTTCCAAATGCCGCCAAACCAGATGGTCACTTTCGACCGTCTGACTACTACATGCCAGCAAGCTTCCTAGTCTCTGGCCTTTGCGCTTTGGCTTTGGGTGCTTCTTTGAAAGTAACACTAGTCCGTGGTGGGTATTGTATCTGTGCGCCTTCTAGAAGTTCAGCCACAGTGAGAATCTGAATTCGGGGATACTTCTTGCCCCAACCCGGCGACTCATAAAAGCCTGCGCTGGCCGCCTCAGAACGCATAGGCTTCGTAGGCTCTTCCAGTGTGATGAACACGCCTATCTGAGCTTTCTCACGTTCGACGACGCCCCGCAGGTCTCTGACTTGCGAAACCGACACATGCCCCGATTTGACTGAGATGATGACCTGCTTGGTCTTTCCCTTGCGTTCATCGTGGAAGTAGAGTCGCCCGTCAATCCCCT
The DNA here is from genome assembly GCA_964478075.1 of uncultured Anaerolineales bacterium. Taxonomy (GTDB): domain Bacteria; phylum Chloroflexota; class Anaerolineae; order UBA2200; family UBA2200; genus DAOUEX01. The sequence continues at coordinate 29,198 of CAYZGO010000026.1, read as the reverse complement.
TGTCTGCCCCCCGTTTCTTTGAGGTGGGCCGTGCTCCAACTAGGCCTAAAGCCCACAACTCAAATTGGAAGCGGTCCTGTCGTGCCAGTGTTTTAGCATCAGGAAGCGAGACAGGTTCGCCTATGACTTTGAAAGAAACGTCATCGCTAAAAGCATCCCGAAGGCGGTGCTTCATGAGCGTCACTGCAAGGTGAGTGATGTCCATGCCAATCCAACAACGATGCAGACGTTCAGCGACAACGACGGCAGTACCACACCCACAGAATGGATCTAGCACCACATCACCCTCATTGCTACTTGCTTTGATGATGCGCTCCAGTAGAGCCTCTGGCTTTTGGGTGGGATAACCAAGACGTTCTTTTGCTCGTGGGTTTATCGGTGAAATGTCATTCCACAGGCTATGTACTGCTTGCCCTGGCAATTCATGTAGGTACCGCTTCAACTGGGCAACCCTGCTTTTCGTATAAATGCGGCCTTCGGCTTCTAGCTGCCGCATCTTTTCCTCTGTGAAACGCCACGCTCTAGTTACACCATGAAACTCGTACACTGGCCCACGCCCACCGGGTGGGTTGAGGTTATCCAGACGGAACCGTCCCCTTTCGTCAACATATCTGAACTTGCTGGCTACGTATTCCTTTGAATATGGCACCCGTAGTTGGTTGAAAGTGAAATCCCGCGTTTTCGTGTAGAAGACAATCCTGTCTGTGACTCTACCAAAGCGCTTGGCATCGGCATGAAAAGTGAAACGTTGCCAGACAATTTCATTCCTAAAGTTCCTTGGCCCAAGAACGGCATCTAGCAAGACTTTTAGGTAGTGGCTCGCCGTGGGGTCGCAGTGTAGGTATATGCTGCCAGTTGGCTTGAGTACGCGATGTAGTTGAATCAGGCGAGGGGCCATCATAGCAAGGTAGGCAAGCATATCGCTGTCACCAAGTAGTAGGCGGAACGCCCGCATAGCATCGGCCACTCTTCCCCCGCTCTCTACAACCTCATAGTACGCTTCAGCAGCAGCAGTGTCCCAATGCCAGCTGTCCTCAAACGCCTTTATCTGCGCGGCTGAATCCGAACCGTTCTTTTCGCCGAAAAGAACGTTATAAGTCGCCTTGCTGTTGAACGGGGGGTCTAGGTAGATGAGGTCAACCGTCTCATCCCTAACGTAGCGCCGCAGGATATCCAGGTTATCGCCATAGTAGAGAATGTTCTCGGTCATAGTCATCCCTCATCAGACAAAACGCCGTTCATCGACCTGCTTCCGGTATATCCTGTCACAGTTGGCCATCGTTTGCTCCCGAATCAGTTGGCTTTAGTCCTCACGATTCTTCGGCTTCAGGATGAACGACTGCTTGTTGTCGCGGAACTCGATATAGCCATTGTCGAAAAGGGCATCAAGGTCTTCGTGACTGATTTCTATGCATCCACCTGGCAGCCCAGGATGGTCTATCTGAACCTTGCCCATCAGGCGCAGGCAGCCGGTGCGGTGGTTTGGAAGGGCGGCCAGGGTGAGGCTGACCGCATGTGGCGGTTTGGGTCGGAGAGGCGCTCCAAGGTTAGGGTGAGCAAAACGCTGGTGCCAGCCCTGGGCAGGCGCAGCGACTGGCTAAGCCAGCGTGCTCCACTCATGGCGAAGCACAGGCCCTTGGGTCTGCTCTAACACGTTCAAACCGGACCTGTTTGCAAGAAGTGCTTTGGCGAAGGTCCGCCTCTCAGCATATACTCCGTGCTCTCCCAGGTGCTGAATGAGCGCTTCAGCCCTATCGAGCGTTGCCCGACATGACTGAAGCGTAGCGTCGAATGTGGACTGTACTGCACCCCGCGCTTGCTGCCGAAGCGCGCAGAGGTAGTGCCGGAATGCCTGGGGCTCACTCCAACCGCTAGCAGACGGCTGAGAGCCAGCAAAGAGGGGCTCGGCGTAGCCAGTCTCGGGCTGCGGAAGCAGCTCTTCCCTCAGGCCCTTGCGGAAGGCTATGTCCAAGTAGGGGAGTCGATACTCAGAGAGTGCTTGTGGATAGTAGTACCAGACCGCCCTCTGCATCGGTCGACCTTGTTGGGCTTGGAACTTGCTGAGCGGAAAAGACCTGACATTCGCATAGGTCCCAGAGGCAATCGCGGTAACACCGGAGCACGCCATGACCAGCTGCTGGTGGTTGCTGTAGCCGACCACCACCTCTGCCAATGTTCTCCGCAATCCTGCCGCAAGGTCCAAGCACCTGGCCACCCAAACGGGATCGTCCGTAAGATATGCTGTGCGGGGCTTTTCCAGCACAAGATAGTACGCGTCTACTGGTCGCTCAGACACCTCATCCATGATGCGGCTAATCTGCTCCACATCGCGCACTGCACTGTCGGATAGGCAGATCGTAACCATGAGTGGCTGATCGGTGCTTCGCCTTGCAGTATTGATTAGATCCCTCTGTGAGTCAAGCCAGAGTTCATCCACATCTTCAGCTCGTTCCCCAGGCACTATGAAGTAGGTGGTTTGGAGCGTGCTATTCAGCTGAGCCAAAGTGGTCATCATGCCCTGCATGGCAGGACCAGCAAAACCGGTTGTTTCATAATCCTGTGGCCAATAGGCATGAGCCGTGAGTCTGTGGTGCTGGGATCGCGGAAGGTAGAACTGCGGATCCAACAAGACTGATCCGCCCAGCTCCTGGAGTTGGCGGCTTAGTGAGACGAGCTGCTCATCCGTGAGGTCTCGTGCACTCAGGATAGATACACCGCCGCCCCACTTCTTGATGAGTTTGCGACCGTGATCCATCATGCCCCAGCCAAACTGAAGGTACAAATCCATCACTGCCCCTCCGTCTCGTTAGCGATGCTGTCCAGCCACTCGAGCGCATCCTTGCAGCGTCGTGGCCGTTGATATGGTCGTTTCTGAGTAAGGGCCATGACAAGATCGCAGAACTTGCCGTCTTCGTCCCACTCAAGGCCAAGCCTGGGCAGGGGATCCCGCTCGACACGGTGCAGAATCTCAAGCCGGTCTCGTGCCCCCTCAATGAAGGGATTGGCTCCCCTAGCACACTCGTACAGGACGACACCGATCGCGAAGAGATCAGAGGAGCCCGATATCTCTCGCTTGTCGTATCGAAACTGCTCTGGGGCACTATAGCCAGGGGTACAGGGACCTGAGACAGCATCGGTTGGCGTGATGGACTCCAGGTCGAGCACACGGGCGATCCCAAAGTCGATTAGCCAGGCCTTACCTTCAGTGTCGATGCGGATGTTCTTAGGTTTGATGTCTCGATGCACGATTTCAAGGGATTCCGCCGATACAGCAGTGGTCAGCAAATCCCGGGCAAGGGCTAGCAACTGATCCTCTCCCAGAGGCCCATCGCTTAGAATCTCGGACAAGTCACGCCCCGGGACGAACTCCTCTAAGACCCAGAGAACCGGACCAACCGGGGATGTACATGTTCCCACGTCATGTATCTCAGGAATGTTTGGCACGGCCAGCGCCCGTAGACGCGATACAGCCTCACATTCTCGATCGAGATATTGCTGTGCAATTGGTCGAGGTCTAATCAGCTTCAACACACACCGACCGTGCTGACGATGCTTGCACCCAAAGACGTCTTTCTGCCCTCCCTGTGTGATTGGAAGAATGTCAGACAGATCTGGAAAGGAGGACGCAAGCCAATCAAGATCAACTACTATCAGATGATCTCCAAACTCGTTCGCCAACACAGTTCGTTGAAGACCCAAGAGACATGTGATTGTGGAAGAGACTGGTGGGATCCTTCCCACTGCACAGGGGAGGCATGGCGCTCGAGGAACCAGAGTCCTACCCCGCGGGCTTGGGCCTTGTTACGGAAGTCCTCACTGATGGCTCTGCCGGCTGTGAGAATGTAGGACTCGGAGGCAAACCACGTGTTGTAGAAGGCCTGCTGCAAAGCCTTCGACAGATCTTTCACTTTGGCCTCGACAGCGATAAGGCGTCTGACTGCGAAAATGCCATACAGCTCCTGCAGCGACCAAAGACAGCCATCCTGGGTCACCAAGCCTGCTGTAGTCAGGCGTTCCAAGGCCGGTGCCAAGCCGCGTGGGCAGTAGAAACGAAGCTTCTCTTCGGAGATGGTGCCTTGTGTGTATAGCAGCTGTGCAATGCGCAGATCCCTGACTTCTAAATGTCGTCGATCAAGAGGCCAGGCAGCCGAGACTCCGGGATCCCAATCAATGATCACCAGGTCTGGCCTTGTGGAACCGATTCGTTGTTCCACGAACACCGTGCGGCGCACATCACTCTGAGGTTCTGGTAGACTCGAAGCAAACCTTGATACGAGTCGAGATTCAGGACCAGGTCGCAGCTTCGACCGGAAGAAGATCTGAACCATGGTTGCGTCTCTCCCCTTGTGGTCTACCCTATGGCAGTAAAGGGCCTTCGACGTTTGCTGTGGTGGCCACTGCACCGTGGCCGTGCCCTGCACCGCGTTAACAGTTGCAGGGCTTCTTACTGCCTGCTATTCTACAGCATCCCCTTTGCTTTTGTCAAACTCTTCTGGCAGCAAGTCACGGCCCAGGACATACCAACGCCGCCCATGAGTTACAGGCATGTGAGGATACGATTCAATCATCTGCAATGTCCCTTGCCTATAGATATCCGCTGTTGCGTGAGAAGGCAAGATTGTCTTTTTCTACATCTCTTCCAAAGCCTTTGTTCGGCACGAACTGCAAGCCCCGAAAAAACAGATACCAGAAGGAGACAAGCTAGAAGCCCGAGAACGCCAGAATCGCACATGACAAATCCCCCTGTAAGAACGGCCATAACTGGTTCAGATGTGGTACACACGCCCCCGCAGCCAAATGACAGAATGCCCGTCCACCGCTTTGCAGCAGGCACGCTAGCTACGCCCTGTCAGTAGCAATACTGTGACACCAGTTGCCCCGCTGCGTCATACAGATACCCGCAGTCGCCTTTGTTGTTCCATATCGCCCGTCCACTGCTGAAGGTGAATCCACCTGTTTCAGGGTGAACCTCGTTGGTGTATACTCGACAAGCTTGGCCCGGTTGCAGCAAGAAATAGGGAAAGATGAAGTCCTGCCCAGGGTCACCGGCATTCAGTCGCCAGCCACGAAGATTCACTGGGGCGATGCCCTGGTTTGCTATCTCTGCGTATTCGTCACTCTCAACCCTCGGCACTACACCGTCATAGAAGATATAGCGGATTATTACGTTCGCCTGTGCAGGCGGCCACTGGGTCGGTGTACGTATGCGGGTTGGTGTTGGCATGACTGTTGGTGTCCATGTGCGCGTCGGCGCAGGTGTCCGTGTTCGGACAACCGTTGGCGTGCGCGTACGGCAGGGGGTTGAAGTAGATGTAACCACAGGCTGAGAAGAACCACGTCCAAAGTCCCTTGTAACAAGGACCAAGTCAAAGAGGTCGACTACACTGTCGCCATTGACGTCAGCCCGTGGGTCGGACACTGGCCCATGCGGGTTATAGGCGACGGCTACAATGACCAGGTCCAACACGTCCACGACGCCGTCACCATTGGCATCGCCCTGACAGGGATTCTGCGTTATGACTGTCCAGGTCACCCCATTGCTGGTGACCGTGACTGTGCCGTCGAGGTCAGTTCTGTAGACATTGGCGCCCACGCCTGCCAGTCTCTGTAACACCTCGGCCCCGGGGTGTCGGTACGGGTTTGGACCGACAGAGATGATTGCCTCTGATGGTGCAAGCGCATTGAGAAACTGGGCCGACGAGCTAGAGTTGCTGCCATGGTGCCCTACTTTGAGTATCTCAGCGTCCAAAGACAGGCCACTGCCAAGCATTCGCCCCTCGGCGCCCGTCTCGGCATCGCCAGTCAACAAGAAATCCACCGAGCCGTGGGACACCCGCAACACTATCGAGTTCTCGTTTTTGCTGGCGTACAGCGGTTCGGACGGGTTGAGCACCAAGGCTGTGACTTCGCCCCACTGATAGGTCTCGCCCATCCTCACCGTTGCCGTCACGACACCGTTGTCAATGAGCGCCTGATAGAAGTCCTGGCAGGTGCCCGTGGTGCAAGTCTGCGAATCAAGCCACGCCTCGTATACCGGCATGGAAGCTAGCACATCCAGCAGTGCACCGATGTGGTCAGCATCGCCGTGGGTTGCCACCATGAGGTCAATGTCAGTGACGCCGTGTTGCTGTAGATAGGCCACGACCGTTGGCCCCGCGTGTGGCTTGCCGCCGTCTACCAGCACATCGTCACCGTTCGGCAAGTGCAGCCAGCAGCAATCGGCCTGCCCAACGTTAATAAAGGTAGCCACAAACGGGGTGTCTGCATGCGGCGCGTAGCTGTAGCATACGAACAGCGCAAGTGACAGAATCAGCGGAATGCACCGTCTTCTTCGCATGGCACCACTTCAATCCATGTTGCTACGCAGGCCTCACTCGCCCTCGCTAGTTGACGCCGCTGGTCGTACGATCCCCGGTCCACTTGTTGCGATCACTCGCACAAGGTCTGCGCGGGACTGGTCTCTGCTATCGCCATGCAGTGATTCGCAAATGCTGTTCGCCAGCAAGAAGCGTTGGGTGCGATCCAACCGCTCATGGAAATCAGCCAACTGTGCCGTTGCTTTTACATAAAGCCAGAAGCTGATACCGGCTATTGCTTCCACCAGTGCACCAGGAATGACGCTAACTATGGCAAGGCTTTGAGGCTGTTGTGTCAACACGAGAACGACGGCTGCCAGGAAGAAAGCCAGCCCAATGACCGCGGCAATCATGGCTGCTTTAAAGCTCATTGTCGCTTGCTCTAGCGCCGCCCGGTAGTAGCTGTCAAGGATTGTGATTTGCGATGCTCCGATCTTTTGAATCTCATCAGGCTTGGCCTCAGCAAGCTCACGGACCGCCCGATTCCGATCAAGTATCGGTGTGGCACCGCTCAGCCTCAGTATCGCTTCCTTTTCTTCATCGCTGAGGATGTCGGGCGATACATGAGGCAGATCCATATCGGTCTTGTTTCCCATGGTCTAGCTCCGGTCTTTACACTGTAGTTCTGTGTTGTGCGTGCGGCTTGTGTCGGTGTGCACTCCAGTCCCTTGTGACCTGTGCCCATAGCAGATCCAATCAAACGGCCCGTCCACCGCCTTGCAGTCAACGGGCTGTTATGCTACAATCCGAGTGCTGCGGTGTCCACTGTACCGTGGCCGCGCCCTGGACTTGGGCAGAAGTCGCAGGGTGTACTTGTTGTCACTATTGTACGGGTTGCCGCTTATTCCTGTCAAACCGGCCATACCGCCAGCGGTAGAAGGGCCACAAAAACAGAAGAGCCTTGCTGGCAGAAGCGTGACTGCGCGTGAGCTGAGCTACCAAAACGAAGCCCCTTTTGCATCGACGTTCAGCGAAACGACACCTATCCCGATACACCTCAACTGGATTCTCAGGTCGCCGTAGAACGTCTCGACCTCTCCTGTTGTCCTTGCTATTGAGATGTTATCTTCAAGCCAAGCGCTGCGACCTTCCCAGCCTGGAGCCACTAGCTTGAGAAGGGTTATCATGCGTCCAACGTTCAATATCCCTTGAGGCGGGTTATCTTTTCGAAGTGCTATGGTGATGCTCGCCGCGACGAGCTCTTCTGGCGGGCCAAATAAGCTTAGGTCGGCATCCGAATAGTCGGGGGGGATGCCCCAGGCAAGTGGCTGGCCACTAGCGAAGTCTTCGGGTTGAAAGCGATACCCTAGCTCCCTCTCGAATACTGACTGAATGTCAGCGCGACTGAGGCCAATGCCGGGGACAACTGGACTGGGCGTGTAGGTAGGCGGCGGCCGGTGCGTGGGATATGGCGTCGCTGTGCCCGGCCCAGTGGCCTGGCGTCCGGGATAGAACCCTGTCAGCGAACGCACTGCCAGCACGCAAATGGCTATCACTACAACACACGATAAGCAAGCCCAAGCTACGCGCTTTGCGAGTGTTATCCTCTTCGTCCTCTTCTCAGCTGCGAGCCGGGCCAACTCTCGCTCGATGATTCTCTGTCTATCTTCGGGTGTCAGCTGCATTTGTTGACCGTGGTTTCAGAATCCAGCGGCCATGACAACGGCCGTGCTGTCAATGCCCCATCATTTTCTCCACACGCTCCCGGGCCGTTTGCGCATTTCTAAGAGCACTAGTACCCCGCGCGAAGTGCGTGGCCACGACCGACTCATCTTCGCGCGCCATGAAAGCAAGAAACCCATCAATATTACACCCCATGGACTCGCCTATGTATTCCCAATACTCCCTCATGCATTGAGGTGGATGGAGTCTTTCCCATTCTCGATGCAATTCCTGCATCTCACGCACTAGGCTGGGCAACGCGACGCGTGAGCTGGAGAAGGCTACCTTGAGAGTGTCAGCATAGCCTAGAAACAAAGGTTTAGCCTGCCCCATAAACCTCAGGTACTCATCCCTTGTCCATCCTGGCCTGGGGGTCGGCGTGCGGGTCGGCCTGCGGGTCGGCGTCGCCTCTAACCCACAGGAGACTGATAGTACGAGAGCCAGAATGAAAGGGAGTGCCTTACGAAGGTGGCCCTCATGGCGCCAGGTGCGAGATAGGGAATCAAGAGCTGCGTGCATCGCTGGCTCCTTCGCTGTTAATGGAAGAGCCCATCCACCACCTTGCAGTGAACGGGCTGCTATGCTAGAATGTATCTGCTACGGTCTCCACTGCACCGTGGCCGTACCCTGGACTGCGGTAACAGTCGCAGGGTTTGCTTGTTATTCCGTTTTCTAAGCCAACCCCAGCAAACCGCGGCCTGTGCGCTACTTGGCTTCTTTGGTTTCTAGAGATTTGAGGATGCTTTCAACGTCCAGCACGTGACCTGCGGTCACGGCTGCTGCGACTGCCTTGTATGCAACTAGGAAGGTCCTGATGGAACTGTCTAGGTTGGCCGCTGAGAGACTCGTGCAAAGGCTTAACGCTGCTGCTATCGCTGGCACTTCCCAATTGTCAGTATCTGGTATGTCAGCCATTGTCTTGTCCCCCTCACACCCCAATCCACTTGTCACGTGTCCACTGGGCCGTGGGCCTGCCAACCAGCAGGATCATAACCGTGCCCCAAAGAAACACTTCGCCCAGAAGTTCGTCTTTCGTATCCCGACGTCCATCAGTCACGGCTTGTTCCCCGTACTGATTACAATTCCCGTCACAGCCTTGTCATACACCCCGTAAATGGCTATGAAGGTGCCCGGTACGCTTCCAAACCACCAATCAAGCTCGCCGCCCTGAGAAGCGAACGTTTCTGCCAAGGACTCGCTCACATAAACATCCACAACTAACTCTGCCAAACCTTCTGGGCTGTAGGATTCCACAAAAAGCCTATCTGCTGGTAGCAAGGTCCCGCCTATATCTCGAGCGTCCTCAAGGGTAACGGCCACGCCGAGCCTATAATCAATGAATTGAACACTGTCGTTTGCGAACGCCACGGTGTACTTGCCATCCTCATACTCATACATGCCGGCAACCATCCTCGCCGTGCCCTGTTCACGTTCCCAGTCTTTCCTTGACAGCCCAAGCCCCCCCGAAACAAAGGCAACGGCTGTTACCGTTGGCTCTGCCGTATTCGCTGGCGCAACAGTTGGCCTTGACGTGCTTGTTGGCCCTGCCGTGCGCGTGGCCCTGACGGTCGCCTTCGCTACTGCTACTGGCGTCGAAGTTGGCTGCGGGCCGCATGACCATGAAATTGTCACCAGACACAATATCACAACCAACACTAGCCGCTTCATTTGGCCCCCTTTCACGTATTGCCCACAGTACCCTATGCCTTCCAAACAGCACAGCCCGTCCATTGCGTTTGCAGTGGCCGGGCTATGCTGTATGCTCGGTTGGCCACCGCACCGTGGCCGTGGCCTGGATTGTGTCGGAGGTCGCAGGGTTTTGTTCTGCTGTTCTATCATTGCTTGAGAGCCTGGATGATCAGCTCCTTGTCGGCCGGCGTGATTGTTCTAGCTTTCTTTACAACTGCAACGACTTCTCGTTTCATGGCCCGACTAATCTTGCCTTTGATTCTGCCGACATCTGACAGTATCTGGTTTATGATTGCTTCCTCACCGAATCTGTTTATTACCTCACTACAATCAATGAATGAATCATGCGAGAGGAAGTTGTAGACCGAGGCTTTCAATCTCACTTGGGAACTCAAGAGGTCTGGTCTTCGCCGGATAAAGCCCCTGATTTCCGAGTTTATCATAAATAGTAGCGGGGGGTCACTGCGGCATGCAAGCAAAAGGAACTTGTCTTTGGGAGGGTCAGTGAACTGACAATACAGGTACAAGATTCGTCCCGACCTCAGTTCAGTGTCTATGTGCTCTTGCTTCTCAGCCGCTGAGAAATAGTCGCCAACTGTCGGCACTGCCTCTATGCGTCCCGAAGGTGCTCTATCAGTAGTTCGCCGTCTGCAAGGGTTCTAGCGATTTCTACAATGGACATGAAGTCGTTCATATCAGATGCCTGATATGCGGCGTCGTGGCTCAGTTTCTGAAGCTCGGCAAAAGAGCGGTGTCCATATTCGGCAATAGCTTCATCCAAGCATTCTATCTCCGACTCGCTCAATAGTCGAGCCTCAACCGGCCTGAGCGGGACAATTTCATGACCTTTAAGCCTGAAAGCCTCCTCGACAGGCTCAAAACAGAACCAGCCATCTCCGCGTGCGTATTTGATGATGTCGTACACGCCGCTTGGCACCGGGCCGCGCCTCATCGCAACATAGGTATCACCGCAGATAAAGCGACCGTACCGACCAAGATGTATCTTGTCTGCGAAGTACAGGAGTTTCAAGAGGGTGTACATGTTACTTTGCTGGCGTGCGATGTAGAGGATGGCCTCAATTGCCTTGCTCGGATCAAACCTCTGTCTCATATCCATGTCTATCCTCCCACGCAATACCAAAGCCCATCTACTGGTTTGCAGCCTCTCGGAGCTTTTCCCCAATACAAGACATTCCGAGAGACGGTGAGCGAGCTAGAGTGTATGCTGTGGTGGCCACTTCACGGTGAATGTGTTCCAGACTACTCAGGCAGTGTACAGCGTTCAATGATGCTATTCTACACCTTCCCCTTCGCTTTTGTCAAATCCTTTGGCAGCAAGTCACGTCCCAGAACATACCAACGTCGCCCGATCTTCCTTGACCGCAGTTCGCCGTTTCTGCACAAACGCTGGACTCTTGCGATATGCAGACCCAGGCTGGCGGCAACCTCTTCTAGCTTGTTTATTCTAACTTTGACTAACACTGCAACATAAGCGTAGCGCTTTTCTGCCACATCGTCGAGCGACGCCCCGAGCCGCCCGCTGAGGGCCGTTTGGCGCTGGCACAGCAAAACCCCTTGCAATCTGTTGTGATAGCAACGCGCATGTCTGAGTGGGCAGGGGCGGATTTGAACCACCGAAGGCTTAGCCAGCTGATTTACAGTCAGCCCCCTTTGGCCACTTGGGTACCTGCCCATGTCGAGATGGAGCCTGAGGGGGGAATCGAACCCCCGACCGACCACTTACAAGGCGGTTGCTCTCCCGACTGAGCTACTCAGGCCAGTGTTGGCTCCATCAATGTTATTATAGATACAGACTGCATTGTGGTCAAATTGACCTGTGCATACCTCAGGGCTATTGCAAAGTCCAGTAGAGTCCGTCATGTTCAGCGGCAACTGCGGGAGAACTTTGCAGAGTCGCGCAACCTTGCAACAGCCGTAGTGTATGCCTAAGAGCACATGCCGGGTTCACAACCCGGCCTACTGGTAACTGCCAACTGTCAACTGGTAACCGGTAACTGCCAACTGCCAACCCCTCAAATATCCAGATTCCGCACGTCTTTGGCGTTGGTCTGGATGAAACGCTTGCGTGGAGGCACGCTCGACCCCATCAGCATGTCGAAGGTGCGGTCGGCGGTCACTGCGTCCTCCAGGGTTACCTGCAGCAGGGTGCGGTTTTCTGGGTTCATAGTTGTCTCCCAGAGCTGCTCCGGGTTCATCTCACCCAGGCCCTTGTAGCGTTGCAGGGTGACCTTTTTCCCTTTCAGCTTCTTTACGATCTCTTCTCGTTGGGCTTCCGAGTAGACGTAGAAGCTCTGGCGGCTGGTTTGGATGCGGTAGAGTGGTGGCTGGGCGATAAAGAGGTGCCCATTTTCAATCAACGGCTCCATGTAGCGGAAGAAAAAGGTCAACAGCAGTGTGCTTATGTGTGCGCCATCTACGTCGGCATCGGTCATGATCATGACGCGGTGATAGCGCAGGTTGCTCAGGTCGAAGGAGCTGGCGATGCCAGTGCCCAGAGCAGTAATCAGCGTTCTGATCTCCCTGTTCTGCAAGATCTTGTCCAGGCGAGATTTCTCCACGTTCAGAATCTTGCCACGCAGTGGCAGTATGGCCTGGAAGCGGCGGTCTCGTCCCTGCTTGGCCGAGCCACCAGCTGAGTCGCCCTCTACGACGTACAACTCGCATTTGGCGGGATCAGTTTCCGAACAGTCGGCCAGCTTGCCCGGGAGAGTCATTGTATCCAGTGCGCTCTTGCGCATAACCAGTTCACGGGCGTGCCGTGCTGCTTCTCGCGCCCGCGATGCACCCCGCACTTTCGCCAGGATGACCTTCGCATCACGGGCGTCTTTTTCTAGCCACGCTGACAGGCTCTCTGCGACCACCGACTCGACAAGGCTTTTGATCTCGGCGTTGCCCAGCTTGGCTTTGGTCTGGCTCTCGAACTGGGGGTCTTTCATCTTGACACTGATGATGGCTGTCAGCCCTTCGCGCACATCCTCGCCGAGGAAGTTGCTGTCTTTCTCCTTGAGGATGCCTGTCTTGCGCGCGTACTCGTTCAGGCTGCGCGTTAGTGCTGAGCGGAAGCCAGTCAGGTGCGTGCCCCCATCAACGGTATTAATGTTGTTGGCAAAAGCGTAAGTGGATGCAGCGTATCCGTCCGTGTACTGCAGCGCCGCCTCAACCAGGGTGTCGTTCACCTGCCTCTCCACGTGAAACGTAGGATGGAGCACTTTGCGGTTGCGGTTGAGATAGCGGACGAAGGACATGACACCGCCTTCAAAGTAGAAGCTGTTTTCGACGTCGTCCCGTTCATCCCGGAAGGTGATAGTCAGTCCACGTGTGAGGAAAGCCATCTCGCGGAAGCGCTGTGCCAGGGTCTCGTACTTGTAATCGAGAGTTTGCAACATAGTGCTGTCTGGCAGAAAGGTGGTCGTCGTGCCTGTGCCTTTTGCCGTGCCAACCTTCTTTACTGGGGTGACCGGCACGCCTCGTTCGTAGCGCTGGCTGTACAGCTTGCCGTCGCGCTGCACCAGTACTTCTAGCCATTCTGACAGAGCGTTCACTGCTGAGACACCGATACCATGTAAGCCGCTGGCGACCTTGTAAGTATCGCTGCCGAACTTGGCGCCAGCATGCAAAACGGTGTGCACAACTTCTAGCGCTGACTTGCCGGTCTGAGGATGGATGTCCACAGGAATCCCACGGCCATTGTCTTCCACCGTTACCGTAGAGTCCTTGTGGATGGTGACGATGATCCGATCGCAGAAGCCGGCCAGAGCTTCGTCTATGGAGTTGTCCACAACTTCGCAGACCACATGATGCAGGCCTCGAATATCGGTGCTGCCCACGTACATTCCGGGGCGACGGCGTACGGCTTCCAGCCCTTCGAGAACCTGAATGTCCTCGGCAGTATAAGTTGGCCCATTTGCTTTTCTTGTCATTGTCGTCCTTCACCGGTTTCGGCTTGTGCGCTGGCTTTTTGCCAGGCCACAAATCTGTCTCGGTAGAAAATAAAGCTGGCCAAGGCCAGTCCAGCGCCCACGTAGGCATTGCCTACAATGCTAATGACGGTGCCCACAGCGTTGACAGCAAGTGCACGCCAGATGTACAGCAGCCCCGTCTGTATGACGTTGACCAGCAGGATAAAGCCAACGGCAGGGAGAAAACTGCGGTGTACAACGTTAAAGCTGCTCCAAAGGGAATGCAGAACCCCCATGTCGTCGAGTACGATAGCCCGTGGTGCGAAGAAGAAGGTGATGCTGGCGTACACTGACAACCACAGAGTACCCAAGACGCACAGGTTCAATACGAGCCAGGCGAATCCTGGACTCAGCAGCGCCAATACGCCGGACACGACGCTCATCCCGACGACCATCATGGCTACTGCTAACAAGGTCACCAATGCCAGTCTAACCATTCTCACCCAGGAGCGCCACGCTACTTTCAGAGCGCAGGCCATGTCAGGCGGTTCGTCCCGTGCCTCCTGTGCAATCAGTGACAGACAGAAACAGCCAATCAGTAGGCTGAGCAAGACGAAGGTAAGGACAGTGCCAATCAATGCGGGCCAACTCTCAATCTCAATGATGCGTTGAGCTCCACCAAATAGCCGAGCTTCAGATGCAAGGGCTCCCGTCACGCTTGGCAGACCTAAGGCGCGCATTGAAAGCATTGAAAGAACGTTCATCTCCGTCCCGAGATCAGCCAGCCAATTCTGCAGGATTTCCATTGACTGCTGATATTGGCTGCCTAGCTCAGGCACGCTGGGCAGCCCAATCAGTGCCTGCTTGCTCAGCTTCTTGATGGATAGCTTGGGCCCCATCCAAATACCAGCATTGAGCAGAACAGGGACAATAATGAGCCAGAGACGCCTTGTGACCCTGTCAAAGCCGGCGGACAGTGTATCAATAATACTCACGGTGCTCAGCCTCCAACCAGCAATTGTAGCACAATTCTCTGGTTCTGAAAAACGCTTGATGCTATTGTACAGAACAAACGTTCTCTTGTCAAGCGTGTTGGCCCAGAGTTTGGGGCTTTTCCAAAGTCTGGTTATATCCATCATGTTCAGCGGCAGTTGCGCAGTCCCCGGAGCGCAGCGGAGCGGGGCACTGCCGTGGCTCCTGGGGATGCTATGCTGCTGGCCGTAGGTGCAGAGCTGCAAAGGCCGTGGAGACAACCCCGCAGTACCTTTGTCTTTACGCCACCTCTGGTCTTTACGCCAGAGGCGTAAACGGAAGGCGTAAACGGCAACTGCGGTGGAACGTGGGGAAGTCGGCTGACTCTGGAAAAGCCGTGGCCCGGAGTTGCCCACGATCGAATTAACCCCAAAGACACCAAGACACAAGGGAAATAAGAACTTGCATCAAGCGAATAGCCTAGAACCTTTGTGTCTTTGTGCCTTCGTGGTAACCCCCATTTGTGGTTTAATCCGAGTTGACGTTCTCTTGGCTACAAGGTAGAATATCAGAGGAGGGGAGTGTGGTGAGTGTAATCACGCTACTCAGCGACTTTGGGACAGCGGATGGCTACGCAGGTATTATGCATGGCGTGATCTTGCGCATCAATCCCCAGGCCATCGTCGTTGATATCTGCCACGACATTGCCCCGCAGGACGTACGCGCAGCGGCTTTTGTCCTTTCCACAGTGTATCCGTACTTTGCTGCGGATACCGTTCACGTGATAGTAGTTGATCCTGGTGTCGGCAGTGAGCGGCGGGCTCTTGCCGTGCGCAGTCCACGCGGAGTCTTTGTGGCGCCGGACAATGGCGTGTTGAGCTACGTATTCGCTCGTGAATCTGTGTCCGAAATGGTGCATCTCACCGATTCACGCTACTGGCTCTCTCCTCTCAGCGGCACATTCCATGGGCGCGACCTATTCGCGCCAATAGCGGCACATCTTTCGCTGGGAGTTCCTCTGAGTGACCTGGGTTCGACGGCGCAGGACCCTGTGCACTTTGTGATTGCTGAGGCCCAGATGAGGGAGGACGGAAGCACTTGTGGTGAGGTTGTGCACATAGACCGCTTTGGCAACCTCGTCACCAATGTGCGACGCGAGTTGCTGCCCGTAGGGCAGGCGCTGGAAGTGCATATCGCTGGTCGGGATGTGAAAGGGCCGATCAAGGCCTATGCGCTGACCGCTGATGGCGAGCTGTTGGCGCTCGTTGGCAGCAGTGGCTATCTGGAAATCGCCGTGCGCAACGGTAGCGCGGTAGCAGCGCTGAAGATTGGCCGTGGCACAAAGGTTGTTGTGACTCCCACCGTGGACAGTACGCAGAAAGTGGTCAGGACTTGACCATTGGTGGCAGATCAAGGAGGTATGAAATGAGCGATGTAGTCATTGTGATAGACATGCTGCGCGGCTTTTTGGAAGAGGGGCATCCGCTCTCGTGCGGTGACGCCGCTCGTTCTATCATTCCCTGTGTGCAGGAGTTGCTGCAACGCGAGACAGAGCGGAGATCGCACATTATCTACCTGGCCGACACGCATGATCCAGACGATAAAGAGTTTGAGATGTTTCCCCCGCACTGTATCCGAGGCACTGCAGAGTGCGAGATTATCCCTGAACTGACGGAGTTTCAGGGTGAGATCATCCCCAAATGCCGCTATAGGGGCTTCTATGGCACCGTTCTGAACGAGAGGTTGGAGGAGCTTCAACCGGACAAGCTCATTGTCGTGGGAGTATGCACTGACATCTGTGTCATGCATACCGTGGCAGACGCGCGGAACCGTGACTACGTCGTCGAGGTGCCGAGTGATTGCGTGGCCAGTTTTGACCCCGAGGCCCATGCTTTTGCCCTCAAGCACATGGAGAAAGTGCTGGGAGCCGCAATCGTATAGCTGTTGAGAGTCCCGATTACAGAGCATTCAGACGTGTGAACCGACAAGGCCAGTTCTCAACGCAGCCTCCGTAGCAACTTGTGCGGAGAGAAGTAAAAGAAATTCACTTAGGAGTGTAGACATGGCAAGGCAATCAGGCATCAGCGAAGCAGTGCTTTCCGGACATACCGCCGACATTTACTTCTCCCGTACGCAGGCCGTTTTGCGTGCCGAGGGGTTAGATCCAGTGGTCACGATGGAGATTTTCCCCAATGATGCTGGCATCTTGTGCGGTGTGAATGAGGTGCTCGATCTTCTAGCCGCAGTATTGCCAACTGGCGGCGAAGTGTGGGCTCTACCCGAGGGCGAGACGATGGCTGCCAGAGAGGTTGTGCTGCGCATTACGGCTCCCTATTCGGCATTTGGGCTGTACGAGACGGCCATGCTGGGTATGCTTTCACAGACGAGTGGTTGGGCTACTGCGGCGCGTGCTTGTGTCGAAGCGGCTGAGGGCATCCCCGTTATCAGCTTCGGTGGGCGGCACGTGCACCCGCATGTGTCCGCGCGCTTGGAGTACGCGGCCATCGTCGGTGGGTGTGCAGGCTGCGCCACGCCTGCAGGAGCCGAGTTGGCAGGTCTGCAGGCTATTGGCACCATTCCTCATGCCATGATCCTCATCTTCGGCGATACGGTAGAGGCTACACTGGCCTTTGACCGGCACATGCCTGCTGAGGTCAGGCGTGTAGCACTGGTTGATACTTTCAAAGACGAATGTGAAGAGAGCTTACGGGTGGCTGAGGCCTTGGGCCGCAGACTGTGGGGTGTGCGACTGGACACACCGCCTGAGCGCGGGCGTGTTACTCCAGACTTGGTGAAAGAGCTACGCGTGCGCCTGGATCAGGCTGGGTATCCCTGGGTGAAGATTATCGTGAGTGGTGGAGTGGATGCTGCGCGCATTCGCTTATTCCATGAGCAAGAGGCACCAGGGGACCTCTTCGGGGTGGGAAGTGCGATCAGTAGTGCCCGGCCCATTGATTTCACCGGCGACGTAAAGATCGTGGATGGGCAGCCTATAGCCAAGCGGGGCCGTATCCCTGGTATGACTGAGAACCCCCGTTTGCGGCGTGTCGATCTCTCTGAGGTGAAGCAGGGAATTCATTGACTGCGGGTCGTGTATATGAATCGTCACTGCCAGCAGGTGGAGCCAGGCGACACGGGCATACTTTCACCAGATACGAGACATGAGCCATGGAATACTGGTCACAGTGACTTGGTCATGATCGTGATTTGGACACGACCTTTTCTGTCCAAGACACTTTCAGGCACTGAGTGGTTCACCGTACCTGGCACCTGTCAACAACGGGCAGAGTCTACGCGTACAACGTAGACTCTGCTCATTTTGCTACCGGCAGAAGTGACTGCTAATCAATGCTGTCCTCATCCGGCCCAGCCTCGACTTCTTCCTCTGCGCCCTCAAGGCCTGGTATGCTCTCTCGAAGCTCTGCTATCGGCTCCCGCTTGACCAGAGCGTATAGCTCTACCAGGCTCTTTCCGGCAACGTTGTTAGACGGTTGTTGTTTGAGGCTTTGCTCATACGCTTCTGCGGCCTCGTCGTAGCGTCCAAGTTCAAAATACGCTTTGCCAAGCCTATTGTGAGCCCGGATGTCGTCAGGGAAGAGTTTCAGGATGTGCAAGTTGGCCTGGATTGCTTCGTCCCAGCGTCCCATAAGGGCCAGTTCGACAGCCTGGTTAGTCCATTGCTTGCGGAGTTCTTCTTTGATCTGGGAACTTGACACATTTGCGTCCATGTTTGTTTTCGTCTCCTAGGCGTAGTGCCTCTCGGGCCTAGTATGATTGTAGTCACTTCTGCCGTTTTGGCAAGGCCAGGCCTGAGTTGACTTTACTGTCGGGATATTTGACAGTATGTGTCAAGGGAGGGTATAATAGCGCGTACTTGTCAATCAAGAAGAGGTAAGGGTAATGCCCAAGAGGACTTATCAACCCAAGAAACGTCGACGTCAGAGGGTACATGGTTTTCGTGCGCGCATGCAGACTCGAGCAGGTCGGCGGGTTTTGAAGGCTCGCCGACTGAAGGGTCGCAAGCGGCTTGTGGTTTGATCACCGAGGCGCGTGACACGTGGACACCGAGCGCGAATAGCTTTGTCGGTGGAGTATTTGACCATGGAGAGACGCCATCGCCTGGCTCACAGCGGACAGTTTCAGCGAGTGCGTCGCGAGGGGCGATCGTGGTCTCACCCACTGCTTGTGCTTTGTGCATTGGGCAACAACTTGCCCTACAGCCGTTTCGGCTTCTCGGTGAGCAAACGCATTGGCAAGGCCGTGGTGCGAAACCGTGTAAAACGATTGATGCGCGAAGCGGTGCGTGCACGGCTCGCCTGTGTGTGTCCAGGATGGGATTTGGTGCTTATCGCACGTGCAGCGATTGGGGGGGCAGACCTGTGGCGCATTGGAGAAGCGCTGGATTCTTTGCTGCCGCGAGCGGGATTAGTCACAAAACCGCCGGAAGCACTGGATGTAGGCGAGTGAAACGGATTGCTTTGGCCTTGATCAGGTTCTATCAGAGGACAGTTTCACGAGATCTACCCCCTGCATGTCGTTTTGTCCCCTCTTGTTCCGAGTATGCTTATGAGGCTATCGCCAAATACGGCTTGTGGAAGGGGGGCAGATTAGCGTTAAAACGTCTCAGTCGCTGTCATCCTTTTAGTCCTGGGGGCTACGATCCGGTGCCCTAGGCGCTTTGCTTTGAGCCTGCTTGCGGCAGACATTAAACACGGAGGAGGGTCATACGCTTTGAAATCCTACAATGCAAAGTTTGCTCTTATGGTGTTGCTCGTCGTTGTGGCGAGTACGCTGGGCGGTTGTGCCGCAGCTCCTGCAAGTCCAGGCTGGTCTAGCTTGCTGGTAGTTGAGGGAACGCTGTATACGGGCTCGCAAGCTGGACGCGTGTACGCGCTCAATGCGACGAGTGGTCTAGAAATCTGGCAGTACCCGCCTGCTTCCGAGAAGACAGGCGTAGGTTCTGTGTACGCGGCACCAGTGCTGCTGAATGACACGCTCTACATTGGTTCGTTGGATGGCTATCTCTATGCCCTCGATGCTAACACCGGCTCGCAGCGCTGGGCGTTCGCTTCGTCTGGGCATATCTTTGCCGATGCTGTTATCGCTGATGACACGCTGTACGTTTGTTCCAGCGATCACAAGGTATATGCCCTCGATGCGAGTACGGGATTGAAGAGATGGGAGTTCGCTACCGGCAATTGGATCTGGGGTCGTCCCTTTGTGGCTGAGGGCAAGGTGTACGTGAGTTCGTTGGATCACCGGCTCTATTGCCTCGACGCAGACACGGGGCGGAAGCAATGGGAATTCGAAGAAGCGGGTGGTGCCCTCGCCGGCGGCCCCACTGTTGCTGGCGATCTCGTCTACTGCGGAGCATTCGACAGCAAGGTCTACGCTCTTGACGCAAGCAGCGGCCAAGTGCGTTGGAAGTTTGAGGCCGAGCACTGGGTTTGGGCAAGTTCGCTGGTCGTTGACGACACGGTGTACGTGGGTTCGCTGGACAAGAAGCTTTATGCCCTTGATGCGGCCACGGGCGTCAAGCGCTGGGAGTTTATGACAGAGGGCATGATTCGTGCCACGCCTGCTTACGCTGATGGCCTGCTGTATGTCGGTACGGAGGCTGGATCTCTGCACGTGCTTGATGCCGCTAGTGGTGTGCAGAAGTGGGGCTTTGACGTGGACAAGTCTATCCTCAGCTCACCGGTTGTGGCCGAAGGTATAGTGTACGTCAGTGTCTTTGGTGATACCATCTACGCGCTGGATGCTGAAACGGGCGTGCAGCGCTGGAATGTGACTCCGAGTAAGAGAGAATAGGAGGTCGTCTCGGGTGACTCAAATCTGGAATACTGTGCTCTTTGAGCCAATGCTTAATGGCCTGCTCTTTCTGTACTCCTTGCTTGGACGGAACTTTGGTCTGAGCATCATCGTGTTCACGGTGCTGGTACGCGTGCTTACCCTGCCTATCACATTGAAGCAGATGCGTTCGGCAAGGGCCAGTCAGGAGATACAGCCCAAACTGCAAGAGCTAGAGAAGAAGCATAAGGATGACCGGCAGAAGCTGGCTGACGAGCAGATGAAGCTATACAAAGAAGCTGGTGTCAATCCTCTCGGTTGTTTGGTACCGACCTTGATTCAACTGCCTATCTGGATTGGATTGTACCAGTCAATCACCCAAATTCTGCCTGACAATCCGATCCGCTTGCTCAGCCTGGCGCAGCATATCTATCAACAGTTCCCAATTCTATCGAGCCTGTTGCCTTTGAATTCCAGCTTTCTCGGGCTTGACCTGGGTCGTCCTAGCCCCATCTTGGCGGTTTTGGTCGTAGCTACCATGTGGGTGCAGCAGAAGATGATGGCTGCTCCCACCACTGATCCGCAGCAGAAGGCCATGAGCCAGACAATGGAGTTGATGATGCCTATGATGTTTGGCGTCATTGTTTTGCAGACGGCTTCTGGTCTGGGTCTCTACTTTGTTGCGACCAACGTCGTGGCTATTGTTCAGCAGTACTTCATCGGCGGTTGGGGTTCTCTGGCTACCGTATTCAGCGGTCTAGGTGCCGCAGCGAGGAAGGCTCGTCCAAAAGGTAAAGGCAATGGATGAACGGGGTAAGACCGTTGAAGCTAGCGCACGCTCTGTGGATGAGGCCATTCTGCAGGCGCTGCAGCAATTGGGCTTGAGCCGGGACGAGGTCGAGATTGAGGTCATTAAGCAGGGGAGCCGTGGCCTGCTGGGGTTGCTGAGCGAAATGGCAATGGTTAGAGTCACCGCTAAAGTAGTGCCTCCAGCTGCAGTGGAGGAAGCCCCGACACCGTCTCCAGACGAGGATCAAGACGAAATAGCTCGTCTCGGTATTGAGGTGTTGCAGAACTTGCTGAGCTACATGGGCATCCAGGCGCGTGTGACAAGGGAAGGTACCCCCCTCAAAAGCCAGACAGGGGCAGGTTCCGTGCTATTGAATATCAGCGGCGAGGGCCTTGGTTTGCTCATTGGGCGACGAGGCGAGACTCTGCGCAGTCTGCAGTTTCTCACATGCCTGCTCATCAGTCGCCGTGCACAGCGCTGGCCAAGTGTAGTTGTAGATGTCGAACACTACAAGGGCCGCCGTGAGAATCTGTTGATCGGTCTGGCGCGACGCATGGCGGATAGGGTTCGTATCACCGCTCAGCCAGTGTCCTTAGAGCCGATGCCGTCCCACGAGCGTCGAATCGTGCACCTGGCGTTGCGCGACAATCCCGATGTCTTCACCGAGAGCGACGGGCAGGACGAAAAGCGCAGAGTAGTGATCAGGCCCAAGAAGTAAGACCTTTGCCTGCTCTGGATCTGCAAGGCTGACGCGAGACAGGGTGTATGGTTAAGAGCCCCGACTTTCTGGTCATTGGACACGTGACAAAAGACCTGTTGTCAGGCGGCGGCTACACGGTTGGAGGCACTGCAACTTATGCCGCGCTTACCGCTTGTGGCCTGGGTCTGTCGGTGGCTGCACTTACCAGTGCTCCACCCGACCTCGACTTGTCTGGCGCCTTACGGGGCATTGATCTACACGTTGTTCCTTCCCCGGTTGCCACCACCTTTGAGAATGTCTACGAGGGTCAGAGGCGAAACCAGTTCGTGCGAAGCACCGCAAGGCGCTTAAGGGTTTTGCATCTGCCCCCGACCTGGAAACAGGCTTCCATCGTGCTGCTTGGCCCGCTAGTAAACGAACTTGGCTTGGATTGGCTTGACGTGTTCCCTGCAGCTCTCCTGGGCGTCACGCCACAAGGTTGGATGCGGCAGTGGGATAATCGAGGGCAAGTGACACCAAAACCTTGGCAGGAGGCGGGGCAAGTCCTGTCCGCCGTGGACGTGCTGGTGTTCAGCGAGGAAGACGCTGCTGGAGACGAGGCTCTGATCCAGCGGTACGCGAGGATGGCCCGGATCGCTGCAGTGACGCGCGGCCGGCACGGAGCGACTGTGTTCCAGAACGGGTCTGCACGTGATTCTCCGGCTTTTCGTGCGCAGGAAGTGGATCCTACTGGCGCTGGAGATGTCTTTGCGGCAGCCTTTGTCGTTCGATTGAAGGAAACTGGCGACCCGCACCTGGCTGCGCCTTTCGCCAACTGTGCTGCGTCCTTTGCCATCGAGGGCAGGGGAACGACAAGCATTCCTAGCAGACAGCAAGTGGAAGAGCGATTACGCCTTGGTGAGTTATATGGATGAGAGAGCAGGGACGTGAGCCAGGTCTATGCTGTGGCCAATCAGAAAGGTGGCGTAGGCAAGACCACCACTGTGGTCAACGTTGGTGCGTACCTGGCTGCAGCAGGGAGACGCGTCCTGGTGGTAGATATTGATCCGCAGGCCAATGCCACCAGCAGCCTGGGCTTTGATAAGAACAGTGTGCGTCGTTCGATCTACGATACCATCATTGGTGGCATACCGCTGGAGCGCGTGCTAACACTTACCAAACGGTTGGGGCTTGATTTGGTCCCCTCCGCTCCAGCTCTGGCTGGAGCAGAGATTGAACTGGTCAGCATGCTGTCGAGAGAGCATCGCCTGAGGCGAGCCTTGGGGCCTCTCCGTGACCGCTACGACTACATTTTGATTGATTGTCCGCCTAGCCTTGGGTTGCTGACAATCAATGCCTTGACTGCTGCAGACGAAGTGATCGTACCTGTACAGTGTGAGTATCTGCCAATGGAAGGACTTACGCAACTGCTGCACGCCATCGAATTGGTGCATGTCAATCTCAACCCCACACTGGGCATTAGGGGGCTGCTGATGACCATGTACGATGTACGTACCAATCTGGCCCGGCAAGTGGTGGACGAAGTGCGCGAGCACTTCCCGGACAAGGTTTTCCAGACTATTGTGCCACGCAGCGTGCGCCTGAGTGAAGCTCCCAGTTATGGCGAGCCGATCTTGGACTATGCACCGACTTCGCCAGGCGGATTGGCTTACCAGGCGCTGGCACGGGAGATTATAAACAGCGAATAGTGGGCATTTCCTCTCCACTGTCTGACTGTGGATGCAGACTAGAGTTAGGGGGACCCGATGAGCAGCAGGCGTCGAGGGTTGGGCAAGGGCTTGGGCGCGCTGATACCTGGCGCGGTAACTCCTTCTGGATTGATCAGTGTCAGCGTCGCTGAGATTGGGCCCAATCCACGCCAGCCCAGACACGACGTTGGTGTTGAAACCCTGCGCGAGCTGGCGGACTCTATTCTGGAACATGGACTGCTTCAGCCGCTGATCGTTACCGAGAGAAGCCCGGCAGAGGCTGCAGGCGGGCCACGTTATGAACTCATTGCTGGAGAGAGACGCTGGCGTGCGGCCATGCTGGCGGGACTCGATGTCGTTCCTGTGCTAGTCAAGGAAGCCACGCCGCAGGAGACACTGGAACTTGCCCTCGTAGAGAATATCCAGCGCGCTGATTTGAATGCTTTGGAGGAGGCAAGCGCCTACCGCCAACTCGTAGATGAGTTCGGCCTGACGCAGGAACAGGTGGCCGAACGCGTGGGACGGAGCCGCGTTAGCGTGACCAACTCGCTGCGCTTACTGCGTCTTCCGGATAAGGTCAAGGCAGCGCTTCTGGCCAATCGCATTAGCGAGGGACACGCGCGGGCTCTGTTAGGGCTGACGCAGGTGGATCTCCAACTGCGCATGCTGCGTGCCATTGAGAAGCGAGGACTCTCAGTGCGCCAGACTGAGGAGGGGGTGCGACGTCTGACGACGAGTGCGCAGGCCCCAAGCAAAGCTCTCCGGGTACAGACGCCTGAGACGCGCGCGTTGGAAGATCGCTTCCGCCGGGCTTTGACCACCAAGGTCAACCTCTACCGCAGCAAGCGCGGTGGGAGGTTGGTGATCCACTTTTTCTCAGAAGAAGAACTGCAAGTTCTCTACGAACGGATTGTGGGCGAGGAGCTGTGAGATAGGTGAGCCCAACTGCTGCCAGACAGCATTCGGGCTTTGTTCTGGGGAACTCTTGTTGCGCAAAGCAGAGTGGGACTCCGAGGGCAGGACACGTAGGCGGAGTTGCCCTACGACGTCATCCTTGGAGGCAGACTCTGGCATTTCGCTAATAACGGGCAAAGTCCTCTCCTGCAAACAATGGCTTTGCATTACTTTCGAGCGCTATCCCTTGCCTCTACCCCCCCAAGTTCCTGGTAAACTCCAAAGGGGTTCAGCCAAGATAAAGAAGCCGATACGGAGTGCTCTCTGCGTCTGACTCGTCACTCGTGAAGCTGGTGATTGACCAGCCTTGGCCGTACCTATTCAGCGCCTATCTTCATTTTCTCCTGCGATCAGCAGGTTCATGAGGAAGCTCACGATGCTGACGACCAGGGCACCCCAGAAGGCTGAGCCGAATCCTTCCACGTAGAAGCTCACTCCAAAGACTTCTGCCAGGCGTGTGGCCAGCAGCAGCATGGCCCCGTTAATCACGAGGATGAACAGACCCATTGTCAGAATGATCAGTGGGCAGGTCATCAAGCTCAGGATTGGGCGTACAATGGCGTTTACAAGCCCGAAGATGAGCGCCATGGCAGCCAACACCTGCCACCCGCCTTCGTAGGTGATACCTGGCACCAATCGTACGGCTGCATACAGCGCGATGGCCGTGACTAGCAAGCGTAACAGCAGTTTGCGCACGTTTTCTCCTTTCTATTCTATAAAGATTTCGACTCGTTCCTGATCCTCTTCGTCCTCGACGTCCAGGATCTTGCCCTGGGCACCACTGCGGATGGCCGCGGCGATCTCTTCAAAGTCCACTCCTTCGGCCTCGGGCACGAAGCGGGCCCCCATCTTGATGCCCACGTTGACTAGAGCCATCGGGATATTCATGCTCACCTTGTTCGCGCCAGTCCTCAAGTCAGTGACGCGCACGCGGAACCAGTGGGGTTGAGCCCCTTCTACGGGAGCGCTCTCCTTGCTGGCGGCCTTTAGAGCAGACAACAGCTTTGCCCCCTCTTCGGCGGAAATCTGTCCGCTTTGGATCATGTTGAGTATCTGCATCCTCTCTTCATGTAGAGCCATGCTACCTCCTTAGGCGTCAGGATTGTGGCGAAAAGTCAGAAATCGCACATACTGATACACTCAACGGATGTGAATCTGTACGTGTTCGCCTTCCACCTCGTCCTGCACTTCAATCATAATGGGCTGACCGTTGCTTAGTCCATCGCGCAAGGCCAGGATGACTTCGTCAATGCTTGTCTCACGCAATTTTGGGATGAACCGGCGTGCTATGCTTATGACAAAGGCGCTGAGTCCCAAGGGCAAGGGAAAACTCAGGACGATGCGTTCATGGCGGCCTATGACACGCAGGTGAATCCAGTGAGCTGTCCGTGCCCAGAAAGCAACGGTGACGACAAACAGTCCCAGGAAAAGGGGTATCCAGCCGCACAGCCAGGTCCATACTCCAACCCGGCTTTGCTGGTACATCGTTGTTACCACTGCACCGCCCACCAGCAGCAGAAGCAGACCGCCTGACAAAGGATAAAGCCAGTAAGGGCGAGTGTGCGGCCAGCCGTGTTCGCCTTCGTCTTGTTGCTTGGCTGCGGAAGGCGGTTGTTCTTGCTGCATCCAGTCTGAATCAGTCACCTCGGATTCCGATACCATTCCTAGTAAGGTGGCCCCCTCCTCAGCAGTGATTCGGCCACTTTCGACCATCTTGAGGATTTGCTTTTGCTCTTCGCTCATAGTCCCCCCTGGCTGGTGTTGCGCAGATCTAGTAGCATCTGGTCCAAGAGGCGCACCGTGTGGAAGCCAGCTTGGTGCAACGCTTGCTGTGCCTCTGGATGAGACGTAGAGACAGTGGACACAACCTCACGGGTTGGAAAGCGATTCAGCCTGTACAGCCCCACGGCGAGCAGTTCTTTCTCGATTGTTCCTCGACTGTGAGGGTGCACAGTGATCTGCAAGCAATGCGCTGCCCGTGTGTACTGGCCAGTTGTCTGCAGCAATGCAACGATCTTGCCGTTCTCTTCGAGTACCCAATCGCTGTTCCGACGACGGAATAGGAAGTCGCTAATCCAGCGCTCCAGTCTGCGCTCTATCCCCAGGCGGTAGTGGTACGAGGGAATGGGCTTTACCTCTTGCGCTTTCGCTGGGGTTGCGGCTGTAAATAGCTTGTACAGACCTTGCCAGTCGTCAGGGCGGCGTTTTCGTAGGGCCAGGGATGGCAGCATCGTCCATTTTGTCCGTTTGTGTGCGGGCAAAATGAGCTTAGCTATAGTGTCATAGACCTGGAAGCCCAGGCTGTGGTACAACTGTTGGGCTGCAACGTTGTCTGTTCGCACTTGGAGCATGACCAAGTGTGCGCCTTTGTTGCGCGCTTCCCGTAGCGCAACTTCCATGAGTTGTCGTGCTATGCCACGTTCACGAAAGTCGGGATGCACGGCCACATTAGTGATGCTCTGCAGCCCGCTTTCGAGGTTAAGAGTGACATTGCCCACGAGTTGGCCGTTTGCGATCCACACATAGCCGCACATGAGGGGCGAGATCGCCGCGCTGAAAGCGCCAAGAAGCCACAGCAGTGGTCCGGCACGGGCCAGC
Organism: uncultured Anaerolineales bacterium; assembly: GCA_964478075.1. Classification (GTDB taxonomy): domain Bacteria; phylum Chloroflexota; class Anaerolineae; order UBA2200; family UBA2200; genus DAOUEX01. The sequence continues at coordinate 2,079 of CAYZGO010000026.1, read as the reverse complement.
CGTCTCAACTCTGCCGCAATCTGATTGCCAGGTTGATCGAGTTCTGTCCGGAAGGTCAGTTCGATCAGGTCGGCCAGTTGCAGCAGGTCACGCTGCATATTGAAGGGGCGTATGCCCTCATCCGAGTTTCTTCCTGCAATCGCCTGGGCTACCACAGCATCTCGCCCCTGACTTGAATTCTGATGTCAGCGGAATTCATGGTCCATCACACTGATTCTGAAGGCGTGTAGTGACGACTTCATTGGTTGTTGACACAGAGGGGACGACTGAAGCCGCCACTGCGAACACACCGTGTTCGCTGTGGCGAAGCATTAGCCTTCCAATGCTCTGAGCAAAGCTTCTGCCTGCTCAGCGCCGATCTTGCCTTCGGACAGCATCTTCAACACGGCCAGACGCTCGCTCGCCAGCTTCTTCGGCGTCACCCCTGCTCGTGAGGCGCTCCACTCGATGTGCCAGCGATCAAGTCGGGTGGCACGTTCTTGAGCTTTCTGCGCCAGACGCTCGCTTCTCCGGCGTGCCTTCTCTGCCATACGTTGCGCGCGCTTAGCCTCTCGGCGGGCACGGGCTTCCGCACGTGTTCGCTCCTTCTCAATCGCGTGCCGCAGGTCATTGCCCCGCGTCTGGCGAACCTTGATGTCGCCGTTATGCGCCACGACCTTGACCTGTGCCGTGCCCTTACCCAGGTCGCCTTGGAGCCTGTGTGCAGACTCTTGCACCCCGCCGAGTTCCAGGTCGCAGACGATGCGTCCCAGAGGCGCTTCCAGATCCAAACTCGCGTTCGACGTGGGCTCCAGGTAGACTGTCACATTGCCCGTTGTCTCCAGATCGTATTGACCACCCTGCAGATTCCCACCAAGTTTGAGATCACCATCTATATCGTGCACGTCAACGTGGCCCTCTGGGTCACGGATTGAGAGATCACCGGTGATGTTGTGCAGATCGAGTTGCCCGGTTGCTTGCTTCAGGGAGATGTCGCCGTGCACACCAGCAACTGAGACTTTGTCTGTGACGGCCCGGAGTCGCAGATCGCCACAAAGCGTCGTCACGTGCAGTGATTGGGCTTCCTGGACTTGGACATCGCCGTGTCCTGTCGTCACCTCGATCCTGTTCACATTATCGACGGACAAATCGCCTCGATGTTTACTCACGTGCAAGGCGTCAAAGGACGTAGCATGCAGATCCCCGGCACAACTCTCCAGCACCACGGTGGTTCCAGGTGGCACGCGGGCAGTCAACGGCACCGTGGTCGAGATCTCCAGAGCCCCCTCAAGTTCTTGCACATTCAACGCTTTGGCTTTGTTCCGGAACGACAGTTCCACCAGCTCCTGTTCCCATCCGTGAATGCGCACGTCGCTCGAACAAGAACGGAAGAGCAGGCGAGGGCTCTTACCTAGCTGAAAGCTCTTGCTTTTCATGTTACGGTATTCCTCCCGGCTTAGTCGCCCTGAAGCAATCTGATCGCTTCATCGGAAGTGATCTTACCTTGTGCGAGGTCGTCCAGTGTGTTCTTACGCTGTTCAGGAGAGACTGTAAGTTCTTCCCTAATCTCGTATCCAAGGGCACGGATCGCATCGTGCAATCTGCTGCGCACGGTGGGATAAGACAAACCTAGTTCGTTCTGTACCTTGTTGAGCTTGCCCTCGCAGCGCATGAATGTTTCTACGAAGTGCAGTTGTTCAGGATTCAATTGGTAGAAGCGGCCCAAACTGAAGTGGCCTTCGAGCACCAAATCGCAGCTTCGGCAGTGAAGACGCGTAACCGTCAAGTCTTGGCCACAGACCGGACATTTACCAAGGATAGTATACATAGTTACCTCCCGCACTCTTCAGGCTAGCGTAAATGTTGCGTAAAGATTCGCCGAAAGGATAACCTCGTACTAAACATATTTTAGCATGAATTTGATTTTTTGTCAAAAGACGAAATATTATTAAGCATGATTGGCAATAACTCACACCTGAGGCATGCCATCAACATCTACGTTGAGAAGTTTCTTATATATGTTGATTTGGTCTCATAATGGTGACTGAGGGTGTTGAAAAACGAGGTCTACGAGGATAGTGCCCCTGTTTTCAGCGGTTA
>CAYZGO010000025.1:0-44124 GCA_964478075.1 uncultured Anaerolineales bacterium | reverse complement strand
AGGAATTCACCCGCCAGTACATCGAAGCCCAGCGCGTCCCCGAGGTCACCTTCGCTTGGCAGGGGGGCGAGCCCACCCTTATGGGCCTGGACTTCTTCCGGGGAGCCATAGAGCTCCAGCAGAAGTACCGCCGGCCCGGGATGCGCATCCACAACGCGTTGCAGACCAACGCCACCACCCTAAACGACGCGTGGTGCCGCTTTTTCCAAGAACACAACTTCCTGACCGGCATCAGCCTGGATGGTCCTCGCGAGATGCACGATGCATACCGGGTCGATAAGGGAGGCAAGCCTACCTTCGACCGTGTGATGGTCGGTGTGGAATTGCTGAAGAAACACGGCGTCGAGTTCAACGTCCTGACCGCCATTCACGCAGCCAACGTCGAGCACCCGCTGGAGGTCTATCGCTTCCTGCAGGACGAGGTGGGCGCTCAGTTCCTCCAGTTCATCCCCATCGTCGAGCGGGACAACGAGACTGGCTTCCAGGAGGGCGAAAAAGTCACCGAGCGCTCGGTGACAGGCCGGCAATATGGGGACTTCCTTATCGCCATCTTTGACGAGTGGGTGCGACGGGACGTAGGGCGTGTCTTCGTACAGATCTTCGACGTGGCGCTGGCCGCCTGGTTGGGCCAGCGGCCGGGGCTGTGCATCTTCGAGGAGACCTGCGGCACCGCCTTAGCCATGGAGCACAACGGCGATCTCTACTCGTGCGATCACTTCGTGGAGCCCCGGCATAAGCTGGGCAATATCCGGGAGATTCCGCTCGTCAAGATGGTGGGATCGCAGCAGCAGCGGCAGTTTGGCTTGGCCAAACGGCATACGCTGCCTCGCTACTGCCGGGAATGTGAGGTACGCTTCGTCTGCAACGGCGGTTGTCCCAAGAACCGCATTCTACAGATGCCCGATGGTGAGCCGGGGCTGAACTATCTGTGCGAAGGGTATAAAGCGTTCTTCTCTCACATTGATCGGCCGATGCGGATTATGGCGGCGGAACTGCCAGCCGGACGGCCACCGGCCAACATCATGCTTTACCTGGCGAAAGGGGAGACAGAGTTGCAGCGTCGCTTCGCCCGCGCCAGGCGTAATGATCCCTGTCCCTGCGGCAGCGGCCCCAAGTTCAAGCAATGGCCGGGGAGGCTGGATTGAGCAGTCTGCCGGTCATTGCTCCTGCCGAGGGGTCAGAATTTGTTTACCTCAGTCCGGTGCATGGTCGTTGATGGACACCGATCTGTCGGAGCCCATCCTCAATGGGAAAAAACTGGCCTTCGATTTAACCAATCGCCAGGTGGTGACCGGGCCTACCAAGGCCACAGCAGTCGCAACATCATTACGCAGGCGACGGCCCTGGGTCACATCGCCTTGTTGGACAAGGGGCGCCAGGTTGTGCGTAACTCCTTCGACGCGGCCACCTGTGAGCTGGCCGGTCGGTCTGAGTCGGAAGAGGCTTATGGCCGTCTAGCGGCTTTAATGAAGCAGACTGGCAAGGTACTCGTTGCCCCGTCAGTTATTTGTAAAAGATTGTGTTTACCTCTATTTGATATTGTTTGCCTGTTGACTTGTTTTCATAAGTGTGCTATAATATTGATGATTTGGAAGATCGCGCTTGAAGTATCCTGTTAGTCCTTTTCGTCTCGAGGGTTATCTGCCATTTGGTGCACTGTCAGCAGATAATACCAATTGCGTCTTGAAACAAGGTATCTATCGAGCCGTCCCAAGGACGCCTCATGAAACATGGCGTTTGTTCACGCGATTGTACAAGCGTCTGCTCTCCGCGATTCGTTGAATCGAATCTAATCCAAACTCGTGGTGATAACAGGTGAAATCTGGGTTGTTTCTGCAGGAGCGACGAGAACAGATCATCACCCTGGTGGAGCAAGTAGGGCGTATATCTGTTGCCGACCTTAGCGAACGGTTCGGCCTGTCGCAGGCTACCATCCGCACTGATTTGGACGCCCTCGCTGCGTCAGGCCTGCTGGTGCGTACCCACGGGGGCGCCGTCGCTCTCGATCGAAGCGATCTTGAACTATCCTTCGACGTTCGCCGCCGCCTGCATTCCGAGCAGAAAGACCGCATCGGTGCCGCTGCCGCAGCTATGATCGAAGATGGTGAAGCCATCATCCTTGATGCCAGCACGACGGCTCTGGCGCTGGCTACTCAGATTAAAGGACGCTCCGAACTCACTGTCCTCACCAATTGCATCCGCATCGCACTGGCTTTACTTGACACGCCAGATATTACCGTTTTGATGCCCGGCGGCTTTCTGCGTCGTGACTCGATTTCCCTGGTGGGTGCCGAGGGGCACGACTTTGTCGAACAGTTCAACTTTCAGAAGGGCTTTTTCGGCGCCAAGGGACTTACCCTTGAGGAAGGGCTGACCGACGTTAATAGCGCCGAGGTAGTCATCAAGCGGGATTTGGTCGCGCGTGCCAAGCAGGTAATTGCCATTGTGGACAGCAGTAAGTGGGGGCGAGTTGGATTTGTCTCCTTCGCCTCAATTGGCCAGATGGATTGCGTCATCACCGACGAGGGCGCGCCGCACGATATGGTGGCGGCGCTCCAAGGAGCCGGCGTGAACGTGATCATCGCCTGAGCCGAAGTCACCAGTGGACGATGCCGATAGAGGAGCGTATCAATGGCCGAACAACGAACAAGTTATGAGCAATTGGCCGATTCCTTAAGCGCCTCGGGCGTGAATGTGGACGCCGTGAAGTCCGCGTTGAAGACCCAGCACATAGAGACCCCCTCCTGGGGCTATGGCAACTCCGGCACCCGCTTCAAGGTCTTCCCCTGGCCCGGCGCCGCCCGAGATGTGTACGAAAAGCTGACCGACGCGGCCTTCGTCCATAAATTGACCGGCGTCGCACCATCGGTGGCGTTGCATATTCCCTGGGACAGGGTGGACGATTGGAGCGCGCTGAGGCAGTACGCCGAAGACCTGGGCATCCAGATCGGGGCTATCAATCCCAACGTCTTCCAGGATGACGTTTACCGCTTGGGTTCGGTCTGCCATCCCGCCCCTGCCGTCCGCCGCCGCGCCATTGAGCACATGCTAGAGTGCGTAGAGATCTGTCAGGCCACCAACTCCACTGTCCTCAGTCTCTGGTTCGCCGACGGCACCAACTACGCCGGCCAGGACAGCATCTGCGCCCGCAAGCACCGCCTGTTCGATGCCTTGGCCGAGGTCTACGCTGCGCTGCCAGCGGGCGTGCGCATGCTCATCGAGTACAAGTTCTTCGAGCCGGCCTTCTACCACACCGACCTGCCCGATTGGGGCACCGCCTATGCGCTGACGCTCAAGCTCGGCCCTCAGGCCCAGGTACTGGTGGATACCGGCCATCACCCGCAGGGCACCAACGTGGAGCAGATTGTGGCCTTCCTGCTCGACGAGGGCAAACTGGGTGGTTTCCACTTCAACAGCCGCAAGTACGCCGACGACGACCTGATCGTGGGCACGGTCAACCCTTTCGAGCTATTCTGCATCTTCAACGAACTGGTGGCTGCGGAACGGACCGACGACCCAACCGTCGCTGAGTGCGCCTACCACGTGGCCTACATGATTGACCAGTCGCACAACATCGAGGGCAAGATCGAGCCCATGATCGTTTCGGTGATCAACTGCCAGAATGCTTATGCCAAGGCGCTGCTGGTGGATCGGACAGCGCTGGCGGAGCGGCAGGCGGCCGGCGACGTGCTGGGCGCTCACCGGGTCTTGATCGAAGCCTATGAGACCGATGTGCGCCCCCTGCTGGCCCAGGTGCGCGCAGAGGCGGGACTGCAACCCGATCCCATCGCTGCCTTCCGGGCCAGTGGCTACGGCGAAAAGGCAGCCCACGAGCGAGGCCTAGCCGCGGCAGGCGGCAGCGGCTATCAAGGAGCATAACACATGCCTGACGACATTCTCTCTCAACTCATCACCATGTCCCGCTGTCTAGGTGATCCGGCCAACGACTACGTCATTCTGGGTGAAGGGAACACCTCAGCCCGGGCCGACGAGGAGACCTTCTGGGTCAAGGCTAGCGGCACGTACCTCCATGCCATCGAAGCCAGCGGTTTCGTGCGTGTGCGCTTCGCACCTATGCTAACCCTGCTGGAGGCTGGTGACCTCTCAGATGCTGAGATAAAGCAGAGGCTCCTGGATGCTATGGTGAATCCGACATCAGCGGCCCGACCATCGGTGGAGACGGCCTTTCATGCGCTGGCACTGACGCTGGGGCAGGCCAACTACGTGGGCCACACCCACCCCACTGCCGTGAACGCCATCCTCTGCTCCCGACAGGTCGAGGAGGCCATCGCAGGAAGGCTCTTCCCCGACGAGATAGTGGTTTGCGGCCCAGCCTCGGCGTACGTGCCCTATACCGACCCCGGAATGCCCCTCGCTCGCAAAGTGCGCCAGGTGCTGCAAGCCTACACCGATGAGTATGGCAAGCCGCCCAAGGTGATCTTGATGCAGAATCACGGCCTCATCGCCTTAGGTCGCACGGCTCAGGAGGCAGAGAACATCACCGCTATGTACGTCAAGGCGGCGCGCGTGCTCCTGGGAACCTACGCCTTGGACGGCCCCCGCTTCATGCGTCCTCAGGATGTGGAACGGATTCACACGAGGCCCGATGAAGCGTATCGGCGCCGGAAGCTGAGTAAGTAGAGCGGAAGCCAAGTGACTGAAGAGATGCAGGATAAAGCCCCCTGTACGATGCGTGTGGCGCGTCTGTACGGCATCCGCGACCTTAGGCTGGAAGACCTGCCTCGGCCCGCACCTGGCCCTGGCGAGGTGCTTCTGAAAGTCGCTTGCGTGGGGGTTTGTGGCTCTGACGTGCATTACTATGTGAAGGGCCGCATAAGCCACCACGTGGTGACAGAGCCTCTCATTCTGGGCCACGAGTTCTCCGCCTGGGTCACTGAACTAGGTCCCGGAGCCAGACAGCTGGAAATCGGGCAACTGGTTGCTGTCAACCCGCAGATTCCTTGCGGCGAGTGCGAACTTTGTCAACACGGGCATCCAAACCTGTGTCCAAATGTGCGTTATTGCGGCACCCCACCGGTGGATGGCGCTTTTGCCGAGTACGTTGTCATGCCCGCCAAGAATTGTTTCTCCTTACCACAAGGAGTCGGGCCTGCTGAAGGCGCGCTACTGGAACCACTCGGCATCGCTATCCATGCTGTTGACCTAGCTCACCTGAAACCAGGGCAGACTATCGCTGTGCTGGGAGGCGGTCCCATTGGGTTGCTGATAGCAGCGGTGGCCAAGGTATCTGGTGCCACCGAGACCTTCATGATCGATCCGCTGGCCTACCGGCGTCAATTCGCCCTGGACTACATTGCCGATGCAGTGCTGAATCCCTCCGAAGAGGGGACCGATCTCGTCGCCGAGATCATGGGCATGACCGGCGGGCGTGGCGTAGATGTGGCTTTTGAGGCCGCTGGCGCCGCCGGGACACCTGATCAGGCCGCCGCTGTGGTGTGCGCCGGTGGCAAGGTGATCATCGCTGGCATTCCCTCAGAGGACACAATGAGGTTCACCGCCTCCACCGCCCGCCACAAAGGGCTGACCATCAAGATAGTACGGCGCATGAAGCACACCTACCCAAGGGCCATCCGTCTGATACAGAGGGGTATGGTGGATGTCAAGCCCCTGGCGACCCACACTTTCCCTCTGGAGCACATCGTCGAAGCGTTTGAGATGCTCGCGGCATGCGAGGATGATATGTTGCGGGCGATTATCCAGGTGTCTGGCAAGTAGAAAACGAATGAGGAAGCGAATCGAGCAAGAAATTGCCAACTTGGAAGCGAAGCTAAAAGATTTTGACTTGGATGTCCGCGCGAGCGGCCTGGAAGAGCTGGTCTCTCTGGTCCAGCAGGGCGTTGTGCCGCTGGAGCCAGAAGCCGAGGTGGCCAATATGCATTGTCATACATTCTTCTCTTTCAATGCCTACGGTCACTCGCCCACATCGCTGGCCTGGTTAGCTAAGCGGCGTGGCATCCGGCTGATCGGAATTGTGGATTTCGATGTGCTGGATGGCGTGGATGAGTTCCTCGACGCATGTGAGTGGGTCGGCGTGCGTGGCAGTGCAGGGATAGAGACTCGCGTGTTTCTGCCTGAGTTTTCGACACGCGAGATCAATTCGCCAGGCGAGCCAGGCGTCCTCTACCATATGGGTATTGGTTTCACCTCAAGCGAGGTGCCTGAAACAGCAGCAAACATCCTGCCCCACCTACAACAGCGGGCCGCCCGGCGCAACCAAGATATGGTAGATCGAGTTAATGCCTATCTCGACCCGGTGAAGATTGACTACGAACAGGATGTTTTGCCTCTCACTCCCGCAGGAATCGCCACTGAGCGCCATGTGGTTGTGGCCTATGTGCAGGCGGCCGAGCGAACTGTCTCGGATCCGGTCGACTTCTGGGCCGACAAGCTGGACATGGAGGCGGATTGTGTCGCGGAGCTCCTGAGCGATCCCCCTAAGTTGCGGAAGCTGGTCCGCGCCAGGCTGATGAAACGCGCCGGCGTGGGATACGTCCACCCCAGCCCCGATACCTTCCCTACGGTGGATGAGTTTCATAAGCTGATTGTGGAATGCAACGCGCTACCGTGCGCGGCTTGGTTGGACGGCACCTCTGAGGGCGAACAGGCTATTGAGGAATTGCTGGAGCTGTTGGTCACCAAAGGCGTGGTTGCTCTAAACATCATTCCCGACCGCAACTGGAACATCGCCGAGCCGGAGGTGCGCCGCCTGAAGGTGGAGAACCTGTACAATGTCGTCCGGTTGGCGCAGGAGTTGGCGCTGCCGCTGAACGTGGGGACAGAGATGAATAGCTTTGGGCAGAAGTTGGTGGATGACTTTGACGCTCCTGAATTGGCTCCAGTGCGTGAGGCGTTCCTAGACGGCGCCTATTTCATCTACGGACACAGTGTCCTGCAGCGAACGTTGGGGTTGGGCTATCAGAGCCGGTGGGCGCAGAATTACCTACCGTCCCGCCGTGAGCGCAACGACTTCTACGTCAGGGTGGGCTACCAAGTGCCAGCCGGGAAGGCTGGCCTGGCAAAACTGAGGGAATGGGGTGCGACAATGCCGCCTGGCGACATCTTGTCGAGACTGAATGTATAAGGGGAGGAAACAAATATCCGACAAACTGACCGCCTACCGGCGTGCCGACGCGCCACTCCCCAACCGCAACTGGCTGTGGCCCCTGTACGGAGCAGGCTTTGAGAACCTGGGGCGCGACGGAGGGTATATTGATGTGCCAATGCCCCGGTATGGTCCCGAGGAACTCCTGGTTCGCCACGATGCCTGCGGGCTTTGCTTTTCCGATGTCAAGGTCATCCGAGCGGGCGAGGAACATCCCCGTATCTACCGTGACATGCAGGCTGAGCCGGTGGTGCTGGGCCACGAGGTGAGCCTGACCGTCGTTGGGGTGGGCGGGCATCTGCGCCATCAATATCGTGTCGGCGATCGTTTCATTATTCAGGCTGACATCTACGTCGATGGCGTAAGCTACGCCTACGGCTACGAGATACAGGGAGGTCTCTCTCAGTATAACGTTGTCGGCCAGAGGGTCTTGGCCGGAGATGCCGGGTGCTATCTCATTCCTGTCCAGCCCCAAACAGGCTACGCCGAGGCGGCCCTCACCGAACCGTGGGCCTGCGTAGAGGCGGCTTACACCATCCGCTACCGGCAGGGGATGAAGGACGGTGGCGTGACCTGGTTCTTGGGGGGCCAGGGAGCCGAAGGCCCCTACCGCCTCAGCCGGGGAATGGGCGAGGCTTCCCACCCCCACAAGATCGTAGCTACGAACCTTCCCGGCTCCCTGGCAAATCTCCTCCGCGGGCGGGCCGAGGTACTGGATATCGAATGGGTGGCTCTGGACGGCCTCGCCCCGGCCCAATATGGCCTGGCCGCAGGCGAGACCGATGGCTTGGGCTTCGACGACATCGTCGTCCTGGGCGCTACTGACCCCGTGCTGGTGAACGAGGCAGCCAGACAACTGGGCAAGGGAGGCATCCTCAACATTGTAGCTCCCCGCCTGGAGAGTAGGGTATGCCTCGACGTGGGGCGACTGCACTACGACCACATCAGCTTCGTGGGGACGACGGAGATGGACATAGCCGCTGCCTATCAGCCCATCCGCTCAACCCTGCTTCCAGGTGGGCTGGCCTGGTTCTTAGGCGCTGCAGGGCCTATGGGCCACATGCATGTGCAGCGGGCTATCGAGATGGGAGATGGCCCCCGCAAAATCGTGGCCACCAATCTACGCTCACCGCGCATCTTGGAGCTGGAACGTAAGTTCGACGAGGCGGCCCGACAGCAGGGGATGGAGCTGGTTTGCCTGACCGAGGCGAGGATGAGCAGGGAGGTCTACCATGAACGCCTCTGGGATGAGAGCGAGGGGCGGGGCTTCGACGACCTTGTCGTCCTGGCCCCCAGCACCAGGGCAATCGAGCGAGCGGCCGATTATATCGCTCCTGGAGGGGTGATGAACATCTTCGCCGGCCTCCCTCGGGGGACTGAGGTAGCCTTGGACCCAAGTCTCATCTACGCCAGAGGGGTGCGCTTCATCGGCTCAAGCGGCTCGGCCATCGAGGACCTGCGGCGGATGCTCGCCCTCGCCGAGAGTGGTGCCATCTCCCCCAACCGCTCGGTGGCGGCGGTGGCCGGGATGGAGGGAGTCTTGGATGGGCTGCGGGCGGTAAGTGAGGGACGCTTCCCCGGCAAGGTGGTGATATTCCCCCAGATCGTCGGGCTTCCTCTAACACCTCTCTCTGAGTTGCACACGTTGCTACCTAACGTTTACGCCAAACTAGCAAACGGAGAATCGTGGACGAAAGAGTCTGAGGAGGAATTATTGGCAAGCCTATTGATGAAGGATGAGTAATGAAGCTGCTCCAGGACCGTGTAGCCATCGTCACCGGGGCCGCCCAGGGCCTTGGTGAGGCCATCGCCCATCGCCTCGCCGGAGAGGGGGCGCACGTGGTGGTGGCCGACATCAATTCCGAGGACGCTAAGAAAGTGGCCGCCGCTGTAGAGGCCCAGCACGGACGGCGCGCCATGGCCTTCAGCGCTGACGTCACCGACGAGGCACAAGTGGAGAAGATGGTGCAGGGCACGGTGGAGGAGTTCGGGCGGCTGGACATCATGGTTGCCAACGCGGGCATCGTTATCTCCGGCGAGGTAACCGACTTCCCGACTGATCAGTGGCGCAAGGTAATCAAGATCAACCTGACGGGTTACTTCCTCTGCGCCAAATATGCAGCCCGGGTGATGAAAGAGCAGAGGAGCGGCGTCATCATCCAGATTAACTCCAAATCGGGCAAGAAAGGGAGCTCCAAGAACTCGGCCTACGCCGCCTCCAAGTTCGGGGGCATCGGCCTAACCCAGAGCCTGGCTTTGGAGCTCGGCCCTTACAATGTGCGGGTTAACGCCGTCTGCCCTGGTAACCTTCTTGACTCACCGCTCTGGGTAAACAGCCTCTACGATCAGTACGCTAAACGGTGGGGAATAAGCAAGCAAGAAGTTCGGCAGAAATACATCGCCCAGGTTCCACTGGGCCGCGGCTGCACGTATAGCGATGTATGCAATGTGGTGCTTTTCCTAGCCTCGAATCAGGCCAGTTACATGACCGGCCAGGCCATCAACGTCACCGGTGGCCAGGAGACGAGATAGGGCGAGGAGGATTTTCATGGCTAGGGCTATTGGATTGTTGGCCTTCGACCTTGGCGCGGAGAGCGGCCGCGCCGTCTTGGGACGCTTCGACGGCAAAAAACTCGAGCTTTCGGAGGTGCACCGCTTCCCCAACGGCCCTGTGCGCGTTTCAGACAGCCTTTATTGGGATGTGTTGCGCCTTTGGAGCGAAATGAAGCACGGGTTAAGGCTGTGCGCTCGCAAATACAGAACGGAACTGGCGGGCATCGGCGTGGATACGTGGGGCGTGGACTTTGCCTTACTCGGGGCTGACGATTCCCTGCTGGGTAATCCCCACCATTATCGCGACCCACGAACTGAGGGGATGATGGAAGAGGCCTTCCGCCGCGCCCCGCGCGAGGAGATATTCGAGCGGACGGGAATCCAGTTCATGCCCTTAAACACTTTATATCATCTCTTGGCCATGGCGGTGCACAAAGCACCAGCCCTGCAGGTCGCCAAGACCTTTTTGATGATGCCAGATCTCTTCAATTTCTGGTTAAGCGGGCGGAAGGTCTGCGAGCTCACCGATGCCACCACTACGCAATTCTACGACCCGCGTGAGGGCACGTGGTCCAGGCCACTATTCGAAAATTTGGGCCTTCCCTTCCACATCTTGCCGGAGATCGTGCCCCCAGGTACCATACTGGGCCCGCTTCTGCCATCAGTGTCCAACGAGGTCGGTCTTCTGGGCAAGGTGCCGGTCATCGCACCAGCCTGCCACGACACAGGCTCCGCCGTGGCCGCGGTGCCGGCCAGGGCCGGGGATTGGGTTTACATCAGTTCCGGCACCTGGTCGCTGATGGGAGCCGAGATAACCGAGCCCATCATCAACGCCCAAAGCCTGACCTACAATTTCACCAACGAGGGCGGTGTTTGCGGTAGCTTCCGCTTCCTAAAGAATATCATGGGGTTGTGGCTTGTCCAGGAGTGTCGGCGGACGTGGACGCAGGCTGGAGAAGAATTCTCCTACGAGGAGCTGACAGAGATGGCAGCCCGCGCCGAGCCATTCACGGCTCTGGTGGACCCCGACCATCAGGCTTTCCTCCGCCCAGGCGATATGCCGGCTAGGATCAGGGCCTTTTGCGAGAGGACAGGCCAGCCAGTGCCAGAGACCAGGGGCGCTATTATTCGCTGTGCGCTGGAGAGTTTGGCGCTCAAATACCGCTGGGTTTTGGAGCGGCTGGAGGAGATATTAGGGCGGAAGCTGCAGGTCATCCACATCGTCGGCGGCGGCATGCGGAATCGGCTTCTCTGCCAGCTCACCGCTGACGCGACGCGGCGCCCTGTGATGGCCGGTCCAGCCGAGGCGACGGCCATCGGCAACATCCTCATGCAGGCGCTGACATTGGGCCATATTGCTTCCCTGGAGGAGGGCCGTGAGATAGTGCGCCGCTCCTTTGATGTGGTCACCTACGAGCCTCGCGACCCAGCTCGTTGGGATGAGGCATATGTTCGCTTCTTGAAAGTGCTGGAGCAAGGCGAGAGTGTGAAGACAAATGTCCGCAGAGCATCCCGATCATGAGACAACTCAAGAAAACCGCACAAACACTTGCTTGATCTGCTCTTCGGCCTCGCAGTCTGCAGCGACAACCGCTCGTCACTCCAAGTTACAAACGCACATAATAGTAACAGAAGGGTAGACTGTTGGTAAAGAGAACGTTGACCAAGTCCCATCTTGTTAGCTTCTACCACAACATGTAGTAGGTAATGCCTGAACATACCGCAATATACAGCGTCCGTTTGAGTGACACTTTGGTTTTAATCATTCATTACATAATGCGACCCGGCCGTCAGCGCCTTTGCGCACACCAGCCGGCGGTTCCCGAGCCCCAGAGCACCCGCCCAGCACCGCCTGTTTCACGGCGGTGCTGGAGCACCGTCCGGCAGATCAACGTCAGCACCAACTTCGCATGCTACTGGTAACTGGCAACCAGCAACCGAACCAGGAAGCACCGGACAATCACTTCTTGACAACCACGGGAGTCTACTATAGAATGTGCACATCAGCACGTGGCTAGAAACTTGATCCACAAAAGGGAGGAAATCATGTATCAAAACACCATCGTAGTAGGGCATCTGGGCCGTGATCCCGAGATGCGCTACACTCCTGATGGCACCCCGGTGACCAGTTTCAACATTGCTACCACTCGCAAATGGACCAATGCCGAAGGTCAGCAGCAGGAGAAAACCACCTGGTTCCGTGTCACCACGTGGCGAAAACTGGCCGAGACCTGCAACCAGTACCTTAGCAAAGGTCGGCTGGTGCTGGTCACAGGAGACATTGACGTATCCGCCTGGAACGACAAGACCAGCGGTGAGGCCCGTGCCACGCTGGAACTCCAGGCACGGACTGTACGCTTCCTGAGTCCGAAAGGCGAAAAGGCCAAGGTTGGTGAGGAAGCTGCTCCCGAGGCTGAAGAGGAGATTCCCTTCTAGCAGGCCCCTATCGCCAGTAGAAACAACAACGAACCTACTTTGTTCTCTGTGCCTGCACTAGCGCAGCGCGAAGTTCCAGGCTGCATCGCAGCGACCTCGAGCCGATTTCGGGGTCGCTCCGTTTGTGTGGCCAAAGGCCGTCTATGACCCTTGGAAACAGCCTGAACCCTGGTCACTGCGCTGGGGTAATAATAGGGGCGGATCTTACCGCAGAGGACGCCGAGAACGCAGAGAGCTCTTGGGTTTTCCACGTCCCCATTCAATGGGGGCTCTGCACCCTCTGCGAAGCGGCCCCCGTCATGGCGGTCGCCCGTCGCCCGTAGGGCATGCAAAGCGAGGGCATGCAGAGCACGAACGGTCGCCCTCTCTTTGGCGAGGCTGCGAAGCGTCTCGCCCTCTTTCTGGCAAGGCTGCGAAGCGTCCCCCGTCACGGCCGTCGCCCGTCGCCCGTAGGGCATGCAAAGCGAGGGCATGCAGAGCACGAACGGTCGCCCTCTCTTTGGCGAGGCTGCGAAGCGTCTCGCCCTCTTTTCGGCGAGGCTGCGTGCTCTGCGGTGAAGACCTAACTGCAAAGTCCTATAAGGAAGTGGAACAAATGACAATCAAAGACGTCACAGATCAAGTCATCGCCAACGTCGAGAAGGTCATCGTCGGCAAGAGAGAGGTCATTGAGCTGACATTGGTGGCCTTGCTCTGCGAGGGACACATGCTTATCGAAGATGTACCTGGCACCGGCAAGACGACATTGGCCAAAGCCATCGCTCGCTCCCTGGGCTGCTCCTTTCAGCGCATCCAGTTCACGCCAGACCTGCTGCCCTCAGATGTGACCGGCATCTACTTCTTCAACCAGAAGACTCAGGAGTTCGAGTTCCGCCCCGGCCCCATCATGGCTCAGGTGGTGCTGGCCGACGAGATCAATCGCGCCACGCCGCGCACACAGGCCGCTTTGCTCGAGGCGATGCAAGAGCGTCAGGTCAGCGTTGACCTTGAGACGAAGGCGCTACCTCGTCCTTTCCTCGTCCTGGCCACACAAAACCCCATTGAACTCGAGGGCACCTTCCCCTTGCCCGAGGCCCAGGTGGATCGCTTCCTCATGAAGATCAAGCTGGGCTATCCCAGCGAAGAGGATGAAAACGAGATCCTGCTGCGCTATGAGCACAAAGACCCGCTGGAGACACTCGAACCTGTCCTATCCAGTGAAGCACTCCTGGATCTTCAGCACAAGACGCGTACCATAAAAGTGGAGAAATCGGTACGGGAGTATCTGGTCCGTGTGACGCGCGCCACTCGCGAACACCCTGCTGTTGAACTCGGTGTCAGCCCGCGCGGAACGCTGTCATTGTACAAGACAGTCCAGGCCCTGGCTGCGCTGCGTGGCCGTGACTACGTCATTCCAGACGACGTCAAGCATCTGGCTCCATCCGTCTTGATCCACCGCATCATTATCCACCCGCAGACGCGGCTCCGTGGCCGCACTCCTGAGCAGGTCATCACTGAAATTGTAGACTCGGTGCCCGTCCCCGTGGAGAAATGATGTTCAACGAGAATTGGGTTGGCCTCGCCGTGTTCGCCATCCTGCTTGGTCTGCTGACGCGCCAGAACGGTTTGCTGTCCATGGCTGCTCTTGTGCTGACGGCTGTGGCTGCCGGACGGTCATGGAGCAAATACTCGCTGCGAGGCGTCGAATACAAACGATCGTTCAGCGAGCGACGTGCCTTTCTGGGTGAGATCATTGACGTCACCCTGCAAGTCACCAACCGCAAGCTGCTGCCCGTTCCCTGGCTAAAGATCGAGGATGAGTGTCCCCTGCCTCTGACCATGTTTGGTGGAGGAGTGCAGCCCTCAACAAAGTCAGATGTCGGTTTGCTCAGCAACCTACTGTCATTGCGCTGGTTCGAGCGAACCAGGTGGCACTACCGCCTGCGCTGTGACAAGCGCGGCGTCTATGCCTTCGGCCCAGCTCATCTCCAGTCTGGCGACCCTTTCGGCCTGTTCAGTTCACGGGCTGATTGGCCAACGCTGAATTGGCTCATCATCTATCCCGAAGTGAAGCCCTTAGAGGCCTTGACCCTACCGCAGAAAGAGCCGTTCGGTGAAATCAAGGCCCGCCAACGCATATTTGAGGACCCTATCCGCGCTGTTGGCATACGCGACTACCAATCGGAGGACGCCCTCAAGCGGATTCATTGGAAGGCCACAGCACGTCGACAGAGGTTGCAGGTCAAGGTCTACGAGCCGACCACGACGTTCCAGTTGGTGATCTTTCTGAACATGGCCACGTTGCCCAAACACTGGCAAGGCACGATCCCTGAATTGTTGGAACGCGCTATCAGCGTCGCCGCATCCATAGCCAGCTACGCCGTAGAAAAGCGTTTCCAGGTAGGAGTCGTAGCCAATGGCTGCTGGCCACAGTCGGATCAGCCGCTGAAAGTACTGCCCAGCCGCAGCCCGGACCAACTGACCCGCATCCTGGAAGCGCTCGCTGCTGTATCGGCGCTGCCGACGATCTCCATCGAAGCATTGCTCAACAGGGAAAGCGCACGCCTGCCGTGGGGGGCCACGTTAGCAGTGGTAACGGCTGTCGTGACGGAGGAGCTCCTGGTAGTCATGACCCGTCTGCAAGCTGCAGGACGGCGCATGGTACTGGTGCGTCTGGATGACACACCCTTGCCTTTCAGAGTGCCCAAAATCGTGGTGCACCGCGTGCTGGACTTGGGCACAGCATTTGGCCTGGAGACAGAGGGCCGGCAATGATAGACAAGCCGCTTCGCCCAACCCCGCCCAGGGGACGGCGGGACCGCGCACATGGCAGGACTGCGCCCCGCTCGACCGATAGCGGGACTGGGCCCCGCCCAACCCCGCCTGAGGGATGCCAGGACTCCGCCGATGGCGGCACCCTGCGTGCTAACTGGCGCAAAGAGATACTCTACCTGGGGCTGGCTGCCATGGAAAGCTGTTGGCTCTATCCCTGGCTGCTAATGCTCACACCAGGCAGCGGCGAGAAAGCACAGCATATCCCGTTTGCTGCGCTACTATCAACGCTGCTACTGGCACTGTATCTGACACGTCTTCTGAGCTGGGAAGCTGTCCCGCTGCTGATACAGCGCATTGCGACCATCGTGCTTGCTTTCCTGAGCAGTCTGGTGCTGCTCAGGTTATACGTCTATGTGGATTACAGCGTCAGAGATATGTCCTGGCTGCGCCACTTTGCGTGGGAAGTCGGCAACGTTCTGCAGCGCATTTCCCCTTCGCTGGTCATTTTCTTTGCTGGCTTTTACCTTTGGTGGCGGGGAATCAGCCTCGCACAGCGGGAACTTGGTGTAGAATCAGTGGGTTTTTCGTTCCGTATGGGCATCATCACCTTCTTCTGGTTCCTCGCAGTCACGATATTCGGCTCCCGGATTGATGCAACACCCTTCATTTTTGCCTACTTCTTCCTGGGGCTGGTCGTTATGGGCCTGGCGCGCATAGAAGATGTGAGCCAGAGTCGCATAGGCATACGTTCGCCCTTCAACGCCTCGTGGATGGGCATTCTGGCCGGCTCAACGCTCGTGGTAGCGGCGCTGAGCATACTGGCCGCGAGCCTCTTGTCACTGCGCAGTCTCACCGCTCTGCTGAAGCAGCTCCATCCAGTTGTGGTGCTGCTGGGGAAGATCGCTTATCCCGTCCTGGTAGCAATGGCCTGGCTCCTTCAGCTGATCCTAGCCTCCCTTATCCGCATCTTCAGGTCCGCCTGGGGGGCTAAAGGTCTGGAGCCTTTGGGCAACTTTTCAGAGCAGTTGGAAGAATTCCGGCAGATAGGAGAACCGGCTCAGGGCCCGCCGCCGCTGATCCTGCAGGTGCTCCTGTGGGGGTTCCTTGGCTTCGCCTTCGTCGCCGTACTGACAGTACTGGCATTTTCGATAAACCGGCGTTGGCGAGCCTTGCAGGCTGGGCCAACAGGGGAACACGAATCCGTTTGGGAGGCCGAGAGCGCGGCTAAAGGTGTCAGAGATGCCCTGGAGAGCCGCTGGCAAAGGCTGCGCGAAGAACTGCAGGCCCAGCTCGCCAGATTGCGGGGCGAAGAATACTCGCTGGTGTCCATTCGTCATATCTACGCCAGCCTGGTCAAGCTAGCTACTGCCTCCGGTTTCCCCAGGCACGAGGCACAGACGCCGTATGAGTACATCACTACTTTGCACAGATCTTTCCCCGGCAGCGACGAGGAGATTACGCTCATCACTGATGCCTACGTGCGCACACACTATGGCCAGCGGCTCTTCCGGGCCGCATACGTGCAGCGCGTGAGAGATGCCTGGCTGGCGATCCGCACACGCCAGGAGCAGGGTAGCAGGAACTAGGGCACTCGGGATATGCACAAAACGAGGCGTTGGGCAAGGCACTCGTGCAGCAGATTAACAGTCGGAGGGCTACTGATGCTCCTCACACTGTGGGTCACAGGCTGCATGGCCGAGGTCCTGGACGTGGATATCGCACAGGAACGCCTAGATGCCGCCACGCCACCACTCGATGGCTCATACACTATTGTCCAATCGTTTGTCTGCCAACGCCCCAACCTATGCGAGATAGAGTTACTGCCTGCCGTCTACCAGATGCCGGGCCAGGGCACGCTGACCCTCTACCTCCGCAGTCCTGCACACGATTACAGCGAACTGGCCAGAGTGAGTGTAGACGTTGCCCACGTAAGCCACAACTTCCCCCTGCGCTTCACTTTCGCTCCCCAGAGCGATTCTGCGGGCCAGGCGTACGACTTCCTGCTTGAGGGCACGTCGGAAGCGCGCGTAGGCTTCTGGTATAATAGCCTGAATGCTTACGGCGGCGGCAAGCTGGAACTTGGGGGTTGCAGCAATACGGGAGACCTGCGCTTCATCGCACGCTGCCGCTACGACCTGCCTGTAATGGTGCGCCAGGTTGGAGGCACGCTGCTGCATGGTGCGTGGTTGATCGTCCCCCTGGCCGTCCTGCTTCTCCTGCCTGGCTACGTGCTCTGGCACGGCCTGAATCTGGCGGCCCGTGAAGAGCCTATCGCCAACCTGGCCTTGAGCCTGGCCATCAGCCTGGCTCTTGTGCCCGTAGTCCTCCTCTGGAGCACAACCTTCGGCCTGCACTGGGAGCGCACCCTCTGCCTGGGGGCATTCGCAGTGTTGGCCTTGTACGCGCTGGTTCGTCTGCTCCGTACGCGGTTCAGTGACCTCACTCCCTGGATCGCCGCAAGCAATCGCAGGTCAGTCCTGGCTGCTATGGCGCTGCTTGTCCTCACGCTGCTCGTGCGCTTCGCGCAGATCCGGGGCCTGGTCTTGCCTGCGTGGGTAGACTCACCGCAACACGCGCTTGTCACAGAACTCGTGGCCATGCACGGGCAAGTGCCTCGGTCATACGAACCGCTCTTATCAGCCAGCAACTTTGTCTATCACTTTGGCTTTCACGCTGACACGGCCTTGTTCCACTGGCTTTCAGGGCTGGCTATCCCCCAGGCCATGCTGATCCTGGGCCAGGTTCTGAACGCCGCCAGCGTGCTCATGGCCTACCTGTTGACACTGCGCCTGACCCGGCGAAAGCTGGCCGCGCTCGTGGCCGCCTTGATTGTGGGATTGATCTCCTACATGCCCGCCTACTACGTCACCTGGGGGCGGTACACGCAACTGACCGGCCTATTGCTCCTGCCAGCCGCGTTGGTCACCGCAATGAACTGGTTGGAGGCGGAGCGGCGCGACTATCGCCTCCTTTTGGTGGCAGGGCTAATGCAAGCTGGGCTGTTCATGACCCACGCCAGAGTGAGCATCTTCGGGGCTTGTTTCCTGGCCGCTTATCTGCTCTACGAAAGCATCGCCCGTCTGCGGTGCAAGAATAGGCGCAGAATCCTCGATCTATGGGGCCGAGGAGGGCTGTTGGCTTTGCTGGCACTGGGGCTCAGCGGGCCGTGGCTGGTGCAGCTGATTACTGGCATCCACGCCTCCTTGCGTGCCGCTGGCCGCACCCTGCGCGGCGATCCCTCCTACAACGTCCTCCCGCAGGAGCTTCTGTTCATCGCTCGCAATCGCGAGTTGATGGCGCTGGCCGCAGTAGGTGCACTGTGGGGTCTGCGGCGCCGTAAGAGGGAAACTGTTCTGATATTGGCCTGGAGCGGCCTGGTGGCGCTGGTCGTCAATCCTGCATGGTTGGGCCTGCCGACAACGAACCTGGTGAACAATGCCACAGCCGTGATCTCGCTCTTTTTGCCCCTGTCAGTCCTGGGCGGCCAAGCAATCACCTTGATGTGGGACTATGGCCAGCCCGTTCTTGCCGCTCTATTCGAGAGGCTAGGGCTCCGGCGGAGCGCAGCAATGGCAGTGCGAGCCGTACTGGTGATGTTAATCGCGGGCACTGCCTTGTGGAGCGCCTGGGGGATGATATCTATCGTCAATCCGGTCACCGTTCTGGCGACTGCCGAAGACCTGGAAGCTATGGACTGGATCAAGGAGAACACAGCGCCGGATGCAGTGTTCTTGATCAACACTCGTCACTGGCAACTGGGTGACTATACAGGCACAGATGGGGGGTACTGGATCACGCAACTGACGGGCAGGCGCACGCTGCTGCCCGCGCTTCCCTACACATATGGAACGCCAGACTACGTACAGCACATCACCGGCATGGCCAGGATCGTATCTGAACTCAAGGACGCAAACGATCCCCAATTGCAAAACATCCTGGAGCAAGAGAGCGTAACGCACGTCTACGTGGGCTCTAGAGGTGGGACGCTGACACCAGAAATGCTGCTGCGCAGTTCCCGCTATCGGCGGGTGTACAGCACTGGAGCTGTGTGGATCTTTGAGGTGATAAAGTAGAACAACAAACATGGCATCGCTTACATTGTAGGCGATGCCATGTCAGTGCACCGTGATACACGAACCTGGTTGGGGCAGACTAGGCCTCTGCAGCCTGAATGGCCTGATTCAGATCGCGCATCAGACGGCATTTACGCCGTGCTGCGTTGTTCTTGTGAATGACGCCTTTCTGCGCCGCTTTGTCCAGTGCACGGATGGCCTGAGCGGCGCTCTTTTTGGCCTCCTCCACTTGTCCCGCCTCAATGTGTGCTCTGGCCCTTTTGATGTAGGTACGGGTTTGCGTTCGGAACCAACGGTTACTCAGACGCTTCTTCTCCGATGTGCGTATGCGCTTGATAGCTGATTTTGTGTTTGCCAAGAAAAACCTCCATACTTGTTATGATAGCCATAACATCATGGCTCGTTAGGCCCATTTTGCCAATGCACCCTTTGACAGCAACAGAGCAATGCGCTACAATTCGTCTTGACGCTTTGGCTGCAACGAGAGCTATTTTAGCTGATCTTGCGCAGAGTGTCAAACGCGCCTCGCACTGCGCCACTTCATTCGTAGTAACTATGATCCCGAACTCAAGTGCCCCGCAGTTCAGGCCATGCTATACTCAATGTTTCACGTGGAACATTCGCCGCCGGGGGTGAATTTGGCAGATCAAGGTTCCCACAAGCACTTGCCTCGCTTCTGTGATTTCGAGGGCAGCGATTACAGGACTGCTTTCTGGGAAGGGCAGGGACGCGAATACGAAGACCTGGCCGAGCGCATCGCCCTGCAGAGGCTGCTCCCTCCCACAGGTGAGCGCATCATTGACATCGGCGCTGGATTCGGCCGCCTGGTCAACCTCTATGGCGGATACAACGAAATCGTGCTCATGGACTACTCCAGGTCCCAACTCGAAGACGCCCGATACGGCTTGGGAGAGGAACGCATCACCTACGTCGCGGCAAACCTGTACGAGATGCCCTTTGTCAAGGGGGCGTTCGATGCGGCAGTGATGGTGCGCGTCCTTCACCACCAATCTGACGCACCGAGCGCATTGCGAGCCATACGCCGCATCCTGCGACCTGGCGCGGCCTTTGTACTGGAATACGCCAACAAACGCAACCTGAAGGCCGTTCTCCGCTACCTGCTGCGATGCCAGCAGCACAACCCCTTCAGCTACGAACCCTGGGAGTTCGTCGAGCTGAACTTTGATTTTCACCCCACGTACGTAGAGCGCAGCCTGGAAGAGGCCGGTTTCCACATCGAGCACCAGCTCTGCGTATCTCAGTTCCGCCTCCGATTTCTAAAGCGCCTCGTACCCGCTCGGGTGCTGGCCACCATAGATGGCTGGCTCCAGCAGCCCACCGCAAGGCTCAAACTCACGCCGAGCGTATTTCTACGAGCTCGCGTCCCGGGTCGGGAACCCGTGCCTGTTGTCTCCCAGATCTTCTGCTGCCCGCGCTGTGGCAGCAGCCAGCTTGCGCAGAAACTCGATACACTGACCTGCACAGGCTGCGGACGCCGTTGGAGCACGGCGGGCGGCATCTACGACTTCAAGCAGCCACTCGACTGATGCGGGGAGGGGCCTTGGAAAGCGAGCGACCAGTCGAATTCGAAGCAGCGTTGGCTGCTTTCAAGGGCTTTCTGCAGAACCTGGATCGTGGCGCACCCACGGCTGTGCTCTGTCACAGTGATGCCGACGGTGTGGCAACCGGAGCCATCCTTTACCGCGCACTGCAACGACTGGGCTTCTCTGACCTGACCATACTCGTCACTGGCAAAGGTGCCAACGCCTACACTCCGCAGACTAAACGGCGCACTGCTGCTGCGAATCCTGTCGCGCTTTTCGTGCTCGACCTGGGCTGCCTGCAAGAGCCTGTCTTGCCTGACGTCCCCACCTGCTTCATTGACCACCATCGGCCACTGGGCGTACCCCCTGAGGGCGTGTTGATCAGCAGTTACACGTGGCAGCCAATCCCCAATGCTGCACTGCTGGTCTACTGGCTGTGCTGCGAGGTCATTGAAATCAAAGATATGATGTGGGTGGCAGCCATAGGCACGCTCAGCGACCTGGGAAACAAGGCACCTTTTGCCATCATCCCCCAGGCCAAGAAAGTCTACAAGGCCAAGTGGCTGCGCGAGGCCACGTCACTGATCAACGCCGGGCGCCGCTCCGCTGTGGGCGATGCTGAAACCGCCTTGCGGGCGATCCTGGCCGCCCAACACCCACGCGAGATAGCGGAGGGAGCGAACCCTGAGGCCAGACGGCTGGCCGAATACCGTCTCAAAGTGAGGGCCGCCTTTGACGAAGCAAAGAAAGCTGCACCCAAATTCAGTGGCCAGCTAGCGCTGGTGCGCGTCAACAGCCCTTGCCAGGTGCATCCGCTGGTGGCGCAAATCTGGCGTACGCGCCTGCAAAAGTACGTGGTCCTTGTTGGCAACGAGGGCTACGTACCAGGCTACGTGGCCTTTTCCATGCGCACCGCAAGCGATCTGAACCTGCTCGACTTCCTCTCAGCCGTGAAAGTGGATGTAGCCGAGGGCCACTTTGGCTATGGCCACGACCAGGCTACCGGCGGCCTGCTGCCTACAGCATCCTGGAACGAACTGCTGCACCAACTCGGCTTCAGCCGCGAGGTATGGGCTACAACGGAGGAAATCCATTGAGCACGCGCTTCATCGGCCTGGACCTGGCCTGGTCACCACGGAACAACTCCGCTGGGGTAGCCCTCGAAGCGGAGGGCTCCTGCGATAGCGTCCCGCCAGCGATTGGGCGGGGCCGCGCACATTGGATTGCTCACTGTGAGCGCCTGGGCGACGACGACGCAGTGCTGCCCTTCGTGAGCGAGGCGGCAGGCAGCGGCCCGGCCCTGGTGGCCATAGACGCACCGCTGATTGTGCCCAACCAGGAAGGGGCACGGCCTGTGGATCGCCAGATCACGCGCCTTTTTGGGCGCTACGGGGCTGGCTGCTATCCTGCCTACCGCAATCGTCCTGGTGGCTGCGGTCGCGGTGAGGAGATTGTCGCTGGCCTGGCCCATCACGGCTTTGTGCAGGACCCCTACGTGAGCCACCGCGCAGCCACGCGCAGCGTGTTCGAGGTCTATCCCCATCCGGCCATGCTCGCTCTGTTCCACCTGGAGCGGACTATCAAGTACAAGGCACGCCCCAAGCGCAGCCTGGACTTTCGGCGCAGCGAGCTGGCGCGCTTGCGCGCCTACCTGGTCAGGCTCGAAGAGCACGAGCCAGCTATGTCCAGTCCGCCCGCAGCTACCGACCGCGACCTAAACGCACTGCGCGGCGGTGCGCTCAAGCGCTACGAGGATCTGCTGGACGCGGCCATCTGTGCTTACATCGCCTACTACGCCTGGTACTGGGGACCTGCGGGCTATCAGGTCTACGGCGACACGACGCAGGGCTACATCCTGGTGCCCATGACAGAGTGGATGCGCGAGCGCCTGGCGAAGCACGCAGGTTGATGTAGGGGCGAGGCATTTTCTGGCAAGCTCCGCTCCAGTCTAAGGTCAGCCAGGTATGCATTAGTTGCATTGCGTGTTTACTGGGTAGAAATGCCTCGCCCCTACTTCTGCGCTCTAGCCACATCTGTGGTGCAATACAACTTGAAATGGGGACAATTTTGGGCTAGAATCAAATCGTTTGACCAATCTGGCAAAAGCGAGTATCCTATAGCTGTACGTGGGGGTGGTTGAGTCCCGGTGGGCTCCGCGGTCTTCAAAACCGTTTGAGGGGTGCTGCAGAAGCGGCCTTGGTGGGTTCGACTCCCATCCACTCCCGTAAATAACCCCTTTCTCGACCTCATATCTTCTGCCCAAACAGGCTATCGAGCGGGCTGTGAATGTTTGCCCGCGCAATATGGTGCAAGTCCACGCCAGATTTCAGCAGGTGGATGGCAAAGCCGTGGGAGAGCGCAAGGAGGAACAATCTTGGCAATAGATAAACCAAGTCCTGCTGCGGAACTGCAAGAGCAACAGCGGTGTCCACTGTGCAATGAGCACTTTGGTGACAACCTCGGTTCACACATTTGTGAGGCACATGGCGAAGATGCCCTGCGCAAAACGGAACCCACCCGTCTGTGGTTGCTGTGCCCCAGGCGGGACTTCGCCAACCCAGCGCCCCGTTAGGCCAAATGCTGGCCCAGTTTTGCGAGGTCAAAAAATGGAGTACATAACGAGTCGAGGGTTTGCACTTCCGGAATCCGCCGAGGAGTTTGCAGACGGCTTTTGGTTCAATTTATGGCGCATCAAGCTGTGGCCCTATAGAGAGCTTGTGATCGGTGATCTTCTCTACTGGCACGAGTCACTGAGCAAGCGCATAGTGTGGAAGTCTCGCGTTACACACTTGGACAGATTCCCTTATGATAGCAAGAATGCCGCACTACACAGACTTGTATCAAGGTTTGGCGACTTTGACCCAGCTCAGCCTTACTTCGTAGAGGGTCCAGACCAGGGCTATTGTCTTGCCTGGAAGGTTATACCTCTTCAGAGGGTAAGCCTGCCTAAGCCTGACGACTTGCGGTTCCCTAGGCAAGGCTGGCTTCGCGTTGATGATGAAACTGCCATACAATGGCTATCTCAATCACCACTTGTGGACGATGTAACACTGGACGAAATCGTCCCGAAAGGCACTTTATTGGAAAGATTGCACCAACTGAATGACGAGATGGCTGAAGTTTCTCCTGAGCGAGTTCGCTCCGTAGTTTCAAATACTGTGCGCCGTGACACTCAGCTGGTGAAGGCTCTCAAAGAGCTTTATGACTTCCGTTGCCAGTTTCCCGGCTGTGGCGTGAGAATACCCAAGCGGGATGGCGGATTCTATGTTGAGGTTGCTCACATCCAGCCTTTGCGCAAGGGTGGCCGGAGTGTCCTTGGTAATCTCCTTGTGCTGTGCCCCAATCATCACAAGGAGATTGACTACGGTGATCTTGAGATTGCTGAACAAACAGCGGAATATATACGTGGGAAACTCAATGGCAAGGAGTTTGAAATTCGACTGCCGTGGCCAGCATTATCACCTACCGATGAGTAACTCTGGCAAGTCAAAGCACATCGCGCCGAACCGAGGGAGAATAATGCAAATGCGAAGCGGAAAACTAACCTGGAAGGACGTTGTTGCTGATGCTCTACGGGAATTGGGAGGTCAAGCCCACCTGTCCGAAATCAATGAACGGGTAGAAGGACATCCCAAGACTGCAACAAATCCTACTTGGCGTGACACGATAAGACGTGTTGTACGACAATACAAGATATTCGAACCAGTTCCTCCAGATCGCAGCGGAATCTATAGGTTAGTAGAACTGAAAACTCCGCAACCTCAATCCCAGACCATTGATTCCGAAGACACCGAGATAAACCATGGAATTGCTCAAGGAATGTTAGTCACACTTGGCAGCACCTATAGTTATGAAACGTTTGTACCTGCACATGACCAAACTGTCAGGGACTTCCAAGACAAAAAACTGGGGGATTTCGTGACTATCAAAGACTGCACTGACATCTTTCATGGTCCGAACTTGTCAAAGATCAGAGAGATAGATGTCTTGTGGTTCGATGAAGATGACTACGGCCTTTTTCCTGTCTACGCTTTCGAGGTGGAGCACACGACGAGGGTACGAGATGGCTTGGATAGGTTACTAAAGATTCCGAGAAGGTTCCTGGTTCACCTCTTTGTTATAGGTCCCAGTGAAGATGAGCGCCGTCTCTTCGATCGCTTTGTTAATCAAACACCTTTTAGAAGCTATCGGGATAGATTTACCTTTCGGCTCTATGAGCAGTTACAAGATATCTACAACGCTGCGATACAGCATGAGATAGAGCGGAAGAATTTCGGACTGATTGAACGATACAGGAAGGTATAAGAAATGGGCTGGAAAGATGAAAATTGGCGCGAGGCCCCTGGTTACTGTGTGGAGTGTGACAATCTTCGACCATTGAACAAAGCCGCCGTCTGTGAAGAGTGTTGGAATGCCCTTCCAAGTGATTGGTATGAGGACTGGGAGGAAGACGAATACAACAGTCAATGGTACTACCGACGCCTGGAAGAAGACCAGCCCACAAAAAAAGAACCTTTAAACGCTCGCATTGACCGGATACAGGCGCGCTCGGTAGCGCAGTCGCTCAGCAACGCAATCCAAACGTATGGCAGTACCATCTTGAGCCTCACCCATGAGACTCATGACCTGAGTCCACGGGCTATCGCCCAGGTACGCTTCTTTACAGCCAATCAGGATTTTCGCGAACCTCCGGAGAATCAGTTCAGCAAGTATCTGGATGACCCCACTCGTTTCGATGCCCAGGAGATTGCGGACGACCCGACGGGTTTTCTCAAGTTCATGGGAATGACCCGTCTCTCCCAAATTGAGAAGCGGGTGGATTTCGCCCGCAACGGCGCTGGGTTTCTACTGGACAGCGGCATCACAGCCTTCGAGATTGCTCAACACTTTGGCAACGATGCCGTTCGAATTCGTGCTGCGCTGCTCAATACGCCCAACATGGGCTACGGCTTCAAGAAAGCAAACATGTTCGTTCGAGATATGATTGAGCTGCACGTATGGCCTGAGCTTCAGCAATTTGATAGAATTGACGTATCCAGTGACAGAAACACGATGAAGCTTGCCCTGCGCAGTCGCATTTTGCAGACAGATATCCCTCTGCTTTCCAGCTTTCTGGACCTTTTCTGCTACCAGTACGAGTACATTGACGAGATGAGTGCCAGCGCCTGGCGAACGGTATGGGAAGAATGGCAGCACATTGACCCTGCCACTGCGCCCTTGTCGCCGTGCCAGATGGATTTCTTGCTCTATCGCATTGGACGCGAGTATTGCCGTGAAAGGCTTGTGCAGTACGTGTGCGAACATGGACACACATTCTATCACTTCGGTGGGCAATTGACGAATTGTCGCATATGTCGCAGGGCCGGTAACCGTGTGCGTGCACACGCCCATGCACGGTTCCTTCCATGCCAAATAGACAGTGCGGACTTGCCGCGAGAAGAGGGGCGCCTTCTTCTGAAGGACAGCAATTTGCTCAAAGTGTTCGACGGTGTTTGCATTCTGGAGCGAGCCTGTCAGCCCAAAGCACCAAGCTTCCGAGCGCTCGATCCACCAAAATCAACATCAATCAAGGGACGGACAAGCTGGACAGAGTCTTATGCCTATAAGGACCGTGGTGGTGGGGGAATGATGGGATAGGAGAGGCAAATGCGGCACGACCCTACGGGGTGATTTTCCCCCTCATTTCAGGGGAAGTCACCCCCGATTCTCTTAGAAGAGACGTCACGGAGCTCACGTTCCTCGGGTGGAAACCGCGTGTGCTGAGATTAAGCCTGGGTACGGAATTCGTCATAATGAGTGGATTCTTGATTGAAACTCCACTGCGACAGTTAAGCCACTATACATAACACATCACAATAAGGGTGCCTGGCATGAACTACGAGGAAGAGAAAAATCGCCACCTGCCTTTCTGCGGTTCGTATTGGGACTTGTGACTGGTTCACAGGCAGGATACGAGTCTCGCGCGCAGCACTGGACATGATAGAGGAGTATGACGGATTTCACAGGTTACTCGCAGACAGTGTTGACGCAGACAACCTTGTGCTGGGCCTGAAGCTGCTATCGCAGTCTAGCCAAGGATTGAACCCCCGGCTGAAGCTGAGGAGTGCCCGCAGGCACTGCAGCGCTTGCCGTTCTCTCCGTTTGGCAGTATGCTTGTGTAAGTGAGAGGCAATGCGTGACTACAGAAAGGGGCATTTTCCATGGAATCTCGAGGATCGCTGTACGGAACTCTGAGCGGCGGATTGCTGCTCATCGGTATCGGCCTGATCTTCCTTCTAAACCTTGATTTCTTCCCTGCCATACTGGCTGTGCTGGGCCTGTCATCCATCCTCGCCGGGTTAGCTGCGGGCCGCGGCTGGTATGGCCTGCAAAGTGGAATTTGGCTGGTGGGGTTTTTCTTCCTCTTCCACTTCGACGTATTCTGGCCTGGCATTCTAATCCTGGTCGGTGTCTCCTCTCTGATCGGGGCCTTGACCCGCCCAATGCTGCACGAGGGGCCAGGGCCATTCGAAGCGGAGAAGACAGAGAAAGAGGAGAAGTAGCCCCCGGCGGTACAATAAGAAAGGGCCACGTCCGGCTGGCGCGGCCCTTTCGTCTAGCGTTCAAGGCTGGCGACGCATGTCCGCCCCAGCCGATTGTTTGCCGAAGCCGACTGACATTCAGCGGTACACGTCACGGCGATGAGCAACGTGAAGGATGGTCACGACTCGGCGTTTGTCGTCAATCTCATAAACCACGCGGTAATTACCTATTCGGATACGCCATCCCTCACGGCCAGCCAACTTGAGGCAACCAGATGGTCTTGGGGCTTGTGCAAGAGCACGAATAGCGTCACGGACTCGTTCGTAGGCCCCACTGGGTAACTGAGCCAACTCCTTCTGAGCACGTCGCAGGATAGAGATGGTGTAACTCATTAACGACCTTGTTCAATCTCAGCAACCGCTTGCTCGAACGGAATGACTTCATCGCTGGAGGCCTTGGCGGCGTCAAAGGCACGAATGGACTCCAGTTCGTCCAGTTCTTCCAGGAGTTTGCCGTACTCTGCTATGTCCAAGAGCACGCCAAGGCGTTCCCCTTTCTCATCCACTACGTAGCGTTCTTTGAATGTAGTCATCGCAATTCACCTACTGTGATCTTATCCAGACAATTCCCACAAACAGTTGGGCCTACGGCTGCCCGTCGCCCTCTTCAAGCAACTGCACCACGTCCCCGCTGAACTCCTCGAGAAAGCAGTGCAAATCCAGCACTTCGTCACTGCTGATGGGCCCCATTTGTTGAAAGACAGACCACTCCTCGGCGTCAGACTCGAAGATGGCCTCCACCTCCTGTGCATCTTGGGCTCTGATGACTGCCATGATCAGCCCCTGCAGGCCACAGTGCTTACACGTCACAGAGGCCAGCCATATATCGCCCCGGTGATCCTGGATGTGCACATCCTTAGGGTCGTAGCGCCGACCACAGCCGCTGCACTGCGTGCGAGCAATCAGATATCTGATGATAAGAGACTCTATCGATCTATCATTATTCGCCATAGCCCGCCCCCCTTTCACCAGCCAGCACAGTGCCCCACGAGCGAGACGGCTGCTGACGGCAATACCTATTTCGCCTCTGACTCGGAGTCTGACACCGTCTCCACCACCACAGTGACCTCCGGGACCAGATCAGACATGAGCCGAATGGGAACCTTGTGTGTGCCCAGCAAACGAAGAGGCTCATCCAACATAACCTTGCGCTTGTCAATAGAATGCCCGATCTGCTTCTCTACCTCCCCAGCAATGTCTGCGGACGTAACGGACCCGTACAAACGTCCCTTATCGCTCGCTTTGACCTTGAAGGCCACCGTTACCTCGGACAACCGCTCCGCCAGGGCGGCAGCATCATCGTGAATACGCTCTTCGCGCTGCTCTTGAATGGCTTTCTGCACCCCAATGCGCTCAGTGGCACCGGGCCTAGCCAACACCGCCAAGCCGCGCGGTATCAGGTAGTTGCGGCCATAGCCGTCCGCCACCCTCTTGATCTCTCCTGCCTTCCCTAACCTCTTGATGTCCTTCAGCAACAGGACTTTCACGGCGCTTCTCCTCTAGCCCAAGATGGGGAACACGTCCACCGCTAACTTTAGCCAGTCAACTCCGTCTGCGCTGTGATACCATGGATGCGTGTTCCGTGTGTCGCCAGGCAGAGTTGAATCGTGGCATGAGCGCGTCTTACCCGCCCACATGATACCTCAAAACCAAAGAAAACTCAAGTCGCTCGGCAAGGCGAGTGCAGGTTGGCTGCCGCGAGGCGCACCAGAGAGGCTGTGCCAGGTTGAGTATACCAAGAAGATGGAAGAGGCTTCACGTACCGCATGAACTCCCGGAAATCAGGATGGGCGCGGTAGTCACAGACGCCAAAACCGCTGTCAGCGCCGCTAAAGAAGACCGACATCCAGTTGGAACGCTACCCCGCATTTCGCAGAGGCAGGCAAGCGAATCGCCGGCCCAACAACGCACAACGGAATCCCCGGCTGGATCCAGGATGTCCAGCGCGCACGCGCACCAGATCAACTCTCGCCTGTCAACGAGCGTAACCGTGCGTGCAAGGGTGAAGATGTACAGCAGCAACGCTGGGAAGAAGATCAAAACAGGCAGCAGCTACCTCGTCCACGCAAACTTGCTACTGCAACACTCTGCACTTCCAATCGCCTTAAACAAACTCAATTATGGATGCCAACGACAGCACCCACTTGCTGGGGCTGAAAGCCATCCCTGAAGCCGTGGATTAGCCGAGCTCTGCACCGCAGTTGCTGCAGAACTTGGCGCCTGCCGGGTTCTCGGTTCCACACTTTGGGCACTTGACTGTGCCAGTGAGTTTAGTCCCGCAACTGTTACAGAACTTGGCCTCCGCAGGATTGGCCGTCCCACACTTGGGGCAAACTATGGTGGCTGCCGGAGCCTGCTGTTGTCCAGGCTGCATGGCTTGGCTGATAGCTCCAGCCATCGCCGCGCCCATTCCCACACCTGCACCCAGACCCACACCAGCGCCGGCCAGAGTTCCCGCCTCGCCTCCGGCTGTAGCTGCGTCGCCCATGGCGCGCGCAGCCTTGAACTGCAAATAGGCCTGCATGTCGCCAATGGCACCCATTGCCGCCCGCTCGTCAATGGCCTTGGCAGTCTCCTCAGTCGGGCTGATTGCACCCACGTACAGGACCTTGAGCGTGATGCCCATACTAGCAAAGTCTTCCTGTCCCTTGGCCTTGACGCCAGCACCGAGCTCCTCATACAACCGTGGCAGGTCGAACAGGGACGTCTGCGTCTCCCCCAGCAAATCAACCAGCTTGGAGGTGATCATACGACGCAAGAAGCCCGTAATCTGCGTCGTTTCATAGATGCCTTGCGTGCCAACGATCTTGTTCACGAAAAGCTGCGCGTCGCCAACCTGCATGGAGTAGGTGCCAAACGCTCTGAGGCGAACCAGACCCAGCTCCTGATCCCGCAGAGCAATCGGTTCAGGCGTGCCCCACTTCTGATCTATGAACTCCTGCATGTTCACAAAGTACACTTCGGCCTTGAAGGGCGTTTCGCCGCCAAAAGGAATACTAAGCAGTCCGGTCAGCAGGGGAATGTTGTTTGTGCTGATGGTATGCCGGCCAGGCCCAAAGGTGTCCAGTGCCTTGCCATCCCGGAAAAAGACCGCTGCCTGGCTCTCGCGTACGATGAGCTGTGAACCCAGCCGAAAGTCGCCCGATCCCCGCTCAGGAATGCGGTGCACAATCTCACGACCTGAAGGGTCAAGGTACTCAATAACGTCAAAGATTCGCGCCATTCTTTCCTCCTCTCAGAATCATCTCATGTTCTGTCTGACTACAAGGAACGCCTACGACGCCGGAATCGCGAGAATGACATCCTGTCGCTTGCTGAAGGTCTCATTGACCTCCTCGAGCGCCTCAAGCAGCGCGTTACCAGCCTTGGTCACTTGTTTGTCCTTCTCGGCAGAGGCCACAGCATCAATCAGTGCCTTTACTTTGCCTACGCTGTCGAGAAGAGCGGCGTCAAAGTCGTAGAGGGCATCCAACTCCGCCTCCCTGACCTTGATAGCATCAAAGAGGCCCGCATAGCCATAGCTGGCTGTCTTGAGCCGATCAATGAGCAACTGCAACTTCATCAGCGCCCGGTCCAGTGTCACCAACACTCCAAGCCGGCCAGCATTGGTCAGTTGCAACTGGACGCTGTTCAACCGCCGTCTCTGTTCCTCAAACCCCCGGGCTACCTGCAGACGCAAAAGCTTGTCGGCCTCGCGCCGCACCTCCTTGTCCTTGTAACCTTTGTAGCCAGGGATCCCCTTCGCCATTTCCTCAACCTTGTTGTAGGCGCCCTCAATGCGCTTTCTCAGGTCTTCCATCATGTTCCAACCCCCTTTCTTGCGCTATCAGATTGACTTACAGGAACAGCTCAGAACCACAATAGGGACACTTGACGACGCCCTTGCCAACCATCTCCCGGACTCCGCCGCAATTGGGGCACTTGGTGCTGCGCATTTCAGCCGCCTCGAGCGCGTACAGAATGCCCTCATCCCAGTTGATGTAGCCAGTAAAGAGTCCTTTGCCCACCAAATCATAGATGTACTCTTTGACTTGATCGCGCGTGAGATCCATCTCGATGGCCACTTCCGCCACATTCACCCGGCCCTGGGTGCGAACCATGTTAAGGATCTTTTTCTCCTTCTCTGCCTCGGCGAACTGCCGCGCCTCGCTCCGGCCACGCACGAGCGTAAAAGCCCCAGCCCCCAGCAAAGGTAGTGCCAGTACAAGCACAATCGCAAGTCCGAGCAGAAAGCCAGACCTCTCTAGCCGGCCCTCAGACATTCCAGAGAAAAGGTAGACCCCCGCCCATAAGACGAGGATCAGGCCCACAACGATGAGAATCAGGCCAACTGTCTTCCCCTGTCCCGTCATCCATGTCTCCTTTACGATGCATTGTACACTACTTTTCCGCTCCTGCAAACTCCGGTTGTCTCCCTCGCTGGTGTTGATGCCCTCTCCGTGCGGAGCTTCTCGAATTGTCTCGTCGGCCTCCGCAGTGAGAAAGTGAGCCAGCTTTCATATCAACGCAGTTGCAGGACCACCAGACCCCAGATTTGACAAGAGCAGGGAACGACTCGATAATATGCTTAAACTATCCCTACCCTATAGGGGTGGGGTGGAGGTTTGCTATGCTGGCTGAAAACCAGGTTGAGGCCCTCCGCCGCTTGAAGAGCATTGAAGGGCATGTTCGTGGCGTCATTCGCATGATCGAAGACGACCAGTACTGCATTGACATCATCAGGCAGACTCTGGCTATTCAGGGGGCACTTGAGAAGCTCACCCTCTTGATCTTGGAAAGGCATCTGCGGGACTGCGTGATAACTGCCGTTCGCAGCGAAGATGCCGCAGAGCGCGAACGTGTCGTCCACGAACTCATGGACGCTTTCGAGATATCCTGCAAGTTGTAGACCTTGGCACGAATCAACGAAAGGGGCCCCCACATATCGAACAAGGCACTGAGCGTGCTCAACATGTCATGCCAGCGGTATCCTTGGACCGTCACCGGTAGCTAGCTAGCTCTGATTAACCATACGCACAAGCGCGCAGCGGGTTGCATTGGGCTATCTGCCAGCGACACATCTACAAGCTGAAGGGAGCATTATCGAAGCCATGATACGCAAACCAACACTACGTGCATTGGCTGTAACACTCATCTTGTTGGCCATTGTCGGCTGTACCTCCCAGTCAC
Organism: uncultured Anaerolineales bacterium; assembly: GCA_964478075.1. Lineage (GTDB taxonomy): Bacteria > Chloroflexota > Anaerolineae > UBA2200 > UBA2200 > DAOUEX01. The sequence goes on along the minus strand of CAYZGO010000025.1, from coordinate 11,891 downwards.
AGCCAACCCAGTCCCAGCCCACAGTAGACTTTGCTGCTCATGACCTGAACGGAAACCCCGTGAGATTCAGTGATTACCGTGGCAAGATCATAGTGCTCAACTTCTGGGCCATCGGGTGCCCACCTTGTCGCATCGAAATGCCGGACCTGGAGGCTGCCTACCAGGAGTACCGCGACCAGGGGGTCGTCATATTGGCTGTCAATGTAGTCGATAGCCCTCCGGATATCATCGCCTTTGCCCAGGAGTACGGCCTGACTTTCCCCATACTGCGGGACACCAAGCACGAAGCGGTGAGTGCGTTCAACGTCGCCCGCGCTGGGCTCATCACGCTGCCCACCACGTTCTTCGTCGATCGGCAAGGACAGGTAAGACATCGCCAGGTTGGCGCTGTGAGCAGGGGTTTTGTCGCGCAGCAGATAGAGAGCCTGTTCTAGACCAGTGGGGCAACCAGTTTCTGGGGTAGGGAACAGTGCTGTATAATCGGCTCAGCACAGAGAACAGATTCCATCCAGCACCTGCGGTATGTGTGAGCCTGAGGAGAGGATCCAAAGCTGTATGATAGCGGAAGACCGCCCCACATCTCGACCAAGAAAGTGGCGCTTCCTCATTGGCGGTGTCGTTATCGTCCTGGTCATTGTCTATCTTATTATCAGCAGTACCCAGGGCACAGCCGTGTACGCTCTAACTATCAGTGAACTGAAAGCCAGTGTCCCCTCCATCTACGGGCGGGGCGTACGAGTGGGCGGTACGGTGGATGGCCACTCAATCGTCTGGGATCCCAGGGAGATGACCCTCAGTTTCACCCTCGTGGACGGCGAGGAGACTCTCCCGGTCACGTACAAAGGTGCTCGTCCGGACATGTTCCGCGACGGCGCACAGGCAGTAGTCGAAGGCAAGTACGAACGCAGCGGCATCTTTGAAGCGACCAGGCTGCTGCTCAAGTGCCCCTCCAAATACGAGGCGGCAGCTACCATGACGGCAACGAATTAGCGGTGGAGAACTGGGGAACTGATGACTGACGTTGGCTACGCCGCCTTGTCCCTGGCCTTGCTCACCGCCGCCTATTGTGCGCTGGCCTCCGCTTGGGGAGCACGTTCGCGCCGCCCGCAGTGGATAGAGAGCGCAGAGAATGGTCTAGTTGCCACAGCGGGCCTCGTCGCTCTCGCAACGGCCATCCTTCTGTACCTGCTGCTCTCTCAAGATTTCCAGGTGCAGTACGTTTATGCTCACACCAGCAGCTACCAGTCCACGCTGTACGTCATCTCTGCCTTGTGGGCAGGCCAGGAGGGGTCCCTCCTTCTCTGGTCGCTGCTCCTGAGCTCGATCACGGTCGCAGTCATCCTGCAGAAGCGTCAGTGGCCTGCCGTCCTGTGGCCGTACATGCTGACCTCTCTCGCCATCATCCACTCATTCTTTGCTTTGATGCTGGTCACGGTGCAGAATCCTTTCACTGTGTATCCCACGCGACCGTTGGAAGGCGCTGGTATCCTGCCTGTGTTGGAGAATCCCGGTATGGTTGTCCATCCGCCCATCCTGTTCCTGGGCTACGCAGTTTACAGCGTGCCATTCGCCTTTACCATGGCCACCTTGATCACAGGGCGCGTGGAGGCCAGTTGGCTGCGGGGGATCAGGCGATGGAATATCGCGGCCTGGCTCTTCCTGGGACTGGGCATCCTGGTTGGCGCCTGGTGGGCCTACGTGGAACTGGGATGGGGAGGCTATTGGTCCTGGGATCCGGTGGAGAGCGCCTCTCTTGTTCCCTGGCTCACAGGCACGGCTTACCTCCACTCGTTGATGGCCCAGGAACGCCGAGGCATGTTCAAGCGCTGGAATGCCCTGCTGGCCATTGCCACTTTTCTGCTCTGTATTCTCGCTACACTCGTGACCAGGGGCGGCATCATCATCTCCGATCTGCACGGCTTCTCCCGAACAATCCAGCCTGTCGCCTACTACCTGCTTGGCTTCATTGGAGCAGTTACAGCTGCCTCAGGCGTTCTTTTCTACCTGCAGCGCCACAAGTTGAACGACGAGCAGCAACTGGGGCAACTGCTGTCGCGTGAATCTGGCCTCCTCCTCAGCAACTTGCTCCTTGTGGGCCTGGGCGCTGCCATCTTTATGGGAATCGCCTTCCCCAACATTGCTCAGATGCTATGGGGCATACGGGTGTACCTGGGAAGTCCTTTCTACAATCGTGTTTTTGCACCTTTGGCCCTTGTCATTGTCTTCTTGATTGGCGTTTGCCCTCTGCTGAGCTGGCGAAAGTCTTCGCCGCAGAAACTGCTGCGGCATATCCGGTACCCAGCCATATTGGCCGTCGCGGTGGGCTCTATCCTCTTTGTGTTGGGCGTGCGCCAGCCTTTTGCTCTCCTCGCTTCTATGCTGATCATGCTCGCCGCAGCCAGCATCGTGAGCGAGTTTATTCGCTGCACCATCAGACGCAGCCGCCTGCGGAGTGAAAGTGCATTGCGTGCTCTCACTGGCCTATTCAGCAGCAATCGCCGCCGCTATGGCGGGCTTCTGGTACACCTGGCTATCCTGCTGATAGCCATTGGCATCACGGGATCATCCCTGTACAAAACTGAAAGGGTGGTCGCACTGGCGCAAGGAGACGTTGCCATCGTGCAGGACTATATCCTGAAGTACGAGGATCTGGCTGTCCTGAACGAGGTCGGCAAGCAACGATACGTGGCCACCATGGGCGTGTATCGAGGACAGTCACGCATCGGTACACTGAGACCAGAAAAGGACTTTTACTGGAGTATCCAGGACTATGTAACTGAGGTGTCGATTCGCACCACGCTCAAGGAGGACCTGTACATTGCCCTAGACTGGCCTGAGGAAGAGGGATTAGCAACGTTCAGGATCAACGTCTACCCACTCCTTGTCTGGCTGTGGATCGGCGGCGGACTGCTGCTGCTCGGCACTCTGATTGCCATCTGGCCCAGCGACGGCGAACGGAGTTTGAAGGCCAGGCGGGAGTCACGAACATGACCATTGCAGTTATCGCCTTGCTGACCTTGCTGGTTGTTGCCTCCCTGACATATCCGCTGCTACTGGGATACAGTGTGACGGAGCCGCCCGCAGACAAAGTGGAATCGAGCAGCGCTCTGGGCAAAGCTGAGATGGAGGTGCCGAATGCCGACCAAGAGACGCAGGCACCTGACCTCGCAGCTCAGGTAGAGGAAGAAGTGAAAGTCATTCGCGAGCGAAGAGCTAGGCCATCAGCCGGGCACAACAGGGGCGGAAAATGAGGGCCAGAAATGTCATAATCCTGGCCCTAGCTGTGCTCGTACTGCTGGCCCCCGCCAGCCTAGCTCAGGGCACGTTGTATGGACAGGTTATCAACGGTTCAAGGGGGGCACCCCGGCTGCCGCCCGGGGTGCCTGTCGTGCTCCACGCATTGAAGGATAATAACATAATATCCAAGGCCAATACCAGGACTGATGCCACAAGTATATTTGTTTTCACCGACTCGGATGCCGAAGCAGACATAACGTATCTGGCTGCTACTGAATACCTGGGCGTGCCTTACTACAGCAATTTGGTCTCGTTTGACCAAGGCCAGGTCAGCGCTACCCTAGTGATCACTGTGTACGAGACCACAACCTTGCCTTCCGTGATCACCTGCGACCTTGCTAATTTCATCATTGACTTCGGCAAGCACAGCCTGCGCCTACAAGAGGTGCTCTCTGTGAATAACACAAGTGATCGCATCTACACAGGCCAGGCTGACCCAGAACTGGACAACAAAATGGTAACCCTGCGCTTCTGGCTGCCTCATGACGCAACGGAGTTGCGTGTAGGCAACGGAGACGATCAGACCAGCATCATCCGCACAGGCGACGGCTTCTGCGAAACCCAAGCCGTGTCTCCTGGTAGTCATGACTACAGCTTCTCCTACGCTCTCAGCTACACCGGCACGGCCTATCACCTCGAAAAGGTCCTCTACTATCCGACGGCGCAATTCAACCTTCTCGTAGCCAATACGGGCGCAACTGTGCAAAGCCCGCAATTGACAGCTCACGGCAGCCGTCAGACGGGCCAAGGCAGCTACTTGTTCTTCTCCGCAGAGGACCTGGCAGCCGACACCCGCCTGCACATTGAGCTCTCGAACCTCCCCCAGGCTGGGACACAGAGAACCATAAGTCAAGGTCGAAGCGTTACCACGACTGACAGGATACTGAAATGGCTAGTACTGTGCGCTGGCGTTGCTTGCCTGCTGACCGCCTTGAGCTATCCCTTTGTACGCAGGCAGCGCTCCGTGGCTGCCACAACGGCCAGGACCTCGTCGCTGCAAGAACGGGAGCAACTATTGCACTCTCTCGCTGATCTGGATGATCCCTTCGCAGTTGGCGACACAGGGGAAGCCGACTATCGCCGACAGCGCAGCGCGCAGAAGGCACGCCTGATTCGAGTATTAGAGCAACTCGAGGAGCAGAGATGAGCACTGGCATGGCGCTTGAGCAGCAGAACGTATGGGCTGTGGAGGTCGAGGGGCTGAGCAAGTCCTTTGGACCCATTACCGCCCTGTGCGACGTAAACTTGAGAGTGCCACACAGAAAGCTCGTGACCATCATTGGTCCCAACGGTGCGGGCAAGACCACACTGATACGTATCCTGTCGACTCTGAGCCGTCCATCCAGCGGCCGGGTGCGGGTGGATGGCCTCGATCTGATAGAGTGGGGAGCAGAGATTCGGCGTCGCATTGGCTTCGCTTCGCATCAGACCCTGCTGTACGGTGACCTGTCAGCAGTCGAGAACCTGCGCTTCTACGGGCGTATGTACGAGGTACCTGATCTTGAGGAACGTATTAGTGAACTCATAACCAAGGTTGGACTGACGGAACGGCTGGACGACGCTGTACGAACCCTCTCGCGGGGCATGCAGCAGCGCCTGTCCATCGCTCGCGCCATCCTGCACAATCCCAGAATCGTGTTTCTGGACGAGCCCTATACTGGATTGGATCAACGCGCAGCGGAGATACTGAGCAGCCTGTTGCGCGAACTGCTGGCTGAGGGCCGCACCGTACTGATGACGACGCACGATCTCATACGGGGTGCGGAAATGTCTGATCAAGTGCTCGTTCTTCTGGCGGGCGAGGTTGTCTATGAGACAAATGCAGCGGCCCCGTCCAGGCAGGACCTTAATATCATCTATCGCAGGTACGTGGAGGGGCGCTAATGAGATTCTGGCGCGGTGTAGCTGCTATTGTCGCCAAGGATGTGGCGGCCGAGTTACGCAGCAAGGAGACGCTCAGCGCTATGTTCATCTTCGCGCTGATGGTCGTTGTCATCTTTAACTTTGCTTTTGAACTGCGTGTGGAAAACGTACGTCAGATTGCCCCCGGTGTGTTGTGGGTGGCTTTTGCTTTCGCCGGGATCCTGGGCCTTAATCGCTCGTTTGTCCTGGAGCGAGAAGGGGGTTGCATCGAGGGCTTGATGCTGACGCCTGTGGATCGCAGCGCCATCTACATGGGCAAACTTGTCGGTAACGTCCTGTTCATGCTGGTTATGGAAGCGTTCATCCTGCCCATCTTCGCTGTGCTGTTTGATGTGCCTATCCTGAATCCGGCTCTATGGCTCGTTATCATTCTGGGAACTATTGGCTTCGCAGCAGTCGGCACGCTTTTGGCAGCGATGGCCGTCAACACTCGCGTGCGTGAGATCATGCTGCCCATCCTCTTGTTCCCAATCGCTGTGCCAGTCATCATCGCCTCGACCAGGTCCACCGGGCAGATCCTGGATGGCCTGCCTCTGTCCGAGACGTATACGTGGTTGCGCCTGCTGCTGGCTTTTGACATTATCTTTACCGTAATCGCGCTGCTGGGCTTTGAATACGTGCTTGAGGAGTAAATCATGAACAAACTTGGAGATAGCTGGCTACTGTCTTTGATTGGACTGACCGGCCTGGCCGTCATCGTCAGCCTCTATCTGGTCTTTGTCTACGTGCCCACAGAGCTCATCATGGGCATCGTGCAACGCATCTTCTACTTCCACGTGCCCTCTGCGTGGGTAGGCTTCCTGGCCTTCCTTGTGGCTTTTGTGGCCGGCATAGCCTACCTTATGCGGCGAGAACCGCGCTGGGACATGGTGGAAGTCTCATCAATAGAAATCGGAGTCCTCTTTAGCACCATTGCGCTCGTCACTGGCTCCATCTGGGCACGGCCAATTTGGAACACCTGGTGGACCTGGGATCCACGGCTGACCACAACTTTGGTCATGTGGTTGTATTACGTAGCATCATTGATGCTGCGGCGCGTCGTTGACAGCGAGGATCGCAGGGCTCGTTTCGGCGCTATTCTAAGTATCGTTGGCTTTGTCAACGTGCCCGTGGTCTTTCTGGCCATTCGCCTATGGCGCACCATCCACCCGGTAATGTTCAGCAGTGAGGGCTTTGAAATGGCTCCAGGCATGCTGCTGACTTTGGGATCGTCACTAGTCACTTTCACTTTGCTGTACCTTTGCCTGCTTGTGATCCGCGTGCGAATAGAATACCTGAGCAGTGAGTTGAGCAGGCTCAGACAGCTTTCAATCCCCGCCCGCTCATGACTTTGAGAGGAGTCTCACGATGAAGAACTTTTGGTATCTCTTTGCGGCCTATACCTTTATCTGGACTGCGGTCTTTGCCTACATCTACACCATCGCCCAACGACAGCAGACGCTGGAGCAGGACATCAAGGCATTACAACAGGCTATGGAAAGAAGAATTGGCAAGGGTGACTAGAACGCCGAGACCACCATCCCACACCCAAGGTCGCGTAGGTGAAACAGCGGTCAAGACGGCAGATTGGACGCCCAGGATCACTGCCATCCTCAACCGTATCGTATATGCAGTAGCCAAACACTGGCTGCTCACAATCAACGCGGCAATGGGGCTGTATGCGGCTCTGCCCGCCATGCCTCCCGTGCTTATGGCGGCAGGCCACACATCGGTGGCACGTCTCATCTACGCGCTTTTCGTGCCACTCTGCCACCAGTTGCCGGAACGGTCATTCTTTCTGTTTGGGCCACAGGCCACCTATACACTCGATGAACTTGAGCGTCTGATAGGATCGAATGTACCACTGCGCTATATCGGTAGTCCTGCCCTTGGCTATAAGATGGCTGTCTGTCAACGGGACATCGTCGTCTACGTGACAGCACTGTTGGCAGGCCTGGCATTCGCTTTGTTCCGCCGCAGGTTGCGGCCGTTGTCCGTAAGAGCCTTCGTCTTGTTTTGTATACCCATGGCCATCGACGGCCTTGGACAATTGCTGGCGCTCTGGGATAGCACCTGGTGGAGCCGCGTTGTCAGTGGCGCCCTTTTCGGAGTTGCGTGCGTCTGGCTAGCCTACCCATACATCGAGACCGGCATGAATGACGTCCTTAGCGTCGTGGAGAAAGAACTAGAGAGGACAGAGTCCTGACGGCGCAAGAAACACTGTTGCTGAAACATCAGAAGCCGCTCTACATGGGCGGCTTCTGGTGTTAGAGAGGAAAGGAGGAAAGGTCAACGTGCAGGAAGCTGGCGACAGAGCCATCATCCCTGACTCTCAGCGCCCGGCTCCGGCCATGCTTTGTCCGAGGTTGATCCCTATCGATATGGATATCCGTCACTCCTTGATACCCTCCCAGCCCTGCCCCAGAACCAGGGGCTCACTTTCGTGGTAGGCAGAGGCCACAGGATTGGTGTCGCGGTTGGGAAGGCGGTTGACGTCGGCATGGCCGTTGCGGTAGGCTCAGGAGTAGCGGTCATGGTGGGCGTTGCAGTTGGCATAGGAGTAGCGGTCACGGTGGGCCTTGCAGTTGGCATAGGAGTAGCGGTCACGGTGGGCGTTGCGGTTGGCATAGGAGTAGCGGTCACGGTGGGCGTTGCGGTTGGCATAGGAGTCTGCACGGGAGTGGCCGTAACTGCATCCACCATGGCCCAGGCTTCCCAGGCCTTGACCTGCACAAAATCGTAGGAGAGATACGCGTACCCTCCGCACCCCCAGCGAGTGCCCCAGGAATTCACCAGCTTGAAAGCGCCGAGGTTATCGTCATAGCCGACGATCAGGATGGCGTGATGCCCCCACAGCCTTTCGCTCGCTGCAGGCAGACCGATCACCGGCACGTCGCCACGATAGAAGAAAAAGCTGTCATAGACAGGAACAGAAAGAACGAACGGATCACCACTCGCAAGATGTACCTTCAGGCGATATATATCTGCATTTCCCGGATGCATGAACAGATTCCCGTAGCTCAGAGCCTGGAAGGGTGAAGCTGCCTGCAGTTCCTCGTCTGTGGGCATGCGACATTGGCGATAGGTAAGCAACGGGAATGTAGCCAGCGCCGCGCAACCCAAGTCCTTGATCAGTTCCATGGCGGTGGGAATGGCAACCGCCTGCAGTGCGCCGCAATCTGTACACAGGCTGTAGAGAAAGCTGGGGCTGAACTGATGATCGGTGCTGTTGACGTCCCAGCCCCACTCCAGTTGTTCCTGAAAGGTCTTGTAGTAGTAGGCAACGGCCCACAGGGTGCAGGTGGGCTCTATGCCCTGATCCCCTACAGGAGGCAGGCTTGGGCTTAGATCAACTGTGGAGGCAAGCGCCTGCCCACGAACCGGAGCCTCCAATACAGGATAGTCTCCCGAGGGAGAAGGCAGGCAACCCATACCGTGCTGGGGCCGCGGCCGGGGAACATCAGCTCTAACCGGTACAGCCGCAAACGCCTCTGCTAGTAACAGCGCAAGCAGTACGATTCTAGCAATCGCCGATTTCTCTGGCATGCATCTCCATAGTGCCCTGGATTAACATAACCACGCTCATAGATTGTAGTATAAGTTACATTATAGTAACGTAAAGGTGATGTGAATCTTCCGTGAATACGTGCCACAAGAGCTCAGCTTGGGACGAGCATATGTGCCCTGACTTGTCCAGGCGCACACGTGGAAATCGTGTACCCAAGCCCTCAGGCCAGTAGTTCACTTTGGGGGCAACTGTGAGAACTCTCGACATCTGTCAACGGACACTGAAACCAACAAATGCATCTGAGAGAGCCGCTACCTGTCTATTTGCACTGCAGGCGCGTCCGTTGACAGCAGTGGGCGGCACTTGACACCCCACTCAAACCAATGCGCGTCCCCAGTGGCTGCGCCAGCGTCCCGCCATCTTTGAGGCGGGGCTGCGTCAGCGTCCCGCCATCTTTGGGGCGGCGCTGCGCCAGCGTCCCGCCATCTGTTAGGCAAGAGTTCCCAAGCGAAATGGAGAGGTGTGACTGTCGAGAATCCACCCCAGAACTGAACCCAGGCGGGTGGAGTGGTTGTCCGTTTACCGTGAATTGCGGTATAATTCGGGCCTGGGGGAGCAGTTATGGCCACGATTCTGGTAGTGGATGACGAACGACATATTGTCGAGCTGGCTCGCCTTTACTTGAGCAACGATGGTTACACTGTGCTCAGTGCATACGATGGACTTAGAGCCCTGGAGATGACGCGCGAGCGCCGCCCAGACCTGGTCGTGCTGGACATCATGTTGCCGAAGATGGACGGATGGGAGGTTTGTCGCCGCTTGCGCCAGGGCGGCAACGACGTGCCCATCGTCATGCTCACAGCACGCAGCGAAGATGTGGATAGGATTGTGGGACTTGAACTGGGGGCCGACGATTACGTGGTGAAACCCTTCAACCCACGGGAACTGGTCGCACGGGTTAAAGCTGTGCTGCGACGTTCGGAGGGCAAGACCCGAATCGCCAAGGTGCTACGCCTTGGCGACCTGGAAATAGATCATGAACGTCGTGAAGCCCGTGTAGCGGGACGCGAACGCAAACTGCGGGCGAAGGAGTTTGATCTCCTGCTGGCCTTCGCTGAACACCCGGGGTTCGTCTTCAGCCGTGACCAACTCCTGAACCGTGTTTGGGGCTACGATTTTGCAGGAGGAACACGCACAGTGGACGTGCATGTGGCACGCCTGCGCGATAAACTGAGCGGCAGCAGAGTCAAGATTGAGACCGTCTGGGGCGTGGGATACAAACTGATGCAGGAGTGAACCCTGATGTTTCGAAGTATCCGCACCAAGCTAGCCGTGTCTTACGCTCTGATTATTCTCCTTTGCCTGTTGCTAGCAGGACTAGGAGCCCTGATCCTTATCCGGCGATACCAGCGCAACGCAGTCCTGAGTCAACGTCATGCAACTGCGGTCACCCTGTCCCAACGCGCGCAGAGCCTTCTCGCACTGAAGCTCAACTTGCCAGAAATAGCTGTACGCACGCGCCAGGAGGCACGCGCGTTGGGGGTGCGTGCACTGCTCGTCGCGCGCGATGGACTGGTACTGGCGGATTCTGGTGAAAAAGATCCGATTACCGGGCAGCGCCTCAAGTTCCCCATACAGGAACTCTTGGGCTCCAGGGCAACAGCTGTGGTCCGACGCTACCTTGAGGCCGATGGCCAGCATTACTTCTTTATCATATTGCTTCTCAGGCCCCCTCCTCTCGAGGGGCGCGCAGAGGCGGGTTCATTGCCTAGCTATCTGATTGTAGCCGTGCCGGAGCAGGACGTGGAGCCTGCCTGGCGCCAGCTAGCTCCGCCATTGGCCATAGCAGGATTAGTGTCTCTATCCATCTCGATTATCATTGCCGTCGTGCTCTCTCGCTCCATCACCCGCCCGCTGCTCGCTATGACCAAAGCATCTGAAGAAATTGCACGTGGCAACTATGAGCAAGTAATCCCGACAGAGGGCCAGGATGAAGTTACGTGCCTGGCAGATAGCTTTAACCGCATGGCTCGCCAAGTGGCGCGCAGCCGGCAATCACAGCGGGACTTTTTGGCCAACGTCTCACACGACCTGAAGACGCCGTTGACCTCAATCCAGGGCTTCTCACAGGCAATTCTGGAAGGGGCCGTCCACGATGAAGCGGGATACCGTCGTGCGGCACAGATCATAAGTGAAGAGGCGGCCCGCATGGGACAATTGGTCCAGGATCTCCTGGATCTCGCCCGCCTGGATACCGGCGAAGCGACGAATAAGCGCACGGCGATCGTCTCTAGCGAACTCGCGCAACACTGCGTAGGAAAATTCGCGCCGTTGGCGGCTGAAGCGGGCGTAGAGTTGCGCATCTCGGCCGACAAAACTCTGCCCCTCATCTACGGAGACGAGGGGCGTTTAGAGCAAGCCGTAGCCAACTTGCTGGACAATGCTATCAAGTACACGCCATCAGGCGGACGGGTGGAAATCGCTATTCAGGCGCTAAAGCTGAAAGATGGCAGGATCGAAGGCCGAAGCGATATCCCTTGTGCTCTACCTTTCAAAGGAAAGCCTGGCGATGGCAATTGGATTGCCATTAGTGTCATGGACACGGGGGCAGGCATCCCCAAGGAGGATCTGCGACGCATCTTTGAACGCTTCTACCGGGCCGATAAATCGCGCAGTGGAGCGAAGGGCTCAGGCCTGGGACTGGCCATTGCTAAGGAGATTGTGGAAGCACATGGTGGAATCATTGGCGCTAGCAGTCGGCCGGGCAGTGGGTCATGCTTCACCATTTTCCTGCCCATAGAGTGAGGAATGGCTGATCCCAAGGTAGGATAGCTCACAAGCTTTGGGGCTGAATTGGGGGCCGCATTTATGAGGCACTTATCGGAGGCATTTGAATGGCACGTAGAGGTGTGCAGGAATATCTGGATGCGATACAGCATCTCCAAGAGGAAAGTGAAGGTGAGGTCAGCATCTCTGTCTTGGCCGAGAGGTTGGGTGTCTCACGGCCGTCAGTGAGCGAGATGATCAGAAAACTGACAGAGATGGGGCTTGTGCATCACGTTCCGTATGGCAAGGTTAGCCTGACTGAGAAAGGAGAACATACGGTGCACAGTCTCTCACGACGGCACTGCCTATGGGAGATATTCCTCGTGAGGCACCTGGGCCTCGATGCACAACAAGCATA
>CAYZGO010000024.1:2478-47614 GCA_964478075.1 uncultured Anaerolineales bacterium | reverse complement strand
GTGGTCGAACATATAGATGCCGACCAATGCCAGGTCACTCGGGGGTTTGCGCGGCTTTTCGACCAGGCGAACGACGCGTCCATCCTCCAGTACAGCCACTCCATACTGCTGTGGGTTTGTCACGCGCCTCAGCACAATCTGACAATTGTACTCAGATTCTTCGAACTGTCTGACCAAGGCAGAGATGCCGCTCTGGATGACATTGTCACCCAGGAACATCACGAAGCGCTCTTCGCCAATGAAACCCTGTGCAATCCTCACTGCGTCAGCCAGGCCAAGTGGAGCCTCTTGTTCAATGTAGGTAATATCTACAGCCCAGCGCGAGCCATTGCCTACGGCATCTCTAATCTCTGCGCCGGTATCGCCCACCACGACTCCAATGTCGGTGATGCCGGCTTCCTTGATCGCTTCGACCACGCGGAACAAAACAGGTTTGTTGGCCACCGGCACCAACTGCTTGGCACAAGTGTAAGTGAGGGGATACAGGCGGGTGCCTTTACCTCCGCTCAGAATCAGGCCTTTCATTCCTCTTCCTCTTCTCGGGTGTAGTAGTAGCGCTGCAAACTGGTGTCCAGGGGCACGTTAGTGAGCACGGCCCCGACCACATTGGCGTTGACTTTTTCCAGCTTGACCTTGGCCGCCTGCACGCTGTCACGCTTGGTTCGGCCTGCGCTGACGACAAGCAGCACACCGTCCACCTTGGTGGCCAGTATGGCGGCATCGCTCACGGCCACTACTGGCGGGGCGTCGAGAAGCACAATATCGGCGCGCTCTTTCAGCGCCACGAGCACACGATCCATGCGTCGCGAGCCCAACAGATCAGATGGGCCAGGTGGCAAGGGGCCACTGGCCAGCAACTGCAAGCCAGGCACGCCGGTCTCCTGCAGCGGTGGGTCGCTCATCGCCTTGTCGTCCACCACCATCGTCGTCAGGCCCTTCTTGTGCTTGAGGCCGAATAGCTTGTGCAGACTGGGCCGTCGCAGGTCACAGTCCACCAGGATCACCTTCCTCTCGCCCTGGGCGATGGTTACGGCCAGGTTGGCCAGCATGGTGGACTTGCCTTCCTCGGGGCCTGGTGAGGTGACCAGCAAGGTTTGCAAAGGCCTGTCCAGGCTGACGAATTGCAGGTTGGTGCGCAGGGTACGATAGGCCTCACTAATCGGCGAGCGAGGACTGGAGATGGTGACGAGTAAATCACTTGGCGCTGCGGTTCGATTCTCAGTCATGTCAATTGCCCTCCCTGTCTAGAGAGTGTGAAAAAGCATAGCCGCCGAATGCCTGCACCCGAACGCAGGCACAGGTGAGGCCGCTGCTTGTCAACTTTGGCCAGGGATTTCAATCCTTGGCTCTACTACGAGTTTCCGGCCTGGTGGACTGCTTTGCTTTTCTGGCTTTTGCTCGTGGCGATGACCGGTATAGAGCCCAGCACGGTTAGGCCAGCATGCCGCTCGACGTCCTGGCTATCCCGGATTATGTCCGCTGCCAGCCATTCCAGCCCAAACACTACCAGTGCGCCAGCGAGCAACCCAAAGAGCCCTCCTGCCAGAACGAGCAGCGTGGTCTTGGGCCAGAATACCCGCCCTGGCGTGGCGTCATCTCGGATGGTGACGTCCACGCGGTCCTGTTTATCCTGCTCCAGCATTTTCACTCTGATGTTCTCGACGAACACTTCAGCGGCGGTCTGAGCGATCAATTGGGCACGTTGGGCATCTATGTCATCCACGTCAATCTGCATCAGGAAATCTTCCTCAATAGGGCTCACTGTTATCTCGTCCAGCACATCGTCAACCGATAGGTCGAGTTGCTGACGGTTGATGATCGCCTGAGCCATGCTGCGTGACTTGATCTGGCCGCTGTAGTTGCGCATCAAGTTCTTGATTGTCTGTTGTAGCCCCCAGTCAAGGCGTCCAGGAATGACGTTCAACTGGATGCTGGAGCGATACACAACGGTCTGCAGCCTGCTGAACACGAAAGCGCTGCTCGCCGTGATCACAGCGAGGAGTACTATAATCCAGCCGCGCTTGACCAGAACACTAAGGTAGTCTCTCAGGTCCACCTGGGCCTCCCTGGTACCTATCCGAGAGAAGCAGACCAGCTATCCGGCAGCGTGCCCACTCCGCTTCGCTGGGTGGATGCTGCGCGAGGAGCTGCCTCTGCTGAAACTGGAGGCACTCCTTTTTCAGCAGGCCGGGCTCCCACGTCGTTCACCCCGCTTGACGGGGCCCGGCTATCCGGTCGATTCTTCGGGTGAATTCTTGGTAATCTCGACCTACTCCGTACGGTCGCAGGTCCGCAGATTGAAGCTCATCTATTTTAGCACAACAAGGCTTGTTCACACAATCGCTGCCATCACTGTCGACCTTAAGGCAGCCGCTGCCGAAAAAGGCCGAGCCCGCCGCGACGGCCAATGGGTGGAATTTCGGCCAGCACGTTGATGCTGCTCTCCTCAAGTTCTTGCCTGGTGCGTACTGTATCGTCCAGGTAATCCAGCAGAAAGGTGAGTGCTGCGCCTGCCATCACCGCCAGGAGCAGACGAAGCGGTAAATCAAGCTTCTCTCGCAGGCTTGCTCCCACCAGACCTATGGCCGGCGGATCGATCAAACTGGCGCATACGCCACTTGTGCCCACCTGGGCAAAGTGCCGGGCAATCTCGCTGGGCAGGACAGCCACAACGGCATTGGCTATATCGGCCAGTTGAGTCTCGTCTCCCCAGACGATGCTCACTGTGAGAATACGGTGCAATTGTCCTGCCTGTGTCGAACCACGGATGGCCCCGGCAGGCACATTGAGCCCTGCGCCGGCCAGCCGGTCACTCACCGCTTGAGCAAAAGCGCTGCTGCGCACGAGTTCGGAGACGTCATCCACCAGGTACTCCGCTGTAAGCCAGGTGTAATACTTGTCGTAAGCGTAGTAATCACCGCTCTTCGCTTCGGGCTCTAGCCCTATCACGAAGCGCATCGTGGCCTGACAAATTGGTGCGCGCGTAGGAGGCAGGAGCAAACTGGCGGCCACCACGATGAGCAGCAAGCTAATCACGATCCACAACCTGCGACGGACGATCTGCCAGTATTGACGCAGTTCCATGGGGCGGTCTCCTTTGCGCAGACTCTTATAGGGCACAGAATTCGCCGTATTTTGCCAGCACAAAGTCGGCGAACTTGCGCTCGAATGCTGCACGGTCGAAGCGCAAGGCGTGCTTACGAATCGTGGTCTGGTCAAAGCGAGCGTCATCAAAACGCAGGACTGCTTCGGCCAGCGACTCTGGCGTTGGCTCGTTGAAGAACAGGCCAGTCGTTCCTTCGATCACTGTTTCCAATGCCCCTCCTCCTGCATAGGCGATTACGGGTCGGCCTGCTGCCTGAGCTTCTAGTGGGGCAATGCCAAAGTCTTCCTCTCCAGGGAAGACAAAGGCACGGCAATCTGTCAGATAGTGCCCGAGTTCCTCATCGCTGACACGCCCCACAAAACGCACGTTAGGGGCAGCCATGGCCTCCAAAGCACGCCGATCCCGCCCTTCCCCAATGATCAGCAGCGGTAGGCCAAGCTGGCTGAACGCTTTCACTGCCAGGTCTACGCGTTTGTAAGGCACTAACCTGGAGATGATCAGAAAGTGATCACCATGTCCCCGCGACAGCGGAAAGCGCTCTACCTCAATTGGTGGATAGATGATCTCTGCGTCACGATGGTAGAACTTGTGGATGCGCTGTTGAACAACCTTGGAAATGGCCAGAAAGTGATCCACGCGGTCGGCTGCCAACCTGTCCCAGAGCCGCAGGTTGTAGAGAAACAATGGGAGAATCAGGCGCGCCAAACGGCCAAGGCTCTCGCGTGCCACGTAGGTATGATAATCCCAAAGAAAGCGGGCTGGCGTGAGGCAGTAACAGATGTGCAAGGTCTTGGGACTGGTGATGATGCCATGTGCAAAGGCACTGGTTACGTTCAGAACCAGGTCGTAGTTGGAGAAGTCGAACTGCTCGAAAGCATAAGCATAGAAAGGCAAGAACAACTGATGATGCTGATGAATCAAGGGAAAGCGGTTGAGAAAGGAAGGGCGCACGTCCCAATCTCGATAGACAGGAGGCAAAGCCTCCGGTCCAAAGATAGACGTATAGATAGGGGCCTCGGGATACATAGCATGCACGACCTCGAGCACCCTCTCGGCTCCCCCATATTGATTTAGCCACGAGCAGACGATGGCTATTCTCAAATTGAGCTAGCACAGCCTCCAGTTAGTCAAAGTGAGTATACCTGAAACGCCAGCTTTGGGCAAGCCTGCCACGCCATCACTTTCCAACACAGAAGTTGCTGAAAATCGCACTCAGAACGTCCTCGCCGACCGTTTCGCCCGTGATCTCCCCCAGCGCACTGACGGCGGCGGTGAGGTCTATCGCTATCAAGTCCGCCGCCAGTTGGGCGCGATAGCTCTTCTCTGCGTCAATCACCTGGCCTAATGCGCAGCGCAGGATCTCACAGTGCCTTGGGTTGCTGATCGCAGGCACGTCAGAGGTCTGCACCTGGCCGGAGAATATCGTCTCTACAATGGCATCCTCAAGCACATTCAGTCCGTCACCAGTCAACGCAGAGAGGTGCACGTGTCTGGCATCGGGCAAGATCACACTGTCATCTGCCACAGCGGGCAAGTCCAGTTTATTGACGATTACAAGAACGCTCCTATTCTGCACCAAGTCTGCGATCTCGAAATCCTCTGCCTGTAAGGGCTCGCTGCCGTCTATCATCACGAGTATCAGATCGGCTTGCTGCAAAGCTTGGCGGCTGCGTTCAATTCCCAATTTCTCGATCAAGTCAATGCTCTTGGTGATGCCGGCTGTATCTACCAGGCAAAGAGGGATGCCTCGCAGGTTCAGGGTTTCTTCCAGCGTGTCGCGCGTGGTGCCTGGGATGGGAGTGACAATGGCTCGACTGGTGCGGAGCAGTGCATTGAGCAGGCTGGACTTGCCCACGTTAGGCCGCCCAATGATAGCTGTGCGTACACCGTGCCGATAGACCAGGCCTTGATCGGCCTGCGCGAGCAAGGCTTCGATTTGCTCCCTTGCCCCCGCCAGAGCCGAAGCCACGTTCAAGGGCGGGATCTCGTCCTCAGGAAAGTCAATAGATGCTTCCAGATGAGCAAGGGTATCCACCAGCTTTGAGCGTATCTTTCCAACCCTGCTCGAAATACGCCCATCCAGTTGCTGCATCGCTACCCGCAGACTGACTTCCGTCTTGGCCCGCACGATGTCCAGCACAGCTTCGGCCTGTGCCAAATCAATACGCCCATTGAGGAAGGCACGCAATGTGAACTCGCCAGGTTCAGCGAGGCGCGCCCCATGACGTAGCACAAGTTCCAAAGTGCGGCGCAGGGGGACGATGCCGCCATGACAATGAATCTCGGCTACATCCTGCCGCGTGTAGGTGCGCGGGGCGCACATAAGCACCGCCAGCACCTCGTCCACGACGACGTCAGAATCGCTATCAACGACGTGGCCGTAACAGAAACGATGGGATTCGGGTTCGAAATCGCGGTGCTCTTTGAGATGGCTGCCAGCCGGCAAGAAGACCTTTTCGAGAATGCCCTTCGCTTCCGGGCCACTCAGCCGGACGATGCCAATGCCGCCTTCACCAATAGGCGTGGAGATGGCCGCTATGGTGTCATCTAGAGCCAGCATTTGTCAGGCACCTCTCCGCGTGAGGCGAACGCGAAAGCTGAGCAGCGCGCTTCCGATGACCAGGACGGCTAGCCCCAGCATGACCGTGTTGATGCCAATACAGTCGGCTAGGCCACCGACGGCCAGCATTGGCGGCAGACCAACGAGGCTTGTGAACAGAAACTGTGTTGCAATCACCCGCCCCCGAATTTCAGCAAGTGAACGTTCTTGCACAATCGTTTGGGCAGCTACTACGGCCAAGGTCCCGCCTGCGCCGAGCGCTAGAGCCGCGCACATTACTTGCATAATTACGTACTTCGGTGGGGGCACCAGGGTCCTGGTCGTCGTTCCTCCGTTCCAGGCCACGAAGGACAGAAGCAGCAGAGCCAGGCCCGTTATCAGCAGGCCAGTGGCGACAAGGGTCTCGCGACGGAAGCGATGCCCTAGGTGCCGAGTCCACAGAGTGACAAGGAACATTCCCAGCCCTGCTGAGAAGAAAATGTACGTAGCATCAGTCGGATCCATACCGAGCACGCGGGTAGCGAAACCGGGCGCGAGCACGACAATGATCATGGTTAGCGTGTTGATGAGGGCATGCTGGCAGATGGCAACCAGCACCGATTTCCTGGCTATGATGAACTGCCACCCTGCTCTCAATTCCTTCCAGACGTGCGGCAAGATGTCCTGAGCGACGTAATTGTCAGGCTGAGGTTCGTGCACTGATATGCGCCAAATGAGGCTTGCGGTCACCAGATAAGTCAGAGAAATTGTAGCGAAGGCACCGTCCACGCCACCAAGCTTTAGAGCCAGCGGCGCAAGGAACAGCAGGCCCACAACCTGCGCCACGTTGAACAAAAGCTGAAACACCGAGTTCGCAGTCAAGAGCTGTTGGGGGGGCACCAGCAGAGGAACCATGGCTGCTTCAGCCGGATCGGACAACTGCCCAATTGTGGAAAGAATAAAGGTCAACACGTACACTGCGGTCAGAAGCCCGCCTCCCCGCGTGTAGCGATGGAAAAGGATAAAAGCTGCCACGACAAAAATACGGGATACGTTGCACAGCAAAAGGATGCTCTTCTTGCGAAAGCGGTCAATGACAACACCTGAGAGGGGGCTGAAAAGTATCGAAGGTAAGTTGAACACGAGCACCATCAAACCCACCAAACCGCTGGAGCGTGTCAGCCCCTCCACCATCACCGCTTGCACGAGGAAAATCGCCATTTGGGCAGATTGCCCAAAGACCTGCGATGTCCACAACAGCGCAAAGTTGCGATTCTGGAAGATTGCCGAAAAGCTATTCTCTTCTGAGGATGGCTTGGCTGAGGAGGTTCTCATCAACGACCGGTATCCTGTGAATGGGATTCCTGTTTGTCCTCAGACGGGACCGCACGTGCGACGAAGGACTTCAAGCGGCGTTCAAAAGTGCTGCGAGGCAGCATTATGCGACGTCCACAGCCCAGACACTTGAGGCCGATGTCAGCCCCGATGCGAACCACACGCCACTCGTAGCTACCACACGGGTGTACCTTGCGTAGACGCACGACGTCATCAATGTGCACTTCTATGGGCATGATTGCCTTACCTTTTGATGCATATTCCTATCAAGTGGGGCACATGTCAGTAATCCGTCGCATGCTCAGCGGCAGCTTAACGAGCAAGTCGCCAGCCACCGCGCCTGCCAGACCAATCTCCTCGCTGACCATTTGCCCGGCCAAACCGTGCACGTAGGCTCCAGCCACGGCAGCCTCGAAGGGCGGTAGTCCTTGCGCCATCAAGCCAGCAATGGTCCCGGCCAGTACATCACCCGTGCCAGCCGTAGCCAGAACAGGGGTGGCAAAGGGGTTGATGCAGGCCCTACCCTTGGCCGTATCGCCCCGCTCCGACGGAGGTGAAGCGATAACCGTGTACGCCCCCTTGAGTAGGACCACCACATTCCACTCTTGTGCTGCACGGCGGGCCAGCCCAATTCTATCTGCTTGCACTTCTTTGACAGTGGTGCCCAGAAGGCGCGCCATTTCACCGGGATGTGGAGTCAGCACTGTGGGACAGCACAGGGAGTGTGACCACCCTTGGATATCGGATAGAGCATTTAGGCCGTCTGCATCTATCACCAGCGGTGGCAACGGCGATTTCATGTCTGCTCCAGTGATCGTCGAGCTCAGGAAGCCAAGGCGGGCCTTCCTCTCGCCTAAGGGCAGGGCTAACAGATGCGCCACAAAATCGACTGTCTTTTCATCACGCCCAAGCCCTGGCCCTAGCAGCAAGGTATCATAGCCTTGGAGCCTTTCCTGCAACACCTTGACAGCCTCGGGCACCAGAGCTCCCATCTCGTGAGGCAGCAGCAAAAAGGTGGCTTCGCTCAGCTTGCTTGCCAGAATGGGATGTAGAATCTGCGCGATGCCGAGTGTCACCAGTCCGGCCCCCACGCGCATGGCGGCGCTGGCGGCCAGGTATGCAGCACCGGTATAGTTCGCAGATCCGGCAACCACCAGTACTCTGCCAAAGGTTCCCTTGTGTCCGTCCATTGGACGTTCGGGCAAGAGACCCTGTATTAGACCAGGGGTGCTCACTTCCAGATTAACATCCTTGGAGAGCTTTGCCGGAATACCAATATCCGCAATCACCAGTTCACCCACGTAACCAGCGCCCGGCAAGAGGAACTGACCGACTTTGGGAAACCCAAAGGTCACCGTTACATCCGCTGCCAGGGTGGCGGGGTCAACTGCGCCCGTGTCGCAGTCCAGGCCACTTGGCACGTCAACAGCAAGGACGATGGGCGCCGAGTTGGCCAGTGATGCCAAGTCAGCCGGCAGAACACGGACGAATATATCAGGCTTCCTGCTATCCTTTCTTTTGGCGACCTCCTTACGCACGATGCTCAGGATTTCCTGGAGTGCGCCTGTAATTGGTCTGGAGACTCCCGTTCCCAATAGGCTGTCCAGTATCCAGTCAGCCTGGCCAACCAAGCGCCGCAATCTGGCGTAACGTTTGTCTTCCTGACTCCAGAATGTCGGTATACCCCCACTTTGGACCAGGTTCCAATTCTCATCACTGTGAGTCTCTCGCTTCCAGCAGTACAGGGAAACGGCAGCTCCCGCCTGGTGCAGGTAGCGGGCCGCCACTAGACCATCACCACCGTTATTGCCCGGTCCAACTAGCACCAGAATGCGTTGACCAAGAACGTCCTTGCGTTCCAGCCAGGCCGCCACTGCGCGACCAGCGTTTTCCATCATTGTAGCATAGGACAGGCCTCGAGAATCCGCCGCCCGCTCAATAGAATGCATCTGTTCAACCGTGACAACTTTCATCGCTGGCCATTCCTTCCTTCGCACCGTCGCTCCTGACAGTGCCCTGCCATTGTAGAGAATAAGAGGCCTTCTGTCAAAGAAAGAGGAAAGCTTCCCAACATCGCCGTTTGACAAGAGATAGAAGCTTCCTATGATTAGAATGTCTGGATCGCGAGCAGGAAATCAAAGCCAGACAACAAGAGGTGCACAATGGGGCGAAAGGTGCTGAGGGGTATCATCTTTGACTTCGGCGGGGTCTTTACCAAGACTCGGCCTCGTGAGGTAATACTGCATCGCTGTGAAGCCAAGTTGGGGTTGGCCAGGAATGAGTTGAGAAGACTACTCTTTACGGGCGAGCACTGGTGGGCTGTATCATCAGGCAAGACGTCGACTGACGAATACTGGCAGTACATCAGCGACAGACTTGGTGCTAAGATACCGGCCGTGCTAGAGCCTTTTAAGTACAACCCTTTCGCCTACGAAGAACTGAATGGACGAATGACTGCTCTGGCGCGACGATTGCACAAGCGCTACAAGACGGCCCTGCTCAGCAATGCTACTCCGTACCTCGATGTGCTCCTTGCCGATTATGGCCTCACAGCGATCTTCGATGTGATCATCAACTCTGCACGTGTGGGCTTGCGCAAGCCAGACCCAGAGATCTACAAGCTGACCACAGATAGGATGAGGCTTCTGCCTGAACAGTGTTTGTTTGTGGATGACAAAGAACGCAATACGGCGGTAGCCAAGGCTCTGGGCATGAAAGCCATAGTCTTCCGCTCTGCCGCGCAGTTGGCGCGGCAACTGGGAAACTTGGAGGACGGTTCCGCTTGAACGCCAGGAAGCGACGGCAGAGAGTACTGTCCTCTTCTCGCTCCTGTGTCACGACGCGCTACGTATTCTCAGCCACCAGCTTGTATCCTCGCCCGTGCACAGTCACGATATAACGGCAGTTGGCCATATCCGGCTCAACGCGCTGACGCAGGCGGCTTACCAGCTTGGCAATGCGCGAGTCATCTACCCGGTCAATGTATCTCCCGGACCACACAGCGTCTACGATATCATACTTGTCGCAAATGCGATTGGCGTTGTCGTACAGGCAGAGCAACAGGCTGTACTCCAGCTTTGTGAGGGGTGGAACGCGCTTTCCGTCTACCCAGACATCGCCTGCTTCCCTGTCCACCCAGACGCCCCTCGCTACGGGGCCCCTGGGCGCTACCCGCAGCTCAGGCAGCGTTTCTCCCTCCGCTTCCTTGCGCAGGATAAAGTCGGTGAGCGCCGACGAGAATATGTGCCCATCCACAACATAACCCTTTTGCGTGAGGCTGCGCAGAGCCACACTGTCAGAGAGTTCCTTGCCATGCACCAGGGCCACTAAGCTTGGCTTTTCACGCAGATTCAGGTACCTTTTCCACATTCTTTCAAAGTGGGGGCTGACCTCATCGGCAAAGCGGTGCTTGATACTTAGCCGCTCCTGGGAGGTGATCTCTTGGCGCTCTCGCCAGATATCGAAGTAGAATGAGCAAGCCATCTGCACATAGAAAGGAAAACGTCCAGCGAGCTTGTAAATCTCGCTTTTATGCGCCAGGATTGGAGCGCCTGAGCGCTTTGATGTTTCTGCTATTAAGTAATCGAACTCTGATTCCGTAAACGAACCCAGGTACACTTTAGCGAAGATGTTGGGGAAAGGTGAGGAAACCATCTCCGGAGGAGCACAGTTGTCGAGGGTGTCCATAGTCGCAGTGATAAAGGATACATCGTAACGCACAAGCCCTCGCAAGAAACGGAAGAATTCTACGGGGAAGCTGCCAGCACTGAGAACGTCCTCAAATTCATCCAGCAAGAGTATGAGACGGCGCGGCGCGAGTTTCTTGAGTACAGCCTGAACGACCCTCTCGATTATGTCGCCGTCAGTATCGGGTGCCACGGAAGGGATCTGTTCTGCCAGAGTTCCCAGTAACTCGCGATAGAACTCTTGTGGATTTCGTACGCCCAGTTGTGAATCCATGTATATGAAGACAGAGTCTCGAGCGTTAAAGGTATAAGTGCTTCGTGCCCCGTCCGTCATCAAGGAGTAGAGAAGGGAGGTCTTGCCGCTACATCGCTGACCGATAAGCGACGTTGATTGGGCGTTTTGCAGACGCTCGAAGATGGTCCTCAATTGCTCCTCGCGGCCGAAAAAACCATACGGGTCTTTGATTGGCCCGCCGTAGAAGTAAGGATTCACGGGCGAGTCTTTGTTGCTCATGGTCATA
This sequence comes from uncultured Anaerolineales bacterium, assembly GCA_964478075.1. Lineage (GTDB taxonomy): Bacteria > Chloroflexota > Anaerolineae > UBA2200 > UBA2200 > DAOUEX01. The sequence continues at coordinate 36,427 of CAYZGO010000024.1, read as the reverse complement.
TTCTCATCTCCTGGCTTAAGCGTAACAACACTTCATTCTGACGCAACCACATTCTTATCAGGCCCATCTTGAAGCCATATTGTAGGCTCTGCCCTATGCGCTTCTCAACTATCAGGTCACGTTCACGAAGGCCGCGCAGAGCGTCCAGCAACTCCGGCTTGGGAATACCTAGTTTATATTTGTCCAGCACTTCCTCCACCATATCCGGGGGCACATAGATCCGATAGTCATCCGTCACATTGGCCAGGGCAGTTAAGACTCTCTGCTCTGGCTTGCTGAGCGGAGCATAGACTGCCTTCTGCAAATTCCCCGTGTTGTCCTGAATAACGTCCTGCAGCACCACGTCAATGTCTGGCAAGGCCACAAAGTTCTTTCGCGTTCTCTTAGCGAGCTTGACCAGTGAATCACAGATGTACTGGATGAAATATGGGTGACAGGCAGAGACACGCAGGATTTTGTCCACAACCAAATTGTCATAAGTCAGGTATTCGGCAACGGGTTCTACGATGAGTGCTTCCGCTTCGTTTTGATTGAGGTAGCTGATTTTGTAAGACCTGGCAATATTAAAGAGAATGGATTTGTTGTCCTTGAGCATCTCGCGCAATTTATACGCGCCTGTAAAGATGAAAGCAATTCTGTCGCTGTGCTGCATCAGCCCTCTAATAAAGTTGAAAACATCCTTGCTCAACACATCTTCCTCTATCTTGGCAATCAAGATATCAATCTCGTCAATCATGATCAACAGTTCGTGGTCACCCAGCGTGCGTTCCACCCTGTCACAAAAACGCCGCAATGAGCGTTGAGCATTGTCCATGAATTCTTCTTCTACGGGCTTCGGCAGGTCCAGGCCGAGCTTTGTCACCTCGCCGTATATCTCTAGCGCCATATCGTAGAACAAGTCCCCCTGCGATGTGGTGGTGGCCAATTCGAGGCTGAAGAAGACGCATATATGCTGCGGAGTTGGAGGGCGATTGTACAATTGATACAAGATGGAGGTCTTGCCCATCCTGCGCTCCCCCTGTAAGACCAATACGTTTTGTTGATAGGCACTGCCGATGTTCTCGCGTATCCAGTCAAAGACGTCCTGGCGGCCAAAGAACATCTGGGGTGTTTTGACAGGCGGGCCCATAACATATGGGCTGACTGGGATCGGCTGATATTCCTCCTCCATCTCAAAGAAGCGCACGCGGCCACTGAAGGGATAGAAATGCCCCGTCGCTTCGTCATCATCATAGGAGACTTCAAAGGCATATGGCGCTTCAGTTATGCCGAGCGGTTTGACCCAGAACTCGATATCCCGTTGCATCCCAGTGCCGAGCGGATCCAGGCGTCGGGTCGCCTCACCGAGCACCTCGAATCCATCCCTGCCACTCCGCTTCAATGTGACGCTTAGATTCCGAGCAGCGCTATCGCCTACGTTGGTCAGGCGAAAGACGATCATCACCGACGTTGAGGTACTGCCGAGCGGGAGGTCACTGCGTAGAGGTACAATCTCAAGTTTGGCTCGCCCACGCAGACCCCTGATAGCTTCCTCAGTCAATTGACGCCAGCTTTGCACGATTTCCGCAAAGGGTGTTTGCTCAAATTGCAGCAGTCGTGTACCGATAATACTCTGGGTTTCGGTCATAGTGTCAATGGCACTGAGCATGGCATCGCGCTGTCCCTCACGACGGGGATCATCCAAGTAGAGCCGAATGCTTTGCGCCACGCTATTCAGATTCCACAGAACCTTCTTCATGACAGGGCGGAAGCGGCTCTCCAAGTCAGCGACCCAAGCCAATTCCTCAGAACATCGGGCCACATCAGTGAGGCTTCGCGCTTGCGAAAGTATCCGAGCGCTGGTGAAGGCTTTGTACAGTTCATCACCGTGTTTCCACCACCGTATATGTTCGAGTAGAGCAATCACCTCGTCAAGTGAAAGCCCCGCTGTGAACAATAGGGAGTAGACCTTGGCTACAGCAGGGAGTGTGGGTTCTTCAACTCGGCTCTGCGCTCCAATTGCGTCCAAAGCCCTGATACAGGCTTGCTGCACCTCTGGAATCCGACTTTGATCAACGGCCAGGATCAGGGGTTCGACCGCCGCCTCACCTATTTCACCGAGCGCAACAACGCCAATGTCCCGCAGTTGGGGGTCTTCCAGCACTTCAATAAGAGAGCCAATAGCACGTTCGCTCCTTAGATCAGCGAGCGCTTTGGCAGCCGTGCGGCGTACAAAATCGTCGGGATCGTTCTGCATAGCGTCAACAAGCGGCTCCACGGCCCGCCCACGCCCAATCTGACCGAGAATCTGCGCCACTCGAGCCCGTACGCCAGGGTCGTCGTCGCTTAGCGCCAGCGTCAATGGCTCAGCCAGACGCTCGTCGCCAATACGCCCCAAAATCTGAGCGATTCTGCGACGGAGGTTCCAGTTCTCCGAACGGAGAGCCGCAACGAGCGCTTCAGTAGCAACAGCACCAATGCGCGTTAAGGCTTCTTCTGAGGCACCGCGCATGGATGTGCTGTGGCTATCCAATGACTTGATAAGCGGTTCGATGGACGGTTCTCCAATGGCAACCAAAGCGCTCACGATTGCTTTGCGCAGTTCGAACTCTGCGCTGCGAGTAGGCAGGGAATCAATAAGCGGCTGAACTGCAGGCCCCCCAATGTCTGCTAGAGCGCGTGCGGCACATTCGGCAATTTTACCACCCCTGGTGCGCAGCAACCTAATGAGATGCGGTATAGCCTGGGTATCCCCGAGCAGGCCCAGTGCTTCAGTTGCTCCCCTGACCGCATTATCAGCTTGCTCCTCATCCTCTGCAATGCTCAACAGTGGCCGTACAGCCAAGGTGCCCATCTTGCTCAGTGCTTTTATCGCCATTTGGCGCACTGTGGGCTGCTCGCTGCTAAGATGTGAGATGAGCGAGGGCACGGCCGGCTCACCGATAACACTCAAAGCCAATGCCGCTTCGCTGGCAACTTTTTCCTTCTCGTCCTTGAGCGCCTCAATAAGGGCTGGTATGGCTCGTGTGTCACCAAGTTGGCCCAAAGACCAGGCAGCCTGGCTACGCACCTGCCAGGGTCGGCTCCTATCCAGTGCCCCAAGTAGGGGTATAACAGCCCATTCTGGCGCACCAATCCGGCCCATGACCAGAGCAGCCCGCTTGCGTTCGTCTACAGGCCCCGCCCTCAACACCCGAGTGAAGTAATCGCACACTCTCTGGCCCTCCAGAGCAGCGATGCACGTAGCGGCCACCTGCCAGCGCACCGTGTCGCCAGCCCGAAAGACTTTGAAAAGTTCCCTGCGTAGGCTCTCCTTGATGTCCTGTGCCGTCCCCGGAGCTTCGGCAGCACATCGGGCGGCCAGGAAGAGGGCCTCGCGCGGCTTGCTGCTCGACGTACGTATCTGATGAACCACGTCCGCTGCATTGCCCAGCAGCGCTGTGGCCAGTACAATAACCTCGTGCCACCAAGGGTCATCCACATGGCTGCTCAGAATCTCGGCAACGTGATTTGTGGCCACTATCGCCCGCGCTGCCAAGTACTCTTGCAACGCTAGACACAGAAAGGCGTATTGCTCTTCGTTCCGCTGTCGCAAAAGCCCGCCATCCTTGATCAAGGCCAGCAAGGAATGCTCTTGGCCTGAAGCGCCGAGCGGTTTCAGCACTTCCGCCGCCGCTGCCTCAAGCTCTTCTCCGTCGAATTGCTCTTGGCGCCGCTCGTGGAAGTAGCGACCGAGTTCCTGAAGGGCTTTATCTCTGATCTCACGGTCAAGCGTTGCTCCTGCCGAGACCAATGTCACGCCTGTCCCATTTCCGAGCAGGATTTGCAGGCATCGTTCGTACAGGTCTGGCAGGTGGAGGGGCAAGCTCTGGGCACCTTCGCTCGCCCAGGCAAGCGTGGACAATAGGAGAGGGTTTCCTGCCACCAGACGAAGCCCATTGCTGCGCTCCAGGGCTTGAAGTAGGGCGATAGCTACTGACGAATCCTTGCCTAATCTCCTATCAATGAATGCTGCAATCTCGGCCTCGGAGAAGGGCAGCGGCTCCAAGCAAACAATATTGGGGACAGTATTGACCAGATGTGTCGTGCGTGCCGTGATTACTACCTGTATCCTGGGGTAAGCATTGAGAAGCTCTTTGAGATGGGTGCGACGTCCCGGCGTCTGCAACGCGTCGAAGCCATCCAGGAGCAGGAGGCACTTCCCCTCTTTCAGCTTGGCTCTCAGGAAATTCCTGCCCCTGGGAAAGCTGTAGTCGGTCAATACCCTGGCCAGAAAGACAGCCAGATCGTCTGCGTGCGGATCGAGTTGGCCCAAGTCCGCGTAGATAGGCAGCAGGTCGTCCAAAGCCTGGCCCTGATGCAGAAAGGTCAAGCGGTGGATGTAACTCTCAGACATGTCGTGCTGAGCAAGTGCAACAGCCACATGCTTGAGGGTGGTCGTCTTACCCACACCTGCGCCACCAACCAGAGCCAGCCTCGGTGCGCGGAACAGGACGTCCCAGATGTCGATGTCCCTTGTGCTCTCTGCCGCTGGCACGGCCCTTCCACCAACCCCCATCTCGCGAAAGCGCAGGGGGATGTGCACCTGTTCCAAAGTCCGGGCTTTGCTTTCACCTGGAAGGAGCAGAGCATTGAGATCCGCTGCTAGATTCTTCAGGTATCTGGCATGGTAGCGAGTTGGCAGCAGAGTTACTGCCAAACCATGTAGTGAGAGTTTCTCGGCCATTCCACAGTCGCCTTTGGCAAAGGAATCAGGATACCACGGCATGCAAAGCCATTATAGCATAAAACCACTGTTTCGGCAAGCAGGATTGTCACAAAAAAGTCAAGAAAAGGTCAGCCTCAGGGTCTGGCAATATCATGCAATCTAATGTGAATTGTGGTACACTATTCCTGTTACGGCCCGATCCGGGATTCTCTCTGCCATCGCTGATTTTGGGCTGGCGGATGTTTAGCACTATGAGAGCAGTGTCGTTGCAATAACTGTTGGAATGCCAACTGGTCAGGGCCGGCGTGCTTCCCTTGCAGTGCTTACCCACAATGTCATATGAGAGTGTTGAAAAAGTCGCAAGGGTGTCATTCTTAACGCAGTGAAGCCCGGCCTGAGCCGGGGCGAGCGGAATCTGCCTTCCCTACGACTGAGATTCTTCGCTCATCTGCACTTGCAGCGCCGATGCAAGTGTCGCTAGTAAGAAACAAACCCGTTGTCATTGCGAGGAGCGCAGCGACGAAGCAATCTCCACCTGTGGGTGAGAAGGGGATTGCTTCGCTGCACTCGCCCTGGGTCTTCCCCTGGGTCTTTGGCCCCAGGGACAAAGGTGGCCCCAGGGACAAAGGTGGCCCAGGACCAAAGGCAATGACAATCTAGGCAGTTTTTCAACACCCTCGTCATATCTTTGTTGACAAAACGCTGTCCGTATGCTATATTCGTGACTACGCGGTGCCGGTTATCCTGAGGTATATAGAGAGGGGATGCGATATCCATGAAAGTCCTTGTCGCTACCAAGTCAGTGGCAGTTTTCGAAGCACTCCGTTCTATACCCGATGTGGAAAGTGAGCCAGCGCTCTACACAGATCAGGTTGCCAAGATCATACCCCTAGCCCAGCTTGTCATCATTGATTTCGAAGATCTCGTAGAGTATCCTTACGAAACAGGCATGATCCGGAGTCTTCTGGCCGAGGCCCAGGAGAGCCGCGGACTACCACAGGCGAGCAGTGAGGAATTCCTGGCAGATCCGGAGGAGTGGATCCGGCGAGCCAGTCGAACTCGAGGAGGACGTGCACTGCCAGACAAGCTAGCCGTGGGTTTCACTGCCTACTCTGGTGGAGTCGGCAAAACGAGCCTGGCCTTGGACATGGCGCTACACTTCGCCCGTCGTACAGAGCGACCTGTCCTGCTCCTCGAATTCGTGTATGGTACCTCTGCGTTAGTCGCGCTGACTGGCCTCGAGATGCCCTTCCTTTACGACCTCACTTCCAAGGTTGATCTGCAACCCGCGGTATTCAAAGGCGTGACGCTAGTGCCCATGGATTACGACAATTGCCGCCTTCTGTCGCCGGAGGAATTCGCCAAGTACTTCAAGAAGCAGATAGCAAAGCACGTGCTGACTGTTGTGGATACTACCTGGCCGCACGGTCTAATTCGCTCGGTTCAAGAGCAAGTTGATCAGTGGCTGGTTGTAACGACTCCGAGACTGGATGCCATTGAGAACGCTAATAAACTCGCTAAGGAACTGGGAGCAAGAGCGGCCATTGTGCTCAACCAGAAACGTGGAACGGGAGATAGCTTGGCTCTGTCTGGGATGGAAAGGGGGCTCGACTTGCCCTATGTAGATCGTGTAGACCAGTGGGAAGGCAAGCTAGGTAGACAGTTGCTGCTTTATGTATACGGTTCCGCCTGGAGGGAATATGAGAAACCGAAGAACATTTTTGCTGCTCTTGGCCGCTATCTTGGCCATCGTCGCACTGCTGGTCAGTCGCAGGCCTAAGGAACGAGAACCGATTGACGTCGTCGCTGTCGTCATTGCTAGCCAAGACATAGAGCCCTACTCGATTGTCTCCTCCAGTCAGGTGACCCTGGGTTCCACAAAGATAGCCGTAACCCTGGCCAAGGACTACTACGAGACGTCGCAGGAAGTCACCGGCCTCATGACTACGCGCTTCATCAAAGCTGGGCAGCAGATAAGTCGCGAGGACGCCAAGCTGACTGAGAAGGTCAGATATGTGCAGGACATGAAGCTGGAAATCGTTAGCTTCCCGGCGATCTTCAGTGAGATGGTTGGTGGACAGTTGAGAGCGGGCCACAGGGTCAATATCTATGGTTACCGGACAGAGACCGGACAGGGCAACCCTGGGGAAACGGTCCTGGTAGCGGGCAATGTCTGGGTTGTGGATGTGCGCACGGGCACCGGTGAGGAGCCCAGGCAGGGGGTAGAGGAATCCGAGCAAGAGGGTGGGGGGCTTTTCGGCGCCCCGAGTGTGGGACTCGCCGCCCAACCAGCGAGTGTGTTGACAGTTGCTGCTCCTCCTGAGGTGGTCCGGGACATCATCTACGCTTTCGGTGCTAAAGGCTATGATGCGTGGGTTACCTTGGCCCCTTCGCCAGAGAACATTCCAACGGGGGCGATAGTGCGGCCCACGGCGACGCCCCCAGCACAGGCGACGCCAACTGCGCCAGCCCAGACGCCCCAAGTGGTGCAGACGCCCTCCAGCCTTGTAGGCGCAGTCTACATGAGCTATGAGGAGGACGGGCCAAAGACTGACACCTTCCCCAACAATACGAGCGTGGTCTGGGCCATTGTAAGCCTGCAGTACTCGCCCGCCGGTTCCATGCCCATTCGCCTTGACGTTCGCGATCAAGGTGGGACGCTGGTTTTTGAGGGCGATTTCATTCATCCCAGGTCGGGCCAGGAATCGTATCTGATCATACCCGCAAGTGCAAGCGGCTTCACGCCCGACACTACGTATACGACGACACTGCATGCAGGGGGCAAGACCTTCTCAGTAGAATGGGAACTCTGTGGTAATGCCAGTTTGCCGGGCACTGGCGAAGACACCCCAACGTCTGGGGGCGACTAGAGTGGTAAAAGCTGATGTACGACTACGATAGCATCTCCACAAGAGTACAAGACTACTGTGTCGAGAAGGAAGTCCCCGTCCCTCGCTGGCGCGATGCACAGGAAGACGAGCATTTTGCCTTCCGCGCTAGTGTGCTGCGTGCCATCAAGGAACTCGGCATACGTGTGGATGAACGGGATTTGCAGGTCGTTGCTGAGGAAGTGGCTAGACGCATTGTCGGTCTCGGCGTACTCCAACCCTTCTTGGAACAGGACGACATTGAAGAGATCATCGTTCGCAATAGGTATGTGACCGTAGAGCGCGATGGAACCTTGGAACCCATAGGATACATGGCTTCCGATGACTACTTTTATCGTTTGGCGCGGCGCATCGCAGACATGGAGGGAAAAGGCCTGGGTGCGGCGGAGCCCATGATCAAGGTGGGGTTACCAGATGGTTCTCGCTTTGCTGCCACCATTCCCCCACTGAGCCGAGAAGGTACTGCCATCAACATCAGGCGTTTCGCGAAGAAGAAGCTACGCCTGGAGGACCTGGTCGAGCGGAATAGTGCAGACGAAGAGACAATTGACTTTTTGACCAAAGTGGCCAACTCAATGAAAGTCAGCGTAGTTTTCTCTGGCCGACCGGGTGCGGGTAAGACCACCTGGCTCAACGCGTTTTCACACCATTTGCCAGAGCGTGCGCAGGTCTCAGTAGTGGAGACTTTCGAAGAGCTGCAGCCGCAGATAGAGCATTACCATCACCTGGTGGTCGAGGAAGAGACGGAGGAGATGAGCGCGGCTATCAACACAACTGTTTTGCGCATGCGCCCCGACGTGCTCATGATCGGCGAGGTGGTGGGTGGGGAGGCTGTGCAGTACATCCTCGCTCTGAACCTGGGCATCGTAAGCCACACCACGACGCACTCGCAGAGCGCGCGCATGGCCCTGGTTCGATTGGAAAACCTGGCCAGACGGGACATTGCTCTAGAAGAAATGAGGCCGGTGATTGGCTACGGTCTGGGTCTGGTAGTTCATCTGGCCAAAGATTACGACCCGCAGCAGCATGTCTACCGACGGTATATGAGGGAAATCCTGGCTGTTGACGGCTACGAGGACGGGCATTACATTCTAAATCCGCTGAAGGAATGGACCGGGCACGGTTGGACTCCGCTGCGCGGGGGAATGGAGCGATGGGAATAGGATCTGATCCAGTCATTACGTTGATCATCGGTTCACTCATCCTGATCGCCGCCGCGCTGGTTTGGGATGAACTGGGACGATACCTCGCGCCCGTCCTGAAGCGCTATCGCGCTCGCTTCATACCGGGCCGTGTGACCTGGAGGACATTTCTGCCGCTCATCGTTTCTTTGATCCTGGCAATCCTGATGCGTACGGTGCTGGTCAGCACTTACTTCATCATTGCGGGTATTCTGATTACGGCACATTTCATGCGGCGCACCAAGGAGAAACAGAGGCTACTCTCAGCCAGGCGGATCTTTCAACTCATTCTGGCTTTTCGCAGCACGTTCCAATTGCAGCCTTCCGTCTTCTTGACACTGGATGTGGTGAAGGAAAAGGTGGACGAACCTCTAAAGAGCCTTGTAAAGGTCGTGGTGCAGACTTACTACCTGACTTCTTCGCCAGAGCGTGCCTTCGCTGAGTTGCGGGCCAGGACTGATAACGTGTATCTGAACCAGTTCGCATACATACTGGAGATGAGTGAAACCGCGCGCGCCGATGCTGTGGTGAAGGCTTTGGATAACTTGGTGGACCGGCTGCGCACTCACGATGAACTGCGCAGGCAGACTGAGTCGAGCATGACGGCTATCACCGCTCAGACGACATTCATGCAGGTTATCGCTATACTGGCTGTCTTGACCGTGGCTGCCGTGCCCACGCTGCGCGGGCCCTACGTCTCTATAGGCGGCCAGATATTCTTGATTGCCATTTTCACCATCATATTGGCAGCCTCCTACTACATTGACCGCGTAATCAGCGAAGTGGTGGAGCGCATCTCGTGATTGATCAGCTTCTGGTGCTACTGTTGATTGTGGCAGTAATACTGCTCGTGGCCACGAGCGGGCTTGAATATACGCTGCGGCGGATATGGGCTTTTCAGCGCAAGCGTTTCCATCGCCGCGCAAAGGAGAGCCGGGGTAGATTGCTAGCCAGGCTCGGCCGTACTCAGCACTACCACGTTGACTTGCGAGAGATCAGGGATTTTGTCGTTAGTCTGCAACTTGGCACTTCGATGGATGAGACGCTCAGCGGGGCACTGTCCCAAGCAGCAGACCAATTGCAGGACAGGGGAACTTTCGGTGAACGCCTGTTGAGGCACGTAGAGACGCGGCTATCTATCGCACCAGAGGAAGTGATCAAGGGACTTGCTGGGGATTTTCACTCCGAACACCTGAGAGATTTGCTGCAGCGCCTGGAGATGGCCAGAGATGGAGGCATTTCCTACGAGCGAGCGCTGGCATTGAGCGTATCTCTGATTGAAGAAGAGATTCGTGGCGATATCGAGCGCGATATCCAGCAGGTACCTATCAAACTAACATTGCCCATGATCGCAGGCGTGTTCCTTCCAGCCATCATCATTGGCATTTTCCCATTGGTAGCGAACATCTTGGGCGTCTTGGCGACTCCAGGCAGGTGATGACAGAGGACGCCCATCGCCCAAATGGGCGTATTTCTAGTCCGGCTTAGCAGGTCAAGGGAGGTGCTGTGAAACAGACTTATCAAACTGGGACCTTGGAGCGAAAGGAGGTGAATTCAGGAATGCGTGAACTCGGAAGGTTCTTGTCCGACGAGAGTGGTCCCGAACTGGTGGAATGGGCTATCGTGACAGTGATTCTGGTGTTAGCCACTTACCTGATCATTCAGGCCATCGGCGACCAACTCAGCGATATCTATCGTGAGATTCTTAGAGTCTTGCAGCAGATTTTGCGCCCCGCAGCTAGTCCCAGCTAGTGGTTTGCACATCGCCAGTCCCGCCATCCAGCTCCTTACGCAGATTGCGGACTGTGTAAGCGATTCATTCCACGTGGAATTGGGGGGTGCAGTCGCCTGCATCCCCCAACAGATGGGCGCAAATCCAATCTGAGGTGGGCGTTCCTTTGGTCCTGATATGACCACTGCACGCTGGTTGGTACCGAGACACAGAAGGAGTTGTATGGTCAAGGAATTGCAGAGGTTTCTCCTAGATGAGAGCGGCGCCGAGCTTGTGGAATGGGCGTTGGTGACCGTCGTGCTACTGCTGTCCACGGGCCTCATCCTCATCCAGATCTACGACGAAGTAATCAAGGTCATGGAAGGGATCCTGGTGCAGTTGACCCAGTAGCTAAAGGAGTGCGCGATTCTCCACCTTTGGGGAAACACTCATTTCAGCAATACCATTGCTTCTTAAGATCGTTGTCACACTGTGGCTGCTTGTCATTGTTTACGTGGATGCGCGCACGGCAACCATTTCCAATTGGTTGACGCTTCCAGCAATTGCTCTGCTGGGGGGATGGCGAATGCTTCGCGGAGGTTGGTATGCCCTGAGAGCAGTTGCCGCCCAGTTTGGCGTGTCTTCAGGTAGATGGATGCCGGACACCCTTGCCGACGAGCAGGCTCTGCATGCCCTGTTGTTTATGATTCTAGCCTCGGGACTCTGCTTTGCTCTTTGGGAACTGCACATCCTAGGAGGCGGAGACGCCAAGACGCTAATGGGCATCTTCGCCTTGTTCCCCACTGTTGATTTTAGCGTTTTCCTGGCTGTCGCAATGCTCATCCTGACTCTGCCATTACTACTGCTCAAACTGCGCGGCAGGCGGCTGCGTGACATCCTACAGACACTGGGCAAAAGATTGAAGGAAGGCTCCATCTTCCCTACTCAGCATGAGTTGGAGGAAAAGGGCCGGCCATATGCGTGGACTTTCTGTCTGCCTGGAGCGATATACTTATGGTTCCTGTGGTGAACTGGACCAAAGACAAGAAAGGCTCAACGACTATCCAGTCTTTGCTGTTCATCATCATCTTTGTCCTCATCCTGTACATGTCCTTCGAAGTCTGGAAAGTTGTTTCTATCAAGCAATCGCTGCACGCCGCAACCTACCAGGCTGCCAAGTACATCGCTCTAAATGGCCTAAAGTGGGGGCTTAGCAGTGGCATGTGGGCACAGAAGGTCTGGCCACTCATCGTGGCCGAACTGCAGAACAATTCCTTCGTATCTGAGGACAGTGTCCGCGCAGGGCCAGGCAGCCCAAATCCAGCTATCACTATCTGGCTGAATCCCGAAGCCAACATGCGCAACTACTGCAAAAAGGGGCAATTCTGGATTAAGGTGGAGCTCTGGCATGAAGTTCTTGTGCCACCACGGTTTGGCGAAGCCAATGGCGTGCCCTTGCAGCTCAAGTTCACGCGGACGATACGTGGCCAACTTGAGTGCTATCCCTAGGTGTGAGGCCTGATATGTTCGAGCGTCTGCGAGCGCTATTCAGGGATCAAAGAGGAGCGTACGACCTCATACAGTTTGCACTGATCCTTCCCATCTTTGTCGTTATTCTGTACGGTTCCTTCGAGTTGATGAAATTGGCCTCGATCAGACAATCGCTGGATGCGGGCACGTACCAGGCTGCGCGCTATCTGTCTGTGCACCACAAGTTCTACTATGACCACAGGTACAACCGTGAATCTGTGGATGACACCCTGCGTGCAGAATGTCTGATACGGGAGTCATTGCTGGCCAATTCGTTTATCTCCACAGACACGCCGATGCACATCGTGATCCGTTACTTCAACGGTGCTGGCCAGGAGATTCGCTCGCCAGTGAACTTTGACTGTGTGCGGATAAAGACACACTTAGACAACCCAGACACCAGCAACCTGGTTTTCACCGTGCGCACACAGATAACACTGCCCTGGCAGGCCTCCGTGCTGGGGCTCTCCCTGGGCAACGTGACGCTAACCAGTGCCCACACTACCTTCGTTGATTGTGGACCATGGTACCCGCCGCCGCTGCCAACGCCCACACCCGTACCCACGCCTACGCCCGGGGCGGGAGGCTGACCATGTTTGCTTGGTTTCACAGGGACAAGAAAGGGGCTAGCGTCGTCACCTACGCGCTGGTCCTGCCGCTCTTCATCCTCCTCGTCTTTGGCATCCTGGAGATATGGAAAGTGATAACTGTGCGGCAGTCCCTCTACCTGGGGGTATATCAGGCCGTGCGACAACTCTCGACAGAAGGAAGAACCTGGCGGCTAGGCTCTGCCGGGCAGTGGGAGCAGGATGCCAAAGTGCGGGCTTCTGGCATCATTGACAACGAACTGAAACGCAACACGCTTATCCCACAAGGTTATACCCTCCGTGTGCAGGTGGTCATAGAACCTGAAGCGCGCGGCTCGGACCTGACCCAATTGGGTTGGTTCTTCACCGCACATGCAGAGCTTATGGTGCCCGGCCTGGTCACGCTACCCCTGCTCAACTTTGGTACCGTCACGCTTGTCGAGCAGCAGGTGAGCTACGTCGAAGGGCTTAGCGGGTCTTGGATTCCCCCCACAGAAGACGGGCCTTATTGAAGTGTGTCCACAAGTCGGCTTACCAGGCTTGCCGCGCCAAGGTTGCTCCCCTATAGGTCCTGTGCCTGCAGTGGGAGCATTTCTTTTCGTTTCGCTCTCACGTGGTTCCCTCTTTGGTGTTGATGCCTTTTCTTTACCGCAGAGCACGCAGAGTGCGCAGAGGTTCTTGAGGTTTCTCAGCGTTCTCTGCGAAGCGTCCCGGCATCTCTTTGACGGGGCGGCGGTCTCTGCGGTGAGAAAGAGCCAGCTTTCATATCAACGCAATTGGGCAAGACTACCCGCTCTCGTAGGAGGCAAGAAAGACACATGGCATCACACGTGGCCGGTCCTCAACCAGTAGCAGGTGCGCGTGTTAATCCTCGCCTGACCTTGATCCTGGGCTGGGCAGCTAGCTCATGTGTGCTCGCAGTGCTCTTCGCCTCTGTTATCTGGGCCTCTGAGGTGCACGAAGGTGCAGCAGTAGTCTCCGCCACCACAGGCCACTGGGTGAATTACACAAACGTGGATCACGTGCGCGCCACGGCCGTTGAGAATGTGGGGGGCGAGCGCTGCGCCTGGGTTGCCACCGACGGCGGCGTGGCTTGCTGGGACCTCGTATCAGGACGCTGCGTCACGCGCACGACGGCTAGTGGTCTACGCTCGAATGACGTGTTGTCGGTTCTGGTAGACGAGCAGGGGCGCAAGTGGTTTGGCACTGCTGCTGGGGTCAGTGTGTTGGATGATGGGGGCACGCCATTGGACTTGTCTGACGACATGTGGCAGCACTACAGCCTGGTTGATGGCCTGATCGGCGAACGCGTGCAGGCCATTGGCATCACACGTGGCTCTGGGGGTGTAGAATTCAAGTGGTTTGGTACCAACCGGGGTGTGACGGTGCTCGATGACTCGGGTACGCCACGCATGCGCAGCTATACCGCTGCCGATGGCATGACCGCAAACTATGTAACCACTATCGCTGTCAGCAACACCAGGGAGGTATGGTGTGGAACGCGCAGCGGTATCACAGTTTTCTCAGATGCCGACCAGTGGATCACTTCCACGCTTAGCACCTATACCACGGCCAATGTGCTAGTCTCCAACCGCATCCGGCAGATTGTGTGCGAGAAGGGAGAGGTGTGGGTGGCCACAGAAGGCGGACTGAATGTGCGCACAGTGGACTATCACTGGCGCAGCTACCGGCCTGGCAGTGGGCTGCCCTACCCGGAGGTGCTGGCCGTAGACCTGGACGAGCAGGACAATGCTTGGCTGGTGCTGGGGGATGGGCAGGTGACCGTGGTCTTGGATGACGGCAGATGGCCCGTCTTCTCTACAGCAGATGGACTGCCGGCGGGTGGTGCAACGACTGTGGCCTACGATGGCCTGCGGCATATGTTATTCGGCACGAGAGGAGGCGGCATTGGCGCACTGGACGCAGGTGGCACGCCCGACGACAAGACAGATGACCTGTGGCGAACCTATGCCAGTGGCGAGGGGCCTGTCTCCAACAAAGTGACCTCACTGGCCTTTGATGCCGCTGGTACGCTGCTGTGCGGTACGTGGAACAGCGGTGCAAGCCTCTGGAACGGTGCAGGTTGGACACACTACAGGCATAACGATGGACTGGGCTCGAACTATGTCAGTGCTGTGGCCTTTGACGTTAACGGCTACAAGTGGTTTGGTACGCAACCCTCCACGTTGGAAAGCATGCCTGGTGGGCTGAGTGTGCTGGACGACACATCCATCACGCCCACCTGGGCTACCTACGTGGACAACTTGCCCTCGCCGTACGTGTCTTCTTTAGTCCTAGAGGGGACGCGGCTGGTCTGGGTTGGCACCGGCCAAGGCGTGGTTGTGATTGATCATTACGGCACGCCCTTCGATCCGTCGGCTGATGTACAAGCCACCTTCACTGTGAGCGATGGCCTGGGCAGTAACATGGTGCGCACCATCGCCGTCGCGCAGCAAGGAAACATCGTCTGGTTCGGCACTACCGGCGGCCTGAGCCTGCTGGATGATGGCGGCACGCTGTTCGAGAAGGCAGACGACCGTTGGGTGACGCATATTGTGTCTGATGGCCTCGCCTCGAACAACGTCTACGATATTGCACTGGACGAGCGGGGATACATCTGGGCAGCCACTGATCGCGGCCTGAGCGTGCTGGACGACAGTGGTACGCATTTTGACAAAATAGACGACCGCTGGCAGACCTATGATGACCGGGACGGCATGGCTGGCGTGTGGGTCCGTGGCCTGGCGCGCGACTGGGAAGGGCTCTGGTGGCTGGCCACCTGGGATGGTGTGAACCGCTTCAGCGACGGTGGCACGCCTCTGCAGAAGGACGACGATATCTGGGAGACGTTCACCACCGCACACGGCCTGGCAGCCGCCGACACCTACGCGGTCGAAGTGGACCCCGCGGGGCATCTGTGGTTCGCTACCAATCACGGCCTCAGCGAGTTCGTTTTGATGCTGCCAACGCCCACACCCACTGCGACACCAACCGACACCAGCACCCCACCTGTCACCGAGACGCCAACTACGACGCCCACGGCGGAAGCCAGCGCCACGGCTACAGGGACGCCCCCCACAGCCACACCAAGCGCCACAGCGTCTGCCACGCCGGCAAACTACGTGGTGTACCTGCCTATCATGTTCAAGCAGGCGGTGCTGCCCTCACGTTTTTGACACTTATTTGACTGTTAGCTATAATTGCTTCGTGTTGCGGGTGTAGCTCAGTTGGCAGAGCGTCTGCTTCCCAAGCAGAATGTCGTGGGTTCGAGTCCCATCGCCCGCTTCTTGCAACCTGTAGCGGCAAGGGTCCCTGGCTGTCCAACCGGCATGCCAGCAGTTGACCAGCCCGAACGCACCCCATAGGTTCCGCCCCACCTTCGCTCTGTGCATGCTGAGGGATCGTTGCGACTTGCACTCTTTGAGGATGTTGATGGGGATAGCTCACTGGACGTACTGCAGCGGTACCTCGATTTGGCTGTTGAGGATATCGAGCGGGCTCTCCAAGAAGAGGAGCAACAGCACGCGACTCAGCCCTGCAGCTTGCGGTATCCACCGGTTGTTGTGATTCAGCTTGGCCAAGTGCAGAGGCCCTCGCACCGGCTCACCCGCGAGTTCGGGGCGGCAAGCCACAGGGTCACAGCGCTCGTGTTGGCACAGGCGGAGTCTGCCTACGATTCCGTCTGACTTTTGTATCTACTGGCGGAGGCTTTTGGCTTAGCATCAACCACTATGAGCTTGGGCACCGCCTTGCCCTCTGCCTTTGCGTCTGATGCGAGATTCACGAGGGCATGAAGCCGCTTTCTGGATCCGCCAACGTCAATCACGAGGTAGACGGAGTCCTTGGTCTGCTCGGCCTTCTGGTATTCGGCGAGCTGGGTGCGAAAGCCGTGCAAGAGTTTTGGGTTGGTTGTCAGTTTGGTCTCGACAACAACGCGAGTGGCATAGCCTCTGCTGATCTTGAAGTCAACGGGACCTCTGCCAGCGTTGGCCTCTGGGCTGAGATCAAGGTCATTCGATTCACAGTACGCATCAGCAATACCATAGAATAGCTTCTGGGCAGCACTTTCTCTCTTATGCTTCCCAGTTTTTTCGTAGAGCAGGTCAGCAAGCCCATTGTGCTCTATCAAGCGCTTGAATTTCTCGCATATGGCAAGCACAATCCGCAACACGACAGCTCGCGTTGGTTGTGGGGAAAGCATCAGCTTCAAGGGGAATCTCGAGACGAAATCGTGCGAAGCACGGTACCAGATGACTTCGCCAGCGGGATCATCTGCAAAGTCGTAGCGGATTCGGGGTTTTCGTTTGTATACTTCGAGCAGGTCTCGGAGTACGTCGGGTTCGCTAAGCAGCACTCGACGCAGCTGATGCTTCTTGCCTCGTGTGGTCGCCCGGCGCCAGGTGGCGCCTATGATCTTGTTCACTCTTGCACGCAATTCCCTGTTGGCCGCGCAGACAACATCGATGTCGTCGAAGCTGTGGGCGATGGGAAGGTCCCGAAGAATATCTATAGGCATCAGAATGATAGCCCTGCGATTGAACGGATTCACTGCCAGGCGGTAGGTATTGCTGCGAAAACGAACGGGGCGGAGGGGCGCGCCGAGCTCTGAGAAGATCCGCTGAGAATAACTGAGGAGATCCGGGAGTACAAGTCGTCCTGTCATATCGCTGATCCGGTCGGCACCAACGCCTTCTTCGAAGAGGCCGACGAGCTCAAAGATGACAGGGTCCTGGATTCCTGCATCGACTATCTCCTTTGCGGTCACTAGGACTCTGCGCCTGAGCTCCCGGCCCATACCTCTTCCGGATGTACCCTTTGCTGCGTACCCTATGCAGAGCCCCTCGAGTTCTGGGAAGGTGAAGCGGCGTGTTGCCTCTCGCCATAAGACGTCCCCAAACCGCTTTGAAGCGGCCAGGAGGCGCAGTATGTCTGTGAAGATCTGCTGGAGTCGGGCGTAGGAGTTCTGCAGTTCGAGCGCGGCCGTCGCCTGCAGTAGGTGCGGGTCGATGAACAGCCTGGAATCGACATCTAGGATTGCGTCGAAGGCGCCGGTCTCTGCAAAGGCCTCTGGCGAAACACCAATGTGTTGACTTACAGATATGGGCATATCTGTCTCCCCTCAACAGGCGCGACTGTGACGATAGGGACGATGCCTGATTTCTCGGACCGCGAAAGTACGTCTACCGCCCCTGGTACTTGGCAAATGGGTCAAAAGCCTGCAAGTAGTCGAACCTACTCTCGAAGTTAGCTCTAAGGTCGACGTGGGCCGGGTCTCGCAGGTCGGCTATGTACTGCGAGAAGTGAGCCTTGAGGTCGGGGACGAGTTTGTGAGGGTTGATTGTTATGCGTCGGCGTAGCGCATCGTATGTGAGGGCCTCCGTAGGTTGACCACTAAGCGTGATCCTGCCAGCAGTCCTTCCTGCGTGGTATAGGCCGCAGCGACCTGAGCGATACAGGGTGGTTAGCACATCTTTTGCGGCCTGCGCGCTCGTACTCAACTGCGGATAGACGTCCAAGACACCCTCTCTGAAATAAGGCTCAGACCGCCTGGTTTCCAAGTAGCCGTCTTTCATCTTCGCAATGAGCTCAAAGTAAACCAGGACCATCTGCGTGACTACGTAGCCGGAATGCAGAATCGGTCCTCCGAGCTTGGTTCCGTTGAACGCCGCCGTGCCGTCTATGGCTGCGCCAGCGATATCTAGGAGCCAGCCAAGGGTTTGTTCTTCGAAGATCTGTATCTTGTCATCCACCGTGCGAGGCTCAGGGAAATCCGTATGCTGGCTGTAGGGTGTTATCCACATGACACTGCTCCTATTCCCATGGCTCTGATCTGGGCGATGGACAGGTACAAGACGGTAGCTGCAGGTACTGAACCTTCAGTCGGTCTGGTCAGTGACCGAGGGCCCCAGCAGATCGGCCTCTCGGCTACGGCAGGTCACGAGCAGATGTGACGACATCGTAGTCGACGTTTAGCGCCCCCGCAAAGTGCTGCTCGCCGCAATGGATCCTACGCGCTTCGTCGAGGCGGAGTTGGCTGCGATCTCTGGTGCCCTTTGTCTCGCGTACCAGATAGAGGAGTGGTTTGCCATCAGGCTCGCCCTCGGGGTCATCCAAGACGATGGCCCAATCCGGGTTGTAGGCGCCAATCGGCGTGGGCACCGTGAACCAGCCGGGCAGCTTGATGTAGAGCCGCACGTCATCGCGCCGCTCTAGGTCCTTCACGAACTGTCGCTCAATCTCAGAATCCACCGGCACCTGATCATAGAGCGAAGTCCCGGCGCTTCCATCAAAGCCCTGACTTGGAACCAGATGATCCTCCCAGCCCTCGAACTCGATCTCGAACTGGGTCATTTCGTACCATTCATTGATCTTCTCATATTGGATGCCGTCGACGAGCTGAGTCGCAAGTTTGCCTTTAATAATGCGCACTGCTTCGGTGGCGAATTCGGTGGGGTTGTGCACGATCGCTTGCTGGCAACTAGGCGGGGCACGACGAATGATCTCCAACAGCGTACTGCGGGTGAGGCGCATCGGTGGAGCGGTGTGTTCCATCAGACCGGTCATGATCTCAACGACGTTAGGCAAAGGATAACGCCCCGCCAAATCCACGATTGTCTTGGCACCACTCATCTGCAGGGCCTCGAAGACATTGGCGTCGCTGACGTCCACGCGGGCCTTGGTCACCGCGACGCGCGGTGGCTTGATGTGAACTCCGTGCAGCCCGCCGACGACGTCCGCGACCAGCTTGCCTGAGTCGATGCGCACCAAGTAGCGCGTCTTGTGCTTGATCTTCTCCCACAGCTCCTTGAACTCAGGCTTGAGCGTGTAGTGCTTGCGCAGGCGCGAAATGGCACGTTTTCGGGCGTTGGCTGGCTTGGGCGCCAGGATGCCCTCCCCGTATTCCTCTAGCACCCTGCGGCGCTCCTCCGGCGTCAGATTGTCGATTGGTTTGCCGTACCGTGCTTCAATAGCCGCGCGATACTCGAATGCCAGTTCGTCCTGCAGTTGGGCCACAAAGCGTTCGTAGCTCTCGTTGGCCACGACGGTCAGGATGTTGACGCGCTCGTCGTGAACACGTTGTCCCGTCTGATCTACTACCAGCCGAACGCCGCGTCCGATCTCTTGTCGCTTCTTGATCTCGGACACGGTTTGGTTGAGTGTGCAGATCTGGGATACGTTGGGATTGTCCCACCCTTCGCGCAGCGCGGAGTGGGAGAAGATGAAGGCGAGCGGTACCTCAAAGGAAAGCAGCCGCTCCTTATCCTTCATGATCAAGTCATAAGCTTCCTGGTCCCTCTGGGCTTCGCCCGTCTTGCTGTCCTCCAAGATGATTTCCCCGCTGCGTGTGCGCCGTTGGGCGAAATAGGCCCCCTGCACTTCTTCAGGGTCTTTGGCGCGCCAGCCGGGGAACCGTTGTTTGATCTCGTTGAAGGCGCGGTCGAACTGTTGGCGGATCAAGCCATCTTCTTGTGCATAGTTGTCGACGCGGTCGATGAAGAACAAAGACAGCACTTTGATCCCGCGATCACGCAGACGGACTTGTTTGCGCATGTGCTCTTCGATGGTGTAGCGGATCTGTGCATCAAAGATCGCGTCCTTGTCAGCACCCAACTCGTGCCCCACCACAATCTCCTGACTATTAGCGAATCGAACGAACTGCCCAGCGGGATTGATCTCCTCAATCTCGTAACCCGCGTACTCACTGCGCCGGGTCTTCTGCTCCAGGGAATCGCCTGGCCGCACCGTCATCGTACGCTCGCTCACTGTCCCATCTTTCTGGAGGGCGTGCACTGTCACTCGACCAGTGATGGTTTTCTTCTGCGTCTTGATGCTCCGCAAGCCGATGTATGGCTGCAGGAAAGCGTCCTCCCGCACGACAGAGGCCACTTCAATGCGTTTGACCAGCCCCTGCCGGTATGCTTCGTACGGCGTCAGGCGATAGACCAGATTGTACGGGTCACGGTGGGTGGCGCTGTAGCGCAGGGCGAACAGGGGTTTGAGCGAGGCCAGCGCTGCGCGGCTGATGTCGCTTTCCATGTTCTGGGGCTCATCGAGGATCAGAATGGGACGCGTTGCCTGCACCATGTGGATGGGCGTAGCGCCTTGCAGGCGGTCTGTGGTCTGGCGGATGACGTTGGCGTCCTTGTTGAAGGAGGCCAGCGTCATGACCATGATCTCCACATCATCAGCCAGGGCGAACTGCCGGATGTGGGCCAGGTTGGCCGAGTCGTAGACGTAGTAACGGTAGGGAAGGTTGTGGTACAAGGCCTGAAAGTGCTTCTCGGTGATCTGCAGCGTTTTGAGCACGCCCTCGCGGATGGCGATGGAGGGGACCACTACGATGAACTTGCGGAAGCGGTAGCGCTGGTGCAGCTCGAGCACCGTGCGCAGGTAGACGTAGGTCTTGCCGGTGCCCGTCTCCATCTCCACGGAAAAGTTGTAGAAGTGAGCCTTTTCCGGCCCATTCCCGGTGTCGATGGCCTCCTCGACGCAGCGCAGGTCCTCGTCAGGCACGATCCCATTGCGCTTCTGCACGCCCTGCAGATTGGCTACCAGGTCGGCCTCTGCCAGGTCAAGGCCGTTGGGCACCGTGGCGAAGATCGAAGCACCCAAGGCAAACTGCAGGTCCGTCTCGATGCGCGGCTGGCCCTCGAACAGATCAGTGATGGCCGCGATGGCGTCGAGTTGAAACTCCTGGTTGGGATCGAACTTGAATTCCAGCGGCATCTCAGATCGTCTTCAGTCGGCACTGCAGCGCCAGGTTGGCTGCCGTCTCATCGTCGAGCGCTGCGTCACGACACACAAACAGCGTCTCCTCATTCAGTGGCGGTGGACGAAGGCTGTCCAGGCGAACCTGGTCGTCCAGGCAGATGTAGAAAGACTGGTCTTTATCAGGATCGGTGACTTCGTAAACAGCGTTCGGCTCAACGGACTCCACACGCTCGATGCGGCTATTAAGCCCGAAACCCTCCTTCAACGCCACTTCCAAAATGACGGGCAGCGGCTCCCATCCCTCCACGAGGGGATCGGCGAACAATTCCATCTGCTCGGTGTAGGCCGTGGGTGTGTCCTGCGCTACACCCTCCCAGCGACGGTAATTCGATCCGGCCAGCTTGAAGACCCGGAAGCCCAGGTCCTCGTCTGTCTTGTTTGGCAGCGAGAGTTGGCCCTCGTCCTCGCCCTTCATCCGCGCCACGGCGCGCCGGATGCGCTCCATGCCCATATCTGCGATAGTCGAGAAATCATCTCTGCCAGTCGGTTCTGGCAGCTGTACCATTATGAAACGGCGATGGCCGCCATCTTCGCGATTGATTTCCACGGCAGCCTGGGCAGTAGTGCAGGAGCCTGCGAAGAAATCGAGTACGATTTCATCGTCGGGATCAGTTGACAGCTGCACCATGCGCTTCACAAGGCGAGTTGGCTTGGCGGTCTCAAAAACATCAGATACACCGAGAAGATCGTTGAGTTCCTTTGTCGCCTCTTGGTTATGTCCTACCTCCTCATGCGGCCACCATGTCCACGAAGCCATTCCCTCTGCCTCCGATAGGAACTTCTTGAGTCGAGGACGAGCGTTCCCGTCACTCCCGAACCAGATTCTCCCATCGTTTCGCAAATCCTCGAACCGTCTCTGCGAGATCGCCCAGCATCGGCCTGGGGGTGGGCTGTACTTCGCACCTCCTGCCGTGATAACCTCGTAGAACTGACTCGGTGTGGCATGACCGGTCTGTCCGGTCAGGTCGACAGACGCCCAACGACCCCTGGGGTCGTTGTCGGGATTCGTGTACGCGGCGGTTCGCTGGTCGGTGAGTGGAAGGCGTCCAAAGACCTGCTTGAGGTGTTCGAGAGAGCGTGCATACGTGAGTATCGAATCGTGAGCTGGGCCAAGAGTAGCGCGCGAATCGGGGGACGTACGCTTCTGCCAGACGACATTGGCAACGAAGTTCTCCTCCCCAAATATCTCATTCATTAGCAGGCGGAGGTTGTGCACTTCGTGGTCGTCAATACTCACGAATATGATCCCGTCCTCCCGCAGCAGTTGCCGGGCGACAGACAGCCTCGGGTACATCATGGAGAGCCACGCGGAGTGGTAGCGGCCGCTGGTCTCGGGGTTGCTGGTGAGCAGGTTGCCCGCTTCGTCCTGTTGCTCCGTGAGCCGCAGGTAGGTGTCGAGTGGATCCTTGTAGTCGTCGGGGTAGATGAAGTCGTTGCCAGTATTGTACGGCGGGTCGATGTAGATCATCTTCACCCGGCCGAAGTAGGACTTGTACAGCAACTTGAGCACTTCAAGGTTCTCGCCCTTTATGAACACGTTGTGAGTCGTGTCCCAATCGAGCGATTCCTCAGGGCAGGGGACCAGCGTGGCGCGGCTCGGCGTCTGCAGCAGGCGGATGGCATCGCGCTTGCCCGCCCAGGTGAAGGAGTAACGCTCAGGGCGATCGTCCACGACGTCGCCCAGCGTCGCCCGCAGTTTGTCGAAGTCGACCTTGCCTTCCGAGAACGCTTCGGGGAAGAGCTGCTTCAGGCTTGAGATGCGGTCATCATTCAGGTCGGGGACTTCTTTGGTCACAGTTTCTTCATGTTTCCGGTTCGTCTTCATAAGCAGACTCCATTAGTCATTTAGGTTCGTAACTGGGCAATGCTATGCGCCGTCGGACATGCCAAGCCTCTTGTAGAGCTCAATGTCCTTTGCATACAAGAAGGAATCCTTGTAGGTCAGTCTGGTCTGCTCGTAGAGCCGTGCTTGTACCTTGAGGAATGGGTCGACACGGAGTTGTGTCACTGCTTCAGCGAGTCCGGTGCCTGCCGCCAAGTGCGGCTGGAGGCGTTCCAACTCGTCCATAGTAACGACCAGCCAAGGCAGATTCGTGGTGCCGCCTTCCGCAAGCTTGCCGTCGATGTAGCTCCGGAAAAGAGTGCGATTTGCGTGATAAAGAGGTTCGAGAGTAACAAGCACCGGTTCAAATGCACCACACCGGTGGAAAGCCTCAAGGCCCGCCCGCTTCGCCTTGCACGCCTCCCTGAACTCATAAAGCTGGCGAAGACCTTTCAAGGATTGCTTCAGGCTGTCGTCGATTGCCTTTGCAGACCCTGTTGTCAGAGCAGCTCTGCTGAAGCGAGTAGCTTTGCACTCGATCAGGATTGCAGTTGCCCCTTCGACCACCACCCAGTCAGGGACCTTGCCATTAGAGTATCTGCTGCGAATGTCAGCCTCCGAGTTTAGCCTACCTGCGGCAACGCTGTGCTTGAGGATCTCGCCGACATAGGCCTCGAAGACATGTCCAAAGTACTGGGCAAAGGGTTCGCCATACACATTGAACAGCTGATAGAAGACGCCTGTGGACATGCGGTACGGGATCAGGGAAGGAAGAGGGGAGATCATGCGATCGTCATCGGGTCGGGGTACCCTCCTCTGCCGCCAGGGTCGCACAACGGGATACAGGAACAGTGGGTTGAGATCGTACATGGCAAACCGACGTTCGTCGCACCTGTGTCTATGCCACACCTTCCGCAGCGTCTTTGGATCTGCTGCCAGGTGTTGCAGAACCTGGAGTACGTCCTGGTCTGGCGGTAGATTCAAGCCCTGCTGTCGCGCCTTGTCGAACCAACCCCGAAAGAAAGTGGGATTACTGTATGTTCCAGCATACGCCGCGAATCCGACATCGATGAAGTCAGTGAGCGAGACTCCGTTGATTCGCAGAAAGGAACCTGCAATGTCGAAGCGAGGGACATTCGCATGTCCAGCAATCTGCTTCGGGATCTCATCATAGATGATTATCGGTCGAGCGTGTTCCCCAAACAGATCCCCTTTGTAGGGCCACTGGCTGGCTGCAATGGTCGCAAGGAGAAAGGCTGGATTCGTATCGTAGAACTGCTGACGCACATCCTGATCAAACTGAATGGGGTGTGAGAGCAGATAGCTCGCTACCAGACCAGTGATCGGGGCCAGTTCTTGCCAGCTGAGCGCGGCAGATCCAGGCGTGTGATGGCCTGCGGTGCAGTGTCGCACTGCAAACAGAGCGGTTCCGGCGATCACGAAGGCCTCCACAGGCTCTGCGTAGTGTCGCAGCCCCAAAAGCACTGACTCAAGGTTGTGCTGTTGGAGTCGCACGCGGATTTCATCTTCTAGAGTTTGAAGGTCATCCAGGCTCTCGATCTGCATCGCCCTTGGCCGCCCTCGATATTCCTGTGGAAGCTGGCAACTGGCTAGATGAGGATGCTTGTTCAGTCTTGGTTCGCAAGCCCAACGCACAGCTTGATTCTAGCCTCAACAAGATCCCGAGGCCGCAGGATATCCTGCGGCAATGTGTGCTCCAGAAGTGCCAATAAGACAGCAGCCTGCCCACTGATCTGCAGTGAACGGGCTGCGCTGTTGGACAGTTTCTGCTATGGTCTCCACTGCGCCGTGGCGCTGTCGGTGGCTTCTGAGAAGCAGTGTGATTTCGCTATTTGCTGATCCTATTATACTGCAAGCTCGCACAGGACCCAAACATTGGCGCGGTGTGCATGTCTATCCAGAGTCCAATGTGAAGACTGCTAAGCCTCGTGCAGTTGAGCGCCAGGATCTCTGTCTATGCATAGTGTCTGTGTGTGTCCTGGGCTCTGACTGCCGGACTCGGCTACGTGGCATTGTCGGATGCACTATGGCTGGGCGTCACAGTGCGTGTTCTTGCAGTTCCTTTCTAACCACTTCCTGAGCTAGTTAGACATACACAGAACGTCGTTTTCAGGTCCGTGTGTCGCAGAAGCTCTTGCATGGCTCGTAGATATCTCCCCTTGGGTGCTAGGGTGGGGATCTTTGGCACCCTCGCGCTTGCCCTGCTCAGCAGTTGAGGCCATGGGACGTCCCGCTGATCAGGGCTAGGGCAAGAGCACACGCTGCACTTCTCCCGACCCCACAGCCACTCCCTGATCCGCCAGCGAGCTGAGAAAGGAATCAAGTATGCAGAGAATGGTCATTCGTGGTACAATATGCGGCAGGGAGGAGTGTTACTACAGATGACCGCAGCAGCTGACTCACGCCAATGGCGTGGGAGCGGGCACATCGTACGCCGGGGGCAGAGGGCGCAACGCGCACAGTATGCAACTCAAGGCTTTGTTTCTCTCCTTCGCCATACCGTTGAGAAAGCCCATCGTGCGGCTCTTGGGGAATTCCTTGAGGGACGTCCAGTCTTTCAACGGGGTGGGGGCTCACACCTTCTACTGTCGCAGTTCCTTGCGGAGCTTCGCAAGAGGGCAGGCGCAGGTGGTAGGTGCAGCTCGCTAGAGATTGCCGACTGGGCCTACGACCGTATACTGGACAAGTTCAGCAGCCTGCCAAAGCCGGAGGACACCGGGCAACACGTCGGGCCTGACTACCCATTTCAGGCAGGCTGGAGCGGCGAAGTGGCCTACCTCACGTCAACTGACGGGACAGACGCAATTTGAACCCCCTTGTCTCTAAGCAGCTATGTGCATAGTGAAGAGCCCATCGGGAAGGTCGGCGATACGTGCCTGGCAAAGCATGATCGGAGGGTTTGATGTGGTTTCAGCGCTTCCTCAGAACCCATCTTGGAAGGCTATTGACCAAAGCGAACCACGTTGTCCTTGAGAAAAAGATCCCTTCGCTTGAGAGCAGCTTTCAGGACATTGACGAGTTTGGACTCTACCTTCACATCCCCTTCTGCCGCCAAATCTGCCCTTACTGTCCCTACAACAAAGAAATCTATCATCCTGAAGCAGCACGCATGTACACCCGTGCCGTGAAAAAGGAGATTGACATCTACTCTGCGCTGATTGGTGATAGGCCCGTGACATCTTTTTACATTGGCGGCGGAACACCCACGACGATGCTGCACAGTGGCCTTGAGGAGATTCTTGGCCACGTCTTTGGAGCCTTTGACATGCGCTGCGGCATACACATGGAAAGCCATCCAACCGATCTGAGCTTGGACAACCTCAATGCCATCGCTGCCTTGGGAGTAGAGCACCTGAGCCTCGGAGTAGAAGCGCTGCAAGATCACCACCTCAAGACGCTCCAACGGCCATACACTGTGAGCCAGGTGCGAGCAGCAGTCGAGCGGGCCGTCAGCAAGGGGTTCAAGTGTGTCAATGCGGATCTCTTGTTTGCTCTGCCCCATCAGACCTACAGCGAGCTAGAGCAAGCAGGCCACGCCCTGGTCGAGATGGGCGTGGATCAAGTTGCGGCCTACCCCGTCTTCACGTTCCCCTACACCAGGTGGGAGCAAATCGCCCAGAAAGAGGGGTGCAAAAGCCCCGGTGTTTTAGAGAAAAGGAGAATGCTTGGCGTGCTGGAGAGGGTGTTCTATAGTGCGGGCTTGGAGAGAACCTCTGTGTGGGCCTTTACCAGACCAGGCGTTCCAAAGTACTGTTCTGTGACAGTGCCTCTCTACATAGGCCTGGGCGCAAGCGGAGGCTCCTATCTCAGGGACGTCTTTTACCTCAACACTTTCAACGTTGGCGAATACATAAAGGCCCTGCAGAATGGCGTGATACCCATCGCGCTGTCACTCGATCTGTCGGAAGACATGCAAATGGCAGGCTGGCTCTACTGGAGGATCTATGAGACCAGATTCGAGAAGAGCGATTTCAAGAGAAGGTTCGGCAAAGAGTTCGACCGAGTGTATGGAAAACACATGAAGCTGCTGTCTCTGATCGGATTCCTAGAGCAGAATGGGGACGAGATAGTTCTCTCTGACAACGGCATCTACTGGCTGCACGTAGTTCAGGACTTGTTCTCAATAGAATACGTCAGCAGGCTCTGGGGAACCTCACAGCAAGACCCCTGGCCAGACAAGGTGGTTCTGTAAGGAGTTTGTTGTAGCAATGCCTCGATGAGCGAAAGGATCAGAAACGAAGCTGCCCCAGGATTTGATGCGCTCAAACTGGATTCATACCACATGCTTCCTTATAGACAATGCCTGCCATGATCGGTGCTCCTCTCGGCAAAGCTCTCCCATAGCAACTCTACCAGAGCCGCACCGCCCTTCCCAAGAATCTGTTGCATCACCTGGTAACGATCTTCTCGCGCGCAACACGTTGCCCTTGACAAATGCTCAGAAACTAGTATATTCCTGTTCTGGATAGAGCCACCAAAGGAGAAACAGCGTATGATCCACGTCGCTAACCTGTCCAAGTCGTACGGGCCCATTGAGGCACTGTGCGGGGTCAGCTTTGAGATTGCTGAAGGTGAGATCGTCGGGTTGCTTGGGCCCAATGGTGCCGGCAAGACCACCATCATCAAGATCCTCACCGGTTACCTGCAACCCGACGAAGGTACCGTTCAAATGGGTGGACTGGACGTTCTAACCCACACCCGTGAGGTTCAGGCACAATTGGGCTACCTGCCGGAGACCGCCCCACTCTATCCGGAACTGTCAACCCAAGACTATCTCAAGATGATGGCTGAGCTGCGCGAAAGGGTAATCGCAGGCGGAGGCTCCCAGGCCCTGGAGATCGCTGACTGGGCCTACGACCGTACGCTCGACAAGTTCAGCAACCTGCCGCAGTCCGAGGAACGGCCCGGGCCTCACTGCCGCTATTCCAGACAGGCTTCAGCGGAGAAGTGGCCTACCTCACGTCAACTGACGGGACAGCCGCAATTTGAACCCCCTTGTCTCTAAGCAGCTATATGCATAGTGAAGAGCCCATCAGGAAGGTCGGCGATACGTGCCTAGCAAAGCGTGATCGGAGGGTTTGGTGTGGTTTCAGCGCTTCCTTAGAACCCATCTTGGAAGGCTATTCACGAAAGCCAGGCACGTTGTCGA
The DNA here is from genome assembly GCA_964478075.1 of uncultured Anaerolineales bacterium. Lineage (GTDB taxonomy): Bacteria > Chloroflexota > Anaerolineae > UBA2200 > UBA2200 > DAOUEX01. Next base: position 8,079 of record CAYZGO010000024.1, on the reverse strand, counting down.
ACTTCGGAGTCCCGGAATGGCTAGCAAGGATTGTCGACAAGGAGAAGTGATTTCATCAAGCAGACGCCTACTGGTGGATTACGATAGTAGTCTCTGATTGGGAAGCAGGTTACGATTGGGTAGCGAAGGGTGATTCTTGGATAGGTGTTGAGGGCGCCCAACCTGTTGTTGGAGCAGACCGCGGATGCGCGCCATTCTGCCATCGTTGTTGTATGCTCGGAACGATGAGGGCAAGAGAGTCGCTGCCAGTCCACGCCGCTCAGCTCGCAGTCGTTGTGTGTCCAGAAAGGGGGACTTGTGCGGAAGTACCTAATGCTGACGATCTTGGTTGGGCTAGCGCTCACCTCGATTTCATGCTCGGAGGAGACGATTGTGGATGAAATGACCTACAACCAACTCTCGGCAGAAGAAGAAAGAGTGATCGTTCACAAAGGTACAGAGCCACCATTCACCGGAGAGTACGACGACTTCTTCAAAGAGGGGACTTACCACTGCAAACGATGTAATGCACCTCTCTACAGATCAGATGCCAAGTTTGCCAGCTCTTGTGGATGGCCAAGTTTTGATGACGAGATCGAAGGAGCCATCAAAAGGCAAACCGATGCTGATGGGAGAAGAATAGAGATACTGTGTTCGAACTGTGGGGCACACTTGGGCCACGTTTTTGAGGGAGAAGGATTGACACTCAAGAACCTCAGGCATTGTGTCAATTCCATCTCCCTGGTCTTCGTACCAGATGAAGAAGCCCGCCAAACTCCAAGAGCCTACTTTGCAGGAGGATGCTTCTGGGGCGTAGAGCATCTATTTCAGCAAAAGGAGGGTGTCATTTCGGCAGTCTCAGGCTACATGGGAGGTTCTACGCAGAATCCCTCCTATCGAGAAGTGAGTCATGGAAACACTGGTCACTTGGAGGCGGTGGAAGTAACATACGACCCGACTGAAGTGAGCTATGAGGATCTTGCCAAGTTCTTCTTCGAGATTCATGATCCAACACAAGCCAATGGCCAGGGCCCAGATATTGGGCAACAGTACCTATCTGCCATCTTCTACAGCAATGATGACGAGGAGAAGACCGCTCACAAGTTGATAGACATCCTAAAGAGCAAAGGATATGACGTCGTGACCAGAGTGCTTCCTACCAGTACATTCTGGGAAGCTGAGGAGTACCATCAAGACTACTACGACCAGAACAAGCAACAACCCTATTGTCACGTATACGAACAAAGGTTCGACTGAACGGCCGCTTTGACCTCTCTTGTTTTGGGAACGAGACGCTTTCATTCCCATCAGTAGCCTATCCGAGAGCACTTGGCAGCCCTATTCAATCGCGCGCCATACCCGCGCGTGGCGCCAGGTTGGATGGCATCGCCGGAATGCTGGGCCATGCTAGTGTGACCACCATGGGCGTTTATGCCAAGATTATCGACAAGATCGCCGAGAACCGGGCTTGGCATCTCGAAGGCATGATGGGGCCCACCCAGACATAACGCGGCACGTCGGAGATTGCCAGGTCGGACGTTCTAGTTGTGGATGGTCTCCTGTGTGCGAAACACCATGCTGCATAATCATGTGGATGGACCAGGACCTGCTCCTCCATCGAGTTCCCCCGTCCCGTCGCGTCAAGCGCGATGAACGATCGCGTCAAGCGCGATGAACGATCAAGCGGCATCAACGATCAGCCGAGACGAACAGACCGGATCTCTCCAGCGTTTCTTCGTAGCCTTGGCGGCCTGGGCAAGACGTGTTACTCGGGACCTCACCGCGCTTCTGGGCCAATCCCAGAAGTCCCAATTTGACAAGATAGCACATATGTGCTATACTCTCACTCATGATACCTTGCCTGAACCCCACCGCAATCTCGTCACCCGGCAGGGCCCCCTTCCCACCTGCCGCCGCGTCAGGCAATTGCCCAGTCCCCCATCCCCTGTCCCCATTCCGTCTTCCTTTTTTCTCCAAACGAACCCATTTTTCACTCCTGTGTAGCGTCCTGAGCGCCGCGAGGGGTCACCCGCCCTTGGCCAGGCTGCATATGCTCTTCCATCACTCAAGACCCCCAGCCACCCAATCCCCCATCCCTTTTCCCCGTTCCGTTTTCCTTTTCGCGTCTTTTGCGGGCAAACGAACCCATTTTCACAGTTGCATATCCTCCGCCATCACCCAATCACGGAGTCACTCAATCCCCCACCCCTTTGCCCGTTCCGTCTCCCTTTGATCCGTCCCATGCCCGTCGCCGAAGGGCCGGTGACCCACCACATCTCGCGGGTTCTAGCTCAGTTGGTACCGTTGGCCCTCGCGCAGCATCTTGGCGCAGGCAACGGCGCTCTGACGGCAGAGCGTCTGCTTCCCAAGCAGAATGTCGTGATACCCATCGCGCTGTCACTCGGTCTGTCGGAAGACGTGCAAATGGCAGGCTGGCTCTACTGGAGGATCTATGAGACCAGATTCAAGAAGAGCGATTTCAACAGAAGGTTCGGCAAAGAGTTCGACCAAGTGTATGGAAAACACATGAAGCTGCTGTCTCTGATCGGATTCTTGGAGTAGAATGGGGACGAGATAGTTCTCTCTGACAACGGCATCTACTGGCTGCACGTAGTTCAGGACTTGTTCTCAATAGAATACGTCAGCAGGCTCTGGGGAACCTCACAGCAAGACCCCTGGCCAGACAAGGTGGTTCTGTAAGGAGTTTGTTGTAGCAATGCCTCGATGAGCGAAAGGATCAGAAACGAAGCTGCCCCAGGATTTGATGCGCTCAAACTGGATTCATACCACATGCTTCCTTATAGACAATGCCTGCCATGATCGGTGCTCCTCTCGGCAAAGCTCTCCCATAGCAACTCTACCAGAGCCGCACCGCCCTTCCCAAGAATCTGTTGCATCACCTGGTAACGATCTTCTCGCGCGCAACACGTTGCCCTTGACAAATGCTCAGAAACTAGTATATTCCTGTTCTGGATAGAGCCACCAAAGGAGAAACAGCGTATGATCCACGTCGCTAACCTGTCCAAGTCGTACGGGCCCATTGAGGCACTGTGCGGGGTCAGCTTTGAGATTGCTGAAGGTGAGATCGTCGGGTTGCTTGGGCCCAATGGTGCCGGCAAGACCACCATCATCAAGATCCTCACCGGTTACCTGCAACCCGACGAAGGTACCGTTCAAATGGGTGGACTGGACGTTCTAACCCACACCCGTGAGGTTCAGGCACAATTGGGCTACCTGCCGGAGACCGCCCCACTCTATCCGGAACTGTCGACCCAAGACTATCTCAAGATGATGGCTGAGCTGCGCCAGATTCCCCAGGATGAGCAACCCCCTCGTCTATCCGAAGCGGTCTATGCCGCTGGCCTGGAGGATCACTTGACGCGGCCCATCGGCCAACTAAGTAAGGGCTTTCGGCAGCGGGTAGGCCTGGCTCAGGCGATTCTCGACCGGCCCAAGCTGCTGATTCTGGACGAGCCCACACTGGGCCTGGACCCAACACAGATTGTACAAGTCCGCCGCCTGATTCGCCGCCTGGCAGAGGAAAGCACCATCCTTTTCTCCACGCACATCCTCTCCGAGGTCGAGGCGCTTTGTGACAGGGTCATTATCCTGATGAACGGCCAGGTCAGAGCCGATGCTCGCCTCTCAGAGCTGGCTGCAACGTCCGACGTGGTGTTGGTGCTGGCGGACGCTCCTGCGGGCGTAGACGGTGCCTTGCGACAACTGGCAGGCGTACAGGGGGTCGAACAGATGCACACGCTTGATGGCTTTCCGGCCTACCGCGTCATCGGTCAGCCTGCCAGCGGGACGGATCTTTGCCCAGCAGTCTACGATCTGGCCCGCGAGGAGAACTGGCCGCTGCGCGAGTTGCGCCGGGACGTCCGTACCCTGGAAACGGTATTCAATGAATTGGCTACAGCCGCCTGAGGTAATGCGATGAAACAATCACTTGCGATCACACGTAAAGAACTGAAAGGCTACTTCGCCTCGCCGATGGCGCTTATCTTTGTGGGTACTTTTCTGGCGGTTACGCTGTTCTCCTTCTTCTGGGTGGAGACTTTCTTCGCGCGAGGCATTGCTGACATCCGGCCGCTCTTCCGCTGGATGCCCGTGCTGATGATCTTTTTGGTGGCGGCGCTGACGATGCGTCAATGGAGCGAGGAACAGCGCTCCGGCACGCTGGAGATTCTACTGACTCTGCCTGTTTCTCCCATCCAGTTGGTGGTGGGCAAGTTCGTAGCGGTGCTGGCGCTGCTTGCCATCTCGCTGGCGCTCACCGCGTTCCTGCCTATTACTGTTTCGGTATTGGGCAATCTGGATTGGGGGCCGGTTGTTGGCGGCTACCTCGCGGCGATCCTGCTGGCCGGGGCCTACGCGGCAATCGGGCTGTTTGTCTCGTCGCGCACCGACAACCAAATTGTCGCACTGATCTCCACAGCCCTGCTCTGCGCCCTGTTCTACCTGCTCGGGTCCAGCGGCGTGACGGACTTTGTGGGCACGACTTTGGGCGAGGTGCTGCGGGCCATTGGACCCGGAAGCCGCTTTGAGAGCATCCAGCGCGGCGTGGTGGATCTGCGCGACATGCTGTACTACCTGACGCTCACCGGCGTCTTCCTGACGCTGAACGTGCTGTCTCTGAATAGCAAAAGCTGGAGCCAGGGTGACAGTGGGCGTTCCCAGCGCCGTGCTGCAACGCTTACCTCCGTGCTGCTAGCATTGAACCTGGTAGTAGTCAATGTATGGGCTTATCCCCTGCGCGGCCTCCGCGTAGATCTCACGCAGAACCGGGAGTACACTCTTTCGCAGACCACCCGCGACCTGCTAAGCAGTCTGCAAGAGCCGCTGCTTATCCGTGGCTACTTTAGCGAGAGAACCCATCCCTTGCTCGCCCCTCTAGTGCCTACGATCCGTGACATGCTGCGAGAGTACCAGGTCGCTTCGGGCGGCAGAGTGCAATTGGACATCGTTGACCCGGCGAAGGAGCCGGAAAAGGAAGCCGAGGCCAACCAGACTTACGGCATCCGTCCGACGCCATTCCAGGTAGCAGGCCGCTATGAATCATCCGTGATCAACTCCTACTTTGACGTTCTCATTAGCTACGGCGACCAGAACGAGGTCCTCGGCTTTCAGGATCTGATCGAGGTTGAACTACGCCGCGATGGAATGCCCGATGTACGCCTGCGCAACCTGGAATATGACCTGACCCGCTCCATTAAGAAGGTAGTCTATGGCTTTCAGAGCGTGGAAGCGGTGTTGGCGGCAATGAGCGATCCTGTCAAGCTAACGATCTACGTCACCCCCAACACCCTGCCAGGGTCCCTGACCGATGCACCCGGGATCATAGAGAAAGTCGCTGCTGACATCCAGAAAGAGTCAGCGGGCAAGTTCACCTACACCGTCGTGGATCCCGACGCACCTGGCAGCGCTGTCACCCGCCAGGAGCTGTATGACCGCTACCGGCTGCAACCGATCGCCGTCTCGCTTTTCTCGAGCCAAAGCTACTACCTGCATATGGTCTTGGAAATCGGAGACGAGCCACACGTGCTGTACCCGCCTGGGGATTTGAGCGAAGCCGAAGTACGCACCACGATTGAGTCAGCGCTCAAGAGAGCCTCTTCCGGC
>CAYZGO010000024.1:0-2468 GCA_964478075.1 uncultured Anaerolineales bacterium | reverse complement strand
GTAGTTGGCCTCTGGATACCGCGCTTGCAACCGACTCAGGACATGTTCGGCCAGACGCAACAGCCGCTCTCCTCCTGGCAGCAACTGTACCAGGTCCTGACTCAGGAATACGAAGTGCGCGAGGTGGCCTTGAGCTCGGGGAACGTGCCGGGCGATGTTGATGTTTTGGTGGTAGTGGCACCTCAGGCAATAACAGACACGGAGCGTTTCGCAATTGACCAATATCTGATGCGCGGCGGTGCAGTTGTGGCGGTGGCCGGGAACTATACGCTCACGCCTGACCCGTTTGGCGGCGGCCTTGCGGTGCAAGAAGTTTGGGATGGGCTCCAGGAGCTGCTCTCAAGTTACGGCATCACTGTCGAGTCATCGCTGGTCTTGGACCCGCAGAACGAGCCGTTCCCTGTCCCGGTCACGCGCGACGTGGGGGGCTTCCAGGTACAAGAGATCCACTCCATGGACTATCCCTTCTTCGTTGATGTCCGCCCTGACGGCATGGCCTCGGACCATCCCATCGTCGCCAACCTGCCCGCCGTGACACTCAACTGGGCCTCACCCATCACTATTGACGAAGCCAAGAACGCCAGGCGACAGGTCACGACACTACTGCAATCCAGCGAGGCTTCCTGGACGCAGAGCGATGCCAACATCCAGCCCAATTTCGAGCTCTTCCCGAACCTGGGCTTCGCTTCGACGGACGAGACAAAGTCCTACCCGCTGGCTGTTTCTGTGCAGGGCGCATTTGAAAGCTACTTCAAGGACAAGCCTTCCCCGCTTAGCGAGAGCGCAACAGGCGAGGCAGAGGCAGGAGCGGGTCCGGAAACGCCTGCAGCCCCTGTGGCCGGCACCATTGAGGTCTCACCAGAAACGGCGCGGTTGGTCGTCATCGGTAGCGCAGCCTTCCTTGATGACATCGTTTTTGAGATTTCTTCAAGCCTCACACCGGAGCGCTACCTGAACAGCCTGAAGCTTATGCAGAATGCTGTCGCCTGGGCGACAGAGGATCTGGATCTGCTTAGCATCCGCGCGCGTGGCATCACTGCCCGCATTCTGAGGCCGCTGACTGAACGCACACAGTCTCTGTGGGAGGGCGCCAACTATGTCGTTGCCATGCTGGCCCTTGCTGCCATTGGAATCATGTGGAATGTCCACCGCAAGAGCGAGCAACCGATGGAATTACTGCCGCCAGGAACCGTGCCAACGTCGGCCAAGGAGGCAGAGTAATGAACCGCAATCAGCAAATCCTGGCAGCAGTTCTGGTCAGCCAAGTCGTCCTGAGCATCATCATCTTCTGGCCCAAGGCAGCCACTAGCAGGATCGAACCGCTCGTGTCCGATCTGGAGGTTGAGGACATTGTCTCCATGACCGTTACCGACGCCGACGGCAAGATGATCGAGGTTCGGAAAGTTACAGGAAACTGGGTGCTGCCCAGTGCAGACGACTATCCTGCCAAAGCGGACAAAATCACTCCGGTGTTGGACAAGATCAAGGACTTGACAACCCGAAGCTTGGTTACTCGCACCAGCGCCAGCCACAAGCGGCTCCAGGTCGCGCCGGATGACTTCCTGTGGCGCGTTGATCTGGAGATGGCCGACGGAGCCAAGCACACTCTCTATCTGGGGTCCTCACCCAGTTACGGCACCTGCCACGTCCGAGGGGAAGGGAAGAATGAGACGTATCTCAGCAGTGACCTGAGTCCGTGGGACTTGGGCAGCACTGCTGTTTCGTGGGTTGATGCCAGCTACTTCGCGTTCCCCCAGGACGAACTCACGCAGGTGACTTTGGAGAACGCCAACGGCACTTTTACCTTCACCAAAGATGCTGAGGGGGCCTGGACGTTGACCGGGCTGGCAGCGGGGGAAGAGCTGTCCTCTGACAAAGTGAACACTGTTGTCAACAAGGCGGCTTCGGTCACGTTGACCACACCGCTGGGCAAAGAAAAGCTTACTGCCTATGGGTTGGACAATCCCGCAGCCATCGTCACTCTGAAGACAGAGGAGCAGACCGTCACCTTGCTAGTTGGCGCCCAGGATCCTGACGACAAGAGCTATGTGGTACACGTCTCTACATCACCTTACTACGTCAGGGTCGCCGAGTATAGCGTGAAACCTCTGGTCGAAAACGCACGCAGTGATTTCCTACAGCCTACGCCTACTCCTTCGCCAACAGTGCAATCCAGTACCTCATAGCAAGCACAGGTCGCTGTTTCGGCGTGGTTAGACGGCCAGCTTGGCTACAACGGAATTCGGGATTCCAGGGAATCCGCTGGGCAGTGAGCCCACGTGCATTCGAATCCCATCACGTGGAGGTTCACAAGGCCCGGCCTTTCAATGAGTGGTTTGGTAGCCTTTGAAGGGCGTCCTCTGGGAAGCGCGATACAGCCCGCTGTCATCATCGGCTTCTGGTCAGCTCCAATTGTGCTCTTTCCCCGTTACCGGCCACGCCTCGGTAGTTCTGCCTTGCCCGTAGCC
>CAYZGO010000023.1:0-50487 GCA_964478075.1 uncultured Anaerolineales bacterium | reverse complement strand
AACCGCTGAAACCGGGGGCACTATCCTGGTAGACCCCGTTTTTCAACACCCTCGTGGGTGGGCCCTCAGGGCTTTTCCAAAGTCCGGCTATATCCATCATGTTCAGCGGCAGTTGCACTGCCGCGGCTGCTGGCGATGGTAGGCCGCTGGTGAAAGGCCGTGGAGACAACCCCGCAGTACCTTTGTGTTTACGCCACCTCTGGTCTTTACGCCAGAGGCGTAAACGGAAGGCGTAAACGGCAACTGCGGGGGAACGTGCGAAGTGGGCTGACTTTCGGAAAGCCTTGGGTGGGCCTCACTATCCCCCCGGCCCCCTTCCTCTCCCACAATCATGGAAGATCGCGCACTCCGGCGGGAGAGGAAGGGGGTGACTGCAGTTAAGTGACCCAGTGAAGCAGGCAGCGGATGCAAATCGGATAAGCGGATGGGCGGCGCGAGCCAACGTCCCGCAGGTTCCCAACCTGCGGGAGGTTTTGCAGCGCCAAAGCTGTTGTCATCTGGGCACGTTTGTGTTACAATACGTTCAGGTAAGAAGCCGCAGTCCTAGACCACGGCGGCCACGCAATCGGACTCTGAGGCCAGGCCAAAGGAGGCGATTCACCAGTGAAAGCCCCGCTTCAACTGCGCATGGGAATGCAACCGTCCCATGGCAACCAATACCTCTTCTCCGATCACTATCTCGACAATCTCCTGCCGGACGACCCCCGGTGGGCCGATGCACTGCCAGAAGCACAGGACTTTCTCCCCTGGCTGCAAGAGCTCTACGCGCAGGAAGAGGCCCAGCTTTCAGACTACACGGAAACCCAACTCGAAGACCACTGGTTTGTGCCAATCCTGCACAGACTGGGCCACGTCTTCGAGCGCCAGGCAGGCGTCCCCGGCCTCGATGCAGGCGTGAAGCGCCCTGACTACGTCTTCTTCCCCGACGACGAGACACGGCAGAAAGCCGCCGAGGCTCAAAAGACCGCCGACTATGCAGCCAATGCGCTGGCCGTCGGTGAAGTCAAGGCCTGGGATGTGAGCCTCGGCAAGAGGCAGAGGGGCGGCGGGCCCAGTTTTGAGGCGCGGAACCCCAGTTGGCAGGTTGACTACTATGTGCGCAGCACCGGCCTGGACTGGGGTATGCTCAGCAACGGGCGGCTGTGGCGGCTGGTGCACAAGGATACTAGCCAGCGTCTCTCCATATACTACGAAGTAGACCTGGTCGAGCTGCTGACCCGAGGCGATCCCGGTGCAGTGCGCTACTTCACGTTCTTTTTCCGGCAGGCGGCTATCCGGCCAGATAGTCAGGGCCGCGTCTTTCTGCAAGATGCCGTGAAAGCCAGCAGCGCCTACGCCGTAGCCCTTGGGGAGGATCTACAGCAGAACGTGTACCAGGCGTTAGAGCGGCTGATGCAAGGCTTCCTCGACCTGCCGGCCAACGGCCTGGGGCCAGCCGATTTGGGCCAGATATACGACAACAGCCTCTACCTGCTCTACCGCTTGCTGTTCATCCTGTATGGCGAAAGCCGCGGCCTGCTGCCGCTGCAGAACGACCGCTACCGCACGAACTACAGCCTGAGCCACATGAAGGACGAGATCGCCAGGCTGGAGACCATGCCCGCACCGATGACCACCGTCTATTGGGGCCGGCTGCAGAACCTGTTCCATATCATCAACGGCGACGATGCCGAATTGAACCGCTATCTGGGCGTCCCGCGGTACAACGGCGGTCTCTTCGATCGCGAGCTGCACTCCTTCCTGGAGCAAAAGGCCGTAGGCGATCGGGCACTCGTCGAGGCCGTTGACCTGTTGAGCCGACGCCGTACTGACAGCAGACGCGAGTTCGTTGACTATCGCACCCTGGGAGTGCGTGACCTGGGTTCGATCTACGAGGGGCTGTTGGAATACCAGCCCCGCTGCGCCACAGAGCCAGTGCTGGCCGTGCGCGACAGGAAAGGCGAGCGCTGGGTCACAGCCAGCGAGGCGCCAAAAGGGGCCAAAGTGGTTGACGGCCGGGATGCCGGCCAGGTGTACCTGGAGACTGACCGTGGCCAGCGCAAGGCTACGGGGTCGTACTACACTCCACAATACATCGTGCAGTACATTGTCGAGAACACTCTGGGCCAATTGGTGGAAGAAGCCCGGGCACGGGTCAAGGAGCGGGCCAAGAAAGCCAGGGGCAAGGCGGCCCGTGCCAACGCCGAGCAGTCACTGGTGCGGGAAATCCTCGACCTGAAGGTCTTGGACCCAGCCATGGGCAGCGGCCATTTCCTGGTGGAAGCGACCGAATTCCTGGCCCTGGCGCTGGCCACTGACCCCTACGTGGAAAGCGAAGCCCGGATGGAGGAAGACCTCACCCACTGGAAGCGGCGCGTGGTGGAGCGCTGTATCTACGGCGTGGACAAGAACCCACTGGCGGTGGAACTGGCCAAGCTGAGCCTGTGGCTGGCAACGGTGGCCGCCGATAAGCCGCTCAGCTTCCTGGACCACCACCTCAGGTGCGGCGACTCGCTGATTGGTGCGCGTGTGGCTGACCTGGGCTGGGCGCCGCCAGCCGTGCTCACCAAGAAGGCGCAGAAGCAACTGGAGCAGCAAAAGGCCGGCCAGATGAACATGTTCGAGTACACGCTCAGCCAGAGGCTGCCGGCAGTGATGGGCCGCATCCTGGAGATCATTGAGGTGGAGACCGACGAGTACGACACGGTGCAAGCCAAGGAAGCTGCGGATATGGCGGTGCAGGAGCTGAAAGCGCCCTTCCAGGCGGTGGCCGACCTGTGGGTCAGTGCCTACTTTGGCCACCAGTTCACGCCAGGCGGTTACGACCAGGCGCTGCAGTCAATCGGCCAGCCGGGTGAGCTGCTGGCCCTGCCTGCCGTGCACCAGGCGCGGGAGATGGGTCGGGAACGCAGGTTCTTCCACTGGGAGCTGGCTTTTCCGGAGGTGTTCTATGATCGCAATGGACAGCCCCTGGGCGATGCGGCGGGGTTTGATGCGGTGGTGGGCAATCCGCCGTACCTGAACGCTTGGCTAATGACACTGGAAGACCCGGAGTCTCGATCCGCAATTCAGAATATGATAAGCAAGCCAACAACTTTGGAAGGCCATTGGGATTTGTACGCCGCATTTATTGTGCGATCTCTTCAGATCATCCGCCAAGGTGGTGGGCACTCCTTTATTGTGCCTGATGCTCTCTTCAGAGAAAAATACGCATCTACGCTGCGCAAGTATCTGCTCAGTCACAAATCGATTGAAAGAGTATTGCATTTTGAAGACACGAATGTATTTGATGAGGTCTCGCGTCACTGTGTGGTTTATGTTGTCAGGTCACAACTTCCGCAAACAGAAGCGTTGACAGGCATAGACGCACCGTCACCAGATGATGCTTCATTGGTTTTGGCAGTTGGTGAATTGGCACAGAAAGAATGGCTCGAGACAAAGGGAGCTCAAATCAGAACGGAGTTGGCGAGCCCAATCATTAGACAAATCAGAGGCAAGGTACTCTCAAACTCAATACGAGTTGGTCAATTCGCCTACGTGATGGTTGGTGCAACTACTCACAGTAGAGATGGTAGAAGCTTCAAGAAGGCAGACATCGTTAGCCCAACTCCAGTTGGTAATGCGAAGAGATTCCTTGATGGAAAGGCATTAGCTCGTTACGAGATGAGCTGGGATGGGCGGCACATTGATTATCGTCAACAAGAGATGTACGGTCCCCGCTTTGCAGAACTCTTTGAGAGTGAAAAGGTAATCGTAAGAAAAAGGACCGTTGAGAACGAGAGACTTGTCGCCTGCTATGATAACAGCGGTTTTTATGGCGATGACACACTTGTTCTAATCACTTACTACGAAAACCTTGAAGGCACAGGAGCAGAAAGCAGTTTTGAAGGGTTTGAACGCGCCAAAGCACCGTATCCTAGCCTCCTCTTCCTGGCGGCACTGCTGAACTCCAATGTCCTGACGTACATCTTTCGCGTGCAATTTGCCACCGGAACATTGCAAGGGTCTTACTCTGATGTTTATCCTCAGCAGGTACGCGACTTTCCCATCCGCCACATCTGCTTCACTACCCCTGCCGAGGGACGGGCGCGGTTGGTGGAGGTTGGAATCACTGAGGCCACTGAGTGGATTAAAGTCACTGAGGGGGCCTCAGACAGCTCAGTGTCCTTCAGTGTTTTCAGTGATTCAAAACTCGGCCGCTGGCTGGACGCCCGTCTGGCCGCCGAGCCTGAGCAGGCCGACGTGATCCACGACCTGCTGGCTCACCTGGCTGAGCAGATGATCGAGCTGAACAAGCGAAAGCAGGCTGTCGTCGAGGCATTCTGGCTAGACCTGGAAGGCGTCACCGATGCAGGTACCTTCGCGGCCCTGCGGCACAAAGGCAAGCAGGAACGCACCCTCTGGAACAGGACCGAGGCGTGCCGTCCCTTCGTGGGCCAGGAGAGCCACGCCACGCGCCGTCTAAACGAAAGCCTGGCCTGGAGCGAGGATGCCTTCAAAGCCTTCGTCAGGCTGCTGGCCAGGAAGGTGCAAGACCTGAGCGACCTGGTAAGCGTCTACCGCAAGCACAGCCCGACCTATCGCCAGTTGGTGGCGCGCATCGCGTCTACTGACCGCCTGATTGACCTGATTGTGTACCGGCTGTATGGACTGACGGAGGAGGAGATTGGGATTGTGGAGGAAGGGACGCGGTGATCTCCCGGGCTGCAAGTCTAGGGGCACGCTGGACTAGGTAGTGGGACTAGCCGGATTCATCCGGCGCTGGTATGTAGCCTTGACATTCATGTCTGGGCTGTTCAGCAGTCTGGCCCTCATCTCCTCACCGTTGTCCATGGACCACTGCCGTGAAACAGGCGGTCTGAGGCGTGCACCACGTAGGTCGTTGCCAGCACCAGCGGTTTATGCTGGTGCAGCCAGGGGGCGTCCATCCTGCATTGCCGTGTAACAGGCAGCGGATGGAAATTGGATAAGCGGATCCGCGCCGCACCGCCCTGAAAGAGGCGGTGCTGGGGAGTGGATTCGGTGGGTGGTTGCCAGCACCAGCTGTTCACGCTGGTGCAGCCCCGCAGTGCCTTTGTCTTTACGCCACCTCTGGTCTTTACGCCAGAGGCGTAAACGGAAGGCGTAAAGGGCAACCGCGGGGGGACAATGGACGGCTAGCCGCCGTCAATGCTGAAAGGGAACCTCGCTATGGATAAGCAGCGCAGCTCTCGCACGTGTCTTCTTTGCGGACGACAGAATGACATAGGGCTCAAAATGACGTGGTACAATGACCACGCGGCCCACCAAGTTCGTGCCACAGTGACTGTACCGGAACATTTCAATGGCTACCCGGGGATTGTCCACGGCGGCATCGTCGCTGCTCTGCTCGATGAGACGGCCGGCCGCGCGCTTATGCTCGATGGTGACACCGAGGACAACCTCATGGTGACGCTCAAGCTGCACATCAAGTACCGTCGTCCCACTCCTACTGGCCAACCTTTGGCGCTGCGCGGCTGGGTGATCCGACGCACCGCAAGGCGGGCCAAGGTTGCCGCAGAACTGCTGCTGGCCGATGGCACGCTTGCCGCGGAAGCGGAAGCCATCGTCGTGCGGCCGGGTAAAGAGTTCTTGGACCGGTGGGAGCCAGAGAAACCTTTTTGGCGTGTGTACGACGATTGACGACTGTCCAAGCCCTATCGAATCTCCGAAGACCATGAGAGCGCAGAGAGATTAGAGGCATGGTACGGCGGCTTTTGCCAGATGTGTGTGCCACACCGATGTGGAGAAGGTGCTGGGTCGTGTGTGGCGTAAGTGCTTGCCAGCACCCGCTGTTCAGGCCGGACCAGTTAGGAGGGCGGCGAGACCATTATGACGAGGTTAGCAAAGCAATCGAGGAAGCGCCCATGAACCCAGTTGATTACCGTCTCCTGGCCCAGGCTCACGAGATCCAAGACTATCTTGACACGCTGAAATCGGAGCCTGCGCTGGCCATTGACTTGGAGGCCGACAGCCTATACTCCTACCGCGAGAAGGTCTGCCTGGTGCAGATCTCCACTCCATCATCCGGCAACACCATCATTGACCCTTTGCTGGGCGGGAGCGGCATCAGTGCCCTCGCCCCCCTGCTCGCGGACCAGGCCATTACCAAAGTCTTTCACGGGGGAGACTACGACATTCGGCTCCTCAAGAGGGATTATCGCTTCCAGATTCGAAACGTCGTTGATACCATGATCGCTGCCCAGTTCACAGGCCGCTCTCAGGTCGGCCTGGCGGCTCTGCTGGAGGAGGAGTTTGACGTTCGCCTGGAGAAAAGATACCAGCACGCTGATTGGTCAGCTCGCCCTCTCGATGCGGAACGTCTCAGCTATGCAGCGCTTGACACGGCCTATCTCTTGGAGCTGTGGAAGCGGCTCCAGGCAGAACTGGTTCAATTGGGACGCATCGAGTGGGTACAGGAAGAGTTCTGCCTGCTCGAAGCTGTGACTCCATCTCCGAAGCGCGCCCCCTCGTGTTTTGACATCAAGGGAGCCAGTCGTCTGCTCCCGAGACAATTGGCGATCCTACAGGCTCTTTTGCAGGTCCGTGACGAGGCCGCCCGAGCACGGGATCGCCCCCCTTTCAAAGTCTTGTCCAATCAGGTGCTCCTGCGCTGGGCGCAGTGGCCCCCTTTGAACCGTAGAAAAGTTCTGGAGACCCCCTCAGCCAGCAAGCGTATTCTCAAACGCCTTGCGCCGAAAATCGTGAGCGCCGTGCACAAGGCGAGAGCGATACCCTTGCGGAACTGTCCCCAGCACCGCATTGCTCCTTACTCCCCTCTCGCTGAGGAGCAGGACTCGCGGCTCAAGCGCCTGAAGCAGGTCAGGCGCGAAATGGCTGAGCGTCTGGCCCTGAGCGTTGGGTTGCTAGTGAGCTCGAAGACGCTGGAGAAGCTGTGCCGTGCTGATCCAGAGCAGGCATCGGAGCAGCTCGAAGCTTCTCTCAAGCGTTGGCAGTTGCAATTAGTGGGGCCTGCCCTGCGGCGTGCCTTCTTGCCATAAGTATACATAACCCTCGCTGACTGATGATGGTTCACTTGCGCACGATCGGCAGATAGGCTTGCCACGCAGTGACCGTGCATGTAGCGGTCTGCGTTGGCGTGGGTGTGGGCGTGCCGGTAGCCGTGGGAGTGTGAGTGGGCGTTGCCCTTGCGAGAAGGGCCTGGATCGCCTCGAACCAGTTGTCAGCTATCACCACATAACCTTCTTCGTTGGGATGTACGAGATCCGACATCAGTGACGGCTTGGCATGGTCTGTGTCTGGGTCGTAGAAATCGTCCCAGTTGTCGATGAACCACATGTCCACTCCAGTCAGGTCGGTTTCCAGAGAGTCGTTGTACTGCCGCACGGCCTCAGTGCCAGTGAAGGCACCGATACTGGGGATGAGGTTCGGAATATAGGCCGACACAATGATCTGCGGGTGAGAGCCATTCCCGTTGACGTGCGCAGTGACCACATCGACGATGCCCTGCACTTCGGTCACCGTTGGCGCGATTACCTCAGGCAGGTTGAATCCGCTCCCAATGATGTCTTGCGCCAGGTCGTTGCCTCCGACCAGCAACAGGACAACAGCGGGATCTTCTGCCATCCAGTCCAGATTGTGAAGGTCGTCGAGTACCTGGTCGGCTCGATACCCGGTGGCTCCGTGGTTGATCACTTGAACATTGCCAGCGCCGTATACTGTCTCAAGCATGACTAGGGGCCGGGCTGGATAGGTCTTTTGCGTCCCGACATAAGGAAGGCCGTGTGTGAGGCTGTCGTCCAGGCAGGACACTACCAGGGTCGCATTCATTCCTGAGCCAGAGGCATTGGGCAGTACAGCCTCCGGGGCTCCCGAGCACACGATACAGAAGAGAAGGGACGCGCATACGTAGAGAGAGGCAACTGACACCCTGTTCACGGGAACCTCCCGGTGTCATTGGCAGATTGTCAACGGTGAGACCTCTGAGGTTTTAGCCATGGATTTCGCTCAGGGAATCTGGCCACTGAGTCAGGTGGACTCGACCAAAGCATCAGTCGCAAACCTCGGAGGTCTTCTCGGGTCCAATGTGAACTACAGCCCACGTTTGGTGGTGATTATACTGCAAGGAAGCGATAGGGTATAATATGCGTGGCGCATTGAGCGCAGAGAAGCGCTTGACGTAGCTGCTGCTAGAGGAGGCAAAGAGCGAACATGATTCACATTGACGGACCCTGGTTCAAAGACGAGCATGGACGCACGCTCATCCTGCGCGGTGTCAATCTGGGAGGGAGCACCAAGGTGCCTTTCAACAGGGCGACCCATATCCGGGAGGGGTTCTACGACCACCGGGACGTCTCCTTCGTGGGGCGTCCCTTCCCGCTGGCGGAGGCCGACGAGCACTTTGCGCGGCTGCGCGCCTGGGGCTTCACTTTCCTGCGCTTCCTGGTGACCTGGGAGGCGGTGGAGCACGCCGGGCCCGGCATTTACGATGACGAGTATCTTGATTACCTGGTCGAGGTCGTGCGCAGGGCGGGGGAGTACGGCATCCAACTGTTCATTGACCCCCACCAGGACGCCTGGAGCCGTATGTCCGGCGGCGATGGTGCTCCTGGCTGGACCTTTGAGGTTGTGGGCATGGACGTCACCTGCTTCTCGGAGACAGGTGCGGCGATTGTGCACTGCATTCACGGCGACCCATTTCCCCGCATGATCTGGCCCACCAACTACAGCAAGCTGGCGGCGGCGACGATGTTCACCCTCTTCTTCGGAGGCAATGACTTTGCGCCGCAGACCAAGGTGGATGGCGAGCCGCTGCAAGAGTTCCTGCAGCGTCACTACATCAATGCCATCAAGCAGATCGCGATGCGGCTGAAGGGTCTGCCCAACGTGGTGGGCTACGACACGCTGAACGAGCCGTCGCCCGGCTTTATTGGCTGGGCGAACCTGACGAACTCGAGCGGCGGCATACTGCGGCTGGGAGAGTCGCCCACACCATTCCAGGCCATGCTGTTGGGAGCTGGGTTTCCCCAGGAGGTCGGGGTGTGGGAGATGCGCCTTACAGGGGCCAAACTGCGCGAGCACCGGCTGCTGAACCCCAACGGCGTGCGCATCTGGCGCGAGGGCCACGAGTGCATCTGGAGGCAAAATGGCGTGTGGGACCTCGACGCAGACGGCAGTCCCAACTTGTTGCGCCCTGACCACTTTGCGCAGGTTGGTGGCCGTCGGGTGGATTTTGGCAACGACTACCTGCGCCCCTTCCTCAAGCGCTACGCGCAGGGGATTCGCGCAGTGGACCCCGAGGCCATCATCTTCCTGGAAGGTCCGCCAGCGGGAGGACATCCCCGTTGGGGGCCGGAGGACGCTCCGGACGTGGTCAACGCTGCCCACTGGTACGATGGCCTCGCCCTGTTCACCAAGAACTACAACCCGTTCTTGGGAGTGGACATGCTCACAGGCAAGCTTGTCATGGGCCGCAAGCGCGTGCAGCGCTCGTTTGTCAGACAACTGGGCCGCGCCAAGAACTGGGCGGTCGAGCAGATGGGCGGCGTCCCCACGCTCATCGGCGAGTTTGGGATCCCCTTCGATATGCAGAACAAGCGGGCTTACCGCTCGGGCGACTTTTCCCTTCAGAAGCGGGCCATGGACGCCAGCTTTCGCGCAATGGAGGCCAACCTGTTGAGCTGCACCCTGTGGAACTATACGGCGGACAATGACAACCGCTGGGGCGACCAGTGGAATGACGAGGACCTCTCCATCTTTAGCCGGGATCAGCACAAGAATCCTGACGACATCAACTCTGGCGGGCGGGCGCTGGATGCAGTCGTGCGCCCCTATGCCCGTGCGGTTGCCGGGGAGCCGCTGAGCATGGCTTTCGACCGCAAGCGCCGGACATTCGAGTTCGAGTTCCGACACGATCCTGCCGTCAGCGCACTAACCGAGATCTTCCTGCCGAATCACCAGTACCCGGATGGCTGCGTGGTCGATGTGTCCGATGGCACCTATGAGCTGAACCGCGCTGAGCAAACCCTCATCTATCGGCATAGTGTGGAGCGGGGCGTCCATCGTATCCGCGTGCGTGGCCTGGGTCGGAGATGAAACCTCGCGTTCGGCGGTGCTTGCCATGCTTTGCTTCACCTGGTGCCGCGGTCTAGCTCGCATATTGATGTGAGGGCCTGCTTCCTGGCGTCGCCCGTCCCACGGCGGTGCTAGAGTGCCAGCCAGGAGATGCTGGCCAGCACCAGCTCTTGACACTGATGCGAGCAGTGCGTCTGTTGGCCATCGATTGTAGTGGTGCGGATTGGCTAGTGCTGGTAGAGAGACCGCTGCCTGGGGGTAAGATGGAGAAGATCGGCAGGCGTCGATGCACGAAGTGTGAGATGTGAGCTGTAAGGGGTAAAACACACCATGCGAGTCGGGCACTTTGATCTCATAGCGCGTTTGTATGACTCGGTCTTTCGGTTTCAGGACGCAGCGAGGCTATTGAATCTGTTGCAGGCAGCGCCTGGGCATCGCGTGCTCGACGTCGGTGGGGGTACTGGTCGCGTATCCGAGCACTTGGGCCAGGACTTGAACGTGGTCATCTGCGATCCGTCGCGGGGGATGTTGGGCGAGGCACGGCGCAAGGGGATGCGTGCCTGCGCAGGCATGGCTGAACACATGCCCTTCGCGAATCGTGCTTTTGACCGCATCATTGTCATAGATTCCGTCCATCATTTCCAGAGTGCCAACACTGCAGCAGCTGAACTGCTACGCGTGCTGCGGCCCGGGGGGCGGCTGCTCATCGAGGAACCCGATATCCGTCAGTTCAGCGTGAAACTGATTGCACTGGCCGAACGGTTGTTGCTGATGCGCAGTCGCTTCCTATCTGTCTCAGACCTCGTGCATCTCTTTGAGGCACAGGGTGGCATTGTCGTTGCTGCTGACGAGAATTGCGATCTCAGCGTGAGTCTGGTCCTGTCACGCCGAGAGTAAAAGGCTGACCGGCACCCTACGGGTGCCGGTCAGCTCACTAACTTGAGGGAGGATGTGATGAACAGAACACAGTTCTGTCCTTCTGAACTGGCACATACGTATTCCATTGTGGCCCGCGATTCGGAGACGGGTCAGATCGGTGTGGCGGTGCAGTCTCATTGGTTCGGTGTGGGGCGTTTAGTCTGCTGGGCAGAAGCAGGCGTCGGTGCGGTGGCGACACAGGCGATGGTGCGGGTCTCCTACGGCCCGCAGGGTCTGGAGCGGATGCGCCAGGGCCTCTCGGCGTCTGAGGCGCTGGAAGAGCTTCTGTCAGCGGATGAGGGCCGCGACCTGCGGCAGGTGGGGATGGTGGATGCCCAGGGCGGGGTGGCGGTGCACACCGGCACGCGCTGTATCGCCGACGCGGGGCATGAGACAGGTGGGGGTTTCACCGTTCAAGCCAACATGATGGCCAATCGAGAGGTCTGGCCGGCCATGGCCCAGGCCTATCGGGAAGCAGAAGGCGACCTGGCAGACCGCCTGCTGGCGGCACTGGACGCGGCACAGGCAGTGGGCGGCGATCTGCGGGGGAAGCAAAGTGCGGCGCTGCGCATCGTGAATGCGGAGCCGAGTGGACGACCAGGGGAAGACACGCTGGTGGATCTCCGTGTGGAAGATCACCCCGAACCGCTGCTGGAGCTGCGGCGGCTGGTGAAGCTGGATCGCGCCTATCAGCACATGAACCGGGGTGATGCGCTGCTCGGCGACAAGCGGGTGGAGGAAGCGTTGGCGGAATACCGCACCGCCGCGCAGATGGCGCCGGACATCGCTGAACTGCCATTTTGGCCTGCCGTGACGCTGGCAGACCTGGGCCGGGTCGAAGAAGCGCTGCCGATGTTTCGTGACGTGTTCGCCCGTGATCCCAACCTGGTGTTGCTGTTGAAGCGGCTGCCGCCTGCCGGTCTACTGCGCGACGATCCGGAGATGATGGCGCGGATTCTATCAGTGGCTCAATAGAAAAGCTGCGCTGCGAGCGCTCAAGACGGCATTCCGCCCCAAACCTTCTTCCACGCTTGTGATTCTATCCCGTCTGTGATATACTGATTTCAGCGATGCGCGAAATCGAGTTGACCCCTAAACAGAAGGACCTCGTCCTGGGAGTGATTGGCGAGCCCAAGTCCACGTTTCTGGAGGGCCTGGCTGGCTGCGGCAAAACCACAGTGGCTGTGCAGCGCATGCTGCATCTGCTTGACGTTGGCGTGCGGGCGGACAGCATCCTGGTGTGGGTGCCACAACGCTCGCTGGGCCGGCCGTACGTCGAGGCGCTGTGTCGCCCAACGGTTCCGGCTGGCGCGCGGGTGGACGTGCTCAGCGTGGACGGCCTGGCGCGGCGTACCCTCGACCTCTTCTGGCCGCTGATCGCAGGGCCCGCGGGTTTTGCCGACGCGTCCCAAGAGCCCACGTTTCTCACCCTGGAGACGGCGCAGTATTACATGGATCAGGTGCTGGAGCCTTTTATCGAGGAGGGCGCTTTCGGCGACGTGACCGTGCCGCGCAACCGGCTGGTGAGTCAGATCATTGACAACCTGAACAAAGCGGCCCTGCTTGGCTTCGCACATGGCGAAATCGGGGCGCGGTTGATCGCCGCCTGGAGTGGGCCAAGCAGCCGCGAGCGTGTGTACGAGGCTGTACAACGCGCGGCCGATGCCTTCCGCGACTACTGTCTGCAGCACAATCTGCTCGACTTTTCTCTGCAAGTCGAGACTTTCACGCGCTACGTCTGGCGGCGGCCTGAGTGCAAGGCTTACCTGCTGCGGCGCTATCGCCACCTCATCGCCGATAACCTGGAGGAGGACATTGCGGTTGCACACGACCTCTTGCGGGAGTGGCTCGAACACGCCGCCTCAGCGCTGGTGGTCTACGACCAGGATGGCGGCTTCCGCACCTATCTGGGCGCGGACCCGCAGGGAGCACTGGCGCTTGCCGAGCTGTGCACGCAGAGAGTGACCCTTGACACCTCCTTTGTCTCCTCTCCAGCGGTGCAGGCCTTGAGCAGTGGCCTGCTGCGAGTGGATGGAGCTGCCCCACGTCCCACAGAGGAACAACTGGAGCAGTCGCTGAGCTTTATCCAGGAGCACTTTCACACGGAGCTATTGCGCAACGTGGTGGATGAGGTGCTGCGGCTGACCCTGGACGAGAACGTGCCACCTGGCGAGATAGCAATACTGGCCCCCTTTGTGGACGATGCTCTTCGTTTTGCTTTGATGACCGAGTTCGAGCGTCACAGTGTGCCCACGCGCTCTCACCGTCCCTCGCGTGCCCTGCGCGAGGAGCCCGCGGTGCGCTGCCTGTTGACCCTGGCGCAGTTGGCGCATCCGCACTGGGAGATGTGCCCGCCGCGCAGCGACGTGGCCCAGGCATTGGTGCAGGCCATTGACGGGCTGGATTGGGTGCGCGCCAACTACCTGACGGAGATTCGCTATGTCATCAAGAGCCGCCGTCCACACCTGCGCACCTTTGCGCAGCTCAAGCCGGAGATTCAGGAGCGCATCACCTTTGGCCTGGGCACACGCTACGGTGATTTGCTGCGCTGGATAGAAGCGTACGGTGCGCAGCCCTCGCTGCCGCTCGATCACTTTTTCAGCAAGCTGTTCGATGAGCTGTTGGCGCGTCCCGGGTATGGCTTCCACAACGACTACGATGCGGCGGCGGCAGCGGCCAACCTGATCGAGTCCGTGGCCAAGTTCCGCTGGGCACTGGATGTGGACGACGTGGATGAGCTGGGCACGCGTTACGTGCGCATGGTGGAGGGCGGGGTAGTGGCCGCACAGTACGTGCGGCGTGGCTGGCGTCCTGCGGCGCAGAACGCATTGTTCATCGCCCCGGCCTATACGTTTCTGACCGAGAACAGGCCCGTTGACTATCAGTTCTGGCTTAACGTGAGTAGCCTCTCCTGGGGACGTCGCCTGTACCAGCCCCTGACCCATCCCTTTGTACTGACCCGTCATTGGCCGCGTGAGCGCAAGTGGAGCGAGGAGGACGAGTTTCAGGCCGGACAATCCATGCTGCGGCGCGTCGTGCTGGGCCTGCTGCGGCGTTGCCGGGTGAGGGTTTACCTTGGCATCAGCGAGTTGAACCCACGTGGTCGCGGGGAACGTGGGCCATTGATGGAGTGCGTGCAGCGTCTGCTGCGCGAGGCTTCGCTCTTGAGGGCCGGGCGCACACGGGAGGGTGGCGGTGTTTGAGCCACGCAAGGCGCAGCAGGAGATTTTGGCCTATCGAGGTGGCATGATGGGCGTTGCCGCCGTGCCGGGCAGCGGGAAGACAGAGGTGCTTTCAGCGTTGGCGGCGCGGCTGGTAGCCACCACCCTGGACGAAGGTCAGGAAGTGCTGGTGGTAACACTGGTCAATTCCGCGGTGGACAATTTCACGGCGCGCATCCGGCGTTTCCTGCGGGACGAGTACAAACTGCTGCCTGGCATGGGCTATCGCGTGCGCACGCTGCACGGACTGTCACACGACATCGTGCGCGAGCGCCCGAGCCTGGTAGGGCTGGCCGATGACTTTGCCATCGCTGATGCCCGTGAGACGGAGAGTATCCTCACCGATGCAGTGGAATCCTGGCTGCGCCCTCATCCAGAGTTGTTGGAAGAGTACGTGAGCCCAGAGATTGAGGAGTGGCGCATCAACCGCATCACCAGGAAGTGGTGGCCCAAGCTGACGTGCGACGTGGCCAGCGCTTTCATCAAGCGCGCCAAGGACCGGCAATTGACGCCGGAGGTGCTCCGTAGCTGGCTGCTCTCGCGGGAGGAGCGGTGGCCACTGGCCCAGTTCTGCGTGGACGTCTACGCTGATTATCAGCGCAGCCTGTCGTACCGAGGCAAGGTGGACTTTGATGACCTGGTGGTGTATGCCATCTCCGCGCTGCGGCTGGATAACGACTACCTGGAGCGCCTGCGTCACCGCTGGCCTTTCATCCTGGAGGACGAGGCACAGGATTCGAGCGAGTTGCAGCAGGACTTGCTGACAGTGCTGGCGGGGCCAGACGGGCGTTGGGTGCGCGTGGGCGATCCGAACCAGGCAGTGTACTATACGTTTACCACGGCAAATCCGCGTCTGCTGCGCGAGTTCCTGTCGCGCAAAGACGTGCGGACAGTGGAGATGTCGGAGTCCGGGCGCTCGGCTCCCCCGATCATTGATTTGGCCAACCACCTGGTGGACTGGACTGTGAGTGAACACCCGTTCGAGGCGGCGCACTCGGCCTTCCGCAGGCAGCACATTCAGCCAACCACCGAAGGCGATCCGCAGCCCAATCCGTCTGATGCGCAATGCCGTGTCCACTTTTACGCCCGCCAGCTCACGCCGGATGCGGAAGTGCGCACCGTGGCAGCCTCTCTGGCTAAGTGGGTGCCGGAGCACAGCGAGCACACTGTGGCCGTGCTCGTGCCCGACAACGACCGTGGGGTCAAGTTGGCCGAGGCACTGCGGCAAAAGGGCCTGTCCTGCGTGGAGCTGCTCAACAGCACAGCATCCACCCGTGATACGGCGCGCATACTGGCGGCCGTGCTCATGCACCTGGCTGATCCAGACAATGCCAAGAGGCTGGCGGCTGCCTTCCTGAAGTGGCACTGGCGTGAGGAGGTGGACAAAGAACGCTACCGCTATTTCAAAAGCCTGGCACGACGCCTGGCAAAGTGTAGCAAAGTCGAGGATTACCTGTGGCCACGGCTAGGAGTCGATTGGCTGCGCGAGCAGGATTTCGGCGAGGACGAGGAGGGCTTTGAATTGCTGCTCGGATTCCGGGAGAAAGCACAGCGCTGGCACAAGGCGGCGGGCCTGCCCATTGACCAGTTGCTGCTCACCCTGTCTCAGGACCTCTTTGATGAGCCTGCAGACCTGGCTCGTGCCTATCACTTTGCTGTGGTGCTGCGCGACTACAGCGACGCCAACCCACGCTGGCGGCTGGCCGAGCTGGCCCGGGAGTTGCACGTGGTAGCCCGCAACGAACGCCGCTTTGTGGGCCTGTCGGCGGAGGATACTGGCTTTGACCCTGAGCGCTACAAGGGGCGGGTCGTGGTGGCGACCATGCATCGCGCCAAGGGGCTGGAGTGGGACCGCGTGCACCTCACTGCGGTGAACAACTATGACTTTCCGTCGGGCAGTGAACTGGACCGCTACAGAGGCGAACTCTGGTACGTGCGCGACGGGTTGAGTCTCGTAGCTGAGGCCCTGGGGCAGTTGGAGGCACTCCGCCCAGACGGACCAGCCTATATGGAAGGAGAGCCTTCACGTCAGGCGCGCCTGGATTACATCAGTGAGCGATTGCGTCTCCTGTACGTGGGCATCACCCGTGCCAAGCGGGAGTTGATCGTGACCTGGAACACAGGCAAGAGAGAGGCAGACCCCAAGCAGCCAGCGGTGGCCTTCACCATGCTGCGCACCTATTGGGAACAGCGTCAGGGTCAGGCATCCTCCCGCAGGTTGATAGAACCGAACTTGCGTGAGGATAAGATTGAACCTGCGGGAGGATAATGGAATGCTGCCTGAGGGGTTTGTCTTCAGCCAGAGCAGCTTGCAGGACTATGTGGATTGCGCGCGGCGTTTTCAACTGCGCTATGTGGAGCACTGCCGCTGGCCCGCGCCAGAGACGGCAGACGCGCTGGAATTCGAACGGCACATGCAGCGGGGCCATGCCTTCCACCGCCTGATGCGCCAACTGCACTCTGGTGTCTCTGTTGAAGCGCTGCAAGCTGTCGCAGCAGTTGACTCTGACCTGGCTCGTTGGTGGGCCAACTACCGAGATGCGCCGCCGCAGGGTCTGCCGGACGATGTGCGCCAAGCGGAGGTAACGCTGTCCGTGGGATGGGGCGACTACCGGCTGGAGGCCAGGTACGACCTGTTGGCAGGGCAGCCGGGCGAGCGCTGGGTCATCGTGGATTGGAAGACGGGGCAGCGTCGCAGCAGTTGGAAATGGCTCCGCCAACGCCTGCAGACGCGCATCTATCCTTTCGTACTGGTGGAGGCCGGGACGACGCTCAACGACGGTGTGGCGATAGCTCCACAGCAGGTGGAGATGCTCTACTGGTTCGCC
Organism: uncultured Anaerolineales bacterium; assembly: GCA_964478075.1. Taxonomy (GTDB): domain Bacteria; phylum Chloroflexota; class Anaerolineae; order UBA2200; family UBA2200; genus DAOUEX01. The sequence continues at coordinate 33,488 of CAYZGO010000023.1, read as the reverse complement.
GAGTTCCCTGCGCAGGCGGAGCGTCTTGCGTACAGTACAGAGCAGTTCGCCGCCGATGATGCCTTCCTCGAGGCACTGCTGCGGGAGATAAAAGGGCGAGGCGAAGAGGTCTTCCCGCTGACGGAGAACGAGCGCCTGTGCCGCTACTGCGTGTACCGCTCGCTGTGCCGTGAGGATGTGCAAGCCGGAGTGCTGGCCGAGCTGGAGGAGGTAGAGCGCATTGAGGCCGGCTTGGAAGAGATTGACCTGGAGAGCATTGCGCCCATTCCTTTTTGAGGGGGCGTAGGTCTTACCGCAGAGACCGCAGCCTCGCCAAAGAGAAGGCGAGACGCTTCGCAGAGAACGCAGAGGGATCAAAAACCTCAGCGCCCTCTGCCGTAAAATGAGGTCGGTATGAAGTGGTTGGAGCCGCAACCGGTGGACGTTCCGGCTGAACTGCAGGCTGCTGTGGGGGGGCATGCCCTGGTGGCGCAGGCGCTGGTGAGCCGGGGCCTGCTGACGCCCCAGGCAGCGCTCGCCTTCCTCGACCCTGAGCACTACGAGCCGAGCCCACCCCTGGAATTGCCCGACATGGGTCTGGCCGTAGAGCGGCTCCAGGGAGCCATTGCTCGTGGCGAGCGGATCCTGGTGTGGGGCGACTTTGACGTGGATGGCCTAACGGCCACGGCCCTGCTGGTGGAGGCACTGCGCGAACTGGGTGGTTTGGTGGAATGGTATATCCCCGACCGCCGCACAGAGTCACACGGCGTGCACTGGCGGTCTCTGCAGCCTTTCTTGGGGCGTGGCGTGCGCGTGCTGCTGACGTGCGACACAGGCATCTCTGCGCATGAGCCCATTGCCCTGGCGCGTCACATGGGCCTGGACGTGCTGATCACAGACCACCATGCGTTGCCTCCCACGCTGCCCAAAGCTCAGGCCATCATCAATCCCAACCGCCTGCCGCAGGACCACCCGCTGCACGACCTATCCGGCGTGGGCGTAGCGTTCAAGTTGGCACAGGCGCTGGGCGTGACGGAACGCGGGCTGGATCTGGTGGCCTTGGGCCTCGTGGCGGACGTAGTGCCGCAGCGTGGCGACGTGCGTTACCTGCTACAGCGCGGCCTGCAAGCGCTGCGCTGTGGGGCGCGCGTAGGCCTGCAGGCGCTGCTGGAAGTGGCTGAGATAAGCCCTGCAACTCTGGATGAGGACCACATCAGCTATGCCGTGGCTCCACGTCTGAATGCTCTGGGCCGCCTGGCCCAAGCCTCGGCGGGTGTGGAGCTTTTTCTGACCCAGGACCTGGTGCGCGCGCGTACCATTGCTGCTGAGATGGAGGCGCTGAACGTACGCCGCCGCTTTCTCAGCCGTCAGGTCACGGCGGCAGCGCAGGGGCAGGTGGAGCGGGACCGTTCGCTGGTTTCCAGCCCCGTGCTCGTGCTTGCGCACCCCAATTGGCCGGGAGGAGTACTAGGCATTGCCGCCAGCCGCCTGGTAGAACGCTACTACCGGCCTGTAGTGCTGATTGCCACCCCGCCTGGTGAAGCAGCGCGCGGTTCGGCGCGTTCAGTACCGGGGGTGGACATCCGCGCCGCCTTAGCTGCGCACCACGACTTGCTGGGCAGCTACGGCGGGCATCCTATGGCTGCCGGCTTTTCCATCGCTGCAGAGCGCATCCCTGAATTGCGAAGTGCCTTGACGCAGACGGTGGCCAAGTTGGTGGGTGAGGTGCCTCCCGAACCGGAGCTGGCCGTCGAAGCCTACTTCTCGCTGCCCGAATTGACCCTCGATCTGCTGGACGAAATCTCGCGACTGGCGCCTTTCGGTGCGGGCAATCCGCCGCTGTGCCTGGCCACGCGGCGCGTGCGCGTGACAGAAAAGCGCACCATCGGCCGCACGAGCGAACACCGTCGCCTGGAGTTGCAAGACGAGGAGGGAAACACGCAGCAGGCACTGTGGTGGCACAGTGCCGATTTGCCCGTGCCAGAGGGCGTCTTTGACCTGGCTTACGTGCTGCGTGCCAGCGATTTTCGCGGTGAGCGCCGCCTGCAGTTGCAGTGGGTGGACGCGCGACTGGTGGAGAGGCCGGTGGTGGAGGTCGAAGCGCCGCTTGCGGTGCCGAACGTGGCTGATTACCGGGCGGCGTTGGACCCACTGGCTGCGCTGCAGGCGCTGTGGGAGGAGAGCGGTATGCAGCTCTGGGCGGAAGCCGCTGCCGTGACAGGCTTTGCGGCGCGTGGGAGGGATGAATTGCAGCCCGGATCAGCTCTGGTGGTGTGGACTATTCCGCCTGGGCCGCGCGTGTTGGAGCAAGCGCTGGACCGCGTGAAGCCGGAGCAGGTCTACCTGTTCGCCATAGACCCAGAGCTGGATGCGATGGATGCCTTTCTGCGGCGCTTGACAGGGCTGGTCAAGCACGCGCTGAGCGCCTATGACGGGCGGTTGGAGTGGGAGGCGCTGGCGGCGGCCCTGGCCCACCGCGTGTGCACGGTGCGGGCTGGCGTGCGCTGGCTGATGGCTCGCGGGCTAGCGTCACCTCTTGAAGAGCGGGATGATGCCATCATCGTCGAGGGCGGCGGCGTGAGGGATGAGGGCGCGGAGCGAATCACACGGCGCGAAGTGGAGGAGTTGCTGCGCGAGACGGCGGCGTACCGGGCGCATTTCTGTCAAGCGGATGCGAAGAGACTGGTTGCCAGTTACCGGTTGGCAGTTGGTGGTGCCATCCACGAATAGGTTGCACGAATACACGAATGCGCTGAGGCACGTCGATTGGCGCATTCGCCGCGAAGACCCGGCTACAGTGGGGTGACGCCGTTCGCGGATGGCCAGATCACCGGGGTGCGAAGGTTGCCAGGAGCAGTCTGTCCGTTGTGCCGCAGACCTTCCGTTGGCGATTCCCCAAGTGATTTGCGTTCTTTGTGTCTTCATGTCTTTGTGGTAGTATAAGGCGAGTCAGCAGCGGATGGCAAAGCCCGTATGCGGACCAGCACCGCCAACTGCCTCGTCGTTGCGAGGCGAACGGCCAATCGGTAACCGGGAACCGGCAACTGGTAACCGACAACCGTGGAGGAGAGAATGGCACACAAATACATCGTTGGTGTGGACCTGGGCGGCACACAGATAAGGGCTTGCCTGACAAACGCGGAAGGGAACATTCTGCGGCAGACACGGCAGCCTACGCTGGCGCGCGAGGGGCCGCAGGCCGTGCTGGGACGCATGAAAGAGGCCATCCAGCAGGTGCTGGGCGACACAGAGCGGGAGGCAGTGCTGGGCATTGGCATCGGCTCGCCTGGTCCGCTTGATCCGCGTACGGGTGTAATCATCACGGCGCCCAACTTGCCGGGGTGGGACAACGTACCGCTGCGTGACATAATGTCAGAGGAGTTCAAACTGGCTGTCTGTGTGGGCAACGATGCGAACGTGGCTGGCCTGGCCGAATACCGCTTTGGGGCGGGGCGCGGTTGCTCCGACGTCGTTTACCTGACCATCAGCACAGGCATCGGTGGGGGTGTCATTTGTGGGGGGCAGTTGCTGCTGGGCGCACATGGCCTGGCCGGTGAACTGGGCCACATGACGGTGGAACCCACGGGGCCGGGCTGCAATTGCGGTAACGTCGGCTGCCTGGAGGTGATGGCCTCTGGCCCAGCTATCACGCGCCACGCCGCGGAGCTGATCCGCCAAGGGCAAGGCTCGTCGCTGTCCGAGGTGCTGCAAAGCGGCGCGGAGCTCACGGCAGAGATGGTGGGCAAAGCGGCGCAGCAAGGGGATGAGGTGGCGCTGCGAGCTGTTGAGCGTGCGGCACATTACCTGGGCATTGGCGTGGTGGGCCTGATCCACATCTTTGACCCAAACGTAGTCATCCTGGGCGGTGGGGTGAGCAAGCTGGGGGCCTTGCTCTTCGGCCCCGTGCGTGCACTGGTGCGTGAGCGGGCCATCACGCCTGTGCAGCGCGAGACGCCTATTGTGCCTGCGGCGCTGGGAGATCAGGTGGGGCTGCTGGGTGGGGTAGCTCTGATGATGAGCTCATCTACAGACCCAGTCGCCATCACCAGTAATCTGCCTGGTTCATAGTGGCGACGCAAGTCGCCTTTCGCGCTCGTAGGCTGACTGAAGTCGCTACTACAAGGTCTTAGAGGTAGCAATGGGTAAGGAAACGCAAAAGAAGACAGTAGTTGCGGGATCTCTGGGCGAATGTGTCCACGTTGCAGGTGTGATGAACTTTTTGCGGCTGGCAGAAGCTGCCGGCTGGCGCACCATATTCCTGGGGCCCGCGGTGCCTATCGAGACCTTTGTTGAGGTGGCGGCCCGCGAAAACGCCGATTTGATAGGGGTCTCTTACCGGTTGACGCCGGACAATGGCGAACGGCTGTTAGGCGAATTCGCAGAAGCCGCTGATGATTTGCGAACGGAGGGCGTGCGCTTTGTCTTTGGTGGTACGCCGCCGGTAGCAGAGCGGGCCTCCTCTATCGGTTTCTTCGAGCGTGTGTTCGATGGGAGCGAGCCGGAGGAAGTTGTGCTGGCTTATCTGAAAGGCCAACCGGTTGGTGAGCTGTCAGAAGAGGATTTCCCCCAGAGCAGTGTCGCCCGCATCAACTGGAAGAAGCCCTATCCGCTATTGCGCCACCACTTTGGCCTGCCAACCATGGAGGCCACGCTGGCTGGCGTTGCCCGGATTGCGGAGGCACGTGTGCTGGACGTGGTCTCTCTGGGCGTGGACCAGGATGGTCAGGAGAATTTCTTCCACCCGGAGCGCCAGGACCCCCGCCAACGGGGCGCGGGCGGGGTGCCTGTGCGCAGTCCCGAGGATTTTCGTGCCCTATATGCTGCCAGCCGCCGCGGCAACTATCCTCTCATGCGTACCTATTCGGGCACTGACGACTTTCTTCGTCTGGCTGAGATGTACGTGGAGACGATCAACATAGCCTGGTGTGCTATTCCTATCTTCTGGTTCAACCAGATGGATGGACGCGGCCCCTGGGATCTGGAGGGCTCTATCCGCGAGCACCAGAAAGTGATGGCTTGGTACGGAGAGCATGGCATCCCGGTAGAACTGAACGAGCCCCATCACTGGGTATTGCGTGATGCACCAGATGTGATCTTTGTGGCCTCTGCCTATCTGTCAGCTTACAATGCCCGCGCTTTCGGTGTGCGAGATTACATCGCTCAACTGATGTTCAATACTCCACCGGGAGTTTCTGATGCGATGGACTTGGCCAAAATGCTGGCCGCACTGGAGATTGTGGCACCCCTGGATGGGCCGGACTTCCGCATTTGGCGGCAGACACGCACCGGGCTGTTCAGCTACCCTCTAGACATAAACGCGGCTCGAGCTCACCTGGCAGCCAGCGTATACCTTCAGATGGCGCTGCGTCCACATATCGTGCACGTGGTAGCTCATATCGAAGCTCATCATGCCGCTACGGCCGAAGACGTGATTGAGGCGTGTGCAATGGCCCGGCGCAGCATCGAGAATGTGCTGCGCGGCGCGCCGGACATGACCGTTGACCCGGCTGTACAGGCGCGCAAGGAAGAACTCATCCAGGAGGCGCAGGTAACCCTGTCTGCTATCCGCGCTCTCGCTGGGCCAGAAGTATCTGATCCTTTTGTTGACCCGGCTACTCTGGCGCGGGCCGTGACCTGCGGTATCCTCGATGCGCCACACCTGCGCAATAATCGCTATGCGCGGGGTGAAATGGTCATGCGCATTGACGCACGCGGCGCCTGCGTGGCTGTGGAGCCAACCACGGGCCGACCTCTGTCAGAGGAAGAACGCATGGCCCGCCTGGGCATTCGTCGCGTTTGATCGTATTACACCTTGCATGAAATGGGGGGTACTATGAAGAAATCGTCTCGCTATCTTGTCATCGGCGCTGGACACGGTGGCAAGGCTATGGCTGCTCACCTGGCCTTGATGGGTTTTCCCGTTAGCCTATACAATCGGACCGCCGAGCACGTGTCTGCTATCAAAATGCGCAGCGGGATTGATCTTGAGAGCTATGACGGTGGACCACGGGGCTTTGGTCATCTGGCTCTGGTCACCTCGGATATGCGCGAGGCTCTAGCTGAAGCCGATATTGTGATGGTTGTTGTGCCTGCTTCAGCTCACGCCGACATTGCTGCCGCCGCCGCTCCTCACCTGCGCGATGGGCAAATCGTCTTGCTGAATCCGGGCCGGACGGGCGGTGCCCTCGAATTCGTCAAAGTGCTGCGCGACAGTGCCTGCCAGGCCGACGTCAGCGTGGCCGAGGCGGAGACGCTCATATACGCTAGCCGTTCAGAAGGTCCAGCTCAGGCGCGCATTTTTCGCATTAAGGAGGCTGTGCCGATAGCAGCGCTGCCAGCCACGCGCACGACACGGGTGCTGGACGCCCTGGCAGCCGCCTACCCGCGATTCATTGATGGAGTGAGTGTGCTGCACACCAGCCTGAACAACATGGGAGCCATTTTCCACCCTGGGCTGGCCTTGCTGAACGCTGCGCGCATCGAATCTACCAGGGGTGAGTTTGAGTTCTACATTGACGGGGTGACTCCCTCAGTGGCGCGGATACTGGAAGCGCTCGATCGGGAGCGCGTGACGGTTGCCTCGGCAATGGGCATTCGTGCCCGCACGGCCCAAGAATGGCTGAAGATGGCCTATAACGCGTACGGAAACAACTTGTACGAAGCAATCCACAATCAGTCAGGGTACTACGGCATTATGGCCCCGGCCACTTTGCAGCATCGCTATATCACCGAGGATGTGCCCATGAGCCTGGTGCCGATTGCTGCACTTGGACAACGCTATGGCGTATCCGTGCGCGGCATGGACAGCATCATTCGCCTGGCTTGTATCATCCACCAGACCGACTATTGGCGGCGCGGTCGTACGTTGGACAAGCTGGGTATCGAGCAATTAAGCGTGGAAGAGCTAGTGCACTATGTGAATGAGGGACCGGACCCTGGGGACTGAGGAGATAACAGCGCAGAGTGGGAGGGGGCAGAATCCAGCGGCTTCTGTAGGGGTGATTCTGCAACCGAGAGTGGCTGCCTGTGTTGGATACTTGGCATCGTCCTTGGGTGGACAGAATCCTGGTGCTGTGCTACAATTCTCTTGACAACGCATGCCTGGGATGGTAAGGGTCTATTGTCCGGGTTGCAATTCGCATGTCTGAAGGAGGAAGCATCATGGGACTGGGTGACATCTTTAACATTGTGTGGATACTGTTCCTGCTGTCCACTCTGCTGCCTATGTTGAAGCAACGCGCCATAAAGGCACGCCGCCGCATGGTCATAGATGCTATCGAGCGGAAGCGCGGTACGCGCCTGATCACGCTCATCCATCGCCAGGAGACGATGAGCTTTCTGGGCATCCCTATCAGGCGCTACATAGACATCGAAGACTCGGAACGTGTCCTGCGTGCCATACGTCTCACCGATGAAAATGTGCCTATTGGCATTGTGCTGCACACCCCTGGCGGCCTGGTGCTGGCTGCGGAGCAGATTGCCTGTGCGCTCAGCCGTCACAAAGCTGACGTGACTGTCTTCGTCCCGCACTATGCCATGTCTGGTGGCACGCTTGTAGCACTTGCTGCGGATGAGATCGTGATGGACCCCAACGGCGTCCTTGGTCCGGTGGACCCGCAGTTGGCGCTCTCGCAAGGCAACTACTACCCTGCCGCTTCTGTCTTGGCCGCGATGGAGATAGAGAATCCGAATCGCGATGACCAGACACTGATCATGGCTGATATGGCGCGCAAGGCCATTAACCAGGTGCACCACACGGTGTACAGCTTACTGCGCGGCAATAACATGGAGGAAAAGAAAGCGCGCCAGGTAGCCAAGAAGCTCAGCGAGGGCCACTGGACACATGACTATCCCATTTCGGTTGAGGAGGCACGCGAGATGGGCCTGCCGGTCTCCGAGGACATGCCCAAGGAGATCTACGCGCTGATGGACCTCTATCCGCAGGCTGCGCAGCGCCGCCCCTCGGTGGAGTACATTCCCACGCCGTACCGCCCTTCTCCGCCAACCGGTCCCAACCAGGGTGAGCCACAGCGCTAGCAACCCAACCGCGCAGGTTACGTCAGCACGTTAGGTTGGGTGACCTGTGTACAACACGATTAGTGATTGAAGGAAACAACATGCATGTATAGTGAAAAGGTAATGGAACATTTCATGAACCCGCGCAACGTGGGCGAGATTCCCGATGCCGACGGCATCGGCGAAGTGGGCAACCCCGTGTGTGGGGATGTGATGACCGTATACATCAAAGTCAATGATGACCGCATCGAGGCCATCAAGTTCAAGACCTTTGGCTGTGCTGCCGCCATTGCTGTATCCAGCATGGTTACTGAGATGGCCAAGGGCAAAACGTTGGAAGAGGCCAAAAAGATCACCAACAGGACGGTCGCTGGTGGGTTGGATGGCCTGCCACCGCTGAAGATGCACTGCTCGAACCTGGGCGCTGATGCTCTGCACAAAGCCATTGAGGACTATGAGAGTAGGAGTAGTGAGTAGCGAGTTACGAGGCGCGCTTCATCATTGCGATAGGCGCTCCGTCAGGCTCATGGCCCACTCCTGAAGTTGGTTACCGTAGAGCAGGAACAGCACTGCCAGCAGCGCTGAGCCAGCGATGACCACCACCCATTGTGCCGTGCTGAGCCCAGCTGCGTTTGCTCCCAGCCAGCAGGAGACGAGGATGCCGGGGGGACGCCCGGCCAGCACGGCCAACATTAGCGCGGGGATGGGGATAGGGGTCAGTCCGGCCACGAAGCAGACCAGGTCATCGGGCAAGAAGGGCAGCAGGAAGACCAGCACGAAGAAGGACAATGCTCGCCGCTGCGCTCCAGCGTCCAGCCGTACCAGGGTTTGGGGAGGCACCAGACGCTCTACCAGCGGACGACCGTAGGCGCGCGCCAGTGAGAAAGCGATGAGCGACCCCAGCGCCGTGCCCAGTACGCTGTAGAATGTGCCCCAGGCCACGCCGAAGAGATAGCCACTTGCCAGCCCCACCACGTGGCCAGGGATAGGCGCCAATAGCACTTGGGCCATCTGCAGCGCAACCGTCGCCAGCGGCGCCCAGGCTCCCCAACTCCGCACCCACTCGCGCAGACGCACCTGGTCTCCGAACAGCGCCAGGTAGCGCCCATTGTGCGTAGCCAGCAGCCCCAGCAGCGCGATGAGGAGCGCAATCAAGATAAGGGTACATGCCCGAATCTTCATGGTAGACAGTATACGGCATGAATGATGGGAAGGCAAGCAGAGCAGGATGGGAAACGTTGACAATGGCTGGTAGCTGTGCTATTGCACTGACCGCGCGGTGGAGGTGGAAGGGCGCTTTGCATCGAGTGTGTACGGTGCCTATGGCATCGTGTGGGGTGCGTATCTCTGTTCAGCGCGGTCATGCGGGGCTGGGCAGTGATGGCGTGAGGTACCAGGCGTTCGATAAGCTGGTCATCTAACCCTGGCCTTGGCCGTAGGTGTGGGGATAGGTGGCAAGTCAAGTGGGGGGTGATTAGGGCACGCTTTGCGGCTTGAACCGCAGGGTTGAAGGCTACTCTACCTCGTCTCTACGGAGGGCGTTCTCAATGCGTTGCTCCGCCTGGGCTAAGTCAATGTCCAACACTAGCGCGAGCTCGCCCGCGAGTCGGCGCTTGGCATTGGTGACCAGGGCTAGCTCCATGCTGGACATGCTCTTCCTACTTTGCAATGCAACCAAATCGCGGACAACCTGCGCCAGAGAGTCAACGACACCATCTTTCATCAATTCTTGCACGAAAGAGCCCCGCTCTCGGTAGTCCTTGGGGAGTTCCTCAGGCTCTCCGGAAAGGATTTTCAGCGCGTGGTTCATCCTGCGACGGCTGGAAACTCTGCGCAAGTTGGCCTGCTGAGCCGCACTCACCGGCAGGTACACCTTGAGAGCACTGCTCGGAATGTCTATGACATAATAGCTTTCGTGTTCCTCGTCTTCTTTGCCTTGTCGCACCTCAACGACGACTCCGGCCCCGTAGCGGCGATGGACAACTCTTTGTCCAATAGTCAATCGCTCTGTCATTTCTCCCTTCTGTGTCCTGGGTTGGTTCTTGCCTCGTGAGCAGCGCAATGCTAGTGTACCCTTCACCAGTTCTGTCAGACGCTGCAGGAAATGCTTCATTTGTCCACGCTACTGTTAATGTTTCTTGTAGCGGTACACAATGCGGCCTTTTTCCAAGTCATAAGGTGACAGTTCCACTTTGACCTTATCACCGAGTAGGACCTTGATATAGTAGCGGCGCATTCTGCCAGACAGGTAGGCCAGAACCCGTTGACCAGTATCTAGGTCAACGCGGAACATTGCGTTAGGATGGGCCTCGACCACTGTGCCTGTGACTTCAAGCCGCTGTCTCTTTCCTTCCTGTGTCAACGGATTACCACCTCCTTGCCGTATGCGCCTGGGCGTTATTACATGAAAACGCGGCCTTGGCATCTGCGTTGATGGTATCGACAGCCTATGACCGAGCTTCATCTAGCCTTCGCTGTGGACGTTGTGACGTCTTGTCTGTACCGACGTCTCCACAGCTTAGCTAACACGCATGTACCAGCCTCGCGCAAGTCTTTGTCAATTATAGCGCATATTCGCAGTTGCGTCAAATGTCTTGCTGAGGATCCTTCAGATACTGCTTGTAGCAAGTAGACAGAGGTTGGATGCGGTTGCCCAAAGCGGCCTGCGTCAGTTCTTTGACCTTGTCAGCGTTGCCGTTGATCAAGGCTTCAGTCAACTCGCCAAATGTGTACATTGTCCGCTCCTGTGATAGCGTGAATTCAGTTTTTCTTTGCCACAGAATCGGCTTTGAAGGACCTGAGCTATTATAGTGCAATATGATGGAAGAACAAAAGGCACGCAGTGTAACAGTAATTTGACACGTTTCGAAACAGTAGTATAATCATTCCGAAAGGACAACGAAAGCGACTGGGTGAGTACGGCTTTGCCGGCCAAGCTGTTGCGGAAGGAGGCCTGGTTATGTTCGGGCCAAGTGAAAAACGAAGGCTTGCGATTCTCGAGGATCTAGCTAATGCACGTATGGTGCAGGTGTCTAACCTCAGCCGGAAGTTCGGTGTGTCGGAGGTGTCCATCCGCCGCGATCTCGAACACCTGGAAGCGCGCGGGCTGTTGCGTCGTGTGCGGGGCGGAGCCGTCAGTGTCCCCCAGACAATCTTGGAGTGGTCCTTCAACCAGAAGATGCTCATGCATAGAGAGCAAAAACAGCGCATTGGGCGGGCGGCGGCCGCAATGGTGGAGAACGGTGATGTCATTATCATGGACTCTGGAACGACAGTGGTATACGTAGCCCGGCATATCTCGCGTGATATTCTGACCTCGGGACACCTAACAGTCATTACCAGTTCGGTGCCCATTGTGCGTGAACTGGGGTCCTGGAGTGGAGTGCGCTTGATCCTGCTGGGCGGGCTTTACCTGCCACTGCAGGAAGTCGCTGCAGGTCCTCAGACCATTTCTAGTCTGGCCGAGTTGCACGCGGACAAGATGTTCCTTGGTGCAGGGGGGCTGAGTGTAGAAGTAGGAGCCACCACCGCGACCGTGCTCGATGCGGAAGTCGATCGTGCATCAGTCAGGGCCTGTGAGCAGGTGATCGCTGTGATTGACTCCAGCAAGATTGGCCGCAAAGGCCTGGCTACTGTGGTGCCACTGAAAGAGATAGACATCCTCATCACAGACGACGCGGCCCCGACCGATTTCGTGGCACAGGCTCGCAGCCTGGGAGTTGAGGTGAAGATTGTGTAGAATGCTTGCCAGTGAGCCTTCGCACACTAATGTCGAGTTGGCATCAGGATAGGGAGGAAGCAATCCAATGAGCCTGGAGGAAGCACGCAGAGTCTTTGGCTTGGAAGCGGATGCCATTCGCGCCTTGGGCCAGCGGTTGGATAAGGGTTTCGAGCGCGTCGTGGATATGATCCTGGCCTGCAAAGGGCGCACTATACTCTTTGGGGTGGGCAAATCGGGACACATCGGGCGCAAGGTAGCCGCGACAATGGCCAGCGTGGGTATTCCTGCCTTCTTTGTGCACGGTGGGGAGAGCCATCATGGCGATATAGGTAGCATTACTCGAGATGATCTGGTGATTGCCATCTCCTATGGTGGTGAGAGTGATGAGATTCTCAGAATGCTGCCGCTGATCAAGCATATCGGGCCACATCTGGTAGCTATCACTGGTACACCAGATTCCACGCTGGGCCGCAATGCTGATGTACTTTTGGATATCGGTCCAGACCTGGGACAGGGTATCGCTGGATGGACACACCTGTCTAGCATTGCTGCGAGCATGGCTATGGGGGACGCACTGGCTATCGCCGCCGGCGTGGCCAGTGGATTTACGAAGGAAGACTTCGCGCGCTATCACCCAGGGGGAGGTTTTGGCAAGGAGCTACACGCGGAGTAGGGCACATGACTACTACAATGGAGGCGCAGTAAGTCTATGGCTAGAAAAAAAGTTTCAGCAGAGAAAGGTCTGAAAACGCTTATGCGCGAAGAGCGCGTGAGCAAAGCAGACCTGCTTAACTATCTGCGGCAGATGCTGGAGATTCGCTGTTTCGAGGAGACCGTCTACGACCTTTTGGGCAAGAACCTCATCAAGGGGGCTTCGCACCTGTACGCTGGTGAGGAAGCCGTGGCCGTGGGCGCGATTTCGGCGCTGCGCGAGGATGACCTGATCACGAGCACACACCGGGGTCACGGGCATTGTCATGCACGAGGCGACAGTCTGGCCAGGACCCCACAGGACAAGCAAGAGCACCTGAACAAGATGATGGCTGAGCTGTGTGGACGGGCCACAGGCTATTGTAAGGGACGTGGTGGCTCGATGCATATTGCTGATGTGCAGCGGGGCAACCTGGGAGCCACGGGCATTGTTGGTGGAAATATCCCCGTAGCCACAGGGGCCGCTTTGGCGGTAAAGGTGCAAGGGCAGGACAAGGTGGTGCTCTGTTTCTTTGGCGATGGAGCGTCAAATACGGGCAACTTTCATGAATCGCTGAACTTGGCCTCTATATGGTCTTTGCCAGTAATCTATATTGTGGAGAACAATCTTTATGGCATGTCTGTGCCCTTTGCCAAGGCCTCAAAGCTCTCAGACGTTGCTGCGCGTGTCTGTGCTTATGACATGCCAGGTGAGGTAGTAGATGGGATGGACTTTTTCGCTGTGCGGGCAGCAGTGAGGAAGGCAGTGGAACGCGCGAGGCAGGGCGGCGGGCCATCTTTGGTTGAGTGCAAGACCTATCGGTGGTTTGGTCACTCTCGTTCCGATCCGCGTGGGTACCGTACTCGGAAAGAGGAAGGGGAATGGAAGAAGCGCGATCCCATCATCACGCTTGAAGCGCGCATGAAAGCCGAAGGCGCGGCAACGGAGCGGGAGATTGCTGAGATAGAACAGCAGGCTGCATTAGCCATCAAGGCCGCTACAGATTTCGCATTGAACTCCCCGTTACCGTCTCCTTCCGAGTTGTATGCGGATGTGTATATAGTCAGGAAGCCGACGCCAGCGGATGTGCGAGCTGAGCGTGAATTGAGACAGAGCATACGCGATGACAGCACAATACGCCAAATCGCGTACTGGCGGGCCATTAATGAGGCTTTGCAGGAGGAAATGGCCCGTGACCCACGGGTCTTTGTCATGGGCGAGGATGTGGGGCTCTATGGAGGTGCCTATGGCGCCACGCGAGGCCTCTTTGAAGTCTATGGTGCCGAGCGTGTGCGTGATACCCCGATTTCTGAGGCTGCCATCGGTGGGGCCGCAGTGGGTGCGGCTATGGCTGGCATGCGACCGGTGGCCGAGATCATGTACGTTGACTTCACACCCTTGGCTATGGACCAGATTGCCAATCAGGGAGCCAAGAATCGCTACATGTTCGGTGGTAAAACAACCGTACCCATGGTGATTCGTACGCAAGGTGGTACAGGACGCTGTATCGCTGCTCATCACTCGCAGAGCTTGGAAGCCCTGTGGCTGCATTTTCCAGGCATCTACGTAGTGATGCCGGCTACTCCTTATGACGTAAAAGGACTGTTAAAGACGGCCATTCGTGACGACAACCCCATTATGTTTATCGAACATAAAATGTTGTACAAGGTCAAGGGTCCTGTTCCTGAGGACGAGTATCTGATTCCTTTGGGCGTTGCCGATGTTGTGCGCGAGGGGAATGATGTGACTGTCGTTGCCTATTCGCGTATGCGATACCGGACCCTCGAGGCTGCCGAACTGCTGGCCGAGGAGGGGGTCAGTGTGGAGGTGATTGATCCCCGAACACTCAAACCCCTGGACTTGGATACCATTGTCAAGTCGGTGAAGAAGACGGGGCGTCTGGTGGGAGTGACCGAAGCATACAAGACGGGCAGCTTCATCAGCGAGCTGTTCACTCTGGTTAACGAGGCGGCGTTTGACTATTTGGACGCGCCAATGGTTCGCGTGGCGGCGGCGGATGTTCCTGTTCCTATGAGCGAGCCCCTGGAGGCAGCAGCCATTCCCAGCACAGAACAGATTGCAGCGGCCGTACGCAGCACATTGTAAGTGGGGGAATTGGACGTTGTGATGTACAATAATATGCGAAACTGCTCTACCGGCTCTTGCGCTGCAATTTCAGGCCAAAGGAGACCACATGGCAGTTGAAGTTATCCTGCCCGTCTTGGGCGAGACAATGGATGAAGCCACCATTATCAAGTGGTTCGTAGACGTGGAACAGGCTGTGCAAAAGGGGGAACCTCTCTATCAGATCGAGACCGACAAGGCCGTGTTGGAGGTAGAAGCGCCAGCAGACGGCGTGTTGCGCAAGATCTTTTATGGCGCAGGGAACAAGGTGCCCGTGCTGGCCGTGGTTGGGCTTATTGCTGCGCCGGACGAGGACATCAGTGCATATCGGATTCCCAAGTCTACGCGGGTGGGAGAGGCTGCTCAGATCAGTGAAGTCAGCTCTGTTGCAGAAGCTCCCGTGGAGGTGCCAGTTCTCAGGCGGATCTTTGCTTCGCCTCGTGCGCGCAAGGTAGCTGCGCGGCGAAACGTAGACCTCTCGCGTGTGAAGGGCAGCGGGCCTGGAGGGCGCATTGTGGAGCGGGACGTCCGCGCCTATCTCGAGGCGCAGCCGGTTGCTACTCCTGTGGCACGCAGGATGGCTGCAGAAGCGGGTCTCGAACTCTCTGAAGTGCAAGGGACTGGGCCAGGTGGGCGCGTTACCAAGGCAGACGTAGAAACTGCGTTAGCAAGGGTTTCCTTAGAGGCTCGTGGAGAGGAGCCTTCTGCTGCGCCGCCAGTGTCAGAGGCTGTGCCCCTGACGGGTCTGCGAGGCGTTATCGCGCAGCGCATGAGTACAAGTGCGCACACGACGGCCCGTGTCACGCTGACCACTGAAGTAGATGCTACTGATTTCGTACAGCTTCGCGCGCGGCTCAAAGAGCAGCTTGAGCCCTCACTTGGCTTTGCTGTTTCTTACACGGATATCCTGGTGGCAATTGTGGCAAGGGCGCTGCGCGAATACCCGTACATGAACGTCCGTCTTGCCGACGAGGAGATTCAGCCGCTGTCACATATCAACGTAGGGGTGGCAGTTGACACTGAACGTGGCTTGCTGGTACCCGTGATTCGTAGTGCGGACCAGAAAGGCATTGCTGAGATCGGTCGCACTCTTCGTGAGTTGGCAGCGCGTGCACATGCAGGAAAGAGCACACCAGACGATCTGACTGGAGGCACATTCACGATCACCAATCTGGGCATGTATGACATTGATTCCTTTACGCCTATCATAAACTTGCCAGAGTGTGCAATCCTGGGTGCTGGGCGGTTGCATGAAAAGCCAGCAGTCCACGACGGGCAGATTTGTGTGCGGCGGATGATGATTCTGAGTCTTACCTTCGATCATCGGCTGGTAGATGGCGCGCCGGCGGCTCGCTTTCTACAGCGGATCAGGCAACTCGTAGAACAGCCATATTTGGTACTAGCTTAATTGAGGAGCATCCTATGACAATTCGTTCTGACATCGCTATTGTTGGTGCTGGGCCAGGTGGGTATGTTGCAGCGTTGAGGGCTGCGCAGTTGGGTGCCAAGGTCGTGCTGATTGAAAAGGACAGGGTAGGGGGAGTTTGTCTGAACCGGGGGTGTATCCCTACCAAGACTCTGCTGCGAACTGCGGAAGTTCTGAAACTGGCACGGAAGGCGTCGGACTATGGCATAGTTGTCAGTGAAGTGAGGCTCGACTGGACTGCAGCACAGAAACGGAAGGATGCAGTCGTACGTCGCCTGACTGGTGGTGTGAAGCTTCTCCTGGACAAAGCTGGGGTGCGCCTGCTTTTCGGTACGGCGCGCTTCGTTTCGCCATCTGTGTTAGAGGTGATGACGGCGGATGGGCTGGAACGAGTTTCGGCCAGGGATTACGTGATTGCCACGGGCTCGCGCCCTGCGCCACTGCCCGTACCGGGCCTCGACGGGCCCGACGTGCTGAGCAGCGATGAGGCCCTGGCTTTGGAGTGTCTACCAGAAAGCCTGTTGGTGATTGGGGGTGGCCCCATCGGTGTTGAGTTCGCGACGCTCTTTGGTGCTTGTGGCGTGCGGGTAACCATCGTGGAGGTATTGCCACGGTTGCTTCCCACTCTGGACGCTGACCTCGGGGCGGAGGTTGAACGTCTGCTAAAGAAGGCGAAGGTAAAAGTCCACATAGCTAGCAAAGTGTCCAAGGCAGCGATGCGCAATGGCAAGCATGCTGTCACCATAGAGAGCGATTCCAAAGAGACTGTGCTTGAGGTGGACAAGACACTACTTGCCGTGGGTCGGCGTCCGAATGTGGAAGAGCTTGGCTTGGAGTCTATCGGACTGCTTGTGGAGAGAACGGGCATCGGCGTAGATGAACACATGCGAACGAACGTGCCGCATGTCTACGCAGTAGGGGATGTAACGGGGGGTATCCTGCTGGCCCACGTAGCTTCGCGAGAAGGAATTGTGGCAGTGGAGAATGCTTTGGGCCGTGAGCGCGTCATGAACTATGCTGCAGTACCTAGTTGTGTCTTTACACAGCCTGAAGTGGCCACTGTTGGGCTGAGCGAAGAGCAAGCGCGACAGCGTGGTTACGACGTCAAGGTGGGCAAGTTTCCCTTCCGTGCCAGTGGCAAGGCCCTGGCGCAGGGCGAGCGCAACGGGCTGGTCAAGATTGTGGCGGATAGCCAATATGGACAGATTCTAGGCCTGCACATCGTCGGCCCCCATGCCAGCGACCTGATCCAGGAAGGCACATTGGCTCTCACGCTTGAAGCTACGCTAGATGAGTTGGACGCGGCCATCCATCCCCATCCCACGCTGAGCGAGGCATTGGCGGAAGCGGCTCTGGCGGCGCAGGGCAGTGGTTTGCACATCTAAAAGGGTGATAGTTGGGATAGTGGTGCAAGCATAAAGGCCGGCTTTGGTCTGACGCCACCGCTTGCCGGTCCACGAAGGCGCAAACGAGAGCGTTACGCGGCGTATGCAAAACGGGCGCTGGCTGATCTGCAAGAGTTTGTGGCTGCGAATTCGGTTCTGCCTGCCCGATAGAGTTCCTGACTTGCACTTCTCTTCCCCACGTTGATCCTTTCTATGCTCCCAGTCCTTGACTATCCACAGCCTTTAGGCTATATTCCTGCTAGAGGCATTGATGATCACTCTGTCCACAGGCTCGTTGTATACGTACAGGCTGGAGCGCGTTTTTGCCCTGGCGCGTGAGGTGGGTTTTGATGGCATTGAAGTGCTCGTGGATCAGCGCTGGGAGACACGGCAGGCAGATTACCTGCTTTCACTGAGCGAGGCGCATGGCCTGCCAGTTCTGTCATTACATACACCGTTTGTGCCCATTGTTGAGAGCTGGGAGAGTGATCGTGTGCTGCGTGTCCAGCGTACCGTGTCTCTGGCGCGTGCGTTGGGCGCGCGAGTGGTGGTGGCACATCTACCGTTTCGTTGGCATTGGCTGATAGTGGCCAGTAGTCTGTTTGGCTGGCAGCGTTTACGGCTGCCGGTGTTTTGGCCGCAAGGAGCTGCATACTCGCAGTGGCTTTTGCAGGGGCCGAATGCTTTGCGAGGTAGTGATGAGGTTCAGCTAGTGGTGGAGAACATGCCCGCGCTGCGGTGGCTGGGCCTGCGTTTGAATGCTTATCGCTTCAATCGGCCAAAGGACCTGATGCGCTTCAGTGCCTTGGTTCTAGACACCACCCACTTTGGCACTTGGGGTACAGACATATTGGCTGTCTATGAGCTTCTTAAGGCACGGATTATCCATCTCCATTTATCGGACTATGATGGGCGGGAGCATCGTCTGCCAGGGCAAGGGCACCTTCCGTTGGCGAGATTACTGCAGCGCATGTCCGCAGATGGTTACCGTGGATTGATAGTCGTGGAAACGTGTCCGCAGGCGCTTGGAGCAGGGGATGACGGGAAGGTACGAAAGAAGCTGAGCGAGGCACTGCGCTTTTGTCGGAGGCATTTTGAGGGTGTTCAGGCTACACTTTCGTGTAGTCACAATTGTGTAGAGTGCACATTGGGCGAAGTAGGGCTTGCTCGAAGGGGTGAATAGACTATGCGAAGCCCCGGGTGTTGGGGACGGCGCTTGTTTGCAGGTGTAATACTGATTGTGCTGCTGTTGACAGGATGCGCTTCGGGGGATAAGCAGTTTGATGGTGAGAAGGCGTACAGGCACGTGCTCGAGCAATGTGCCTTTGGTCCTCGTCCCGTTGGTTCGGACGGGGGGCGCAAAACCGCCGCGTATATTATGGCTGAGCTTCGTAAGCTGGGATGGGCAACTGAGACACAGGAATTCACCTACCGGGGTGTTACAGGACGCAACATCATTGCTGCAAACGGTAGGGGGCCAGTGATCATCCTGGGCGCGCACTATGACACACGATCTATTGCTGACCACGACGCTGATGATCCGACACGTCCTGTGCCGGGTGCGAACGATGGCGCAAGTGGCGTAGCCGTACTCTTGGAACTTGCGCGCACACTTGACGTTGACAAAGCGGGCCTTGAGGTCTGGCTGGCTTTCTTTGACGCAGAGGATCAGGGCAACATCAACGGTTGGCCCTTCTCTGTAGGTGCGTCCTACGTGGCGCAAAACCTTTCTGTGCAGCCGCAGGCGGTCGTTGTGATTGACATGGTTGGCGACAGCGAGCAAGAGATCTTCTGGGAACAGAATTCCGATCCGCATCTGATGACGACGCTGTGGGCCATTGCCGCTGATCTCGGATACGAGGAGTACTTTGTACCACAGTACCGTTACGCGATGATTGATGACCATCTACCTTTTCGCGAGTTGGGTCTGGTTGCTGTAGACATAATAGATTTTGATTACCCCTACTGGCACACAACAGAAGATACACCCGACAAAGTCAGTCCGGAGAGCCTTGAACGAGTGGGGCGTGTGCTAGAGACGTGGCTTGAAGAACGCATGTGAACTTGTTGCGAGAGTCACATTGAAGGAGGAGTCCCGTAGGATGCGACTAGCCAAACGCATTAGTGACTTACCGCCCTATATTTTTGCCGAGGTTGGACGAAAGCTCGAGCAACTGAAGGCGGAAGGCGTGGACGTGATCAATCTAGGCATCGGCAGCCCTGACCTACCACCACCACGTCACATCATTGATGTCCTCTACGAAGCAGCCTTGAAGCCAGACAATCACGGCTACGGTGGCTATTACGGCTTGCCGGGGCTGCGACGTGCCATGGCGGACTACTATACGCGCCGCTTTGATGTCCATCTGCATCCAGACAGGGAAGTGGCAGTGCTGATTGGCTCAAAGGAGGGTCTCTTTAACATATCGTTGGCTTTCTTGGACTCGGGCGACGTTGCTCTGGTCCCTGATCCAGGCTATCCCACCTATAGCCTGGGCACGCACATGGCCGGAGGTGTGCGTTATCCGCTACCGCTGCTGGAGGACAATGGGTTCCTGCCTGAATTGGAATCAATCCCTGCTGACATAGCCGATGCGGCCAGAATACTGTGGCTGAATTATCCTAATAACCCTAGCGGTGCCGTGGCCGACCAGGAATTCCTGGCGCGGGCTGTGAACTTTGCACGGCGCCACGACCTGCTTTTGTGCTGCGACAATCCCTATTGTGATCTGACCTTCGATGGCTATCGCGCGCCCAGCGTGCTACAGGTCCCTGGTGCCAAAGAGGTGGCACTAGAATTCAATTCCCTGTCCAAGACCTACAACATGGCGGGCTGGCGAGTGGGTATGGCAGTAGGAAGCCCTCAGGCTGTCGAGGCGTTAGCCCGTGTGAAGACCAACATAGATTCAGGGATTTTCAAGCCCATTCAAGAAGCTGCGATCGCCGCACTGTCGGGCGACCAGAGTTGGCTGGCAGAGCGCAATGCCATCTACCAGAGGCGTAGAGATGTAGTGGTGGATTTCCTGCCAACGGTGGGACTGACAGCTCAAGTACCCAAAGCGGCGCTTTATGTCTGGGCGCGCCTTCCTGAGGGTCAGAAGTCATATGACTTTTGCATGTGTACGCTGGAACGGACGGGGGTTTGGCTGACGCCCGGCTCAGCTTTCGGTGAGAATGGAGAGGGATACACGCGTATCGCATTAACTCTGCCGGAGGATCGGTTGCGTGAAGCAGGTGAAAGGCTGAGGAGAGACAAGCGCTAGTCACATTCGTGGGGAGGAAGAACCGTAGCTAGAAACGTTTTCCGCACTAATGGTCACGTAGAACGGGCCTATCTGGTAGGGGCGGAAGTCAAAGGCGCGACACATCCGTGGTGCTTGGAGGACTCTCTCATTGAGCTTGTCGAACTGGCACGGACAGCCGGTGTACAGGTCATAGGGCAAGCCAAGCAGAGATTGAGGGCGATTAACCCCGCTACCTACATAGGCAAGGGCAAGGTCGCCGAGTTGAAGGTCCTCGCCCAGGCACTGGATCTGGACACCATCATCTTCGATGACGAGCTCTCACCCAATCAGCAGCGTAATCTCGAAGAGGAACTGGGAGTCAAGGTGATAGATCGCACGGCCTTGATCCTCGACATCTTTGCCAGGCACGCTCGGACGCGCGAAGGCGCATTGCAGGTGGAACTTGCACAATATGTGTATCGGTTGCCCCGTCTGACCCGTGCCTGGATGCACCTGGCTCGCCAGGTAGGCGGCGGTGCGGCTCGTGGCGGCCCGGGTGGTGTAGGACTGCGTGGACCTGGCGAAACCCAACTCGAGACCGATCGTCGCTTCATCGATCAGCGTATTGCACACCTCAAAAGAGAGCTGGAGCACGTACGCCGTCACCGAAAGCAGTACCGCAGACGCCGTCAGCGACAGGGACTATCCGTGGTGTCGCTGGTAGGCTACACTAACGCGGGCAAGTCCACTTTGCTCAATACGCTTACTAATGCCAGCGTACTGGCTACGGATAGGCTCTTCGCCACGCTCGATCCCGTTACGCGCCGTCTGAGCTTTCCTGGGGGCAAAGAAGTACTGCTGACGGATACCGTTGGCTTTATTCAAAAACTCCCCACGCAGCTCGTGGCTGCCTTTCGTGCTACCCTGGAGGAGATCAGTGAGGCTGATCTCATATTGCACATTGCTGACATTAGGCATCCCAACGTGCGGGAGCAGGTACGTACTGTGGAGCAGGTGTTGAGGGAAATCGGCGCCGGCCAGAGGCCAATGCTCGTAGCACTGAACAAGATTGACCTGCTTAGCGAGCCCGAGAAAGCACAGTTGATGGCTGCACAGTACCAGAATGCCGTAGCCATTTCGGCGCTCTATGGACAGGGGCTGGATGATCTCCTGGCCAAGATAGAAAACATACTGGCGCAGCAAATGGTACGTGTGCGGGCTCAAGTACCCTATGCAGCGAACGAATTGGTAGCCCTCTTTCACAGACACGGCGTGGTTGAGCATGAGCGCCATAGCCGGGTTGGAACGGTCATTGAAGGCAAGTTGCCGCCCGGGCTTGTGAATCGCTTTGAACCCTATCTCGAATAGCGGTTGACCGACGGGTGCGCTGGGGCTTTGGGCATAGGACTGGTGAAGATACCGTGTTGGACTCGAAGCGTTCGCATTTGACAGGGAAGCCGCATTGATGTATGATTTGACAGACGAATAACGTGATAGGACCTTCGGGGCAGGGTGAGGCGAACGCCAATTCCCGATCGGTGGTGATGCATCTGCAGAGACGTCGCGCCAAACAGACGGCGGGACCAGGATGCCAGCCCACGAGCCGCGCTGGCGCGGTCGACCCGGTGCGATGCCGGGGCCGACGGTATAGTCCGGATGGAAGAAGGTTATGGAAGCGTAAGGCTGCGAGGCTGCGTGCTTCTGCCCCGAGGAGACAAACCCTCGGGGTTTTTAGTTCGCACACAGTTGCGGTGGTCTCCTATTGAGTCTTGCTGAAGAGGGCGGTGATTATCCCAGCAGCACAGTACAGGTAGAGTGCCGCCGTTGCAGATACACATAAGGTGGGGGAGATGATAATTCATGCCACACATCACTCTGGTACGCATTGACGATAGACTCATCCATGGCCAGGTTGTCGTGAAGTGGGTACGACATCTGGATTGCAAGGAGATACTGATCGTTGATGACGAACTGTGGCACGATGCTTTCCTGCAGAACGTATTGCGCCTGGCTGCGCCCCCCGACGTGCGTGTGCACGTGACTACAGTGCAGAAAACCGGCCAGCAGCTAAGCTCATCTTCGAACGACAGTCACGGCGTGATGCTTTTGGTCAAGTCCCCACAGACGGCACTGGCACTGCTGAACAACGGAGTGCCTTTCAGCGAGCTCAATGTCGGTGGCCTGGCAGCCGGTCCACGGACAATGCGACTATACAAAAGCGTCTCTGCCACGAGTGAACAGATCGTAGCGTTGTTTGCCATACGAGACCGAGGCGTGCGTGTTTATTTTCAGATGGTGCCCGAAGAGCGGCG
The DNA here is from genome assembly GCA_964478075.1 of uncultured Anaerolineales bacterium. Classification (GTDB taxonomy): domain Bacteria; phylum Chloroflexota; class Anaerolineae; order UBA2200; family UBA2200; genus DAOUEX01. The sequence goes on along the minus strand of CAYZGO010000023.1, from coordinate 10,610 downwards.
TGTGGACCTATCCGAGATCCTGCCTGCTCGGCAGCAGCAACGTGAAGGACTGCTGGATGGAAGGCGACGTATTTAGCTTGTTTGCACAACTGACAAACGGAGGAGGGTTAGGCATATGGAGATCAGTGTTGGTCAGGCATTGCTTATTGCCCTGGCTGCGTATCTGGGCTCGAGCACCTGGTTTCTGGGGGTAGGCTACTTTACGGTCTACCGTCCACTAGTTGGCGGAACAATTGTGGGCCTGATTCTGGGCGACGTTGTTGCCGGCATGCAGCTTGGTGCGGCAATCAACGCTATCTACCTGGGGTTTATTTCCACCGGGGGTTCCCTCCCAGGGGATCTCATTTTCGCAGGCTACATTGGCACTGCATTAGGTATGGTCGCTGGGCTGGATGCGCCGACAGCTCTGTCACTTGTGGTGCCTCTGGGCCTTCTGGGTAGTGCCATTTGGTTCTTTCGTATGACGGTTGATTCGCTGTTTGTGCACTGGGCCGATGCTTTTGCCCGACGGGGCAGCACTCGTGGTGTGGCTGCCATGAACCTGTGGCCTGCACAAGTCCTTCTACTGCTGGTGTATGGCATCCCGGCCTTCATCATTGTCTACTATGGGTCCGCTGCAGTACAGTCGGTGATGGCGCTGGTGCCGGCCAAGGTCGTGGAAGGATTGGCTATGGTTGGCGGTATGTTGCCAGCCGTTGGGATTGGCATGTTGCTCAGTTACATGGCCCAATGGCGTCTGATGCCATTCTTCCTCCTCGGATTCCTGCTGGCGGTCTATCTCGATTTGCCAGTGCTGGTCATTGCCCTCTTGGGGCTCATTGCTGCAGCACTACACGTGCAGTACACTGGTGCTCTGCGTACGCCATTGCCTCTGCAGGAATCAACCCCAGCAGAAGGGCCTGCATCTGAGTCGCGCCGACGGGTTACGCGCAGGGACATGCTGGGGGCGTGGTTGCGCTGGCTGACCTTCTCTCACGCCTGCTACAACTATGAACGGCTGCAGGGATTGGGCTTTGCCCACAGCATGACCCCCATCATCAGACGCCTGTATGACACTAAGGAGGAGATCGCGTCTGCACTCAAGCGACATTTGGTCTTCTTCAATACGGAACCCAACGTGGGCGCAGTGGTGCACGGCGTCACAGTGGCTATGGAGGAGGAACGAGCAAGCGGGGCCGCGCAAATTACGGATGAAGCTATCAACAGCGTGAAGAGTGGCCTGATGGGGCCACTTGCTGGCGTTGGCGATTCGTTGACACAAGGGTTGATCACCCCCATTCTTCTCGCTCTGGGCATTGGGCTCGCTCAACAGGGCAACCTTGCCGGACCTATCCTTTACGTGCTGTTGGAATCCGCGGCGATCATAGGCATCTCCTACTTCACGTGGATGGAAGGGTACCGCTGGGGCAAAGTTGCCGTTGAGCGCGTCTTGGAGGCAGGTTTGCTGCAACCGCTGACAGAGGGTGCGAGCATACTTGGTCTGACAGTTGTTGGCGCTCTGGCAGCCACGACTGTCAGCTTTTCTAGCAAGCTCGCCATCACCGTGGGCCCACAAACCGTGAACTTGCAAACCGACGTGTTAGACAGGATACTGAGAGGCATGCTGCCTCTGACTCTGACTTTGCTGATCTGGTGGATGCTGACTAGAAAGAAGTCCCCTCTGACTATCATCCTTATCGTTTTCGCTGCTGGCCTTGTTGGAACATGGTTCGGCTGGTTGGGCTGGGGATAATGCGATTTGTCACGGAGTGATGGGCGGGATATAATCTCCCAGTGTCCTGTTTCTGCGAGCAATTTCGGTGACCATGTCATGGAGTCGACATAATGGAACAACATCATGGCCTTCCTGCCTCAATGGGCATAGCCATCGGGCCGGCCTTCATCTATACGCCAGAAGAGCTCCTCAAGTCACCACAGGAACCGGCTGATGCTGCGACCGAATTGGATCGTGTCGAGCGAGCTATTGAGGAAGCCCAAGACCAACTCACCAGCATCTACGAAAAGTCGGTGGCCGAAGTGGGAGAGGAGACCGCGGCGATCTTCCTGGCCCACCAGGAGTTCCTCGCTGATCCAGCGCTCCTGGCCGAAGTGAAGGAGCAAATCGAGCAGCACAACTCGTCTGCCGAGGCAGCAGTGGAAACTGCTTTTGAGATGTACGCGAAACAGCTGGAGGCGTTGGAGGATGAGTACTACCGTGAACGTGCCCTGGACTTGCGTGACGTGAGCCGCAGGGTGCGGCGTATTCTCGCTGGTGTGCAGGATCAAGAAACACTGACCAACCTCGCCTCGCCTGTGATCATTGTCGCTCGTGACCTAACGCCATCGGATACTGCCCAAATGAACAAGAGCATGGTCTTGGGCTTTTGCACCGCAACTGGCGGTCTCACCTCACACACAGCAATCATTGCGCGCATTCTGGGCATACCCGCGGTAGTAGGCATGGGCGAGGGCATCTTGGAATTGCCATCTGGAGCACTGTTGATCATAGATGGCCACGAAGGCGTAGTGCTGGCTGATGCGGACGAGGCTACCACGAGAGAGTACGCCCGGCGACGCGATGTTCAGGCCGAGGAGCTGGCAAAGGAGAAAAAGGTTGCTCACAAGCCTGCCGCCACGAGTGATGGACATCACGTGGAAGTGGTTGCCAATATCGCTGATGCCACATCGGCCCAAGTGGCTTTGGACTTTGGTGCGGAGGGCGTCGGCCTGTTCCGCACCGAATACCTGTTCCTGAACCGCCAGAGTATTCCCACAGAGGAGGAACAGTATCAGGCCTACCGGGCTGTAGCTGACGTACTTGGAGACCGTCCACTCATCATTCGCACGCTCGATATTGGCGGCGACAAGCAGCTTCCCTATCTGGACATAGGCCATGAGATGAACCCGTTCCTCGGTTGGCGGGCCATCCGTTTATGCCTTGACAGCCCGGAGCTCTTTGAGCCGCAATTGCGCGCCATCCTCCGTGCCAGTGTGGAGCGCAACGTTCAAATCATGTTTCCCATGGTGGCCACTCTGGACGAGCTACGACGCGCTCGGCAGGCGCTGGAACGAGTCAAGTCGGAACTGGCGGGGGGGGGAATACCGTTTGATCCGCAAACGGAAGTTGGAATCATGATCGAGGTTCCCTCCGCTGCTCTGATGGCCGACGTCCTGGCTCCTGAGGTGGACTTTTTCAGCATTGGCACGAATGACCTCATCCAATACACAATGGCCTGTGACAGAGTCAATGACAAAGTTGCCTATCTGTATGATCCCTTGCATCCGGCGGTGCTGCGCCTGATCAAGGGCGTGATAGACGCTGCACATCGCGAAGGGAAGTGGGTTGGCATGTGTGGGGAGATGGCAGGTAACCTGGAGGCTATTCCTTTGCTCTTGGGGTTAGGCCTTGACGAGTTCAGCATGAATGCCCCCGCCATTCCAGCAGCAAAGGCTCTCATCGGGTCTCTAACCTTGTCTCAGGCGCAGGAAATCGCGGAAACCGCGCTTACCAAGAGGACGTCGGAGGAGATACGGGGATACCTTCGCAGCTTGGGCCTGGCGCAGTCCTGAGGGCTGGTTCTATCTCGGGATCAGGTCTGTCTTCGATTGGAATCTGCCTTGCACTTGCATAATCACCTCTGCGCCCGAATACCCCTCAGCAGGTGACATAACGCGACGGCAGGGGGGACACTTTATGTCACAAACTGGTGGTTCGGTTGGCCAGCCACACATATCTGTAGTGTGATGTGATGCCAGCCGAAGGCCAGGCCCCCCGCGACCGAGGCCAGTTCATGCGGTAGCACGACGTCTACGTTGCTGTCATGCGTCTGTGAGGCCTGGACCTCAAAGCACGACCCTCAGAGTCTCAGGGGGACGTGCTAGAGTTAGAGTGTAGTATATGAATCGCGTTGTATCTTCGCACTATGGTTCTTATGTATACAGTACCCTCCAGAAGGCATAGAAATGGCGACAAAGGTGTAATGGCATTTCTTGTCCTTTCCGCAGGCTTCTTGTTACACCATTTCCTTCATCGAACCACCTCTAAGCAAGCTGCGCCTGACTTGTGTCGCTTTCTTTGCTGGCTCGTGGCAGGTAAAGAGTAGGTGGCAGCGTTTGCTCTTGTTGCAGGTGTGTGTTAGAATTGTGACTGGTTATTCCTGTCACGCAATATCGTATTATGTCGAATCTTGGAGGGGCCCGATGACAATCTGCGTCTGGAGCAGACTATGCAGTGTTTCGGCGCAGGCTCAAGGGTGAGCGAAGAGCGGGTATCGGACCTGCTATCGTTGGGCGTTATGTAAATATAAGCATGCAAGGGGACATATGTCTGACTGGCAAAAATGGATCATAGCTACCCTATTGGTTGTTTCCATAGCCTGCACGACGTTTGTGGCCGGTTTTGGCACGGGCCGCTACGTTTGGCCAGCCTATCAGCATCCAGTGGCCACTGTTCCGGAGGAGCAGCAAGAGCAGTTCGGTGTTTTCTGGGAAGCATGGCATCTCATCGAGGAGCAGTTCTACACCGAGAAGCCTGTGGACTATCAGGCTATGACCTACGGCGCAATACGTGGCATGGTGGCTTCTCTGGGTGATCACAACACGGTCTTCCTAACCCCGAGTCAGGTGGACATGTTCGATGAGGATCTTGAAGGCGAGTTTGGCGGTGTCGGCGTGACAGTCAGCATGACTGATGAGGGGCTGCTCTGTGTTGTGAGGCTTATCCCGGGCGCGCCTGCTGAACAAGCTGGGCTCGAAGCTGGTGATACCATCCTCGAGATAGATGGAAGGTCTCTCAAGGATATGGACATGGCTGAGGCTATCAGCCAGATTCGCGGCCCGAAGGGCACTGATGTGCGTCTGTTGCTCCAGCGCATGGAGGGGAATGTCCTTGAAGTTGTGATTAGGCGTGCCTTAATCGAGATACCGACTACTGAAAGCCGCATGCTGGATAGCGGTATCGGCTACCTGTCGTTGTGGGAATGCAATGCCCGGGCAACTCGCGAGGTGCGTGAAGGTCTCGGGCAACTCATGAAAGAGAATCCTCGTGCCCTGATACTCGACTTGCGCGGCAACCCCGGTGGATACCTGCACGTCGCCAACCAAATCGCGAGCGAATTCATTGCTGATGGGCTGATCTTGATTGAGCGAAGCAAAGATGGCGCTGAGATTCGACATGAAGCGCGTAGTGGCGGGTGTGCGATTGAAATCCCACTGGTGGTCTTGGTCGACGGAGGGACCGCCAGTGCCGCAGAAATCATCGCTGGAGCCATCCAAGACAACAACCGCGGCATTCTGGTCGGTGAACAGACTTTCGGCAAGGGTTCAGTGCAGATCACTGAGCGGCTTAGCGATAGGTCTGGTGTTCGGGTGAGCACTACACGTTGGTACACGCCAGACAGCCGTCAAATTGAAGGACAAGGTCTGACTCCGGACATCGAGGTTGAGATTAGCGATGAGGATTTACAGGCGCAGCGTGATCCGCAATTGGAGCGAGCGGTCTCCTACCTGCTTGCTCAGTCGTCACCATGAGCAACATCAAAACCGTAGCTACTAATCGCAAAGCCTACCACGATTACCTGTTGTACGATACCTACGAGGCCGGCATAGCGCTCACCGGCACAGAGATCAAATCGGTTCGTGCCAGGCATGTGAGCTTGCGGGACAGCTACGTGCGAGTTAAGGATGGTCAGGCCTGGCTGGTGAATGTTCACATTGCCCCATACGCGGCGGGCAGCAGAGAGAATCCCGATCCGCGCCGTGACCGCAAGCTGTTATTGCATCGTCGCCAAATCTATCGCCTGCGAAGTGCTGTCCAAGAAAAGGGATTCACCATTGTGCCGCTGCGCTTGTATCTGAAAGATAATCGAGCTAAAGTCGAGATTGCCCTGGCGAAAGGCAAGAGGCTTTATGACAAGCGTGCAGCGATAGCGAAGAAGGAAGCGCAGCGTCTCATTGAGCGGGAGATGAAAACACGGGGGCGTTGATTTGCCATTAGTGGGCAAATGCAGTATAATAAGGATGTGGGGATGACAGGTTTCGACGGAGAGGGCTGACCCGAGACTGCAAGCTGAGGTGCCTCAACCTCACAAAACAGGGGCAAACCAACAAGCGGCAAAACAGCCCGCACACCGGCGTATGCCTACGCTATAGCTGCCTAGGTAGCCTAGCACACGGCTAACGCCCTGGTCACCAAGAGTGGCCACGTCCATTTCGCTCTCGCTTCCGGTGGAGCGGAATTGGGCGTCATGCTAACCGGAGTGCGGTTGCCTGTACGCCGATAAAGGCAACCAAAGCCTCTCTGTTGAGGGGATCGGCTGGCCTGAGGTCAACTCCGTCGGTTGAGGTGACCTAGGGCGAGAAACAAAAAGCCGACTAAGCTTGTAGCATGTCTCCTGTCGAGCTCTTCGGACGCGGGTTCGATTCCCGCCATCTCCACCTTATGGGAGGGTCACTGTAGTTTTGGCCCTCCCTTTCTTGTCTCTGTCAAACAAGTCCTTGCTAATCAAGGGCCTTGTCTTTGTTTAGCAAAGGCTTTGACATTCATTCTCAATCTCGTATAATAAATCCGCCTGGCTTCAAGAAGCCAGGCGACCACGATAGGAGGGACGGTAATGGAACAGGCAACCTTGGGTATTATCGGCGGCAGTGGTGTCTATGACATGGAGGCATTGCAGGATGCCAAAGAGATTCGGGTAAAGACTCCTTTTGGTGATCCAAGTGATGTGATCGTGTTAGGCACTCTCTCTGGTGTACGCATGGCCTTTCTACCTCGGCATGGGCGCGGCCATCGGATCATGCCCAGTGAACTGAACTCGCGTGCTAATATCTATGCTCTCAAGTCTCTGGGAGTGCAGTACATTGTCTCCATCAGTGCTTGCGGCAGCATGCGCGAGGATTTCGCCCCCCGGCACATTGTGATTCCGGATCAGATCTTCGATCGTACCAAGGGAAGGCCAAGCACCTTCTTCGGAAACGGCCTGGTAACACATATCAGCTTTGACGAGCCATACTGTCCAGTCTTGAGTGAGTTGGTGTATCAGGCAGTGAGTAAGGCAGGGGCAACAGTGCACAAGGGTGGGACTTTTCTCATCATAGAGGGCCCGCAGTTCTCGACCAAGGCTGAGTCGCGCATTTATCGTCAATGGGGCGTAGACATCATTGGCATGACTGCTATTCCGGAAGCCAAATTAGCTCGCGAAGCCGAGATCTGCTACGCAACGATGGCTCACGTCACGGATTATGATGTGTGGCATGAAACTGAGGAGCCTGTAAGTGTAGCCATGTTGATTGAGAACTTGATCGCAAACGCGACGGTTGCCAAACAGGCACTCACCTACCTAGCCCCCATGATTGCCCAACAAAAAGAGCGCAAATGCAGGTGTGCCTCTGCGCTGTCAACGGCTATTATCACCCAACGTGATCTGATCCCACAAGCAGTGAAGAAGGACCTGGCCCTGTTGGTACAGAAATATCTCTAGTAAGCGCACGCGGCATTTCGTATAGCCTAGCGGTGAGTTAGTGCGGGTATTATTGGGTTGGTACAAGAGGGTGAGCTATCGCTAGGCGAAAGGGTGAGCTAGGCTGGATTCGCTAGTACCGCGCTCAAGAACTGGCCGGTGTACGAGTGTGGCATCTCAGCAAGCTGTTCAGGTGTGCCCTCAGCGATCACCCGCCCACCTGCATCGCCTCCCTCTGGACCCAGATCAATAATCCAATCCGCTGTCTTCACTACGTCTAGGTTATGTTCAATAATGATCACCGTATTGCCATTATCAACGAGACGGTTCAAGACCTCCAGCAAGCACTCGACATCTGCAAAATGGAGACCTGTAGTTGGCTCATCCAGGATATAGAGTGTACGTCCCGTCGCTCTCCGTGACAACTCCCTAGATAGTTTGATCCGCTGTGCCTCGCCCCCTGACAGAGTCGTCGCTGGTTGACCCAGGCGAATATATCCGAGCCCCACATCATGCAGGGTCTGCAGCCTACGCCTGATTCTCGGTATGTTCTCGAAAAAGCGCAGCGCCTCATCCACTGTCATATCAAGCACGTCAGCAATGCTCATGCCTTTGAACTTGATCTCTAACGCTTCTCGGTTGTAGCGACGACCGTGGCAAACCTCACACGGTACATAAACGTCGGGCAGAAACTGCATCTCTATCCTGATGATCCCACCGCCCCGGCAAGCCTCACAACGTCCACCTTTCACGTTGAAAGAGAAACGTCCAGGGCGGTAACCACGCACCTTGGCCTCCGGCAATGAGGCAAACAGCTCACGAATCGGCGTGAACACATTGGTGTACGTAGCAGGATTGGAACGCGGTGTGCGTCCAATTGGCGATTGGTCAATGTCAACAACTTTGTCCAGATACTCCACTCCCCGGATATCCTGGTGAGCTCCTGGCCTGTCCTTGCTGTGGTAGATACGTTGCGCTAGAGCTTTGTAGAGAACGTCAATGACAAGACTCGACTTACCAGAGCCAGACACCCCCGTGACACTGACAAACTTGCCAAGGGGAATGCGCACGTTGATGTGCTTCAGATTGTTCTCCGCAGCCCCAATAACCTCCAGCATCTGACCATTTCCCTCCCGGCGAAGCGCCGGGAGGGGCACGCTCTTCTCGTGACGCAGGTACTGACCGGTTATGGACGCCGGAGAGGCCATGACATCCGCCAGCGAGCCAGCTACCACAACCTGGCCACCGTTGTCACCGGCCCCTGGGCCCAGGTCAATGATCCAATCCGCTGAACGAATCGTCGTTTCGTCATGCTCAATTACAATAAGAGTGTTGCCCAGATCACGCATCCCCATCAGTGTATCAATCAGCCTGCAGATGTCTCGTTGGTGCAAACCAATGGTGGGCTCATCCAGAATGTAGAGCACGCCCATCAACTGCGAGCCAATCTGCGTCGCCAGACGTATGCGCTGTGCCTCGCCTCCTGCAAGCGTTGCAGCAGTGCGATCCAGGGTCAAATAATCCAGGCCCACGTCAACCATGAACTTTAGACGGGATTTTAGTTCCTTCAGTATCTGCCGCGCAATTGTTCTCTCACGCTCAGAGAGCACTTTCGTCAGAGTGTCTACCCAGGCCATTGCCTCCATTATGGACAGCCCAGTCACATCCACAATAGACTTGTCAGCCACGGTAACAGCCAGACTCTCAGGCTTCAAGCGCTTGCCTTTGCAAGAAGGGCATGGCCGTACAGCCATGTAATGCTCGGTTTGTCGGCGAACATAGTCAGAACTGGTCTCCTCATAACGGCGCTCCAGATTGGGCACAACGCCCTCAAAAGTCGTCTCATACGTGCGCAGATGTCCATATCTGTTTCGATAGCGCAAAGTGATGACCTCGCTACCTGAGCCATAGAGAAGGGTGTTTAGCTGTTCAGGGGTCAGATCCTTGACCGGCGTGTGCATGGAAAAGCCAGCCTGTTCCGCCACTGCTTGCAACAACTGTGCGTAGTAACTGGTCTCTCCACCATTCCGACTTGCATCCCAAGGACTAGCATGAATAGCGCCTTCGCTCAAGGAAAGGGTCTTGTCAGGAATCACCAGAGCTGGATCAATTTCCACCAAAGTTCCCAGGCCCGTGCAGGTAGGGCAGGCGCCGTGTGGGCTATTGAAAGAAAAGGTGCGAGGTTCCATCTCAGCCAAGCTGATGCCACAATACATACACGCCAGGTGCTCAGAATAGAGATGTTCTGTGCCATCCTGCAGTACTACCTTCGCCGCACCTCCGCCCATCTTCAGGGCCGTCTCAACCGAATCAGCAAGTCGCAACCGATCTATGCCCCTCCCCCCATCCCCAGGCCCCTGAACAAGCAGGCGATCTACGACGGCTTCGATGGTATGCATTTTGTAGCGCTCCAGCAGGATCTCTTCATTTACCTCGCGCACTTGACCATCCACGCGAGCGCGTACGAGGCCGAAGCGCCGAATATCTTCAAATATGCGCTGATGCTCCCCCTTGCGACCCTTGATCAGCGGAGCGAGTATCATGATGCGGCTGCCCTCGGGCAAAGCCAGGACAGCATCCACGATTTGCTGCACGGTCTGGCGAGCCACGACCCGACCACAGTGCGGGCAATGGGGAATGCCCACCCGCGCGTACAGCAGGCGCAGATAATCATAGACTTCAGTGATGGTGCCTACGGTGGAACGAGGGTTGCGGCTTGCTCCACGCTGATCAATGCTAATTGCTGGCGACAAGCCTTCAATGTAGTCAACGTCTGGCTTCTCCATCCGCCCAAGGAACTGGCGGGCGTAGGCGGATAGCGATTCCACATAGCGGCGCTGGCCCTCCGCGTAGATGGTATCAAGCGCCAGCGAGGACTTTCCGGATCCGGAGACGCCAGTTATGACAACGAACTTGTCTCGTGGAATCTCCACATCTATGTTTTTGAGATTATGCTCACGAGCACCCCGAATGACTATGTTGTCCTGCGCCATTGCACTCTCCACGACTGGCAAGAACTGTTGTTCTACACAGAGTATAGCACATCTGTGCTGTTTTGTCAATACTTGCGGCCGAATTGTCATTCTACTTCAGAAGCAATTTGAGAGCAAGTGCACGTGTGAGGGTGTTGAAAAACGAGGTCTACGAGGATAGTGCCCCTGTTTTCAGCGGTTA
>CAYZGO010000022.1:0-58459 GCA_964478075.1 uncultured Anaerolineales bacterium | reverse complement strand
AAAGGTGGCCCCAGGGACAAAGGTGGCCCAGGACCAAAGGCAATGACAATGTAGGCAGTTTTTCAACACCCTCAGTGTTCACTCTGGGGGCGAACCCTCTCAGGGGTTCTGACTTGTTTAGCGACTGGAGTCGCTACCACAAGGCTTGAATCAAGTGTGGTTTGTCAAAGGCTGCGTCATATGCTATGCTAGTGAGTAATCGATAGGCATTTGGTGACCTAGCAATTACTGGACCTCCAAAGGGGGAGAGAATCGCATTATCGAGACCGAGATGAGCACCACTGCTCTGGAAAGGCGGACAGTGGTGTTTCCTTTGAGATAGAGAGGGCTTCGACTTCCCGCAGGACAGGCGAGGAAGGCAAGGGCAGCACGTTCACGGTGAAGCTGCCGGTGGCAAAGGTGAAGCGTCAGGGGAGACAGGGGTGAATCACGAGGAGTGGGCGAAGTCGCTTCCGGAGAAGATCACGGGCGATTCCTTGTGGAAGACGGAAGCCTATTGCCTAGGGTTGTTTGCCGCGGATGTAGGCTGGCATGATGTGACGAAACTGATGCAGGATAAACGCATGCGCGGTTTGTCGCATCAGCTCTATTTCTGCTACGCCTGCGTTTGTGCCCACGCTGACACTCATTGACGGGACTTGCGCAGTTAGGAATGATTCACCGCCAAGAGCGCTGAGACCGCAGAGGTTCTTCTTATTCTCTCTTGGCGTCCTCCGCGAAGCGTCTTGCCATCTTTCCGGCAAGGCCGCGAAGCGTCCCGCCATCTTTGGGGCGGGACTGCGTCTATGCGGTAAACAAGTTTACTAGTAAGGACGGAAGAGATGGACGAGAAAGACTGTATCCTGATCGTTGAGGATGATGAGAGCTTCTGCAACGCCCTGAGGCTTATACTTGGAAACAAGGGCTACAGAGTCGTCACCGCTGAGAACGCAGAGGTGGCTCTCAGACAGATCGAGAACCAACAGCCTGACCTCGTGATCCTGGACATCATGCTGCCCGACGTCAGCGGCATAGAAGTTTGCCAGCGAGTACGGAGCAAATCAGAGACGAGCAACCTGCCCATCATCATGCTCAGCGCCCGGGTCCAAGTCCCTGATAAGGTCAAGGGCCTCGAGGCTGGAGCCGATGAGTATGTTACCAAGCCGGTGGATTCAGACGAGCTGGTAGCTCGCGTGGCAGCCCTCTTGGAACGCACACGCCGGTTGCGGCAGGCACAGCCAGTCAAAACCGGGAAGGCGCTGGGGTTTGTTGGCGCCAAAGGTGGTGTAGGCACGACCACTGTTGCCCTGAACGTTGCGTCCGCTCTGGCCCGGCAGGGAAAGGCTGCAATAGCCGTGGAGCTTAGAGCTTATTATGGTACATTTGCGCCCCAGATGAACCTGGCTCCGGCCGAGAACCTGACAAACTTGCTTGAACTTGATCCGGAGCGCATTAGCGAGCGAGAACTGAGCAGACGGTTGGTCAGCTCCCCATTTGGGTTTAAAGTCCTGGTGGGTCCACAAAAGGTGGAAGAGTTTAAGGACATAGAACCCGATGAGGCTGAAGCCGTAATCAAGGGGCTGGCTCGCATGGCCGACTATACCATTATTGATTTGCCCTGCCAGCCCTCCAGCGCTAGCCAGGCTGCGATTCGACACTGTGATTATGTGACATTGGTTGTAGAGCCTGAACCAACCTGCTTGATGTCCGGAAGACTAGCTGTGCAACTACTGAGAGCGTGGGGGATGGCTGGGCCTCTAGTCGGCGCGGTAGTTGTTACCCGTGCAATGGTGCCTTTACCTATGAGCTTGCCCGAGATTAGCTCACAACTGGGTTGCCAGATCATTGGAGTAGTACCCCCAGCAGCAGAAGCCTGCAGAAGAGCTCAAAAGTTCGGCGTACCACTTGTGTCCTATGAACCAGATAGCACGGCCGCCAGGGCCCTGACTGAAATCGCAAATAGGCTCATTGGCGACAGCGTAATCCCCATAAAGTTGCTGTGAACCACTGTATGGAACTCCGCGGCTTGGGAGAGGAAATACGTTGCTAGGAGATGCCCGCCGTCAACGTGCTGCTCGCTGAGTGCTTCTCCTGGTGGACGGTTCGCTCCAAATCCTCTTACCTGCTTCCGGGAAAAGGCTGGAGACCAAGGGCAAAGAACCCGACCTACAAGCGCTCAGCGGGGGAGGGCGAATCCTCCTGATGGATGATGACAGCATTATCCGCCAGGCTGCCGGTGAGCTACTCCAGCATCTTGGTTATGAGGTCGAGTTGGCCAGAGATGGTGCCGCAGCGATTCAACTGTATGGGAAAGCGAGAGAATCGGCACGACCTTTTGACGCAGTTGTGCTCGATTTGACCGTTCGAGGCGGGATGGGAGGCGAGGAGGCGTTTCAGATACTTCGCGAGATTGATCCCGAAATCAAGGCCGTTGTCTCCAGCGGCTACTCTGATGATCCCATAATACCCAACTTCAGCGAATACGGTTTTCACGGTGTTGTTACCAAACCGTATGAAATCGAAGAACTAGGCGAGGCACTACATAAGGTACTAGAGGGGATGGGCGAGTGACCCCCAAAAACATAGCGACAGCAACCTCGCCTCACACTGAACGTGCGCTCTGCTCCCTTCGGTGGCCTTGCTGACCACACCTGCGTTTGTGCCCAAGCCGACACTCACATTGACAACTATACTGGCATCAACTACCGATTTTCAGCGATGTGCCCGCTCTAGTGCAGAAGTGATCCCACAAAGTCCCGCCGGCCACGGACGAATTCCTCGGCGGGTAGCGGGCGCTTGCCAGCCAGTTGGACTTTTTCCAGGACTAGCAGCCCACTGCCCGTGGCAACCGCCACGTCGGAATCGAATTGCACTACCTTGCCAGGGATCTTGTCTGAGACTCTCGCTGACAGGGGGCGTGCGCGCAGCACCTTGAGCTCCTTTTCACCCCACAATGTAAAGGCTCCCGGCCAAGGATGAAAGGCACGGCAGCGCCGCGCAATCAGTGTGGCAGGCTCCCTCCAATTGATGCGCCCATCCTCTCGGCGCAGCAGCCCCGCATACGTAGCCTGACTGTCATCCTGTTTCCTCGGCGTGATTTCTCCCGCCAGCCAGTGGGGTAGAGTATCCAACAAAAGTTGCCCGCCAAAATGCCCCAATTTCTCCGTAAGCGAGGCTGTAGTGTCTTTAGGAGCGATACCCACCGTCGCCTGAGTCAGGACCGGGCCAGTGTCCAATCCCTCATCCATGAGCATAATCGTCACACCGGTTTGTTCATCTCCGGCCAGGATCGCTGCCGGGATAGGAGCTGCACCACGGTGGCGCGGTAGCAGGGACGCATGTACGTTGATGCAGCCGTGTTTCGGCAATGACAGGATCGAGGCAGGCAGAATCTGCCCAAACGCAGCCACCACAATCACTGCCGGAGTCAGGTTCCGCAACTGCTGGATAATTCCTGTCTGTCGCAGCGTCTGCGGCTGGAGCACGGGCAGGCTGTGTGCCAACGCCAGAGCCTTTACTCGAGAGATGATCATTCTCCGGCCTCGGCCAGCTCTGCGGTCTGGCTGCGTGATTACCGCCGTAATCTCATAGTGGCCGCTGAGGGCGTCCAGGATCATCCGGCCAAAGTGTGGAGTTCCCATGAAAACGACACGATCCATGCGAAAGGGTGATTTACCTCCTCGAATTCCTATGAGCAGACCCCCCGGCGTGTCAACGGGCACAATTCTATCACAGCGAGCTGCAAATAACAAACTTCCAGGCGCACAGGCGAAACCAAGGTCTCCTTTCTACGTATCAATACTATGGAGTGCTGCGTTGATCGTTCGTGCTCTGCATGCCCTGTGGGCGACCGCCTGACGCGATCGCCAGAGTAGGAGCACTCGTTTCATAAGGACTAAGAGTGCATGGCTTTATACAAGAAGCAGTAGAGGAGGTGGTAAGACATGAGTGCCGAAGAAATGACCTCTGAAGAGAGTGCAGCGGAAGCAGAGCGTGCTCCTGAGGAGGTGACAGCTCCAAAAAGCACACCGCGAGCTGAGAAAGAGCCGGTCACAGAGAGCAAAGAGGTGCCAGAAGCTCCGGTCAAACCTGCCAGGGCATGGCCTGCGAAGGACGTGACTGATAACGACCGTGTGATGGCTGCTTTGGCCTACGCCAGCCAGGCTGTTATTCCCATAGTCATACCCGCCATTATGTTGCTGGCCGAGGAGAACAAGGAGCGCCCGTTCCAGAGATACCACGCCATTCAATCACTGGGCTTTCTCGTGGCCGCCGTCGTCTACGAAGTACTGGCAGCGATTGTCTTTTGCGGTCTGTCGGCTGTCACAGCCGGCTGCCTCGCATGTGTGCTGTGGTTGCTTTTCCTGTTGCCCGTAATACCTGCCCTGTACTATGCATACCAAGCATATCAAGGGCTCTACTTTGAGATTCCGCTTCTCACAGACTTTCTGATCCAGAATAAGTGGCTTGAGATGCCCCCCGTCTAGATGCGGGGGTGTGGCTAGAACCCGTGGGACTTTCCCGCAGGTTTTGGCGCATTATGCGAGAATAGCCACTAGTGACAGAAAACGCGCTTGGAGCCAGGACTGCGGGCAATGAACGTGCGGGAGGTTCAGAGGGTTCGCTTTCGGAGAACGGAGGGTACATGAGAAGGCACGCGCTTTGCCTTCCAATGTGCTCTTCCCAGGTATCCCCTGGGTGACAGACGCGGGTTCCCCTCCCAACTAGACTGGTTATCGGGCTGGCTTCTTTGCAATTTGTGGCTGAGTAGCATATAATCATCTCGATTCTATTCAGAAAGGACCTGCTACTTGACTGCACCTCAGAAGCGCTGGGAAATCATGCCGCCTGCTCCTGCTGAACATCTGGCAGGCTTCCCGGACCTGCCGCCGCTCGTGGTGCAGATTCTGTATAACCGCCACATACGCACCAGCGACGAAGTAGGGGCGTTCCTGGCCGGCACTTTTGCCCTGGACAACCCTTTCCTGTTGAGGGGCATGAACGACGCGGTTACTCGCCTGCGGCAGGCTATCCGTGCCGAGGAGGCTATCGCCGTCTACGGCGACTATGACGTGGATGGTGTGACAGCTACGGCGCTGCTGGTGCAAACATTGCAGGCTTTGGGCGTACGTGTTATCCCCTACATTCCAAACCGCATGGATGAGGGCTATGGCCTGAACAATGCCGCATTGGAGGACCTGGCCCGCCAGGGCATCAAGCTAGTCGTGACTGTGGACTGCGGCGTGCGCTCCGTTGATGAGGCTGCATTCGCGCGCGAGCTGGGCCTCGACATGATCATCACGGACCACCACGCTGTGTCCAGCGAATTGCCTTCCGCGGTGGCGGTCATTGACCCCAGAAGAGATGATGATCGCTATCCGTTCAAACATCTCGCGGGCGTGGGGCTGGCTTTCAAACTGGCGCAGGGGTTGCTGCGTGCAGAGCGCCAAATGCCTGTTTCCAAGGCCAGAGTCTTGCCTCAGAAGGAAGACCTGTTGGATCTGGTGGCCCTGGGCACGGTTGCTGATCTGGCACCGCTGACAGGTGAGAATCGGGCTCTGGTATGCCGTGGTCTTGAGCAACTGAACGAAGCCCGACGGCCAGGAATAGCTGCCATGCTGGCAGAAGCGGAGCTTCAGAAGGGGCAGGTGAGCGCCGCGACAATCGGGTTTGTGCTCGGCCCCCGACTCAACGCTGCAGGACGTCTGGATGATGCCATGGCCAGTTACAACTTGCTGGCCACGTCCTCCGCCGAAGAGGCTGCTGCGCTGGCGCAGCAGCTTGGCGCTCAAAACCGGGAGCGGCGGCGGCTTACGCGTGAGATGGTCGAGCAAGCCCGCGAGGAAGTTGGCGTGTTGGGAGATGATCTGATCTATGTGTTGGCCAGTTCTGACTACACGGCAGGCATCGCCGGCCTGGTCGCCGGCCGCATCACGGAAGAGTTCTACCGCCCCACTCTGGTGATAGCTTTGGAGGAGGAGCAGAGCAAGGGCTCGGCGCGCAGCATCAAAGGGTTCCACATCACAAAGGCCCTGGATCAGTGTGAGGCCTTGTTGGTTACGTATGGCGGCCATACTGCCGCCGCGGGTTTCACCATAAGCAACGACCAGATTGACGAATTCCGTTCGCGGATGCGTGACATTGCTGCTCGTCAACTGACTGCAGACGATCTAGTGCCCCTGCTCAAAATCGATATGCCTTTGCCACTAGCTCAGGCAAACTGGGAAACCTTGGCTTTTATTGAAAAGCTGCAGCCTTTCGGCATGGGCAACCCGCGTCCAACGTTCGTCAGCTACAATGTCCAGGTACGCGATTGCCGCTCCGTTGGTAGTGAGGGAACGAGTTTGAAGCTCACTCTCAGTGATGGTGTGGCAGTCTGGGATGCGATTGCCTTTCGACAAAAAGTCCGAGCCGAGAGCCTCCCCAGGCACATAGATATCGTCTACACACTGCAAGCCAGAGTTTGGAATAATCAGAAACGCATGGAGTTGGTGGTGAAGGACTTGCGGCCCTCCGAAGGGCAAGTATGAGCTTCCATATTGCTGATGAAGGCACCCATTACGAGTGAAGCGGAGGTCCGGTCTTGCGGGAGAACATGAGCCTGTTAGTGGATGTCCTCACTCTGTTTGGGGCATTCTTCCTCGGTTTCATTGCCGGAATTGTCTTCACGCCCCTGCGCCGCTTCGTGATCGGGCTTTGGCGTGCTCCTGGCCAGCTTTCCAGGGGCGCCAGGACCGTGGGCGCAAGGTTACGCCAGGCCTTTCAAGTATCAACTTTGGAGGAACCGCTTGAGCGCACAGGGGTAAGCGCGGCGCTGGCCGGCATGATCTCTGATGTCCTCACTCTGCGCGCGCGGCATGCAGAGGCCAACTTCCGGGAAGGGTTAGCTGCCTTTGACAGTGGGGACTATAGACTTGCGCGTCGCAAGTTCTCACAGGCAATCTTCTGGGACAGTCGGCTGGAGCTGAAGCCGCTGCACGTCCAGGCCTACTTGCGTTTGGGCTGGCTTGGCGAAGAGCGAGGCGCTTTGTGCAATGCCAGGGAGCATTACAGACAGGCTGTGCGCCTGGATGCAAGCAATCTGACGGCGACGGTGTGTCTTGGCATGATGCACTTTCGACTTGGAGAGACAGGCCCAGCTATTTTCCAATTTCAGCGGGCTCTGGAATTGGATCCCACTGATTTAGACACGCACTACTACTTATATGCTATTTACCGGCAGGCCAGGATGGAGCGTGACGCGCTGGAGCAGTTGCGTATCATCAAAGCTGGTGAAGACGCGGAGACGCTGGTTGAACTGTTTTCGCGACACGGTGAGGATAATTTCCGCCTGGCTCGCTATGCCGAGGCCATTGATGACTACGAGTTGGCGCTGCAAATCAATCCCCGCCGCGTTCCACTCTATACAGCATTGGGGGACCTCTACTATCTCCAGCAGCAACCGCGCACAGCCCTGGAGACGTGGTGCCGTGGCCTCTGGATAGACTATTCGGAGGCGCTTGCTGAGAGGCTACTGGCCGTAGCAAGGGAAATCACGGACATCTGGCCTGTGATCAACCTGATGCGTGATTGTGCAGTCCGTCACTCCCAAGATGGAAGGCACCGTTTCCTCCGGGCCAGACTGCTCCGCCAGGTGGGAGAAGAGGAGGAGAGTGTAGCCCTGTTAGAAGAAGCGGTGCAGTTGGCCCCACAGTTGGTAGTCGCTCAGGAAGAGTTGGGCAATTTGTACGCCCGTGTTGGACAGGATGCCAGGGCAAGCGCGAGCTATCGAGCCGGGCTGGATGCGGCTCGTGCCCAGGAGACAATCTACCGTTGCCGGGCGTGCGCCTATGTCACCAGAGAGGAACAGGCACGCTGTTTCCAGTGTAATCGTTGGGGCACGTTGGAGAAGATGACCCAAGGCGAGGCCGAATCCCGTGCCTCTATCCCCAGGAACCTTCTGGAGCGAGCCAGTGCAGCACGCCAGAGCCTGAGCTCGCTCTGGCACAGAATTGCAGGGCAGTTGCCGCCAGGAAGTTAGCGCATGCCCATCTATTTAATCGCTCTCACCAGTTTCGTTCTGTTCTTGAGCACACAGGTAGGGGTTCCGGTGCTACCTGCGCTGGCGGCACAATTGGGAGCGGATGCTCGCGGCGTGGCTGCCACTTTGTCCGCAGCGCTCATTACGCTCGTGTTGCTGCAATTCTTCGGCGGAGTCCTGGCGGACCGCTATGGGCGACGCCGGGTTCTGGCCAGTGGAGCTTTCCTCGGCGGAATCACTTCGCTCCTTTGCGCCATAGCAGGGCACTGGCAGTTGCTGTTGGCCTTGCGTGTACTGGGGGGAGCAGCGGATGCTATCGCCATGCCGGCTTTGTTAGGTCTGACAGCCGAGATTGCAGAAGGCAGACATGGCTCCTTCTTTGGCATCTTGCGCTCCAGCCAGGGCCTTTCTTTCATCCTGGCGCCCGCCATCGGTGGCTGGTTATCGCTGTGGGGGCTGCGCATCCCGTTTGTTGCTGACGGCCTATTGTCCATGCTGGCCTGCGCGATTCTTGCCTTTGCCGTTCGCGACACGAGACCCGTGACCAGCACCGGACATAGTACCAATCAGTTGAGGCAGCTCAAGTCCCTTTTCACAGATAGACGAGTATATGCTTTTGCCCTGTTTGGTATCGCGAACAATTTTGCCTTTCCCATCCTTTTTTCTTTCGTGCCCACAAAGGGACAACTGCTCGGCCTGGCACCGTGGCAGATCAGCATCCTGCTCGCGGGTGAGGGAATCGCGTACACAGTCAGTTCGTACGTCGTCGGCCAGTCCTCCAACCGCTGGGGGCGGCGCGTCTTCATTATCGTAGCACAGCCATTGATCATAGTAGCTTGTTTTGGCCTGGCACTGTCACGTGGCTTGCTGGGCCTGTCTGCTTTCTACACACTCTTCGGGGTAGGCAGCAGTATGACCTTCTTGATGAGTTCGGTGATGATGGCTGACATCACACCTACTGACAGGTGTGCCACTGTACTTGGGGCCTTCGACGCCGCCATAGATCTGGTGCTTTTTGCGGCTCCTGCCCTGGCTCTAGCTTTGTACGGGCCATTGGGGGGAATCGAGCCATTGCTTTTGCTCGCCGGCGTTCCCGCGTTGATCGCTCTGCCCGTGGCCTGGCGAGTCCGGGAGACGCGGCCATTGGCCTCCGGATGCTGACCAGGAGAGCTGAGGCAGACCTATGCTTTACAGATGGAGGATGAGATGAAAAGGAGCAAGTCTTCCAGGGAACTGGCCAAGGGAATGATTGACAGAGAGGGTGACGTCGCCTACATTCTGGGCTGTGTGGCTGAGGCTGATTGTTGTTCTGTCGTGGGCGTAAGCAATATTGGCAAATCCATCTTGCTGCGCTCCTTGTCGCTGCCTGAAGTGCACAAGGGACACCTCGGTCCCAGGCCAGATGAGTATATGTTCGTATACGTTGACTTTAACCTGGCACTACAGGTGAGCGAGCAAGGTTTCTACGAGGTGATTCTGCGCAATGTGCTGGACGTGCTTCAGGCGAAGCAAGTGGATGACAAGCTCGTATCCACCATCAAACAAGCCTATGAGACTATCATTGCTCCCAGCAGCCAGTTTCTGATCCCTCTGGCCTTCGAGGACAGCCTGGAAGCCATCAGTGAGCGTTTGCCGGGAATGCTGGTGCTCTTGTTCGACGAATTTGATGAGATCTTTGGTGAAGTCGAGCCTCGCATCTTTGTTCGTCTTCGTGCACTGAAGGACAAACGTTGGCCTCGCCTTTGCTACGTGACGGCGACAGGCCAGCCGCTCCCCCGCATTCGCCGCGGGCGGCAAGTGGGTGAGTTCTGCGAGTTGTTCGCGGCTCACACCTACCATCTGCCTCCGCTCACCGAGGCCGACGCACGCGCTCTGGTCCAGAGATGGGCCGTGGGTGCAGAAGTGGAACTCGCAGCCGAAGACGTTGATTTCGTGCTCGAATGCGGTGGTGGGCACCCAACCCTGTTACAAGCGGCTTGCCGTGTCCTCGCCAAGGCCAGGGAGGAAGTTCTCTTGAGGCCAGCCGCTAGGGGCTACGGGCACGTTCAGGAGGAGCTTGACAGCGACGCCAACGTTCGTCTCGAGTCTGCCAAGCTGTGGAATGATCTGAGCGTGAAGGAACAGGAGACGTTGATTGCTTTGCTCAGTGGCCAGGATGTCGCGTCTGACTTGGACTCGTTGACCGAAAAGGGTATCGTTCTTTGCACTGCAGATGGCGTACAAGTGTTCGCTGGCCTCTTTGCTGGCTTTGCGCTTCGGCAGCGTCTGGTGCGCCGCGGCGGGCCTCGAGGTGTGCGCATTGACGTGGAGGCAGGTGACGTGTGGGTAGATGGCAAACTTGCCCCGGTGCTCACAGACCTTGAATACAAGCTGCTTCTGCTGCTGTATGGCAAACTTGACAAGATATGCGACAAGTACAACATTGTGGAGTCGGTGTGGGGGGAGAGCTACATAGACGAGGTGGATGACGCGCGTATCGAGAAGCTGGTTAGCCGCCTGCGTCACAAGGTCGAAGCTGTTCCAGAGGAGCCGAGGTATCTGGTCACCGTGCGCGGTAGAGGCTACAAACTGCTCAGCCCTGACTAGGGTCGGCGACACCGGCCAAGTGTCAGCTTCCTGTCGGCTGATAGTCATGCAGCACGAGGCAAATGAGCATAGAATGTTAGTGACAAAGAGCAAAAGGCTCAGCAACATACTAGACGATCTTGAGATGCTAGGGTAAGAGGTGATGTCTATGCATTCTCGTGGGTACAGGCCCGGACCGCTTTTCGCGGTCCCTATCCAGTCTCTCATTCGACGAAGGCTGGAAAAACCAAGAGGTGATAAGATGCAAGGTACAAGAACAGTCCAGGGGTTCATCCGCATGGTGATTTGGCTAGTGGTCTTTGGCCTGCTGGGGTATTTCCTTCTCTGGCCGAGCACTGCTGCGCTGGCTAGATTGCCGAGGTGGACCTTCGAGCAACTGATGACGTGGGGAGTGGCCCTTCTCATCAAGTTCGTGCTGACGTTGTGGATTGCGGGCACCATCTCCGGTATGGTCTACGTCCTTCCCGAGTGGCAGCGGATGTCACTCCTGCGGCTCGGTAGGTTCGTCGGTGTCAAGGGTCCGGGGTTCTTTATTGTGCCACCGTTCCTCTACTCCATGGCGTCTATCGTAGACATGCGTATTACTACGCAACAGGTAGAAGCAACGGCAACGCTTACCAAGGACAATATTCCTATCAAGGTCACCGCAGCGCTCGAGTTCGAAGTGGAAGATCCTGAGAAGGCTACAATTGGAGTCAAAGACTACCTGCGGACCGTTATCTGGGCTTCAACTGAGGCGTTGAAGAACACCATCGGGCGCCTGGAACTCAGGGAGCTGCTTAGTCAACGTGAGGTAATAGCCGTTGAGCTGAAGGCGGACATTGACAAAGCAGCCCAAGACTTTGGTGTGAACGTTCGCGCCGTGCGCATCACTGACATTGATACACCCGCCTCTCTCATTGAGGAGTTGGCAGTGATCGCCCGCGCTGAGCGTGCAGCTAGAGCTAAGCAGATCCAGGCGAAAGCTGAGATCAAGGTTGCACAAATGCTGGCCCAAGCAGCCGAGATCTTGGAAAAGCCAGGTGCTCTAAAGATCCGAGAGATCCAAGCGTTGCTTGAGATGTCCAAGGAGGAAAGCACCATGGTCATCATCTACCCGACTGGCAGCGCAATGGCAGAGATGATTGCGGCATCGGCCGCTGGAGTCCAGACTCGCAAGAGGTGACGTTCCATCCTCGAGGGGTGGGCTCGACGAGCCCACCCCCGCAGTCATCCCGTGTTCGATGAGCAGTGCGAAGAAGGAGTGTCACATCGGAGGGGTCTTGGGATGCACTAGCTCCGGCATAGCAAGCAAGTACGCCACACATTGGTATGCTGCAATCGGACCGCTTCTCGGATGTGATTGCGAGGAATCTAGAACAAAGTAGGGAGGAGAACACATGGCATCGCTATTGGACAGAGTACGCACGTTGATATCGGCTAACTTGAACTACCTCGTCAGCAAGGCCCTGAAGGCTAACAGCATGGCCGTGGTGGACGAGTACATCCGCAAGGTCGAGGACAACTTGGAGGCTCTTGAGGATGCAGCGGCCACCGTTGGCGGCGAGGCCAAGACGCTCAAGCGCAAGTACGAGCAGTTCAAGGCACAGGCTAAGGAACTGGACAAGAATATTGACCTGTTCTTGAAGAAGGGCAAGGAAGACCTGGCCCAGGCCGCGCAATACCGCTACAACACGATCGACCGGCTTGCGGAAACTTATGGCGAGCAGTACAAAGCGCAGGAAGCTGAGTATCAGAAACTTCTCAGTGCCAAGCTGAAGCTGGAAGCCAAGCTGACTGAGGCCAAGAGTGAGCGGACCGAACTACAGGCCATGCTCGATCTTGCCAAGAGCAAGGAGCTGACGCACAAGGCAGTCGAGGGCGTGGGTGGTATCACCACCTCTGAAGTGGGCATCTCCGAAATCCGCGACGAGATACAGCGTCGCCTCGACAAGGCTACTGCTCAGGGTGAGATTGACGCCAAACGCCTGGATCGCCAGATGGCCGAAGTTCTGGAGAGGGATACTATCGATCGCCAGATTGCTGGGCGCAAAGCTCGGCTTGGGCTGGAATAGACGAAACAGCGAGCGGAATCTACCATGACTCTGCCCCACTTCCCTGAAGCCGGGCATGAGGTTGTTGTAGGGGCAAGGCATTCCCGTGGGTGCCGCGCTACACACAACGGCTCCCACTGACGAAAGCTTCTGTGAGGAATGCCTTGCCCTTACATAGCTGGTACTATCGAAGCTCTTGGAGATAGAAACATGAATAGAACGCGTTGGGTATTTGTGATCGTCGTACTGATAGCCGTGGCTATCGTGGGTGCCTCATTCATAGTGCAGCGCCCTGGCGGTGTGGGGTCTCTGATCGAGCAGCCGCAAACGCTGGAAGTACGTATTATCTGCGCGCTGCCGGTGGAACCCTTCGTACAGGAAGCAGCCCGCAAGTTCAATAGTGAGAATCACAAACTTGAGGGGCATCCCATCAGGGTCACCGTGGAACCGATGGACGGCTTAACAGCAATGGGCCGCTGGGAACGCGAAGAAATGACCCCTGTCCCCACGGCTTGGATTCCAGACAGCCGCTACCTGGTCGAGTTGGTGAATGCCACGTTCAAGGAGCAGTACGGACGGGACATCTTTCTGACCGGAGGCGAGTATCGCGCTCGTCCCATCGCCATTTCCCTCTTCTCCTGGGGCATATATTCCAGCCGTGCACAGGTCTTGAGTGCCCGGTATGGTGAGATAGACTGGCAAGCCATCCATGATGCTGCCACGGCCAAAGGCGGCTGGCCTGATCTGGGTGGGCCTCCGGATTGGGGCTACTTCAAACTCGTCGTCCCTAACCCCAGAAAGAACGTGGGCGGTCTGGCTGCCATGGTAGCTGCGGCAGGTGAGTACTACGGCAAGACTGACATCAGCGTGGCTGACGTCACAAATGCCGAGTTCCAGAAGTGGCTCAAGGAGCTGATGGGCGCAGTGACCGACTTTAGCAGCCTGGGCGCTTATTCCGTGGAGAACCTGGCGCTTTTTGGCTACTCTATGGGCGATGGCGGGCAACTCCCAGAGAGCAATCTGCTAGTGAACATGGCAGGCATTCAGACCCGCTGGCAAGATCCCTTGGTCATCGTCTATCCCAGGTATGTGACCTGGTTTGACTTCCCGTTTACCATCTGGATGGGTGACGAGACCACCGCCTTGGAGAAGAACGCTGCCCTGGAGTTCGAGCACTACCTGCTACAGCCAGAGATCCAGAAGCGAGCCGCTGAACTGGGGCTCCGGCCCGCCAACGCTGAGGTGTCCATCACGGACCCCGGCAGCCTGTTTGTAGAATGGGAAGATCAGGGAGCCATGATTGTAGTACCACGCACCACCAGGATGCGCTCCCCGGATCGCGAGGTCCTGTTGGCCTTGCTGCGTTGGTTTGATCTGAACGTGGCCGAGCAGTAGGAGGATGGCGATGAGTCAGCGAGTGAAGACGAAAGGCTCTCGCACCTGGGCGCTCATGCTCGTGGGTGGTGCGCTGTTTATCCTGGTGGGCTGTGTTTCCTGCTGGATGGTCTACCAGGTCGCTCGACGCGATATCAGTGGCGAGAACAAAGTGGCGCTAGAGGTTGTCTATTCTCCTGAAAAGCAGGTGGTCTTTGAGGAGTTGGTCAAGCGCTTCAATGCAGGACGGCCCAGAACTCCCTCGGGCAAGCGCATCACTATTATCGCCAGCCAGATGGAACCCGAGGCCATGATTCAAGCAGCACTGGCAGGGCAGTTCCAGGTTCTGTCTCCAGATTCATCAATTTGGCTGTCACAATTGGAACTTGGCTGGTGGGAACAGCAGCAGTCAGAGACCTCGATTGTGGGAGATACTACTCGCTTCGCAGTCAGTCCTGTGGTCATTGCCATGTGGGAGGAAACGGCTCGCTCCTTAGGCTATCCCGACAAGGCTATTGGCTGGGCCGACATCCTCTCTGCTGCCCGCACCAACCCGGATTTCAAATGGAGCCACCCTTCCACCTCATCTGCAAGTGGGCTTTTGGCCACCCTGGCTGCGTTTTACGCTGGTGCAGGCAAGACTCGAGGTCTGACTGTGACGGATGCTACTGCTGAGGAGACGCTTGCTTATGTCGCCGCACTGGAGAAGACCGTGCGCTACTACGGTGAAGGAGAGCTGGCCGTTATCCAGCAAGTGCAGGAAAAGGGGCGTGCCTACCTCGATGCCTTTGTTGTGCAGGAGCAACTAGTCATCCAGTTCAACGAACGGGGCAAAGAAAAGCTCGTAGCCATCTATCCAGTCGAGGGTGCCATGTGGGAAGATCATCCCCTCGTCTTCCTGGAGCGGCCTGACACAACCGCCGAGCAGCGACTGGCCTATCGCAGTTTTTGTGACTTTCTGCTGTCGCACGATGCGCAGATGCTGGTTCTCGCCAATGGCTACCGGCCAACAGACCTGAGCATTGCACTCGATTCTCCCTCGTCGCCTATCAAGACAGAAAACGGCGTGGAGCCAACGCAGCCCACGACAACATTGCAGATTCCCAGCCCCAGTGTAATTCAGGTAGTGCGTGATGTCTGGTATTATACCAAGCGCAAGACGAACGTGTACCTGGTTGCCGACGTATCAGGCAGCATGCAGGGAGAAAAGCTTGCGCAGGCCAAAGAGGCATTCCTTACCTTCCTCGGCCTGATAAAGGGTGAGCAGGAACGCGTCGGTCTGATCGTTTTCTCCTCCAATGTCAAAGAGGTCGTACCCATGTCTGAGTTGGACACAAACCGAGACGTGCTCAAGTCGACCATTGCCGGCCTCAACGCTGGGGGAGATACCGCGCTTCTGGACGCTGTTAACCTGGCCTACGAAAAGCTACAAGAACGGCAGGATAGCGAGCGTATCAACGCCATCGTCGTCATGACGGATGGCAAAGAGAACAACTCCCGCATACGTCTAAGAGACCTCACTGCCAAGCTGCGTCGGGGCAGCCAATCCGGATTACCGGTCGTAGTTTTCTGCGTTGCTTATGGGAGCGATGCAGAAATGGGCACGCTGGAAGACATTGCTGCAGCGACAGGAGGGCAAACACGGCGCGGTAGTCCAGAGACGATCCAGCAGTTGTACAAGCTGCTTTCGACCTACTTCTAGGTGACTTCAGAAGGCCGTAGTCGGCGTGTTGGTGTGCGCGAGGCAAACGGCCACGAGGGCCTAGACTACGGCTCAGTGTAGGCGCGTTCTTGACAAGGAGTACGCATGGCTAAAGGAGACGAACTGAAACAACGTGTTACCAGGGCGATCATTGCTCATGCCTTCTTCCGCCTGGAGAGCGCACTAACTATTGCCCTGACGATTATCCTGGCATTCTTCTTTCCCACGCCTTTCCCCTGGTGGCAATGGTGGTACTGGCTGATTCTAGGTCTCGGCGCTGAGATACTGATCATCTATACCAGCATCACGGATGAGACAACAGGTCGTAGAGTTGTGGCCGACATGCTGCGCCGGGAATTTGATCCGCGAGAAGTCCGTTCTGCACAATATCGTCAGCGTGTTGAAAAGGCACTCGAGTATCGCCAACGCATAGAGGAGCACGCACGCCGCAGCGGAACTGGCTTGTTGCGCGATCACCTGCTAGATACGACTGCTGGTATTGCAGACTGGGTCGCCAATGTGTTTGGCCTGGCCAAGCGTCTGGACGCCTACCATAGTGACAAGATGCTGGTTCAGGATCGACGCGAGTTGCCGCGAGGGATCGCTGATTTGCGATCTCGATTGCAACGCGAGGATGACGAGGCCGTGCGGCAGCAATTGAGAAAGGCAATAACCAGCAAAGAAAAGCAGCTCGTCAATCTGGAGAAACTGCAGAACATGATGGAGAAGGCTGAGTACCAACTCGAAACAACGTTGACCGCTTTAGGAACGGTCTACTCGCAGATTCTACTCATCAGCGCCAAAGACATAGATGCCGGGCGGGCGCAACGGTTGCGCCAGGACATCGCTGATCAAGTAGCCGCGTTGCAGTCACTGCAAGAAACGCTGGACGAAGTGTATGGCTCCTCTTAGGGATATTTCGCGGAATATGTAGGGGCGAGGCATTTCCTGGCGTGCTTTGCTCTGGTCGAAGGTCAGTCAGGTAGGCGTCCGTTGCATTTGGCGTCTATTGGCTGAATTGCCTCGCCCCTACTCACTTGTGTGGGAGGTCTGTGATACGTGAAAAGACTGATAGATAGAACCAACAGAAGGGGCGCAGTCTCGCCATTCGTCAAGTCCTGCCACCCGCGGAGTCCCGCCATCTGTGGGGCGGGGTTGGGTGGGGTTCGGCGGGGCGCAGTCCCGTCTTGTGCTAGACGGGGCATATCGCTTGTCGTGGCATTCTGCCTGTTTGTACTTGTGGGCTGCACATCCCCGCAGCCCAAGGGAGAGGTTATCGTCTACGTGGCCGCACCGCTCTCTGGTTGGCAGGCTGATGGCGGGCAGACCGTTGTGGGGGGGGCGCGCCTGATGGCAGAAAGGATCAACGCTGCGGGGGGGCTATCGGGCCACAGGGTGAAAGTTGTGGCCATAGATGATGAAGCCGACTCTGAAGTGGCTGTGCAGGTGGCCGAGCAGATTCGGGCAGCTCTGCAGCAGGGAGAAAAGATCATTGGCATAGTCGGTCACTACAACAGCGGA
This sequence comes from uncultured Anaerolineales bacterium, assembly GCA_964478075.1. Taxonomy (GTDB): domain Bacteria; phylum Chloroflexota; class Anaerolineae; order UBA2200; family UBA2200; genus DAOUEX01. The sequence continues at coordinate 41,244 of CAYZGO010000022.1, read as the reverse complement.
CAGACCCTGGCAGCAATGGAGATCTACAAGGATTTGCCACTGATTGTCGTAACTCCTACTGCGAGCGATGTCAGCATTACGGAGAAAGGCTACACCAACTTTTTCCGGGTGAACGCCACGGATGCTGCGCAGGGTCCCGTTGATGCCCATTTCTTGGTGGAGAAAGTAGGAGCCAGGCACATTGCTCTGGTGTATGCCAACAACGAATATGGGCGCGGTTTGCGTGACCAGATGCTCACTGCTTTGAGGGCGCTGGGAGTGCAGCCAGCCGCAGTTATCGAGATTCCCGAAGGTGTGCCTACTCAGACTCAAGCGGTGGATCAGATCAAGTCCGTGCAGCCAGATGCCATCTTCCTGGCTGGCTACGAGACCGAGGGATATATCCTCCTGCCCGAGCTACGCGAAGCAGGAATCACCGTGCCCTTCATGGCCAGCGATGGCTGTTTCCTCTACGAGTTCATTGATGGGGCAGGCGCGGCGGCAGAGGGAGCCTACGTCAGCGGCATTACTCCCGATCCCAAGCTGGTCACAGACAGCCAATGGTGGAAAGACTACCAAGAACTGGAGGCGCGTAATCCAGGCACTTACAGCATCGCCGGATACAGTGCCATGGCTGTGATTGCAGAGGGGGTCAAGAAAGCGGGCACGTTTGACGCAGTCAAGCTGGCCGAGGCTACTCGAAGCCTGGACTTTGACAGCCTGGTTGGGCACATCAGCTACAACGCTGTAGGAGACCTGAAAGAGCAGAACATCTACATCTTCCAAGTGAGAGATGGGGATTTTGTGCAGGTGTCTGCGCAGTAGCCCTTGACTGTGCTGGGGGTTCTGTCCCCCTTTTACGTTCGTGCGGCAGTGCAACTGCTGTTCGTCCCGCTCGACGGGGCCGCACGAACTCTGGCGTACTCCTGGTGTCTGAGGAATTGGTGAACTTCTGACGTTCGGACAGCAGTCCAACTGCTGTCCGAACCTCGTCGCATGCCCCTCATGCCGGGTGCAGGCTGAGTTTTCTGCCCGGCGTTCTCTTGTGTTATAATGATTGCAGCTCACGTTGAGGAGGGATTGAATTGGGTGGCCCAAGAATTGCTTTCCGCATTGGCCCTATCACCGTTGCGTGGTATGGTATTATTATCGTAGGATCGGCAATGATTGCCGCTTTTCTGGCAGAGCGCGAAGCCAGACATCGGGGAGATAACCCGGAACACGTGTGGAACGCTCTGCTCTTGTGCTTAGTCCTGGGCATGATAGGGGCTCGTCTGTATCATGTTATCCACATGTGGGACTATTACCGCCAGTATCCGCTGGAGATTTTCCACATGCGCCAGGGTGGTTTGGCCATCTACGGCGCGGTGGCCGGGGGGGCACTGGCTCTCTGGCTATACACCCGTCGCCACCACCTCAGCTTTGGCCACTGGGCCGATATTGCCACGCCTGGCCTGGTCCTGGCACAGGCAATTGCACGCTGGGGTAACTACTTGAATCAGGAGTTGTACGGCTTTTCCACGACCATGCCCTGGGGCGTCACCATTGATGCTGGGCATCGCATTCCTCCATTCAATGATCTGGCGATGTATCCTCTGGATACGCGCTTTCATCCCACCTTTCTCTACGAGTCCATCGGCAACCTGATGAACTTTGCAATCATGATGTACATCTCACGTCGCTTTGCCGATCGTTTGCGGGCTGGCGACCTGATCTTGCTGTATGGCGTACTGTACCCATTGCTGAGATTTTTCGTCGAGTTTCAGCGTCCGGACGCTTGGAAAATCGCGCGTGTAGCCACGGCACAATGGATCGCCATAGGCTCTATCATCCTCTGCGGCGGGCTGCTCATATACCGCCACTGGGCTGCCGCTGGTTCTCCCCAAAGTGACAAAGAAAGCGAGGCCTAGAGCTTTAGGTCGTGCGCTTTGACGTAGACCTGACTCACGGCCGTGACTATGTGTTGCGGCCGTTTTGCTATGACTGAGTGTTTGGGCCTGTCTCTAATTGTGTGGCGCCGTTTGCGCAATCCTATCCCTGCTGCTAGAATGGGAGAGGCTTAAGGAGAACCTTACCTAGTCATGACTGATGAGTTAAGCGCTCCAGGGCTTCTGGAGGCGATTCGCTTCTTGGTCTCGCGGAGAGGAGGAGCTTTCATCCGTGTCCAAGGCCCATCAAACAAGACAAGAAGCAACCTATCCACCTAGCGTGCCCGTAGATCTGGGAGACGGTTTGCTGCTCAGGGCTGTGCGCAACGCGCAGGACGTGGAGCGCGTGGCCGCATTCAACGCTTTCGTGCACCACGATGAAGCGGTCGGCGTCTTGACCCGTTGGCGCTTGGGCGACACGCATCCTACCGCTACGCTCCCCGACTTCCTCTTTGTGGAGGACACGAAAAAGGGCGAGATTGCATCTACGCTGGGCCTGATAGTGCAGACGTGGACGTATGATGGCATTCCGCTGCCAGTGGGGCAAGTGGAGTTGGTGGGGACGCGTCGCGACTATCGCGGCCGCGGGCTGATTCGCGCGCAGATGGCGGTGATCGAGCGCATGTTGGATCCGAGAGGCTGCATGCTGTCCTGTATCGAGGGCATCCCCTACTTCTACCGGCAGTTTGGCTACGAGTACGCGATACCCTTGGGCAGTTGTGCCAACCTGCTGCTAGACCGCGTTCCTGCTCTTGCCGAAGGGCAACAGGAGCCAGTGACCATTCGGCAGATGAACGTGGACACGGACTTAAACAGGGTGATGGCCCTCTACGACGCACATGCTGCTGAGCTGTGCGTTGTCCCTGTGCGGGACGAAGCACTGTGGCGCTATCAGGAATCTCCGCCCTCAGGTCTTCCAGAGCCGTCGGAAACGTACGTAGTCGAAGACAATGAGGGCGTCATGGGCTACTTTCGTGTGCGCAAGAACATGTGGGGCCCACTGCTCGAATTCACGGAGGCGAGCTTGCGACCTGGGGGACAAGTATGGGGTACGCAAGAGGCGTGGCTGGCTGTCTTGCGCTTCGCTAAAGGCCTCGCGGCGCAGCGAAGCTGCCCCAAGTTGTGCTTTGATCTACCTAAGACCCACCCACTGGTGACGGTTGCGCGCTACCTCGGGGCCGAGTGTGAGAGGCAATATGCCTGGCAGATTCGAGTTGTTGACCCAGCAGACTTTATACGGCGCATTGCTCCAGCGCTTGAGAGGCGGCTGGCGCAGTCGCTTGTGGCTGGCTTCAGCGGGAATCTGAACATCAATCTGATGCTGCGTTTGATCCGTCTGCGGTTCAAGCAGGGACGCCTCACATCGGTCACCGACGAGGGCGACCCACAGGATCACTGGGCAATGCGCTTGCCACCCCTGCTGCTCAACCAGCTCTTGCTGGGCTATCGCAGTTATCAAGAAATCATGAGCTGCCATCTGGATGCCTCCGTGCGTCCAGTGGCGCGGCAGTTGGTGCACATTCTTTTCCCCAAGACGGAGTCTTTTATCTACTCAGCAATATGATTGGTCTCCTAAGTCATCCTGAGCGCAGCGAAGGATCTCGCCACACACAGCATAGATTCTTCGCCTGCCGTAGGCGGCTCAGAATGACACTTAGTGACAGGAGGATTGAGAGATGCAGGTAACGATTGGCAAGTCCAAGCTTGAGCTTGTCCAGGGCGACATCACGCAGCAGGACACTCAGGCCATCGTCAATGCGGCAAACCCGAGCCTGCTCGGTGGCGGAGGCGTGGACGGGGCGATTCATCGTGCAGGTGGGCCGCAGATCCTTGAGGAGTGCCGCAAGATCGGGGGCTGTCCACCGGGCGAAGCCCGGATCACCAGCGGGGGAAGGCTCAAAGCACGGTACGTGATCCATACCGTCGGGCCGATCTACCATGGCGGGCAGCGAGGCGAAGCGGAGACCCTGGCCAGCGCCTATCGCAGCAGCCTGGCGTTGGCTTCACAGCATGGCATCAAGAGCGTAGCGTTCCCATCAATCAGCACAGGGGCTTACGGCTATCCTATCGAATTGGCTGGCCCTATCGCTCTCCAGACCGCCATGGATTATCTCCAGGCCCACCCTGAGATCGAACTGGTCCGCTTTGTCTTGTATGGCAGCTCTGCGTGCAAGGCGTACGAACAGGCGTTGAAAGATCGGCTCTAGCTACCGCCTTCGAGGCATCCCTGCACCGCCGTCAAACAGGCGATGCGGGATGGCCATCGTGCAAATCACCCCCAGCACCAGCTGTTCACGCTGGTGGACTATTTGTCGTGCCGCAGGCACAGTATCACCGTTCCCTAGACGGGTTCACCCGGCGCTGCCCATGTTTGAACGGTTTCCTAGATGTAGCAACAATTGGAGCCTAGATTAGCCCTTGGTCCTTCGGCCCAAGGACGAAGGGCAGGTCGGCTCAAGGCCCAGAGAGCGGGACGCTTCGCAGCCCTTCGCTGCAACTTGCTATGCAGCGATTGGCCTGCGGCTACGGAAAATACCTATACAGGTCCTTTCGGTGCAAAAACCGGACCAAGATAACGGTATCATCTTCCAGTAACAGGCCGAGTCGGTAGTCTCCAATTCTGATGCGGTAGTACTGGTCTCCGCCTCTGAGCTTCTTGATGTTTCCTATCTCTTGGAGACCTCGTGTCTGTTCAACGAGTTCAACTGTTTCCTTGACCCGCTTCTTCAGAGCCTTGTCTCTGACTTGCCTCAGATCTTTGATGAAGCTCCTTCTGAACTGAACTTTCAAGTTGCGCCTTCCAAGACCTGGAAAACCTCTGCCCTGCTGACTGACTCAGTAGACTCACCCTCTTTTATGGCATTCGCAAGGGCAAAATCCTCAATGACTTCTGCAAACAAGTCGTAGAGCAGGTCCTTTCGTTCCTGCAAAAGTTCGAGAAAGGCTTGCTTGAATAGTTCTTTGATTTGCGATTCATTCAGAGATGCATACGACATATCTCACTCCTAATTCACGTCATAACGTACCAGGTGACACTTTTATTCTGCACACAACCTCTTTGTAAAGGGGATACGGGTTTCATTATAGGTATCGTATGCCAAGACGTCAAACCTACCAGGAGGGGGAGGATTTCACGGAAAGCGCCCCAAGAAGCAGCTACTTGATCAACTTCATGATGCCATCCTAGCAAGATGGAGAGCACTCAAGAGACAGGCGAACCTGCCTGCCGGCCTGGACACAGAGAGGAACCTGGTTTTTGTCAAAACAAACGAGGAGCCCTGGACTGCCATCCTGAGAATCCCACCACCAGCTGTTCACGCTGGTGCTGGATGCGACTATGCCCTATCGTGCCGCAGGCACAATACTGGGCCCTGGACGGGTTCACCCCGCGCTGCCCATGTCCGAAGCCTCACAGCAGGACGCTTCGCGGCGGGTGCTTAGGCGAACTTTTGCCCTGCGGCTGCAAGTCTGTTCGCCAGCTCAATGGAAGCAGCCCAAGTTACATCAACTTGTGCCAGGGGGCGGGGGAAAGACGACATCCTCCTTTCCCGCCAGCTTGTCCCGCATGCGATCAACGACGATGTCGAGGTGCTTCGGCTCGTGGACGAAATCCAGGTCCTCTGTGCCAATGGTCAGCACCGGGCAAAGGTCAAAGGTCTCCATCCATTCCTCGTAGAATGTGTCCAACAGCGACAAGTATTCGGCAGTGATGCCGCTTTCCATGCCCCGGCCTCGACGGCGGATGCGTTCGAGCAGCACTGGGACCGGAGCTTTCAGGTACAGCAGCAAGTCAGGGTGGGGCAGGCCAGCCACAACCAGATCGAAAACACGGCGATAGGACTGGTAGTCGCGCTCACTCAGATTGCCTAGGTGGTGCAGGGCGCGAGCAAAGATGTGTGCGTCCTCGTAGATGCTGCGATCGGCAATGGCCGATTCGGGGGTCTTAGCCAGTGCGAGGTGCTGCTGGGCACGATGGCCCAGAAAAAAGATTTGCAGATGGAAGGACCAGTGGGCCATATCGGCGTAGAACTCGGCCAGGTAGGGGTTGTTGATTACAGATTCATAGGCAGCGCGCCAGCTCAGCCGGGCGCCCAAGCGCTCTGTCAAAGACGTCTTGCCCGCGCTGATGTTACCGGCAACGAGAACGAGGCGTTTAGTCATAACATCCCTCCGAAACGAGAGTTGTCTTGCCGCTATCGTGTGCCAGGACGTCAAATCTATCACCCTCTAAGGTGCCGGTCACCTCGTGGCTTCGTCTTCAGTCACTAGCCCCGGCCCTAGATCGTCTGCGCTGCAGGTGGCGGCGCATCAGAAAGTATGCCAGCACGACGAGGAGTAAATCGCCATCCTGCAGCATTTCGATCTCTATTTCAGAAATCAGGACGCTGGGCTTGGTGATTTCTAACACCACAGCGTCCTGCTCATTCCGCAGTTGATAGGGTCCCAACAGGCCAGCACGACTGAGGTGGTATGGTACGGCGCGATAGGTGATGTCCATGCGCTCTACGGTAGCAAGTTCGAGGTTGCCCTGTCGCATGGTATATCTGTCAGTGAGCAGGCCTTCACGCTGGATCACAAATTGCTGACCGTCTGCCTCTCGGAACTGACTCTCCTGCGATAGCGACGCAGTTTCCAGTTCTCCCAGAACCCGCCCAGTGCTTACGAAACGATGTTGGCGCTGGAACAGGCCTGCGACTTCCATGCGGATAGGCCCAAAGACTCGCATCATCTTCCTTCCCCTTCATATTGTGAAGCGAGCAATGCTCGTATCTTGCGCGCACGTATCGGGCCTATGCCAGGCACCTGGCAGAGCTCTTCCTTGCTGGCGGTGAGGACAGCCTCAGGAGTGCCAAAGTGCCTCAAGAGCGCCTCAGCCAGGCTGGGGCCAATGTTGGGCAGTTGCTCTATCAGGTAGCATTGCTGTTGCGCCGGGCTGGCACCTCGACGCTTGAGGTGAGGCGAGACTTTATAGCCCAGGCCATGTTGTTCGTGGCGCGCCATGGTCGCCAGCAATGCTGCCGTCTCTGCGGGATCAGAAGTGCGCAGCACGGGGATGTTTTTCAGCACGACCAGGTATGAGAGTGCACCACGCACAGCGTTCGGATGTACGTGGCCTGCCGCGTACAAATCAGCGCCCTCAACGATGAAGACTGGTCTGGGACAGGCGGATAGCAATGCTTCTGTCTGTGCAAAGAGCCGTCTGTCCAAGATGGATTGCACGAAATCGCTCGTGGTCTTTCGCTCTACAACCAGTCGCTCGCTGAGCACATAGTCGCCCACTGGCAGGGCCTGCACCTCAATTCGCACCTGGGGCAGGGCAGCAAGCTCTTCTGCAACACCACTGTTTGCTTCGCGGTGATCCACGTAGATCAGGATGCTAGCGCCCCTAGCTTTCGGCGACATCTCACACCTTACGATACGAAGCGGCCGATCAGCCAGAAAATGCCGAAGAAGAGCGCTACAACCACCAACGAGAGAAGGATGAATACTCCTATGCCTACGATAAAGTTGATGGCTGGTTTGTCGCTCCTTACGGTCAGGGAACCCATTCCTGTGAAGTTGGGTAGAGACACAACCAGGATGGCCAGCATCGCACCCCACAGCATGCCGTCAGTGACAACTATCGTGCCGGCGATGTGGTTGATCAACGCTTCGCCAGCGATACCGAGTATAATGCCAGCAATGCCAGCCACAATCACTCTGCTTCCCAGGGGATTGCGCATTTGTTAGTCCTTTTGACTACCAGTTCTCAATAGCCCAGGCGAGTTCGTCGGCGGTAGCCACAGCGTTACCAAGCTTCCGCACTACTAATCCTGCGGCATAGTTAGCCAGCCGCGCCGCTGCAGACACGCTTGCCCCGCCGACCAGGGCCAGCGTGGCCACAGCAATGACCGTGTCGCCCGCCCCCGTTACGTCAAAGACCTCGGTGCGGTTCGCCGCAGGCAGGTGGCTGTATCCTTCGTTGCGTGCGATCAACGAGAGGCCCTCCGCACCGCGCGTTATGATCACCGCACCGACGTCCAATTCATTAAGCAGTTGCTCACCGCCCAGACGATAGTCTTCTTCGCTGCGCAGTTGGCAGCCCAAGGCAGCTTCTATCTCCTGGCGGTTGCCTTTCATCAGATCAAAGCCCCCATACTTATGAAAAGTCCCCTGGGCATCCACAGTGCACAGCTTGCCCTGAGCGTGCGCACTGCTCAAAACCGCCTGAACTACCGCTCTGCTGGCCACACCAGTCTGATAATCTGAAACAAGCACTGCGTCTACCTTGGGCACGAGGCCCTGTGCCTGAGCGATGAGTTCTTCTTCCACCTTACCACTCACACTGCGCCGATCCAGGTGATCTATGCGTGCCAGCTGCTGAGTAAAGCGCAGAGAGCCCTCAGCCATAATGCGCGTCTTGGTGGTGGTCGGTCGTGAATCGTCCACGACTACACCTGATGGATCAATGCCCACGCGCTGCAGTTCGGACAGCAGTTGCGTGCCAGCCTGGTCGCGTCCGAGCAGACCGACTACCGTGGCTTGTCCCGCCAGGGCACATATGTTGTGCGCAGGGTTAGCTGCGCCCCCCGGGACATAGAAACGACGCACGAACTCCAGTACCGGAATAGGCGCCTCCCGCGAAAGCCGGGTAGTCCGTCCCAGCACGTACTCGTCGAGAAAGAGGTCGCCGATAACCAATACCTTGTGTCCGGCCAACTGGGCTATCAGATGAAGAAGCTGTTGCCTGATCTCACTCATGACTTTACCAGAAACATCGCTTTGTGCTACTGTACACTATGATGACTTGTTTGTCAAAAGCTACCCTTATTATCACCCTGGCCAAGGGGCATTCCTGCAATTTGACACGCTGCCTTGCCCGTGTATCATAACCATGACCGTCCAGGCATTGTTGAAGGATGAGGAGAGGGTCGCGGGCTGGCTCACACTTCTCTGCGAGGTCTACAGTGAGAATACGACGCGATTATGAGTGAAGTACGCTTTTTGGCTGACAGCATGTTGGGTACGCTGGCCAAGTGGCTGCGTATATTGGGCTATGATACGATATACTATGCACAGCTCGATGACAATGAAGCGGTGCGGCTCGCTCGTGCGGAAGGGCGTATTCTGTTGACTCGTGACACTGGCCTGGTCAGGCGCAAGGGGCTCCGCTGCCTATTCATTGAAAGCGAGTCGCTAGAAGAGCAGCTCACACAGGTTCTACGTGCGTTTGACCTGCACGCCGACAGTCCGTTCTCTCGCTGCCCTGTGTGCAACACAGTGCTAGAAGACGTGCCGAAATATAAAGCTTGGGGACAGGTACCGCCTTTCGTGTTTCAAACACAGGAAAAGTTCAGACTCTGTCCCGAGTGCAACCGCTTCTATTGGCGTGGCACTCACTGGCAGAGAATGCTGCAGACGGTGGGAAGGCTGAGCAAATGAGAGATGTGCTCTTTGCTGCGATCTTGCTGCTGGAGTATAATGGTCTTGCGAGGAATCAGCATGTACTGTAGCAGCGAGGCCATCTGAGAACTGCGAGGAGGAAGGATCTGGAATCAGAGAATCTGGCCAGGACGATTATGGATCTCGCTGTAGCCAAGTTGAGTGAAGATGTCCTCTTGTTGGACATCCGGCAAGTGTCCACGATTGCTGACTACTTTGTAATCTGCAGTGGCGCTAGTGAGAGGCAGGTCCAGGCCATCTACGAGGACATACTGGCAAGACTGAAGGAAATAGGCATCCGCCCATTGCACTCGGAAGGCACGGCTACATCCGGCTGGATTCTGATGGACTACAGTTCTGTTATCGTGCACATCTTCTTGCCGCAGATGAGACGCTACTACAACCTGGAGCAGTTGTGGAAGGATGCCAGAACAGTAGTCAGAATACTGTAATAGTCCGGGATACGCAAAAGGGTGCGAACTCGCGCTCGCACCCTTTTCGCTTTGAAACCGCTATTCAGAAACCCAGCGATCTGTATCACGATTCCACGACAGTATCTCATCATCGCTGAAGAAAAGCTCCACTTCAAAAGCTGCTGTCTCTGGGCCATCTGATCCATGTATCAAATTTCGTCCAGTTTCTAGCGCCAAATCGCCGCGGATAGTTCCAGGAGCGGCCTCCGCAGGATTAGTAGCCCCCATTGTGCGCCGCACCACTTCAATTCCTTGTTTCCCCTCAATGACCATGACCACTACTGGACTAGAAGTGATGTATTCAATCAATCCCTCATAGAAGGGCTTGCCAACGTGCACGGCGTAGAGCTTGGCAGCCAGTTCTCTGCTCATCTGCATCATTTTCATGGCCGCGATTTTGAGCCCGCGTCTCTCCAAGCGCGTGATGATCTCACCGATCAGCCCGCGCTGCACTGCATCCGGCTTGATGATGACCAGAGTCCTTTCCATGCCTTCAATGCCTCCCCAATTTGCTCTGTTATGTAGTGAGCGTTGTCACGCGGGCCTTTGCTCGAGCCTCTGTAAGATCCAGCGGTACCTGTCTATCGCCTTCTGCAATTGCCCATTTTTGACATACATGTCAGCCAACAGTTCATGGGCTTCCAGATTATCTGGCCTGGATGCTACGGTGCTCTCCATATCGCCAACAACTTCTGACAAAAGCTTTGATTTGGCACGCACCAGTACACTGTACTGTTCCAAGGCCAGCTTGATCTGCTCCTGGTCACGGTAGGCGCGGGCCAGGGCCAGGCGGGTTTCATTATCCTTCGGCTTCTGCTCTAATTGCAGCTTATAGCGCTCCACATCAGAGAGCGGGGCTGAGATTATCGCTTCGGCCGACGCCAGCGTTGCTTCCTCGGGAAGCACCTCTGTCTCCCAAGCGGTCACCACCTCGGCCTGTTCTTCGGCGGCTAGGGCCGTGGCTGGCTCGAGAATCTCGGCGGCCGTCACCTCGGGCTCTTCTTCGGCGGATGAGGCTGTGATGGCCTCGAGAATCTCACTCGGCTCCAGCTCGGGCTCTTCTTCGGCGGATGGGGCCGTGATGGCCTCGGGAATCTCACTCGGCTCCGGCTCGGGCTCTTCTTCGGCGGATAGGGCTGCGATAGGCTCGGGAATCTCAGTCGGCACCAGCTCGGCCTCTTCTTCGGCGGATAGGGCTGCGATAGGCTCGAGAATCTCACTCGGCTCCAGCTCGGCCTCTTCTTCGGCGGATGGGGCTGCGATGGGCTCGAGAATCTCAGTCGGCACCGGCTCGGGCTCTTCTTCAGCGGATGGGGCTGCGATAGGCTCGAGAATCCCAGTGGGCGCCGGCTCGGGCTCCGGTTTCCGCTCCACCCTGGGTATCTTTACAGTACGGGATGGCAAAGGCGACTGTTCACCGAACAGAACCTGTGCCAGGTTGTTCTCAGGGTCCAGGCCGCGTGCTTTCGCCAGGATAGCACTGCCTTCATCGCCTCGACCCTTGTCAATCTGTATCATGCCCAGAAGCAGAATAGCCTTGAGACAGTAGGGCGAGGTTTGCAGAATCTCGCCTGCCATTTCCGCAGCTTGCACGCGTCGCCCATCCCGCCACAGTGTCTCGGCTAAGGAGATTTTTATGTCCGTACGGTCTGGTTCGGGCTCGAGCAGGCTGCGGAACTCCTCAATAGCCTGGCGGTATTGTCCACCTCTGGCATACAGGCGCGCCAGTGCCACCTTGTTGAGCTTAATGCGCGTAGGTTCCGTGCCGTCCCGCTTGCCATATAGCCTGCGCAGAGTGCTGCGAATTGCATCGTTGTTCGGTTCCAGCCCGAAGGCTCTCTCCATGTACCGGATAGCTTCGTCAAGCTGCCCCTTATCTTCACATGCGATGCCAAGGCCCGCCCACGCAACAAAGTTCTCTGGATCAGCGCGCAAAAGCCGGTTGAAGATATCTGTCGCCTCCTCAAGTTCTCCCTTCTCCAGGCAAGCCTCGCCCAAGATCTGGTAGGTTTGTATGTGTTTGGGGTAACGCTGCAAAATGTGACGGCAAATAGCGACGGCGTCTTCGTAAGCACGTGAGTTCATCAACGCTCGCGCTTCGTCGCAGTATTCATGTAATGTGACTCTGGCCACGCTGCCTCCTTTCGTTGTCAGAGAACGTGCGTCGTCAAAAGACCCGACATTCTAATTATGCCCTCATTTGCATAGAATGTCAATGTCAAGAAATTGAGAGGCTTGTCGGCGCATTTCACATTGAGCGAAGCGGCAAGAACATCGGGGGTTCGCGGGGTCATAAAGTTGTGGTCGTTAGCGGAGTCATCCTGCTCGGGCCAAGGCGATGCCAGCCGTAGTAATGGACAGGAAGGACTAGGTGTGCTATCATTACTATGGTAATTCCATGCGAGACGTCCCGCCCGACGATGAGACTTTGCCTCGCTGGACATGCTCAATCCGGAGGGGAGTACAACCGACGAAGACAGTGACATCGCTATCCAAGTTCGATGGAGGAGTGCCAATGCGCCGCAAAATTCTGCTGGTGGACGACGAAGAAGCTATCACGGCCCACCTGGCCGCTTTCCTGAAGCGGGCTGGCTTTACTGTGGCCGTAGCTGGCGATGGCGAGGCAGCTCTGCATCGCGTCGCTGACTTTGCCCCTGAGCTTATCGTCCTGGATGTGCTCATGCCCCGCGTGGACGGCCGGGAAGCCCTGCGTCGTCTGCGCCAGGCCGGGAACTGGACGCCAGTGATACTCCTCACCCAGGTGGGTTCGCCGGCTGAACGGGCCATGGCCCTCGACGAAGGAGCCGACGATTACTTGAACAAACCCTTCGAACCCTACGAGCTGGTGGCCCGCATCCGGGCAGTGCTTCGTCGCAGTCGTTCTGGTACTCCTTCCCTGGCAGGAGCCCACTGCCTGGTCTGTGGCCAACTGACCCTTGACCGTCAGGCTCGCCGACTCAGCATGGCTGGTCAGGAGATTTCTCTTACAGCCAAGGCGCTCTCAGTTTTCGAATATCTGATGCTCCACCCAGACGAGGTGCTGAGCCGGCAACGGCTGCTGGATGCTGTGTGGGGCTGGGACTACCCAGCGGCTACCAGGGCTGTGGATACGCGCATCGCCGAACTGCGCCGCGCCTTGAACGACGATGCTGAGAACCCACGGTTCATCGAGACGTTGATCGGGCAGGGGTATCGCTTCATCGGGCGGGTGGAGGCAGCAACATGAAAAAGTGCACACTACCACTTCTCCCGCTTGGTCTGGGACTGGCCCTGGCTGGTCTGTGGCACACTGGGCTGTGGTACAATCCCGTTCTTTACCTGCGGGCCGATGTGGGTACCCTTCTCCTGCTATTGGGTCTTGGCGGAACCATCGCCTGGGGGCTGGGGCTGGCCCTGCGGACCCTGGCTGACCGCCGCTACGAGCAGACACTGGCTCGCTCCCGCCAAGAACAGGCTGACTCTCACCGCCGTTTCATCCAGCGCCTGGATCACGAACTCAAGAACCCGCTCACTGCCATCCGCGCCGGGCTGGCCAACCTGGCTGACCAGGCTGATAGCCCAACCCTATCCAGCGTGCGGACACAGGTGGACCGTTTGGCTCGCCTGAGCGCCGACCTGCGCAAACTGGCCGACCTGGAGACGCAGCCGGTGGAACAAGAGCCGGTGGATTTGGGCCAGTTGCTGACCGAACTGCTGGAATTGGCGCAGGAGCGGCCACAGGCTGCCGTTCGTCATCTGCGGCTGACTCTTCCTCGGGCTCCCTGGCCCCTGCCGCTGGTGGCTGGCGATCGTGACCTCCTCTTCCTGGCTCTGTACAACTTGGTGGACAATGCCTTGAAATTCTCCCGTCCAGAAGATACTATTGAAATCCGCGCCTACGAGGATGGCTCAACCGTGGTCATAGAAGTGGCTGATACTGGCCCTGGCATCAGCGAGGACGAACTACCTCACCTGGGAGAGGAACTGTACCGCGGAAGTGCGGCCAGAGGCATCAAAGGCAGTGGTCTGGGACTGGCGCTGGTGCGGGCCATTATTGCCCGCCATCAGGGTACAGTGGAGATTCGCAGCCGCCTAGGGCAGGGAACGGTGGTCGCCGTACGGTTCCCGGTGGCCCGCTGATGTTTCAGAGTTGTTACATCATGTTTCGGAATTATTGCCTCTCAGCCATACGGGTGCAACACCAGTCTGATAGTATAGAAGCAGCGGTTGGAAAATCATTCTGTTTGGAGGTGTGAAATGAGAAAGTGCACGTTCCTTGTGCTCACCCTGCTGCTTCTGTCCTTGCCTGTCGCCTGCAACAGCATCCTAGAGGTGGGGATCGAGCGCACGCCCACGCCCGACCACGGTGCCACGGCCACGCTGGCTGCCCTGGCGACCGAGAACGCTCGTCTGGCCACGCAAGTGGCGACACTAGCCACCCCTACACCGACAGTCAACCTGGGCAAAGTTGCTTACCTGCAAGGGGGCGACATCTGGGTCAAGGTCCTGCCCGACGGGGAAACGCAGCGCCTCACGACGGACGGCCGCAGCCGAGAACCTCGCTGGTCCCCCTCAGGCCAGTGGCTGGCCTTCCGCAAAGGTGATTACCAGGTATGGGTGATGCGCGCCGACGGCACTGCTGACCGTCCCGTGAACGAAGGAGCTACCGCAGAGGCCTTTGCCTGGGCACCCACGGGCGATCAGCTGGCTTATGTGACTGCCAGCGCGGAACTATGTGCGATCAACGCTGATGGTACCGATCCGCTGACGCTGGTACCCCAGACCATCCCTGGCCGTGGTCCAGGCCGGGTGGAACGCATCGCCTGGAGCCCCGACGGGGCATGGATCGCTTACGAATGGCGAGTGCAGCAACCCGATCAGCCTCCCACCTATCAGGGCCTGTGGAAGGCCTCTACCGAGAGTGGGGAGCGGAATGAACTCTACATCAGCGGTGTGCCGGAGAAGGGCGAAGCCATCCTGGCTGGGTGGAGCAGTGATGGCCGCTTCCTGCTCTTCTGGCAGGGGGATGTTCTCTCTGCGTCCCTGCTGGCTGACGGCGTTCCTCTCTTTGCCCTGTCAGCCGAGGGCGGCACCCCAGTGCAATTGGCCCCGGCTGTGCTGGTCTATGCCGATTGTGTCGTCCCAAAACCCAGCGGCACAGATCAGGTTGCCATCCTTGCCGGAGGTTCCCGCAATGCGTGGGTGAACAAAGCCTTGCGTATTGCCATGGCATCCACTAGAGAAAGAGTGACAGTGACGTCGTCCGGTCTGGCAGTTTCATCTCCAGCCTGGTCGCCCGAGGGCCAGCGCATCGCCTATGTTGCCATGCCTGACCGGCGCGACCTGGTCGGCGGAGAACCTGTCCGTCAGGCACTGATGCAACGCCGGCTGTGGGTAGTGAATACCCAAGGTGAGCCGCAACCGCGACAACTGACGGATGACCAAGCCTATCGCGACGAACGCCCTCTCTGGTCAGCCGCTGGAAGTCACATCCTCTTCGTCCGGCTAGACGCCGACGGACGGGCCTCGCTGTGGCTCATTCCGGCCGAAGGCGGCAAGCCCCGCCCGGTGGTGGACGAACTGACGCCAGCCCCAGAGTGGTTTGGTTACTATGGCCACGTGGACTGGGATGGCCTCTTGGACTGGTGGCAGAGTGGGCTAGGCGTGCAGCAAATGCAGCCCGAAGCCTGGCGCACTTACACCGATGCCGCTCTTGGCTTTGCCATTGACTACCCGGCGGGCTGGGATGTTGATGGGATACAGGGTGCTTTCGTCTGGCTGTCAAACCCGGCAACGAGCGGTGAAGAGCGGCAGGCCATCAACATCGCTGCCCATGCCGAACCAAATCTGGAAGCCATGCTGGACAATGTCGAGCAGGGCTTTGGGCCTTACATGCTCCCGCCCGAGCCCGTCCAACTGGGAGGGTTGGAGGCCCTGAAGATCACCCTGCAACAGGCCCCGGAGGGCCTTAGTCTGCTGTGGCTGGTTATCACCGCTCAAAGCCAGCAACAGGGCCAGGGGATGGTCATCGCTGCCTACGGCGAATCCACGCTTGCCGAGGCCATCGTTGCCACCTGGCGGCCCTTTCCGTGAGGGAGAAAGGAACCTTTTAGTCCCAGTGTGGGTCCAGAGGGTGCAGGGCGTCATGATGAATTCAGATCAAGGACACAAGGAACTGTCCAAATTGAAGTGTACATGCTTCCCTCTATTTGTCTTGGTCGCGCTGCTGGCCGCGGCTTGTAGGCCGGTGACTCCAACCCCGGTGGCCGGCCCTGCAGCGACCGCCCCGTCGCCTACGTCCGTTCCTGTGGCCACGTCTACGCCGGTCACGCCGCTGCCAGCCTATGCCACCCAGGAGGCGGCCCAGCAGGCGACTATCGTCGCCCGGGCCACCGTTTCCCCCTTTCCCACTGCTGGCCTGGCCACCGTTCAAACGGGCCAGCCGGCCATCGCCACCAACCGGCGCGATGGGCTGTCCTTCCAAGTCCGCCTGACCAAAGATAACTACCTGGCCGGTGAGGGCGGGCAGGCGGAAGTCACCCTGCGCAACGATGGCCCAGAGACGGTCTTTGTCCGCGGCGCTGGCCAGCACCTCGTCCAACTGCTATTGCTGGACGAGCGGGGCCACGAGCCGCCTCCCTGGCCCTGGTCATCTATGCTTCTGCGCAGTGGGCCCCTCCGCCTGCACAAGCTCGCCCCGGACCAGGTGAACACCGAGACCCTCACCTTCCAGGTGCCGCCCGTGGAGCAGGCCGCTGGTCATGCCTATCTCCTCTGGGCCCAGGTGCGCCTCAGCCGTCCGGCGCCGGACCACCCGGAGGGGCCGGACAACCTATGGCTGCGCCTGGAGACGGGGCCAATCCCGTTGCAGATAGCGCCGCCAGCAGCCCCGCGGCTGCTGCTGGCCGAGTTGCAGGCCGACCGGGCTGGCTGGCACTTGCGGGTGACTGACGCCACCGGCCAGACGCCTCCCGGCCTGCTGTGGGGCGCGCTGGAAGCCGCATCGCCCAACGGCGGTACGGCCCGCCTTCTGCGGGACAGCCCTGATGGCACCTGGTCGGCAGCCTGGGATCAGTATCTGTTCAGAGACGAGGCCCAGGTTATCGTGCGCGCCTGGGTCGTTGCGCCTGGCTACGTCACCGCTGCCATCACCCAGACGGTGCTAGGCGCAGGTGATGCGCGCCGCACATTCGGCACACCGAAACCCCCGATGCGCCAGACCTTCCCCTCGTTAGTAGCGGCCCAGGCAGCACTTGACTTCCTCCTCTACCAGCCGGATTGGTTGCCGGCCGGTGTGGTGCTGGACGCGGTGCAGATCGAAACGACGACCTCAGAAGGACATCGCTGGACAGACGAGAGTCAGACGTATCGCCTGCCGGATGGTACCTGGTTGGAGTTGACCCAGATGGTCACGACGGAGCACTACACTAGCGCCGGCTGGGGCCAGGCCCGCTACGAATGCGAAGCCGCCCCCGTGACGGTGGGCCAGACCATGGGGTACGTCATCCAGCGCTTCGGCTGGTGGGTGCTGGACTGGAAAGTAGGCGACACGGGCTTTGAGCTGCGGGCGCCAGTGCCAGCTCTCTCGTTGGATGAGCTGCTGACCATCGCTAGCGGGGTGCAGCTACCTGCAGAGGCACACTGAGGGAAGAGAATGGAGATCAAAGGATGAGACCCTTTTGGTTCAGCTTGCTCATTCTGGTCTTGGTCGCGCTATTAGCTGCTTGTGGTACTTTGGAAATAGGGATCGAGCGCACTCCCACGCCCGACCACGCTGCTTCGGCAACCATGGCTGCCCTGGCAACCGAGAACGCTCGTCTGGCTACGCAGGTGACGAGGCCTGGCCCCTCACCATCTGCGACCTTGACCGTTAGCCCAGGCGTGGCTGGCCCGATAGCCTGCGCCGACGTCGCCCCCTTTGCCCCCGGCTGCCTGGATCAGCCGCGTCCGCCCGAGCTGGCTCCGGGGGTCGCCTTCACGGGCATCCTTCCTGCAGGCCCAGTGACCGCTGCCGCCTGGAGCCCGGACGGCACCCGCTTGGCCTACACCGTGGTCAACCCCGATGGCTGGAGCGGCGTTGAGGTGCGGGAGGCACCGGAATTCGGCTTGCTCGGGCAATGGAGGGCAGACTTTGTCTCTGACCTGCTCTGGACGTTGGATAACAATGCGCTCCTTTTTGTCTTCGAGCGAGGCGATACGACCAGCATGGGCCTGGCTCGGCTGGGCGAGGAAGGATGGCGCGACCTGCTGCCTGGTGAGAAAGGCCGTCTGGCCGTCAGCCGGGGGAAGCGTTTCGTGGCTTGGCTGGATGAGAGCACGTTGTCCTTCACCGTAGGCTGTGGCACCGGCTGCCGAACCCTTTACAGCCTGGACATTGTCACGGGCGGCCTGCGCCCGCTGGTCAACCGACTGGATGCCGCTACCGCTCCCTACGCTGATGTCTTTGCCACTGTCTACCTCTTCAGCCCGCATCATCACTGGCTGGCCGCCACCTCTTGGGGTACTGGCCTGCCCAAGGCAATGGTGCTGCAGTGGCCCGGTCCTGCCGAGCCCTTAGACCTCTCCGCTCGCCTCGACACCCAATACACTAACGCCCAAGCCTGGGCCGACAGCTCCCTGGCCTTCGTTGCCTATCCGCCTGGCGAGCCTGACAATTGGCCTCTCCCACCACGGCCTGACCTATACGTTTGGGATGCGGAGACCGGGGAAATGCGTCACGTGGCGTCGGGTGCTTTTCATGCCGTCTTTGCCCCCAGCGGTGACCGTCTGGCCATTCCTTTCGTGGGAGAGCCCCGGGTAAATGAAGAAGGGCGGCTCGAATGCGCTGGTTCTATACCGCATCTGGGCCTTTTGGACTGGCCTGAGGGCCGGCTTCTGGCATCGCATGCTGTGAGCGTAGAGGAGGTCAGTAATGTCTTTGACCTGCTGCGATTGCCAGTGCCCATCTGGTCGCCCCATAGTGAAGTGGCGGCCTTTCAGCCAGCAGATGGCGGACTGGCCTTGATGAACCGCGATGGAAAGGTGTGGCCCGTTGTCACGGGGCAGGTAGTGAACTGGACTGGCTGGAGTGCCAGCGGCGACCTGGCGCTGCTCGTGGATGAGCGGTTATGGCTGGTATGGGTTCCTTAAGGGACGATCGGCTGTCGCTGGCCTGGCTTTTGGTGGCCTGTTCGGGGCAAAGGGTAGAGCATTCTCCATATCAATCCTGCTTGTAGGAGACGTAGTCATGAGAACGCGCTGGCGATTGTTGGGTGCCTTGCTGATAGCGGGGGCGTTGATTTTCGCCATTGTTTACTGTGGCCTCTTTGATTGGGTCTTGTACCAGACTCACACCGCCGTGGAGGCGGTCCTGGGTGAGACGCCCCAGAATAAGGTTGAAGCCTACCTGTCTGCCGTGCACCGGGGCGACCGGGAAGCCGCCCTGGCCTGCTGGCCGGCCAACGAACGGCTGGGCGTTGACCACGAGGCCCGCCGCCAACAGGTGACTGACGAACTTCTGGCCCTGGGTTCATCGCTGCGCCATCGAGTGTTGGAGGTGGAATGGTGGAGCGGCTGCTGCGAGCCCAGCCCGCTAAACGATCCCGCTATCGCCGGGATGGCCCGTATGCAGGTGGAGATCATGGACGACCAAGACCGGCCTCAGCAATATGTCTTTGATGTTGTCACAACCAGACCTTACTGGGGTGCAGCTGGTGGCCCTGTGCGTCGCTGGGTGCTGCAGGACGCATATCCGGCTGGTGAGCGACCCCTCGCCTTCCCCTGGCCGCTGCCTACGCCCACTCCGGTGCCTGCGGTTACGCTCAGTGGACGTGAGGGCGATATATCCACCTGGCAGACGTACCAGGTTAAAGCGTGGCCCCTGACCTTCCGTCACCCGCCTGGGTGGTCTGTCGAGGAGAAGATCCCAGCAGATGAAGATGTCGGCCCATTTGTCTGGATCCGAGCGGGAGGACGAGAGCTGGTGATCATTCGCAGTAGGGGTCTTCCTGAGGATTTGCCTCCGCTGGCAGGAGAGGATGCGCAAATGGGGGACCTCGGGGCTCGTAAGTACATCTCGCGCGACGAGAACGGCGCACCTCGTTGGGTGGTCGTTATTCCAACCCAGGCCAGCAACACTGTGAGTGGCGCGAGCTACTCTCTGGCTGGTCTGCCTGAGGATGAGACGTACATGGATTTGTTCGACTCGATCCTGGCCAGCATCAAGTTCGGACAGGTAACAGAGACCGTCCGCACGCCCACCGCTCAACCGCCTGAAGCGGTGATGGCTGCCTGGTATACCCTGGTTGGGCAATTGCGTGTACAGGATATGAGCGAGGTGCGGCTGCTGCGCTGGGAGAAGGTGGACTGGCCCGATAGCTGCCTGGGCATTCCCAGGCGCGATGCCTGCACCGAGGCAGTCGTTCCCGGCTACCGCATCGTGGTCGAGGTCGGCGGTCGGGAATACGAATACCGTTCCACGTTGCCCGATGCTCAACCCTACCGCCTGCTGCTGGCCGCTGGCCCAGACCATGGCATCGAAGAGCCATCCCTGGTCTGGGAAGGGCAGGAGGACAATGGATGCCAGAGCCTGCTGCTGGCTGCTGATGGCCGGGCGGCCATTGGCCCATGCGACGCACCACAGACGCCGTTGTGCCTCTCCGATGGAATGAACCGCTTACAGCAATGGAGCCACTTGCTGGCCCGCTTCGCCCCCTTCCGGGCCGACACCCCAGCCCGGCAAATCATCTTCCGGGGGCAGGGAACCGAGATAGCCACCCCCGCCTGGCAGCGGGCCATCGCTGCCTGGGCCCGGCTGGTGCGGCTGGAACTCCAGATGGAGCGGAGCGGCGCTTCCTGGGGCACAGCACTGAGCTGGCGTCGGGAAGTGCCTGAACATCCTGAATACTGCAAGTTCCTGCAGGTAGAGGTGTATGGGATGGCCTATGCCAGCCTCGCTCGCTGTGATGGCGGTGACGCTCGAGGCCTGGGCCAGGGGTGGCTGGCGACGGCAGAGTGGGAGCAGTTTGACGCATGGTTGCACGAGCGGGCACGTCTGGATTTGCCAGGCCTGCTTTTCCTGGGCACTGGCTCCCAGGATGTGAGCGAGAGTGAGGTAGCCGATTTGCGGCACTGGGCCGAGGCCGTTTATGGCCGACTGGCAGCCTGTGACCTGACCGTAGAAGAATATCCCATCGTAGCTCAGGATATGGACAGCCCCGGCCACTTTGAGTATTTTCAGCGAATCCCTGCAGAGATATTAGAGAAGCGGCAAACCTGGCGGAATCCTACTCCCGAAGGGCGGGTGGCGGAGATCAACCAGGCCCTGGCCAGCTTTGGCTACCGACTAGCGCCCAAGGAGAAACCGAGCTGGCCCCATCCCCTCTACGACCTCTATCGGGGGAATAAGTTGGTCTACTCTGACTTGATGACTGTCTGGCCAGTAGCCGTAACCAGCGCAGGCGACGACTTTGCTCTGTTGGCGGAGGAGTTAAACGCACCGACTATCCTTGTGCGCCGCGAGGCAGTTGAGTGGTGGGACGCGGCCGGCCACGCTTTCATCCCACCAGTCTTCGTGGGTGATGGCCTGGTGGCTGTAGAGACGGACGAGCAGCATCAGCAGTTTGCCGTGCGGCGGGGGAACGAGACCCTCTACACCTTCACTGTGCCAGGGCCTCGGGTTGATAACCCAGTCAAGGGGCTGTGGTCGTGGATGGGGCACTGGGTACTGGAGGTGGATGGGCAGGTTCTGGTGGACGGCAAAAGTCTGAACGAGGAGCTGGGATACGATGAGATCTTTGGTTGGCAGTTCCTGGGCGGGCGACCTTTCTATTTCTTCAAGAAGGACAACCATGTCGGCGTCTCCTACGGTGGTCAGGTGCTGCCATACCAGTACGATGAGGTGGTCCACTATCGCTGCTGTGAGCCAGCAGCTTTCAATGTGGCCGGGAATGAGACAATGGTTTGGTTCCATGCCCTGCGGAAGGGGATGTGGTACTATGTGGAGATGGGCGTGTATCGGCACGGCCCTTGAATGCCGGGGGAGTTACCTGGCGATCAGAATAGGGATAGTTGCCTCGGCGGGCGGCGGCCGTCGAGCAAGATGAAGGGGGCAGCACGCGCAGCTACGGCGCCGATAGCACGCAGTTCCTCAATATGGCGAACTCTGCCTTGCCTGCGCGTGCGCAGGATGCGTGTAGCTGACCGTGGCCCGATGCCTGGCACGCGCAGCAGTTGTTCTCTGCTGGCACGGTTGAGCTCTACTGGAAAGTACTCTAGATGCGCCCGAGCCCAGGCCATTTTGGGGTCGGCATCGGTATGGAGATTGTCGTTGTTGTCAAAGATCAGATCCTGGAAAGTAAAGCCGTAGCGGCGCAAGAGGTAGTCGCTCTGATAAAGTCTGTGTTCCCGCAACGGTGGCGTTGGTGGCAGGTTTTCCAACGGTGTGCGTGGGATGGGCTGGAAAGCGCTAAAGTATGCTCGTGTCAAGCCAAAGTCGCGGTACAGCCGTTCAACCGTCCCCAGGATCTCGTGGTCAGATTCACCTGCTGGCCCAACCACAAACTGAGTGGTCAGGCCTGCCTTTGCGCCCAGGCCAGCCTCGCGAAACCGCGCAGCCCACTTCATTGGCAGCAGCAGGTCTCGATCAAAGGCCTTGTCACCGCTCAGTAGCTGCAAACGTTCAGCATTGGGCGCTTCCAGATTCACTGAAACGCGATCTGCAATCTGTACTGCGCGTTCGACGGCAGCTTCTTCGCAGCCAGGCAGCAACTTGAGGTGCACATAGCCTCTGTACTGGTACTTGAAGCGTACGAGTTCAACAGTGGCTATCATGCGATCCATGCTGTAGGCTGTGCTGCGACAAACAGCAGAACTCAAGAACAGCCCCTGGACCATACCCCGCCGCACCAGTTCATCGAACAGCGCCGCGAGTTCCTCTGGGTGAAACCCACCTCTGCTGGTATCGTGAGAGCGCCTGTTGACACAGTAGGCGCAATCATTCTCACACCGATTGGAGAGCAGTACCTTCAGCAGAGTGCTTCTCTTGCCATCCGGCAATACGGCAGGGTAGAGCCAACGCCCGATGTCGTCGCGCACACGGGAAGCACGTGTGCAACCCCGTCTCCGCGTTAGCGCCTCCCCCGTCAGGGAGTCTTCGTCCCCCTGCGGGACGAACGGTCGGCGCTCCGCGACGAGCGGTGGCCCGGACGGGGCAAGGCACGCACAGCCGCATATGTCGTACTGTGCAGCACGGCCGAGCAGTTTCATCTTCTCACGTCTGTCCATCAAAGCACCTCACGTGGGTACTTACACTGGTCTTTGCAAGTCCATTATAGGAACAAATGTTCTATCTGTCAAATGACGGCAGGAGAGGGGGTCTTTGACAGATTGGGGGCAGTGTTCTGGTGGATTAGTTCCACGTCTCGTTCCACCGCCGCACAGGCAACTCAGTCCACACCAAGACAATAATCTGAGTACCTACGCGGCGACGTCAGAGGTGCTCAAGGAGGACAACAGTTCCCATCTCCAATCAGTGCCCTTCGTTAGCCGTATGCCTGGCATACGACGCGGACTGTCGTCCGCTTGGAGCCTATGCAGTAGTTTTGGATTGAGCTGGATTTGCATACATATCTCTAAACCTCTCTCCGATGCTCGACAAGGCGCAAACCAATTCTGCCCCAAAGCTGTTGTGCACCTCTACAGAAGGGGTATCATGGTTTTCAGGCATTCGTGCGGTAGAGACGTAGCATGCTACGTCTCTACCCGAACTTGGCAGATACTACTTGTCAATTAGCTGGAATAGGAGTACAATCTTAACGGAGTGGGCTGTGCTCGCTTCGGGTGATTTGTGTGCTCCAAGGAGGGAATGAACTGTGGAAGCGGAGAAAGGGACGTGGAAAGTCAAGATAGGGCTGGCGGAGATGCTCAAGGGCGGTGTGATCATGGATGTAGTGACGCCCGAGCAGGCCAGGATTGCCGAGGACGCTGGGGCTTGCGCGGTGATGGCACTCGAGCGGGTGCCCGCTGATATCCGCGCCCAGGGCGGCGTGGCGCGCATGAGCGATCCTGAGCTGATCTTGCGCATTATGGATACTGTCACTATTCCAATGATGGCCAAATGCCGTATCGGCCACTTTGTAGAAGCCCAGGTGCTTGAGGCGCTAGGCGTGGATTTCATAGACGAGAGTGAAGTGCTTACTCCTGCTGACGAAGAGCATCACATTGACAAGGGTCTGTTCAAGATTCCTTTCGTCTGTGGTTGTCGCAATCTGGGTGAGGCGTTGCGTCGGATTGGCGAAGGAGCAGCCATGATCCGTACCAAGGGAGAGGCTGGTACTGGCAACGTCGTGGAAGCAGTGCGCCACGCACGAGCAGTGTCAGGTGCCATCCGTCGCCTGCAAAGCATGGCACCTGAAGAGTTGATGACTGCGGCTAAGGAGATGGGAGCGCCTTACGAGCTTGTGTTGCAGGTGGCGCAACTGGGTAAACTGCCTGTGGTCAATTTCGCCGCGGGCGGCATTGCCACTCCCGCGGACGCGGCAATGATGATGCAGTTGGGCATGGAGGGCGTCTTCGTTGGCTCTGGTATCTTCAAGTCGGAAGACCCGCCGCGGCGCGCCAAAGCTATAGTACAGGCCGTTACGCACTACAACGACCCGCACATCATCGCTGAGGTTTCAAAGAGCCTGGGCGAGCCCATGCGTGGTCTAGAGATTGCGTCCATTCCTGAAACCGAGCGCATGGCTGTGCGGTGATGGTAGTTCTCCCACACGCGTCTTGGGAGGGCATCTGATGAAAAAGTGTGGGGTTCTGGCCTTGCAGGGGGCATTCATTGAGCACGTGCAAATGCTGCGCAGTCTGGGTGTCGAAGCTGTGGAGGTGCGCCTCCCGGAGCAGTTGCACGGCCTGGACGGTCTGATCATCCCTGGAGGTGAAAGCACCACAATAGGCAAGCTGGCGGTAGCCTACAAACTGGTTGAGCCGATACGGCGCATGGCTGAGGAAGGCCTCCCTATCTGGGGTACCTGTGCGGGGATGATCTTGCTGGCCAAGAACATTGGCCGAGACCAACCTCTTATTGGCGTCATGGGCATCGTCGTGGAGCGTAACGCTTTTGGACGCCAGCTTGATAGTTACGAGATTGACTTGCTGATTCCGGCGCTGGATGCTGTAAGCACGGTAGAGGAGCGCGGACGACCTTTCCGCGCTGTCTTCATCCGTGCGCCACGCATCCAGAGTATGGGTAGTAGAGTAGAGGAAGTAGCCAGTTTGACTGATGGCACCATTGTTGCTGCTCGGCAGGACAACCTGTTGGCCACTGCCTTTCATCCTGAACTCGGTGATGATACGCGCTTTCACCGCTACTTCTTGGCCATGACCCAGCGAGAGCCTCCCTGAAGCTGCGGAGCCGAGGTGATTCGTGATTACGCCGTTCGGGTTGCGTCATGTCTTATTGATGCGAGAGCTGCAGAGCACCAGCGTTGCTTTGGATCTCAAGAGTGCTCTATTAGAGCCAGAGACACCGTTGCACGCTGCTCTGCGGGGGTACTTTCTGAAATCAGGCTCGGGTGTCTTCACCTACGTTCTGCGGACTACCGATTGTGTCACGAACTTGCACGGCTTTGCGCAAGCAAGAGCGCGCAAGTCGGGGCTCATGTGGAACGTAGTGTGTATGGCCCCAGACCTAGATAGCTCAGAGGATGCGGCGACCATCTGGTACCGCTTGCTGCTGCATCTTTGCATTGCTGCAGGCGAACGGCGCGTACAGCGTTTGTCTGTGCGGTTGCCAGAGGATAGTCCTGCAGAGGAAGTGTTTCGGCAAGCCAGTTTCGCCGTCTATTGCCATGAGCGTGTGTTCTGGCGCTCGTCCGCTGAGGCGATAGTGGGCAGCCTGAGCCCAAGAATGCAGCCTGTGCGGCCCGAGAGCCGTCTGGATGTTCAGAGGCTGTTCCACAAGGTCACGCCTCGCCTGGTGTTGCAGGCTGAAGAGCTGAGCGATTCCCGATGTGATTCCCAGCCACTCCAAGTACCATTCTCAGACGCAGTGCAGGGCCACGTGTTGTATGACCGCAGAGGAGAGACGTTGGGCTATCTGCACATTCTCTTGGGTCCACGCGGCTCGTGGCTGCGCTTGATGGTGCATCCTGACGCATACGATTCCGCTGCTGAGATGCTGGATCACGCCTTGGCTGTGCTCGGTAACCATCTCTCTCAGCCGCTGTACTGCGCAGTGCGTGGATACGAAGGTGGTGTGCAGGCAGCGTTGGAGGACCGGGGGTTCACACTTGCCAATACCCATTCCCTATTGGTTAAGCACACCACTGTGCGCGTGAGGAAACCGCTGCGCAAGCTGGTGCCTGCGTTGGAGAAGCGAGCAGAGGCTGCGCCCACTGTTTCGCGCAGTGAAACGGAGGTGTAGGTACATCACGGAGTGCAGTAGATTGTCTCTTCACACTACTACTCTGAAAACAGTTGGCCGGGCTCCTTGCGCAGCATCCTGAGCGCAGCGGGGGACACGCCCGGCGACCCGCGGGCGTGGGTGCGCAAATGACATTCCGCCCTGTTCCCTCGCACTTGCAGTGCGAGGCAGAGTCTCGCCGAGTAGGCAAAGGAATTGCGGCACTACAAGTGCCGCAGAACTACGTGGGCAATTACTTCTCATTGTGAGGTTGTCTTAGAAGTGGCAAAGCTCAAGATTACGGACGATTTGGAGGCGCTGGTCGCTGTCTTGCCGCCGCCTATCGCTGCCTCCTTGCAAGCCGCTAACCGTAGCGAGGACTTGCTGGAGGTGATACTAGACCTGGGCAGGCGACCCGAGGCTCGTTTTGTGGACGGAGAAATCGAATTGAGTACGCAGGAGGTTACTCAGGCAGACATTGATTACATAGTCAGTCGCATTGGCGACTTTACTGGCGATAACCGCGCGGGCATAGAACGCACGCTCCATCGCATTTCAGCCATCCGCAACCGCAAAGGGCGTATTGTAGGCCTGACCTGTCGCGTGGGCCGGGCGGTCTACGGCACTATTGACATCATCCGTGACATCGTGGAGTCTGGCAAGAGCGTTATGCTGTTGGGGCGTCCTGGTGTAGGAAAGACGACCATGCTGCGAGAAGTGGCGCGTGTTCTGGCCGAGAAGAAGCGGGTGATCATTGTGGACACGTCCAATGAGATCGGCGGTGATGGCGATATCCCGCATCCGGCCGTAGGCCGCGCACGTCGAATGCAAGTGGCAGCACCGACGATGCAGCACGCAGTGATGATCGAAGCCGTAGAGAACCACATGCCTGAGGTAATTATCATTGACGAGATCGGCACTGAATTGGAGGCTGCGGCAGCGCGAACCATTGCTGAACGGGGAGTGCAGTTAGTGGGGACTGCTCACGGAAACACCCTGGACAACCTGATGATGAACCCCACCCTTTGCGATCTGGTCGGTGGGATCCAGACTGTGACTCTGGGCGATGACGAAGCTCGTCGGCGGGGTACACAGAAGTCAGTGTTGGAGCGAAAGGCGCCGCCAACTTTTGAGGTGGTCGTCGAGATTCAGGATTGGACTCACCTGGCTGTCCGCCACGATGTGGCCGAGGCGGTAGATGCGATTCTGCGTCGCCGTTCCTTGCCAGCGGAGATACGCCATCGGGATGCCAGTGGGGAGATCCACGTTGAGAAAGCGGTGACGCATCCCAAGTTGTTGCACAGGACACAAGTGACGCCATTCGAGCAGCCGATAGAGCGGCCTTCCCGTACGTTGCGCGTTTTCCCCTATGGAATCAGTCAGAACCGGTTGCGCCAGGCTAGCAAGGCCCTGAATGTGCCAGTTATCCTGGTTAGCGATCTGGGTGAAGCTGACGTACTCATGACGTCGAAGAGCTACTATCGCAAGCGTCCGCGGGTTATCACCGATGCAGAACGCGCGGGGCTATCGGTCTATGTATTGCGCAGCAACACTGTGACGCAGATGGAAAACTGCCTGGCTGGCATCTTTGGTCTTGATCCTATGTTGGATCCCTTTACGGCGGCGATACAGGAGACTCAGGAAGCCGTTGAGAAGATACTTGGCGGTGTGCGCTCATCCATCGAACTGTCTCCCCAGGATGCCTTTATACGCAGACGGCAGCACGAGATGGCTCGCGCGGCCGATCTCGGGTCATACAGTAAGGGCAAAGAGCCGTATCGTCGAGTACGTATCCGCCGGTCTTGATATGAGTTGCCTTATCACTTTTGAAGGTCCAGACGGCAGCGGTAAAACGACGCAGATCCAGGCCCTGTACAGCTATCTGGCTCGCGAAGGATATAATGTCCTGCTTGTGCGCGAGCCAGGGGGTACTGACATCGGCGATCAGATTCGCACCGTATTGCATGCTGTCAAGAATGTGGATATGCTGCCCAATGCGGAAGTACTGCTCTACTCGGCGTCGCGTGCGCAGCTTGTGGGCCAAATGATCCGTCCAGCTCTTGAAGCTAGGGCAATTGTGCTGTGTGACCGTTATGCCGAATCTACACTGGCCTATCAGGGGTATGGGTATGGTCTTGACCTGGAGCTGTTGAAGGCCATTACGGCCTTTGCCACAGGTGGCTTGTGTCCTGACCTCACTATCTATCTGGACATAGATGCAGAAGAGGGCTTGCGTCGAAAGATGAGCGGCTTCCGTGCAGGTGAGTGCGAATGGAACCGCATGGAACAAAAGGAGCTGGACTTTCATCGCAGGGTTCGGGCCGGTTATCGACAGATGGCAACTGCGGAACCAGAACGGTGGTTCATCCTTGACGCGACGCGTCCGATTGCATCAATACAGAGTTCGATTCGGAAGCGAGTGAAGGGTTTTCTGGCGGCAAAGCAAATCAAGGAGCCACGGCAGGTTGGAAGAGGAGGCGGCACAAATGAAACTGATCATTAGCATTGTGCACAGTGATGACGCTGACACGCTTATCCGTGGTCTGCAGCAAAAAGGTCACCGCTGTACCAAGGTAAGCACCACTGGGGGATTTCTGCGCGAGGGGAACGCCACCATCCTTATCGGCACCGAAGCCCCTCAGGTAGATGAGATACTTGATCTCATCAGAGAGAATTGCCATGCCAGAACCAAGTTCGTCAGCCCTCTGCCTCCAGTGGTAGAGGCAAGTGAGTTCTATATCCCCAGACCGGTGGAGGTACAGGTGGGCGGGGCAACCGTCTTTGTCCTGGACGTGGAGCGTAGCGAAAAGTTCTAGATACCTTCCGTGGTGCCAGGACCCAGGTCAGGCATGGCCGCTTCTATCTCTTCTGGGGATTCGCCGGTTTCCAGCCGATCAACGATTTCGTGAAATTCGTCACCCAGGTCTTCGCCCGCTTCGGCGGACATCTTCTTCATCCAGCGGGCGATGCTGCGTGGATCGTTTTCGTCCAAATCTCCGAAGGCTGTGCTGTCGGCTAGAGCATCCAATCGTGCCTCCTCTGATTTGAGCACGGCCACACGTGACACCAGGCGTTCGAGTTTGTCATGCCCACAGTAGGTGCATTTTGGTTTGACGGTCTCAGTGCCACTGAAGCTGCGCACGAAGATGGTTACCCTGCGATGGCATTTGCAGCATCGGTACTCATAGATTGGCATAGAAAGCTCCTGGTCTGTAAAGCAGATTAGACTGGTGGGTAATATTATACATTGACTATCGCCTTCTTCCAAGGCTGCCTGTCTGGAGTTTACTCACAAGTTGGCATATCGAGGAACGATTTGTTCTGCGGGGTGTGTTTTGTGCAGGGGGCGAATGCGTGTGGTAAGCAAGAGAGTAGACGTAGCATAGTCCCTCGTGGCCGTTATTGTCGCACATCAACACGCCCGCAAGGGGCTAGGCCACACTTTCTCTCTTATGAGTATACCCCACTGCCCCGTGTGTCGGGAGAGCGGTAGCACGACCTCGAACAACGAGGAGAACATTCTGGAGCATGAAAGATGCCTTTGTCTTCCCTTGAGTCTGATGGCGGTGCCGAGAGCACAATTGACTTGCGACCATATCTGAACCAGCCTAATCCGCTGCTGGTGGTGGTATCTGGTCCTTCAGGCGCAGGCAAGGACACAGTAATCAAGCGCATGAAAGAACTGAACTTTCCACTTTACTTCGTTGTCACAGCGACCACTAGGCCCCCGCGCAAAGGCGAAAAACACGGGGGTGATTACTTTTTCCTTTCAGAGGCAGAGTTCCTGGATTTGATGCGCAAGGGCGAACTGTTGGAGCACGCCCTGGTCTACGGTGAATACAAAGGCATTCTCAAGGAACAGGTGCGACGCGCTCTTGCCAGTGGGCAGGACGTGATCATGCGCGTGGACGTACAAGGCGCAGCTACTGTGCGTCGTCTGATACCGGATGCGATTCTGATCTTTTTGCTTGCTGGTTCGGAGGAGGAACTAATGAGTCGTCTTCGTGACCGAGGGACAGAAACGGCTGAGAGCTTACAGCGGCGCATGGCTACTGTCCGCGAAGAGATGAAACGCATTGCAGAGTTTGACTATGTGGTCGTCAATCGCAATGGCCAGTTGGATCGTGCAGTTGAAAAAATCGCCGCCATTATTGCAGCCGAGAAGTGCCGCACGAAGCAGCGAGTGATTCACTTGTAAGCGGAGGGAGGGTGAAAATGGCAGCGAAAAGCTCCAGGGACATACGTCATTCAGTCATCGCTGGATCGTGGTACCCTGGTGATGAAAAGCAGCTACGTGCTATGATTGATGGCTTTCTGGATAACGTACCGCCACAGCCGCTGGAGGGTGACCTGCTTGGCCTGGTGGCCCCGCATGCTGGTTACGTGTATTCCGGCCAGGTTGCGACTTATGCCTATGCACAACTGCGCGGCAAGGCTTTCTCCAGGGTGGTTATCGTCTCGCCCGTACACCGCATGTACCTAAGGCGCTTCGCCGTCACTGACAAGGCTTATTACGAGACCCCGTTGGGCCTAGTAAGCGTTGACGCTGAACTAGTTCAGTCGGTCGAGCGCAGCATTACGCTTGACCGTGTATCCCGGGACACGGAGCATTCCCTCGAGATTCAATTGCCTTTCTTGCAGTACGTCCTGGGTGACTTTGCATTGACCCCCATCATGATGGGTGAGCAGGATTGGGAATCCGCCGCCAAGTTGGGACAGGCGTTGGCAGAAGCCATCGGCAAAGTCTCTAACGCGAACAGTGTTAGAGGCGAAGATGGGGTGCTGCTAGTAGCCAGCACAGACCTGTCGCATTTCCATCGTTACGAGGTAGCGGTGCGGCTGGATCAGATTGTGCTGGATCGCATCACAGCTTATGATCCCGAAGGCCTGGCCCGTGACCTGGCCACGCGCAAGGCCGAAGCATGCGGCGGTGGCCCAGTAATGGCTGTAATGGTGGCAGCCAGCAAACTAGGTGCCAATCGCGCTGTGCTGCTCAAATACATGAACTCCGGCGATGTAACTGGTGACCGAAGCAGCGTAGTGGGCTATGCTGCTGCGGCGCTACTCAGATCATAGTCCGCCATCTTGTCCTGTGCCATCTCTGAGATGTGGGGAGGAAAGCGGTGAGTTCAAGCGCGATGTTTGCCGAGGTGGTGGTGCGTTCGCCGCTGCATCGCAGGGTGGTTTCCTCCGCCTTTGATCAAAAGAGCAGGGCAGGTCGCGCTGTCAGCCTTCAACAGACATTCCACTATTCTATCCCCTCTCATTTGCAAGACGGCGTTGTTCTGGGCCAATTGGTCTGGGTGCCCTTCGCTCGGCGTGAACTGCCAGGCATTATCCTGGCTTTCTCCGAGTCCTCTCCAGTTGCACAGACCAGGGACATCCTAAGCATCATTGATCCCCGGCCTGTGCTCACTCCCTATCAGATTGAATTGATGCGTTGGATCAGCCAATACTATCAGGCACCGCTGCACCTTGTAGCCTGGAGCATGTTCCCTTCAGGAATAAGCTGGCGTTCAGCGACCATGGTGTACCTGGAGGAAGCTGCTGCCTCGGCCATGTCCCGCCATCCGTCAGGCGGGACCGCCTGGCCAAGCAAGGAAGAGCGTCTGATCCTTGAGTTGCTGCGCCAACGCGGCCCTATGTCCTTGGCACAAATGCAACCCCGGCTCAAGAAGACAAAGTGGCGTCCGGTGCTGGACCGAATGGTGTGCAAGGGATGGGTGCGCAAGCAACTCGAGGTGAGAGGCCCCCAGGTCAAGCCCAAGACAGAGCCAATTGTGCGTCTGCTGGCCATACCAAGCGACGAAGACATGGCGGACCTCTCAAGGGCCCCGAAGCAGCGAGCTGTTCTGGCCTATCTGCGCCAGCGGACCCAAGAAGAGGGCTGTGCATTCCCGCTCGTCATCTCCCTGGCGGAACTCTGTGACCAGGCTGGCGTGACACGTAGTGTTGTGCGTAGACTGGCCGAACGCGGCTTGCTAAAGCTGGACGAACGCGAAGTTCGCAGGGATCCGCTGGCTGGCCGCGAGTTCGTGACTACTGTCCCCCCAAAGTTCACTCCAGATCAGGAGGTCGTATGGCAGCATATTGCCAACGCGCTGGGGTCGGCGAGGGGGCAGGTCTTTCTTCTGCACGGCGTGACTGGCAGCGGCAAGACCGAGATATACTTGCGGACACTGGCCGAAGTGCTGAAACAGGGTGGACAGGGCATTGTCTTGGTGCCAGAGATTGCGCTCACGCCACAGACGATCCGCCGGTTTGCTGCGCGTTTCCCGCGTCGTTTGGCTGTGCTGCACAGTAAGCTGTCGGAGGGCGAGCGCTACGATGAATGGCGGCGTATTCGTGAAGGGCTCGCTGACGTGGTTATCGGCCCACGCTCGGCTATCTTCGCTCCACTGCCACGCTTGAGCCTGATCGTGCTGGATGAAGAACACGAGTGGACATACAAGCAGCAGGACACACCTCGCTACCACGCACGCGATGTGGCGGTGAAGCTGGCCGAGTTGACGGGAGCGCTGGTGATTCTCGGCAGCGCTACGCCGGATATGACTTCGTATTATCGTGCCAAACGCGGGGAATACACGCTGTTGCAATTGCCTCAGCGTATTATGGGGCATCAGCGCAGCATAGAAGAGCAGAGGATCAAGTTTCACATAGACAACCGGCAGGAGCAGGTCAAGGCGCTGGGGCCGGGGTTCGAGGATGCTCGCTACATGGACCTGCCGCCAGTAGAAGTGGTGGATCTGCGAGCGGAGCTGCGCGCCGGTAACCGCAGTATCTTCAGCCGTGCGCTGCAGCGGGCCATGCGCGACACGCTGGCTGCAGGTGAGCAAGTAATCCTCTTTCTTAATCGGCGTGGTGCGGCCACGTTTGTCATGTGTCGTGACTGCGGCCATGTCATCAAATGCCCCCGCTGCGAAGTTCCGCTTACTTTTCACCATGGTCCGCCAGCTTCTAGGCAGGGCGCTGACAGCGATAATCTGATTTGCCACCACTGTAACTTTCGGGCCCCTGTGCCCAGTTCTTGTCCTCAGTGTTCCAGTAAGCGCATCAAGTTCTTTGGCGTTGGCACGCAGAAAGTGGAGCAGCTCGTACATGATCTCTTCCCTCAAGCACGAACCCTGCGCTGGGACCGTGACGTGACTGGGAAGAAGGGGGCACACGAGAGGATACTCGCCAAGTTTGCGAGCCACCAGGCTGACGTGCTTATTGGCACGCAGATGATTGCCAAGGGGCTTGACTTGCCGCTTGTCACACTGGTCGGAGTGGTCACGGCGGACACGGCACTCCAGCTGCCAGATTTCCGGGCCAGCGAGCGCACCTTTCAGCTTCTGACCCAGGTCGCCGGACGCGCCGGGCGCAGCATCCTGGGCGGCAAGGTGATTATTCAGACGTATGCTCCACAGCACCTTTGTATCCAGGCAGCCAGTCACCACGATTACGAAAGCTTCTACCGGCAGGAGATTGAATTCCGCCGACAGCAGGGGTATCCACCTTGCAGTCGTCTGGTGAAGCTGCTCTTCACACACAGCAGCGCTAAAACGTGCCAGGAGGAAGCGCAGAGACTGCAGCAGCTGCTTGACAACAGAATCGCCAGGCTTGGGGTGCCAGACGTGGATCTGATAGGCCCTGTTCCTTGTTTCATTGCACGCATTCGTGGCCAGTATCGCTGGCAGATTGTGATGCGTGGTCCAGATCCAACAGTGCTGCTGGCCGATTTTCCTCTGCCGCTAGGCTGGCGGGTGGACGTGGATCCGGTCAGCCTTCTGTAGCCTTTGACTGGAAAGCGAGCGCATGTATCTGGCAGGCCAATTGCTCGATGCGTTTTCTGCTCTCTACCTGCTCCAGCCAATGTGTTGGTATGCCCTGTACTCCGTTGTAAGCTCCGCTGAGGGCGCCAGCTACTGCGCCTGTGGTGTCAGTATCACCTCCAGCCATGACAGCCTGGATGATGGTTTGTTTGAAGTTGTCCGGCGTGTGCACAAAACAGTAGAAGCCACTGGCCACAGTGTGAACCACGTAACCGCTGGTGCCCAAAGCCTCCAGCGCGTCACTGGCAGGTGCGTTGGATTCCAGCAACTCTTGCGCGCGCTGCACATTGCGGCTGACCTCGCAGTCGCCGACGAAGGCAACAGTCTCTTCAATCAGGGTCGCCGGCCCTGTCTCGGCGGTTGCCAGACGAGCTACGGCATAGGCAACGGCCAATCCCCCGGCCAGAGCCTCGGGATTGCGATGCGTGATAGCGCCTGCTGTGTGTACGTCCTGTTTCAGCCGTTCGATGTGCGGACAATCGAACAAGCCGATGGGGGCGATGCGCATGGCCACGCCATTGCCAGCAGCAAACTCGCCCATCTGGCCGCTCTCCCGCCAGTAGATGCCGCGTTCCAGGCGCCTTATGGACTGCAAGGTGGAGCGGCCAATGCCGCGCACATCTCCTGAGCGCAGCCAGGCGACGAAACGGTGCGCCAGGTCGTCGCCGTCTATATGGCCCGTAGCGACGATGCTCGCCGCGTGCATGAGCATCATCTTTGTGTCATCTGTGAACTGGCCCGCACGCAGCCCGTGTGCTAGTGAAGGCTGGAAGTCGGCCAGCGTGCCATATTGCGTTCTTATCGCTTCTGCCGGCCAACCTTCAACGGGCATACCCAAAGCGTCGCCGATAGCCACGCCCAGGAGGCAGCCGACGAAGCGGGCTTCGATGTTGACCTCATTCCTTCCGTCCATTCTGTCACCTCCATTGGCCCACAAAGTGCGGGTTCCGGCACATGCGTATTCTACAGTGTCCCTCTCTGCGGCGCAAGCTGGCGTCAGGCATGGCGCCGCTAGGAAGTCATCAGTGCGAAATGAACTCCTCACGGACAGTGAGTCGTAGCCTAGGGCCTTGCACTGCCCTGCGGCAGCACGGGTGCCCGTGTGCTCGCTCCGACCAAGAACGCCCACCCCGTCGAGCGGGACGAACGGCAAGGGGCTAGACTACATTTGTGGTCAGATTCGCCGGGGCTCGTCTCTGTAGGCGGCATTTTGCACCAAGAACCAGGGATCCAAGCCTAGCCCCAAAGTGGTGATTCCGGTATAATACGTTCATGAACAGTATCACCGCGCGGCGCCGAGTTGT
This sequence comes from uncultured Anaerolineales bacterium, assembly GCA_964478075.1. Lineage (GTDB taxonomy): Bacteria > Chloroflexota > Anaerolineae > UBA2200 > UBA2200 > DAOUEX01. Next base: position 5,970 of record CAYZGO010000022.1, on the reverse strand, counting down.
AACCGGCCCCCTAATTCTACAGCTGCAGTTGGCTGAGATGTCATTCTGAGCTCCGCCATGGCGCATTCGCACTACTCATTATTCAAGAAACGGTCGCCCATTCTTCGGCGAGGCTGTGTACTCAGCGGTAAAGAGAATGTATCAATACAAAGCAGGTAGACTACTGGGTTGAATATTACCAGAGAGGAGCGATGCGATGTTTCCATTACCCTACACACAACCCTTTGATTGGATTCTGTACGCCATGTTCAGTCTGGAGATTGCCTTGCTCGCGGGGGGACTCGTCTTCGGTAAGCTCAACGACGAGCAGACTGGCCGGCTTCCACGCGCTCTACGGATGTTCCTGTCGGCGATGCTGGTGGTTGCGGCGTTCCTGGGCTGGCAAGCGGGCGCGAGCGGAACCACGATTCGCTTGTACGCAGCCCTTATTTCCCTGGGCATGGCTGCCGGGTTCGTTGGTGATCTGATCATGGCTGAATTGATTCCTCTGCCGAAGCGCCTCATCGGCGGCATGGTGGCCTTTGGCCTCGGTCATTTGCTGTACATAGCCGCCCTGTTCCATCTCACCATCAGGTCAGAGTTCACAGGGGTTTGGATACACGTCGTCGCGCTGGTGGCGTTGCTGGGCTTTTGTATGTGGGCCTGGTATGCCAAGGTGCGCAAACCCGGCGGCAGCAAAACGATCAACGTCGGTAGTCTGGTGTATGGGCTGTTGATCGGAGCCATGTCAGCCCTGGCCGTCGCTCTCGCCGTTCACGACGCTCACTACTTTGCCCTGGCCACAGGTGCGTTGTTGTTCCTGGTCTCAGATTTCGTGCTAGGCAATTGGGTGATTCGCGGTCACGCCTGGAAGTCAGTCAATGACGTGATCTGGGTGACATACGTGAGTGGACAACTGCTCATCGTCTACTCGGTGGCGGCAGCGTTGAACGTGTGGCGCTGATGGCGGGAATCAAGCTGGGGGGAACTACCTTCCGTACCCCGCCGAGTGACGCCCCTGTATGGCTAACGCTCAGGAGAGATGCCGTTCCAAAGCACACAGATGGATAGCATGGGTGCAGTTCAGTTTGGGTAAGTTTCTAGTGGATTGGTTCCCATGTCTCGTTCCACCGCCACCCAGGCAACTCAGTGCATTCGTGGCGACGTCAAAGATGCTCAAAGGGGACAACAGTCACCGTCTCCAGTCAGCGTGCTCCATTAGCCGTATACCTGGCATACGACACGGACTGTTGTCCGCTTGGAGTCGATTTTTGCCCCTAATCTGTCGTGCGCCCAACACCAATGTACTAATTGATTTCGAGGGCTCATGACAGTATAATCAAGCTCAGTCGAATGAAAGGAGACAATGACACCATGCCCTACGGATACCACAACAGGATACTGCGCGTCAACCTGTCCACGCGGGAGATCGCGGTTGAGGAGCCGGGCGAGGCCTTTTTCCGCACCTATTTCGGCGGCTGGGGGGTGACTGCCCATTACCTCCTTAAGGAGCTGACGCCTGGGATTGACCCGTTGGGGCCGGACAACCTGCTCATCTTCGCCTCTGGGGTGGTGACCGGTGCCCCTGTGGGCGGCAGTGGCCGGCATGCTGTGGGAGGGAAATCCCCACTGACCGGAGGCTTTGGTGAGGCAGACGTAGGAGGGTTTTGGGGTGCAGAGCTAAAGCAGGCTGGCTGGGATGGCATCGTCATCTCCGGTCGGGCGGAGAGGCCGGTCTACCTGTGGATCAAGGACGATCAGGTGGAGATCTGTGACGCGTCCCACCTGTGGGGCAAGTGGACGGCGGATGTGGAGACGATGCTCCGGGAAGAGCTGGGCGACGAGCGGGTACGGGTGGCCCAGTGTGGTCCAGCGGGTGAGAGAATGGTGCGCTTCGCCTGTGTGATGCACGATGTAACCCGGGCGGCAGGGCGCACAGGACTGGGTGCCGTGATGGGCTCCAAGAACCTGAAGGCAGTGGCAGTGCGCGGCACCGGACAGGTGGAGTTAGCAGACCGGGAGCAGGTACGGGAACTGGCCCGCTGGCTGAGAGAGCACTTCATGGAGGAGTGGACGGGGAGCCTCTATGAACACGGCACCGATGGGGGTCTCACCTATCTCGATGCGATAGGTGGCCTTCCTACCCGCAACTTTCAACAGGGCTCCTTTGAGGGAGCGAAGAGGATCACCGGCGAGACCATGACCGAGACGATCCTGGTGGGGAAGGACAGCTGCTTCGCTTGCCCTGTGCAATGCAAGCGGCGCGTGCAGACCACAGGTCGCTATGAGGTCACCCCTGCCTACGGAGGGCCGGAGTATGAGACGGCGGCTGCTCTTGGCTCCTGCTGCGGGATTGACGACCTGGAGGCCATCGCCTACGGGAACCAGTTGTGCAACGCCTATGGCCTGGACACCATTTCCGCCGGTGTGGTCATCGCCTGGGCCATGGAGTGCTTCGAGCGGGGTCTGCTGACAAAGGAGGACACTGGCGGGCTGGATCTGCGCTTTGGGGATGCTGAGGCAATGGTGGAACTGGTCCAGCAGATTGCCAATCGCCAGGACTTTGGAAACCTTCTCGCCGAGGGGTGCCTGCGGGCAGCACAGACGATTGGCCGTGGGACGGAGCGCTACGCTATGCAGGTAAAGGGCCAAGAGTTCCCCATGCATGAGCCGCGGATCAAGTTCGGCCTGGGCATTGGCTACGCCACCTCCCCCACCGGTGCCGATCACGTGCACAACATCCACGACACCAGCTATGCTGCGGAGGGGGGAGCCATCCAGGACATGCGCAGCTTGGGCATCCTGCATCCGATTCCCGCAGATAGCCTGGGGCCGGAGAAGGTGCGGCTGGTCAAGTACCACATTGACTGGCAGGTGCTTCATAACTGCCTGGGGCTGTGCGTGTTCATGCCCTACAACAAGGAGCAGATCCGTGACCTGGTGCGCGGTGTGACCGGCTGGAACACCACTGTCTTCGAGTTGATGAAGGCCGGGGAGCGTGCACTGGCGATGGCACGTGCCTTCAACTACAGGGAGGGATTCAGCGCCAAAGATGACGTGGCCCATTGGCGATTCTCCACACCATTCGAGTCTGGACCAACTAAGGGGGTGGGGGTGCCGGAGGAAGATGTGCAGCGAGCGCTGGAGCTTTACTATGGGATGCGTGGCTGGGACAAAGAGACCGGTGCGCCTACGGCCGCAAAGCTCCACGAGCTAGGCCTGAGTTGGGTGGCTGAGCTGCTGTACGGGTAGCGCCTCTATTGTATTCTCATCAGACAGCCCGCCCGCTGACTTACAGCGGACGGGCTGTCTGCTACTCCGTCAAACACACGTCGGACGGCTTCGCAGGAATGTGTGTGCTATGGTGTCTGCTGGTTTCCTTCCCGTCACAGCAGCTTTAGCACGATAGGCAAATACACGTGCCCCGTAATGGCCGTAGGCGTCACCGTGGGTGTTGCGGTCTGTGTCGGCGTGCTCGTTGGCGTCGCCGTGGGAGTACTTGTCGATGTGATGGTGGGTGTGGGTGTAGGTGGTACGGTGCGATAGTGCCAGATGCTGCTGCCCCACGTTCCAGCCAGGATGGTGGGATAAGCGCCTTGGGGAGCAAAGAGCGTGCGTATGTACGAGTTGTAGAGGCCATCGCCTATGCGAGTCCAGCTCCCGCCGCCATCAGTAGAGCGGAAAACACCAAAGCCATCCGTACCGGCGTACACTGTTTGATCAGTCGCATAGTTGGGTGAAACGGCCAACGCCTGCACGTCAGGACCTACTTCAGGGTCGAACTCAATGCCGTTGTTCACAGCTCGCCACGTGCCCCCTCCGTCCATAGACTTGAAAACACCTCCAGCCCTGCCCGGGTGGGACAGTCCTGCGAATAATGTGTGGTCGCTGGCAAAGCTCGGCGAGAAGACGATGACGTTCACATAGGGATAGCGTGCCAGGCCCTCCTTGGCTGGCTGCCAGGATACTCCTCTATTCACCGAAACCCAGATGCCTCCAGTTGTACCAATTCCCGAGACATAGTGCGTGCCGACCATGAGCATCCCATCGACTCCATAGTTTGGAGAGACGGCAAGGCATTTGATGTCGCCTGCCGCCTCACCGAGGCCAGTCCTCTGCCAGTTCACACTGCCATCCGTACAACGGTAGATGGATTGAGTGGTGACAGCGAAGAAGTGATCGCCTGCGCCGATGCCAACGGCCTGTACGTTTACGTTCGGGCCAGCCCACCCCGTGCTGACATTTTGCCAGGAGTCTCCGCCGTCAGGCGACTTGAAAACACCAAGGTCTGTACCCGCTAACAGCAAGAGGCTGCTGGGAAAGTCCGGTGAGATGGCCAGAGAATGCAGGTAGTTGGCCGTCAGACCATTGAAACTGTCACCCCAAGTGATGCCTCGGTCAGTGGTCTTTAGCACGGTAGCCGTATGTTCGCCACGGCCAGCGAAGATAGTGTCGTCGTAGGCATAGTGAGGGGAGACAACCATGCTGCCAATCTCGTAACCAAGGATGCCATAATGTGCATCGCTCCACGAGCTCCCCTGGTCTGCAGTCTTATGTATGCCGAAAATACTTCCCGCGAAAACAGTGCCATCTGCACCATAATATGGCGAAATGGCCACGCAGGTAACATCGCAGCGGAACGTGCCACTCGGCCACCAGCGCACGGCACCATCAGTGGTCTTGTAAACACCACCCTCATTCGTAACGACGAAAAGCGTCTGGTCAGCAGTATAGTGTGGCGAGATGGCTATCCCGCGAATCAGCCTGGCCATATCGTCGAGGCCAAATGAGGCTGGGGACCAAGTCGTGCCACGATTCGTGGACTTGTACACGCCACTACCGTATATGCCCATATAGATGCTCATGTCATGTTCAAAGCCGGGAGAGATGGCCAAAGTACATACAGCAGGGTTAGATGGCAGGCCGCTACTAATGGCATTCCAAGTACTAGCGCCATCGGTGGATCTGAAGACGCCAACCCCGTCGAGGCCGGCATAGAGCGTCTGATCCGTGGCAAAGTCGGGAGAGATGGCCAGGGCGCGAACATCGGATCCGATCAGGCCATACCTGCGCAAGACCCAGGTCTGGCCACGGTCGGTAGACTTGAAGACACCCGCGAGGGTTCCGTTAGAGGCCCCTGCACCTATGAATACTGTCCCATCGTTGGCATAGTCGGGCGAGACGGCGATGACCTTTACCTCCAGGACACCTAGCCCCGTGTTGCAAGCGACCCAGGTGTTGCCTCCATCAGTGGATCTGAAGAAGCCGGCACTCTCGGTACCTGCGAACACTGTGCGGTCGCTGCCATAGTTCGGGGACATAGCCACAGCCAGGATGCGAGCGTAGGGCAGGCCTGTGTTCATCCCTTGCCATAAAACCCCGCCGTCGTCAGAGACGAACATGCCTCCGCCGCGCGTGGCCGCAAAAAGGGTGTGGTCCACCGCGTAGGCAGGCGAAGCAGCTAGACTTTCCACGACACCGCCCCAAGGGCCTATGCCAGTCCAAGCGTTGTCACCCGCGTACACCGCGGTTGGCTCTGAGACTCCCACAAACACCAGTGCAACCAGTAACGTGAGCGCGCTTGCTGCTGATACGATCTTGATGAGCTTGTCTCTGTTCAATCGCATTTTGACTCCTCCTATTCTATGATCATGTGTCGCGCCCCATGGCCCCCAGTGAATGCCGCTAGATATCCCCAAAAAGGAGCCTTCTTTTCATCATGCCTCCCTGCACCAAGCCGATAAACAACAAGAAGGGGCAACCTCTCCTGATACGGAAAGACTCCCCCCGCTGTTGTTAGCTATGACGGTTTGCCTGGACTAGCATCAGAGGGCAGCAACGCCTTGGATTCGATGCCATATGCTACTGTCGTGCCAGTAATCCTTTTTCCGATTTTATTATAACTGACCAGACTGCTCTTGTCAAACCAGCCAGTCAGAGAGTGTTGAAAAAGTCCGTTGGAGATTCGTTGATTTGGCGGGAGGGACAAAG
>CAYZGO010000021.1:32206-60046 GCA_964478075.1 uncultured Anaerolineales bacterium | reverse complement strand
AATTAACCCGGTGGGGCGGTTCCCCGTGGGGTTGGCGCGCCACGGCTGCGTAGCCCACTGCATGTCCCCCAACCCAGGCCAGGAGCAGCCAGAAGGCATCCGACCGCGTAAAGTCATAGTGGGCCAGAGACTGTCTTAGCTCTGCCTATGTGCGGTCGGGAGAAGTAGGGGCCTCCGACCTGACCTCGGCCGCAATGGCCCGAAATAGGCGCACAACCTCAGGCACATCGTGTGGCGATACTGGCCCTACCGTTATTGTAGGTGCATCGTCCATCGTTGACATCTCATGTGTGTCGGGCTGTCCGCTGTTAGCGTGCGCTGCAGCGGGTGAAGGAACTTATTTCTTGGGCACCTCGTAGGGGTAGCAGCGAATGTCCACGTAAGCGACCCCGGTCTTGGCGCGCTCTTCTTGCTCGTCAATCCACGCTTCGATGCCGATTTCCTTCATTCTCTCGCCATCGGCAATAAGCGTGGGATAGCCTTTGGCGATGCCCAGCACCCGGCTGCAGGGATAGTCTGCGCAGAATACGCATATCTCTACACCGCGTTTGCGGGCGCATTTTCTAATGGTGCAGAAGGGCGGCCCGCCACCCTGGCGGCAGCCGGGGCATGACTTGCATGGATCACACAGGCTGGTCAGGAATTCCCAGAACGCCTCGAACCCAGGAAGCTCTTTTCCTCAGAACTCGTAGCCTTCTTTGACCATAGATTGGTGCAGTGCCTGAGCCTGACGGGGAATACGCCCGTGTTGGGCGCACAGTCTACAGTACAGGCCGCACTAGGTGACGTACTTCATGTTGTCCATGCTCTTCCTCCACAACTGATGCCCTGTTATTGGTGTGTCCACGGCAGACGCCCAGGACACGGCCGTCTCCCGGAGCAGAGCCTATCCGAAAGCTACTGAAGAAACCGGTTTTCTCTCCACTGAACGGCAAACTGGCTCCGCACTACTGGTGGATTTGGCCTGCAAGCGTCAGAAAACGGGTTTCTGGAGCGAACTAGTTGTTGATCCTCTTTATCACGCCGCTGGCGATCTCAATGCGTACGCATTCGAGGTCGTGGTCAACCATGATTTGTACCAGGTGGCGGATGTCGGTGCGCGGTCGCCAGCCCAGCTTCTGCTCCGCCTTCGAACAGTCGCCGCGTAAATTGACCACATCCACCGGGCGAAAGTACTCGGGGGACACCTGGCAAATCAAGTTCCCCGTGGCGCTGTCGTATCCTTTCTCTTCAATGCCTTGGCCTTTGAACTCGATGGAGATGCCCAGGTGTTCAAAGGCATAGGTGACGAATTCGCGCACCGTAGTCTGATGGTTCGTAGAAATGACATAATCGTCTGGCTCGTCTTGTTGCAGCATAAGCCACATCGCCTCGACGTATTCCGGTGCGTAGCCCCAATCACGCTTTGAGTCCAGGTTGCCTAGTGTCAGAACTTTGGCCCGCCCATCTGCGACCAGGCCCAGGGCGGTGCGCGCCACAGCGTCAGAGATCTTGCGCGTGCTGAATTCGTAGCCTCGACGCGGTGATTCGTGGTTGAACAGGATGCCGCACACGGCGAATAACCCTTCCCGGCGGCATTGGATAGTGTGAAGATGCGCCAGCAGCTTGGCGTATCCGTAAGGGCTCGAAGGTTGGAAAGGCGTGTTCTCCTTCTGAGGCACTTCCCGCACCTGGCCAAACATCTCAGATGAGGAAGCCTGGTAGAACCTCACTGTGGGTAGGATGCGCTTGCAGATTTCCAGAAGGTTCACTGCACCCATGCCCGTGACCTGTACGGTGTAGGCCGGCTGCGTGAACGAGTCTTTAACGAAGGACATGGCGCCCAGGTTGTACAGTTCATCTGGTTGCACCTCGCTGATGACCTCAAACAATGACAGCACGTCTGTGAGCTCGCCCTTGGTGAGTGTGATGCGCTTCTTGAGGTGCTCGATGCGTTCCATACGCTCAGAGCTACTGCGTCGTACCATACCACAGACGTCGTAGCCTTTTTCCAGCAGAAACTCTGCCAGGTAGGATCCATCTTGGCCAGTGATGCCTGTGATGAGCGCTTTCTTCTTACTCATGGTTTGATGCCTCCTGTCGTCCGGATTTGGGCGGCAATCTTGTCCAGTTCCGCCCCGTCTGGGTGCTGGCCATAGTGTGGGCCAAACCTCAAAGCGAAGCCATCGCCAGCATAGCGGGGAATGACGTGCAGATGCACGTGGAAAACCTCCTGGAAGGCGGCCTCTCCGTCGGCCAGGAACAGGTTGATGCCCTCGCAGCGCAGGCCCGAACGTCTCAGGGCAGCCGCAATACGCATGGCCGTCACAAAAAGGTGCGCGCCCGTCTCTTCGTCGAGGGCGGAGAGGTACGTGGCGTGGACATTGGGCACGATCAATACGTGGCCGGGGTTGACAGGCTGTATGTCCATGAAAGCTGTTACTATCCTGTCTGCGTAGACGGTGCTGGCTGGCGCTTTTCCCTGCGCGATGTCGCAGAAAACGCAATGGGTCACGTCCAGACTCCTCCATTCTGTCAGTTTCAAGCGTGTGTGATGCGCGATCCAGGCAAGGCCCCAAGCGTTGCCAAGGCTCGAAGAGTCTTCTCTCCTGCAGAGCATATTATGCCATGATGCTCAGCGCCCTACAATCAGGCGCTATCTGAAGTATGCTAGAGCTCACGCGATCCTGCGAAGCGGCGCAGGCGGTAGAGACGTAGCATGTGTAATCTCACCGCAGGGTGAGGCTACGTCTCTACGAATGCCTCTTTGCGCTTGGACCCTAGTTTGCTGGCCTTGTGTTACAGGCGTCTTGCTATCTCTCGCTCGTACTCTGGGAAATAGCGGCTGATCACGGTAAGATCAAACGACCTCAGAATCGACTCCTTGGGTTCGCGCTGCAGGAGAAAACGGAAGGACTCGCGCACCAATTCTTCAGGGCTCGCCTTGCCGCTGGCCAATCTCTCGTAATCGGCTTTGCGCAGCGTGACGTGGTGCCGAGTCTTGCTCTGGCCCTCCTTCAGGGTGACCTGAAGCCCGTAGTAGTCGCCGTGGTCTGTGCTCTCTACCTCAATTTGAGTCATGGTTCACGCAAGCCTCCTCTCGAGACTCAGCAGTGCCTTGTGCCTGCTTTGCCAGGGAGTATACCAGACACCAATGCCCAGGTCAAAGAAGGTGTGCGATCGCGTACTGTTCGGTTTGACAGATTGATAGGGAAGGCGTATAATTGTATTGAATTCCTTCGTTTTTTCCAATCATTGCTTAGGAGTACGATATGCAGTTAACGAGCCGACAGCGCGCCTTTCTGGAGAAACTGTTCGACGTCTACTACAGCCATCGACAGCCTATTCACTACACTACTCTGGCCCGCGCGTTGGGCGTGGCCAACTCCACAGCTTATGAGATGTTGAAGCTGCTGGAAGGAAAGGGCTACGTCTCCTCAGAATACCATCTGCCCGACAATCACGTCGGGCCGGGCCGCTCCATGGTGCTGTTCCGGCCCACCATGAAGACGTTGCGCTTGTTTCGCCATCTGGCCGGCAGGGATATGAAGCACAAGAAGTGGGAATCCATCAAGGAGAAGGTGCTTGGACGGCTGGCAGCGGAGGGCTTGCCCGGCGATGAGGAGTTGCTGGCCGACCTGGTGGCAGCAATCCCGGAGAGTGAAGATTCTCTTTCCTATTGTGGGCGGGTTGTGGCCGCCTCGCTCGTGTCCATCAGGAGCCAGTTGCTGAGCAGAATACAGGAATTGAGCATTTTCAGGGACATGGACAGTGGGAATGCGACGAGCCTTGACACTCTGGGTCTGCTGCCGGGCTTTGCCCTCGGGCTTTCCTGTGCCTTGCGGGACAATTCCTCGTGGCTGTCCAGGCTGGCGGAATATGTTAAGCGATACCAAGGCTATTTGCGCCAGATGGATGAGGAGGCCCGCACGCGCTTACTGCACTTCTCTCGTGAGGTCATGGCTGCGCTGCGATTCCCCTGAGCCCTAGGTGAGGCCCTAGATTTTTAGCAGATTCTTTCGTCTTTTACGGAAATCAATTCCATAGAAAATCCTAAGGAGGTTGAAACAATGGGTAAGGTAGCAGTGGTCACTGACAGCACGGCTGACATACCACCGCAAATCGCAAATGCGCAGGGCGTTTATGTTATTCCGCTCAAGATACTCTTCGGAGAGCACGTATTTCATGACGGAGTAGACATCACGCCTCGGGAGTTCTACCGCAAGCTCCAGGAGTCCAGTGTACTTCCCACTACTTCTCAGCCATCGTCAGGAGAGTTTGTGAAAGTCTATCATGAATTGAGCCGGTCGGCGGAGAGTATCATATCCATTCACATCTCTGCAGCTTTGAGCGGCACGCTTGAATCTGCGCACGCGGCGAAAACGCAGATGGACTCGCCTGTAGCCATTTACATCGTGGACTCGCGCTCAACCTCGATGGGCCTGGGGTTCATAACCCTGGCCGCAGCGGAGATGGCAGCTGATGGGCTGGATGCGCCTCAGATTGTGGAGCGGATTCAGGCACTCATTCCCAGGATGAATGTCCTCTTTGTCGTTGACACGTTAGAGTATTTGCACAAGGGCGGCCGCATTGGCGGCGCCGAACGCCTGCTTGGTTCCATCTTGAGCATAAAGCCACTGCTACACTTGAATGATGGTAGAGTTGATGCACTGGAAAAAGCGCGCACGAAGCAGCGCGCGGTGGCGCGCTTGCTGGAGATCATGGAGGCCAGGATTGGCGATACGCGCGCGGTCCGTGCTGCTGTATTACACGGAGCTGCAGAAGAAGAAGCTTTGAGATTGAAAGAAGAGATTGAGACACGCTTCCCCTGCAAAGAGTTACATATATGCGAGATTTGCCCAGCTCTCGGGGTGCATACTGGACCGGGCATAGTCGGGGCAGCTTTCTACGTAGAAGAGTGATGGGGGAATGGAGGGCAGGGACGTGGGGAGTCTGGACATAGTAGAAGTTCGTGACAACCGCAGCCGCCATGCACTAGCTGTGTTCCCCTGGACTGTATATCATGGGGACAAGAACTGGGTGCCGCCCATCATCAAGGATCGGGAGGCGCAGTTGGATCCTGACAGGAATCCTTTCTTCCAGAAGGCTGATGTGGCATTGTTTATGGCGCAGCGGGATGGCCGCGTGGTGGGCACTATCGCTGCCTTTGTTGACCACCACTTCAACGACTATCTTCAGCAGAAAGTGGGGCACTTTGGCTTCTTCGAGGTGTTGAACGATTACGAGGCCGCCGAGGCGCTGCTCCGCACAGCCAGAGACTGGGTGTGGCAACGCCGCATGACTGAACTGCGCGGGCCGATCAACTTTCACCGCGATCGGGAGCGTGGTATATTGGTGGAGGGTTCGGATTGCCCACCGCCCATGCTCTGCGCACACACGCCACCCTATTATAAGAGGTTTGTCGAGCGTTTCGGCATGGTGAAACACGCTGACGACTTTTGCCGGCGGATGTCGGTCGGGCGACTCGTGGGGCCGGATGGGAGTCTGCCACCACGATTGGCCCGTCTCCAAAAAGTGGCGCAACGGCGATCGCACATCTCCATTCGTCGTGTACGGCTCGAGGATTGGGACAGCGAAGTCCAGCGCGTACGCGAACTGTACGACGCTACAATTGGGCAAATGCCTGACCATGTCCCGTGGAGTGACGAGGATATCAAAGCTTTCGCCGAGGAACTGCGCCCGTTGGTGGATCCGGCCTGTGCCTTGTTTGGCGAGATTGAGGGAAAAACCGTTGGTTGTGCGTTGGCTTTCCCTGATTTCAACCAGGTGCTTATCCACCTCAATGGACGCCTGGACGGGCTCAACAAGCTGCTCGCCTGGTGGTACATGAGGCGCATCAATGTGCTCAGTTTCAAGGTTGCGGGCGTGCTGGAGGAGTACCAGGGACTCGGTATAGAGGCTTTGCTCTTGCTGGAGATGGCGAAGGCGGCACTGTCGAGAGGCTATAGCTGGGTGGATCTGTCCCTTCAGGCAGAGAGCAACGACAAAGTCACTGCCCTGGTGCGGCATTTTGGGGCTGAGAACTATAAACGGTATCGGGTCTACAAGCTGCCGTTGTAATCAGTCGGTTGCGAGCTGTGCAGTGAGGCGTGATTGATATCACCTATAGGTCGGGGTTTCCGAGCTGGGCGCCGTCTGGTATCAGCGTGTAGAGAGCTGGCTGCCGAATCTGGAGGAAATACCACAGCAAGGCAAAGATGCCAGCGAGCACTGCGGCGATGGTGAAACCGGACGCCTTTCCGGAGAAGAGGCCGCGTTCTCGAGGGTGACTATGACAGCAACGCTGCAGAGCGTGCTGAGGGTCTCAAGGGCTGTTAGGATCTCTCTGTGCTCTTCGTGCCTTCGTGGTGAAAGGAATGCGCCAATCTACGATACGAGGAAGCACGACGTGTGGCGCGAGAGAGAGATGTACAGCGAAAGCCACACAGGCACCATCCGCAACCACTTTCTGGTTGACGAGGGGCGCATTGCAGATCTGCGCATCAAGGTCAGTCCAGCGGACAGAGTAGGGCTGCCGGTGAAGCCGTTGGTTACTCCGCGGGGTGGCCGACGGGGATGAGGTACAGTGGCTCCTGCTCAGCGGGCAGGTGGAGGGCAGAAGCTACTTGCTCATCGTGAAAGGCACCGATGGGCACTGCGCTCAGGTCCAGGGCCACGGCCTGCAAGAGCAAGTTCTGCGCGGCGTGTCCCACTTCTAGCTTGACGTAACGTTCGGCGCGTGTGCCGTATTTGCCTGCTGTGCGCTCGTAGACGGCGGTGATGACAAAGATGACCGGGGCCTGGCGCAGCGCTTTCTGCCGCAGGCCTGCCTCCCACAGTGCCTGACGTACGTCCTCCTGTATTGTTACCTTGGCACGGTGTCCGGCCGGTAGGTAGTGGTAGACGCCATCCGCTGTGGCCGCGTGGATTTCCAACGGGTACAGTGCTCCGGCGGAGGGTGCCGTGCGTCCGCCCCAGGAACAAGTGATGCCCTGCGCTGCCCAGAAGAGCTGCGCGATGTCCTCCAGGTCTAGCGGTATGTCCGTGTATGCGCGCACCGAACGCCGCTGTGACAGCGCCTTCTCGAGTGGCATGGGGCCCGTAGTGCGAGGCGTAGGCAAGCTGATCTCTTCTGTCTTAGGACTCTGGACGCTTGTCGGCGTAGGGGCGCTTGCCTGGCAGCCTGCCAGCAACGCTGTCAAGAGAACGTTGGCTATGAACACTCTTTTCACACGTTGTAGAGTTTCCATCGTGCTCTTTCAGAGGGGCGCTACAATTCCACAATCCTGATTGGCAGCGGCTTCCCAGAGTCTACGATGGCCTGCAGGAAGGGGCCCATTTATTTCAGTTCTTTCTCGCTCACCGGAGAGCCACGGTAGGCCTCAACGCGTGCCAGCTCTTCATCCCAATGCTCCAGGAAATGCCGTGCTGCTTCCGGCGTGATCTGACCCGAGGCGCGGGTCGGCAGATCCAGTTGCACACTGCTGTTACCGCTAGCAAAGTTCACGTTTGAGTCTTTGTCATCTGCCATGGTTCGGTTCACCCGCCTATCCGGAAGATAGCGAGCTGAGTTCCCACGCCGTACTTTGGGGTACATCACCGCCATTGCCTGGCCTGCCCTAGCAGGTCCTACCGATACTTTTTCTGGTTCTCCAGGTGTTCCTCAAAGGTCTCAGCGAAGGCGTGCGAGGTGTCTCCTTTCGAGTGGAAGAAGAGGTATTTGGTGTCGGCGGGATTCAGCACGGCCTCGATAGAAGCCAGGCCCGGGCTGCAAATCGGGCCAGGGGGCAGGCCAGGATTGATGAAAGTGTTGAACGGCGAATCAACGATGCGCAGTTCGTCCAGCGAGAGGTGCGGCCACCAGCGCTCAGTGTTTGGGTCATAGCCCTTGGCGTACTGCACTGTAGGGTCAGCTTCCAGATACATGCCCTTGCGCAGGCGGTTCAAGTATACGCTGGCAATGATGGACCGTTCTTCGGGGATCACTGCCTCACGCTCGACGATAGAGGCCAGGGTCAGCACCTGGAACAGATCCAGACCCTCGTCGAGGGCCTGCTTGCGCATCTCCATGGTGACGCGCTGGTCAAAGTTTCGCAGCATGATGTCAACCAAGGCTGTGGCCGTTATGTTCACCGGGAACTGGTAAGTGTCGGGGAAGAGAAACCCTTCTAGCGTCTTAGGTGCATCGGCTGGGCGATCGCGCAAGAAATCGTAGTGGAAAGCATCGTCGCGCACCAAGTGAATGAATTCCTCCTGGTCTGCCAGGCCCTCGGTGGCCAGCAAGTGAGCGATTTCCTCGGCGCGCAGTCCCTCGCGGATAGTCACCGTCTTGGCGTGCAGCCGCCCGTGCTGCAGTTGGCTCACGACCTCAGACATGAGCATGTTGCGTCGCAGCGAGTAGTCCCCCGCTTCAATCTGTGCGTCCACACCCCAGTAGCGCAGCAATAGCCGGAAAAGTTCCGCGTCACCGATGATGCCCAAGCGCTCCAGACGCACGGCGATTGTCGCCCCATTCTCACCGACCTGGATGGAAAAGTGGGTCGGGGTATCATCCATGCTGGCTGGACTCTCGATCTCGTCCCTGCGCAGATTGAGGTAGATGCCCAGCAGTGTCTTCTCCAGCGACGTGAGGTCCACCTCTATGCCGGGCTGCAGTGCAGCACCACGCATCTGGTGGAAGAAGAACCAGGTAATACCCGCCGCTGTGCTCAGGATCAGGGCCGCTCCGAGCAGAAAGAGCACAATCCGTATCAAGTTGCGCTTGGTGTTTTCCAAATTGTGCCTCCTTGTCTCGAATTCTGCAAAGATTCGCAATGCGAGACCTTGGTGTCAGTTTTGCTGCGCATCCAGATAGCTTTGCAGAATCACGGCTGCCGCGGCTGCGTCAATGCGCTCGCGTCGCACGCGTCTTCCTGTCTCGTGGACGAGGCGCTCAGCCTGCGTGGTGGAGAAACGCTCGTCCCACAGGATCACGGGTACTTGTCTCGTACAGGGCAAGGCTTGCAGGCGAGCGCGCAGCTTCGCCACGTACCTATCCACGCGCTGTGCCTGTGGGCCAACCGTGCCGTTCAGACTGCGTGGATAGCCCACGACTACTTGCTCTACCTGGTGCTTGCCGACCAATTCCTCGATGGCCGCCAGTTCGGCTTCGCGGCTGCCGCATTTCAGGATTGTCAGGGGAGTAGCCAGCAAGCCCAGGGGATCGCTCAACGCGACTCCAATGCGTCGCTCACCCAGGTCCAAGGCCAGGATACGCACGGCTTACTCCACACTGATCCGTACGCGTATGCGAGCCGTCCACCAGGGCAGGCGGCGCAACAGGCTGCCACCTAGCTCGATGTGGGGTTCGGACGCGAGTTTGAACTGGCGCGAAAGGTGCTCTTTGGCCGCGTCAACGGTCTTACCAGCGATTGCGCCTCTGACTGCCGCTGTGTCAATAGCTGGCGCTATGGCTGCTCGCACGCTCATGCTGAAGCGTGCCCGTTCTGGTGTGGCATTGATCAGGCTGCCCCGCTCGAAACTGGCGCTGCCGGCAAGCAGATGGTAACCCGGCTTCATGCGCTGCTCCAGCAGGCGCAGCAGCAGCTTCTCCCCGTCAGCGCCGCTGACGGCCAGGCCGCTCACTTCCACCTTCATCCTCAGGCCCAATTCGTCAGTCATGTCGTCAATCTTGTGGTCGAACTCTTCGTCCAGGACAGTGATGATGAGCGACTCGGCGGGTATGAACTCGCCCTGCGCGAGAGATGAGGTCAGTTCTCTGTAAGCCTCTTCCTGCAGGCGCTTCACTAATTTGGCCCGCAGATGGACTTTGTCCTCGCCATCCACCGTGGACATACGCCGCACTGTTCCGTCACTGGTGCGCGTGTCATTCAATACGTCCACCTGTGCCGCCAGTTCGCCTTCTACTGTGTTGATGGTGAGCGCAGGCACGTTGCCACCAAGGCCGGGCTGTGCAGCGATGATGCCCACCCGCACCGTGCGGTACAGCTCTCCGGGCAGCCAGGCGTCGGCCACGATATAGAAACGCACGCTCTCGCCGAAACTGGTGCACACGACAGTGCCCTTGGTGATTGTCACAGGCATGGTAGTCTTGTTGGCAAGGACTACCGATCCTTGCGCGTGCCCATCGGGGACGTCGCGTTTGTTTGTAGTGGCAATAGTATCGATGTCCTCTCGTTCAACGCGCACCGTGCCGGCTGGTACTTCGGCCAAGCCGTAATTGATCTCTGTCAATCCGGCCGCACCGACTATCTCCATGGCCGCCTCCACAGGTTCGCTCAGTGGCTTGAGCGTGACCGTGGCGCTTGGGAGTATGAAAAGCAGCGCAAATGCCAGGACCAGGAACACTGTCGCGGCGACAAGAGAGCCGGCATAGGCACTCAGGGTGGTTTGTCGTCTTCTCTTGCCGATTGCTGGCCTGCCACTGGGCCTCTTGAACAGCAACCTCGGGGTGGGCCGTGGTGGCAGTCCTCTGCGACGACGCCTGCTTCGGTCCAGGAGGCGTAGATTCGCCTTTTGGCCCATCTCGATGGATGGCAGCACAACGAAGCCGACCTCCCTGGCCAAGCGGCGGGTTTCTCTGTCCTCGATCACCAGGCCCACCTGCAAGGTCAGATTGTCAGCCCAGCGGCGCAGCACCATGAGGTTGACTTTGTTGTTCTCCAGCGTTTCGCAACCCTTGGGCACGAAGAGCAGCACTTCGCTGTCTGCAGCGCGCTCCAGCAAGTTGCGAATGATGGTGATGTTCTCGTCGCCTTCAAGTTCGATGATTTGCATCAGT
The DNA here is from genome assembly GCA_964478075.1 of uncultured Anaerolineales bacterium. Lineage (GTDB taxonomy): Bacteria > Chloroflexota > Anaerolineae > UBA2200 > UBA2200 > DAOUEX01. The sequence goes on along the minus strand of CAYZGO010000021.1, from coordinate 49,287 downwards.
TCTCAGCCGTAGCTTGTCCATCTTTTGAGCGCGGCTGGTGATCTCGGGGCTTATCGGCGGCTTTGTTGCGTATTTTCCATTTCAGCTGGATTTGACTCGACACTTGTCGCGGAACCTGAGCTAGGGCTTCCGCCAGCTTGCTGGCGTCACGGCCACCGGCCTGTCCCATCTCGGGACGTCCACCGCCTCCGCCACCGATGAACTTGGCGATGAAGCCCACCAACTTACCCGCGTGCAGGCCTCTCGCTAGCCCATCGGGTGTCACGGCGGCCACCAGGGTCGGCTTCTCATCTATTATTGTGCCTAGCACGATCGCTGACCCTGAGGTCACCTGGTCCCGGTTCTTCTCCATGTTGAGCAGGCCCTCTCGGGAGAGGTCAACCATCTCGCGCAGGCGCTCCATGCTATCGGCGTCCACCTGACCTACCAATACCTGCACGCCTGCCACATTCTGCACCTGGCTCAGCAGGCGCTCTGTATCCTCGCGGGCTGTCCGGCGGCGCAATTGCTCGATTTGGCGCTGCTGCTCGCGTAGCTGTCCCATTAGCTGCAGGGCCCTTTGAGGCAGATCATCAGGCCTGGATTGCAGGACAGTAGCAGCTTCAGTCAGGATGGCAAGTTGCTGCTGTACGTGCGCTTCGGCACCGTGACCAGTGACGGCCTCGATACGGCGCAGGCCAGAGCCCACGCTGGACTCGCTGAGGATGTGGAAGAATCCGATTTGGCCGGTACTGCGCACGTGCGTGCCGCCGCACAACTCGCGGCTGTAGCGGTCGCCCACGCTGATCATGCGCACCGTATCGCCGTATTTCTCACCGAACAGAGCCATCGCACCACTGGCCCGTGCCTTCTTGAAGGTTGTGACGCTTGCTATCACCGGCAGGTCTGCACGTATGATTGTGTTGACCTCGCGCTCAATCTGTCGCAATTCCTCAGTGGAGACGGACTGTAGATGGGAGAAATCGAAGCGCAGGCGATCTGGCGCTACCAGCGACCCGGCCTGCCGCACGTGATCGCCCAACACCTTCTGTAGCGCTCGATGCAGCAAGTGGGTGGCCGTGTGGTTGCGGGCGATGTCCAGACGCCGCCCGTCGTGCACGCTCGCCTCTACTTGCTCACCTCTAGCGATGGTGCCATCTGTGACTAGGCCGTAGTGCGCCGTCAACTCGGGAACGGGGCGGTGGGTCTCGTCCACCTGCATGCGCCCCTGCGGTCCCAGGATGATGCCCGTGTCACCGACCTGGCCGCCGCTCTCGCCGTAGAAGGGGGTGCGGTCCAGTACTATCTCGACTTTCTGGCCCGGGCCAACTTTCTCCTGCACCTGGCCATCCCTGACCAGCGCCAGCACCTCCGCGCTGGACGTGATTGTCTCGTGGCCCACGAACGAGGTCGCTGGCAGACCCAGTCCGCGATACAATTCCTGCGCCCGCCCCACCTCGAAGCGTTGAGCGGCACGCGCACGTTCGCGCTGGGCCTCCATCGCTGCTGCAAAGCTCGCTTCGTCTACAGACAGGCCGTGCTCTTTGGCTACGTCACGTGTGAGATCCAATGGAAAGCCGTAGGTGTCGTACAGGCGGAAAGCCTTGTCTCCCGGTATGACGCTCTGGCCGGCCTCTTCGACCTCGGCGATGACCTGGTCGAGCAGGTTCAGGCCGATGTCCAGCGTCTGCAGGAAGCGCTCCTCCTCGTGATTGGTGGCTTCGAGGATAAAGTCGCGCCGCTGGATCAGTTCGTCGTAGTACTCGCCCATGATGTCTACCGCGACTTTGACCATCTCAGCCATGAAGGGCTTCTCGAAGCCGAGCAGCTTGCCATGGCGTGCAGCGCGCCGCAAGATCAGGCGCAGTACATAGTTGCGTCCCTCGTTGCCTGGCAGCACGCCATCGGCGATGAGAAAAGCAATGGCCCGTGCGTGGTCGGCGATGACGCGATAGGAGATGATGCGCTCTTCGCGCTGTGCATCACTGTGCCCTAGCAACTCCTGCGTGCGTTGCATGATGGGCCAGAACAAGTCAGTCTCGTAATTGCTGTCTACACCCTGCATCACGGCGACGAGGCGTTCCATGCCGAGGCCTGTGTCAATGCTGGGCTTGGGCAGTGGGCGCGTCGCGCCGTCAGCGGAAGTCTCGTATTGCATGAACACCAGGTTCCATAGCTCCCACCAACGCTCGCACTCAATGCTTAGATTGCAGTCAGGGCGACCGCAGGTGCAGTGCTCTGGGCCACGATCGTAGATGATCTCTGAGCAGGGTCCGTTGGGGCCAGTATCGCCCATAGCCCAGAAGTTGTCCTTCTTACCCAGCCTGGTGATGCGTGTGGTGGGCACCCCAGCCACTTCCTGCCACAAAGCAAAAGCCTCATCATCATCGAGATAGACCGTGGGGTACAGGCGTTGTTTGTCCAGGCCCATGACATCGGTCAGGAATGTCCAGGCGTAGGCGATGGCCTCACGTTTGAAATAGTCGCCGAAGGAAAAGTTGCCCAGCATCTCGAAGAAAGTATGGTGACGCAGCGAGGTCCCCACGGTCTCTAGATCGTTGTGCTTACCGCTCACGCGCATACACTTCTGCGCAGTTGTGGCGCGCTTATAGTCGCGCTTCTCTACGCCCAGGAAGACGTCTTTGAATTGCACCATTCCAGCGTTGGTGAAGAGCAGCGTTGGGTCGTTCGCCGGAATGAGCGGCGAACTTGGTACGACGGTGTGGCCTCTATCCTGGAAGTAGGCGAGAAAAGCTCTGCGGATCTCCGCACTGGTTATCATAGGGATACTCCTACGCGGTCTCTTCCATATCCCATTCCTCGAGCGACTGCCTCCTCTTGCGCTCATGGATTTTCTGCGCGTCAATCACGACTTGCTTGACGTCCTGACGCGAGGGAATCTCGAACATTGTTTCCAGCAGAGTTTCCTCGATGATGGAGCGCAGGCCGCGTGCGCCCATGCGATAGCGCAGCGCCTCGCGGGCCGTCTCCCGCAACGCATCTTCTGAGAAGACGAGTTCCACCCCGTCGAGAGCAAAGAGCCTTTGGAATTGCTTGATGATGGCGTTTTTGGGCTGGCTGAGGATGCGTATCAGCATATCCTCATCCAGGGGGTCCACGCTGACCACCACCGGCAGGCGACCGACGAACTCGGGGATGAGGCCGTACGCCAGCAAGTCATCCGAGTTGACGTGTTTCAGCAACTCTGCCCTGCCCCACTCAGTCTTCTTGCGGCCGGCACGACCCTTGAAGCCTAATACCTTGTGTGTGCCCAGTCGCTTGGCGGTGATTTCTTCCAGGCCCTCGAAGGCGCCTCCACAGATGAAAAGTATGTCAGTCGTGTCAAGCTGGATGAATTCCTGGTGTGGATGCTTGCGCCCGCCTTTGGGCGGCACGTTGGCCACGGTGCCCTCCAGGATTTTGAGCAGGCCCTGCTGTACACCCTCGCCGGAGACATCCCTGGTGATGGAAGGGCTGTCCCCGCTCTTGCGCGCAATCTTATCTATCTCGTCAATGTAAACGATGCCTCTGGAAGCGCGCGGCAGGTCGCCGTCGGCGGCCTGGATCAGACGCAGCAGGATGTTCTCCACGTCCTCGCCCACGTAGCCCGCCTCTGTTAGTGATGTGGCGTCAGCCAGGGTAAAGGGCGCGTCCAGTATCTTGGCCAGCGTCTGGGCCAGCAGCGTCTTGCCACAACCGGTGGGCCCCATGAGCAGGATGTTGCTCTTCTGCAACTCCAGGTCGTTCTGCTCCTGCCTGGCCATGGTGCGCTTGTAGTGGTTGTAGACAGCGACGGCCAGCACTTTCTTGGCCTGATCCTGCCCCACCACGTACTCGTTGAGCCGTTGATAGATTTCCATGGGGGGCGGGATCCTTTTGCCCTCCACGTGATTCAGCGGCCTGACGGGGACTTGCTCCTGCTCCAGGATGTCCTGACAAATGCGCACACATTCGTCGCAGATATAGACGTTGCCGGGGCCAGCAATTAGGTGGTTCACCTCATACTGCGGCCTCTTGCAGAAAGAACAGTGCTGGATGTTGTGTTCCTTGCGCATGGTGCTCTTCCTTTATTCCTCGCTGGGTTCGGATTTCACCAGCACCTCGTCCACGATGCCGTATTCCACAGCCTCTTCCGCGTTCATCCAAAAGTTGCGGTCCGTGTCCTGGTTGATGCGCTCTAAAGATTGGCCAGTGTGGTTGGCCAGGATCTTGTTCAGCCGTTCCCGCTCACGCAGGATGCGCCGGGCTTCGATTTCGATGTCCACGGCCTGGCCCTGCACCCCGCCCCAAGGTTGGTGGATGTGCACTGTGGCGTTAGGCAGCGAGTAGCGCTTGCCCTTTGCTCCTGCGCAGAGCAGGATGGTGCCCATGCTGGCGGTCATGCCGACGGCGATGGTTGAGACTGGCGCACGGATGAGCTGCATGGTGTCGTAGACAGCCAGTCCGGCGCTGATTGCTCCGCCTGGCGAGTTAATGTACAGGGAGATTTCCTGTTCCGGATCCTCTCGATCCAGGAACAAGAGTTGGGCCACCACCAGGTTGGACACGTTGTCATCAATGGGTGTGCCCAGAAAGATGATTCTCTCCTTGAGCAAAAGAGAAAAAATGTCGTATGCGCGCTCTCCCCGGCCCGTCGCTTCGATCACCATGGGAACAAGCGTGTCGTATGTTCTGTGGCTCATGCCAGTCTCCTTGTCTCTATGTCCTACACTGTTACTCTACGCCTCGCCTTTGCCGCTGCTTTCTTTAGCCTCGGACGCCGTCTCGGCGGCTTTCTGCGTGCTCTCGGCCTGTCCACTGGCAATAGCTAACAAGTGCTCCAGAGCCTTGCGCCTGTAGACGTCACTGCTGATGGAGCGGAGAGGCTGTCCTGTGCTGAGGGTCGCTTTGACGGCGTCTGCCCGTTCGCCGAAAGGCAGGGACAGACGGTCAACTTCCTGGTCAATTTCTTTCGCCTCGACCTTGATGCCCTCGGCCTTTGCGAACTCGGCCAACACCAGAGCGCGTTGCACACGCTTCTCCGCCCGAGGCCGCATCTCGTCACGCCATTGTGCCATGGTCTTGTTCGACATGGAGAGGTAGCCTTCCAGGGTGAACCCCTGTCGCTTCAGGCTGTCGGTCGAGGCCTGGATCATGTCATCAATCTCGCGCTCGACGGCTATGGCTGGGTACTCCAGGGTAGCTTGCTCGAGCAGTGCATCCAGTGCCTCGTCGATGGCCGCGTCTTTCACCTCAGCCTTCCTGCGTTCGCGCAGTTCTTCTTTGATCTTTGTCTGGAGTTGGGCCAGCGTCTCGTAAGGACCAAAGGTCTGTGCCAATTCGTCGTCCAGTGCTGGCAGTTCTTTCTCCTTGACGGATTTCACCGTGACGCGAAAATGGACGTGCTTGCCAGCCACCTTCTCATCACGAAAGTCCGCAGGGTATTCGGAATCGAATTCTTTGCTCTCGCCTGGCTTGATGCCCACCAGGTTCTGGCCAAACTCGGGCGGCGCCATATCTTCGCTGGTCACCAGGGTTAAGTCCTGTTGCTCGATTTTGTTCCCGTCGTCCGTTGTGCCCGCAGCGTCTATCAGCACCTGGTCGCCCATCTTGACCGCGCGCTCGACCGGCACCCACAGGGCGTTATCCTCCTGAATCTGGGCTAGAGCTTTGTCTATCTCGGTTTTGCGCACCCTGACCGACTTTTGCTTCACACGTATCTTGTGGTAGTCGTCGAATGTGACCTGGGGTTGCACGGGGACTGTGAGCTTGAGGGTCAGTGGCTCTAGCTGCACGACTTCCAGTGCTGTGCCGTCGTAGGGTTCGAGCTCGCTCTGCTTGAGTGCTTCCTCGTACAGTTCGTTGCCAATTCGCCCCAGCATCTCGTCAAAGATGGGTTCTTTGCCGTACATGTGCTCGACCATCTGATAGGGTGCTTTGCCAGGGCGGAAACCTGACAGCGGGCGGCGTTTGTTGAGTCGCCGCGCAGCCTGGCGTAGTGGCTCTTGCAAGCGCTCGGGCTCCACTTCGATGTTGAGCACGTATTCACAAGGGCCTATCTTCTCCTTGCTGACTTTCAAATGACTTCTCCTCGTGTCTGTTGTGACGTCGTTTGGGTCACGGCGAACGCAGCGCCATCACCCGACCCATAGAGAGAATGCTGGTTCGTGTGAACCAGCATTCGGGGCTGTGGAGCGGAAGACGGGATTCGAACCCGTGACCCTCTCCTTGGCAAGGAGATGCTCTACCGCTGAGCCACTTCCGCTTCTGGTCCAACACTGTGGGGAAGGAGAGATTCGAACTCTCACGGATTGCTCCACGTGATCCTAAATCACGCTCGTCTACCCATTCCGACACTTCCCCGTGCCGGCCCGTTGTCTATTCTAGCCAAATTCGACCAAAAGTCAAGTGTTGTGTGTCTTTGTGTTATTTGAACTTCAAAAGTGGACAGTTTCCATTTGAAAAGTGGACTGGTCATGGTAGACTCCTGCTCGATCAAGAAGGTAGGAATACATGACGCCTGGTGCGAATCAGTGTCTGGTGTTCAGCGGCAGTTGCACTGCCGCGGGTTTGCAACGTCGAGTGCTGGTTCAGCCAGCTCTGCGAGGCATTTGGCAGATCAGGTGACCCACCTCCAAGGTGCCAGTCACCTGTGCAGTAGCGAATTGACACGCGCCCCGTTCTTGTGTATTCTACGGGCCACTGAGCTCAGGGACCACGCTACCTATGAGCCGCGCTGGAACTGGGGAGGATCCATGCGTGCTTCCGACTTGCGCGTCCAAGAAGTACAAAGCAAGGGGCAGCTAAAGCAGTTTGTCACCTTTCCCTGGCAGATCTATCGCGGCGATCGCAATTGGGTGCCGCCCCTCTTGTCCCGACGTTTGGCCTATTTCGACCGCGCCAAATCCTCTTTCTTCCAGGAGGGTGATGCCGCGCTCTTCCTGGCCTTCCGCGATGGCCGTGTGGTGGGAACGATTGCACCGTACATCAATTATCACGTCAATGAGTATGTGAAGCGAAACGTTGGCGGCTTTGGCTTCTTCGAAACCATCGAGGACTATGACGTAGCGCATACCCTGTTCGACACGGCGCGCCACTGGCTGCGTGAACGGGGGATGACGGTCATGCGTGGGCCTTACAACTTTAGCAACAACGAGGATCCAGGTTTTCTCGTCGGGGGCGAAGACTGTCCCCCAGTGATGTTGGAGGCGCACACAAAACCATACTACGCGGAGTTTGCTGAGCGCTACGGCATGACCAAGTACAACGAAGTGTACGCTTATCGCGCAGACCGTCCCGAGGGCGCCGATGACGAGGAATTGATCCCGCCGAAGATCAGCCGCGTTGCGGAATGGGCCAGCAAAAAAGCAGGCACGACAGTACGCAAAGCCTGTCTCGAACATTGGGATGAAGAGATCACCGTCGCCCATCGCTTGTTCAATGCCTCATTGGCGCACTTGCGCGACCACGTGCCCATCAGCGAAGCGCAGTTCCGGCGCATGGCGCTCGAAATGAAGCCGCTGTTGGACGAGGATTTCGTGTACTTTGCAGAGGTTGACGGCAAGCCTGTAGCTTTCTCCCTGGCTCTGCCGGACGTTAACCGCGTGTTGATCCATGGGAACGGCGGTCGCTATCCGTGGGACTGGTTGAAAATGTGGTGGTACGGCAGGCGTATTGACGTGCTGAGCTTCAAGATCGTGGTCACGCTGCCAGAGTATCATGGCCGTGGTCTGGATGCCATTCTCTATCTCAGGACCATCAGGGCGGCGCTGAAGCGCGGCTACAAGTGGATGGACATGTCAGTAGTGGCCGAAGAGAACACCAGGGTGCGTTTGCTAGTGGAAAAGATGGGTGGGCGCATCTTTAAGCGGTATCGCACGTATCAGATCGCAGTATGACAGGTGGGGGTGGCGTTGGGCACACTGGCCCAGTAGTTCATTTGCTAAAGGAGGGAACACACATGCAAGTCGACATCAAGTATCGGCCGTCTTATTCACTTGCCACTGTCAGGTTAGAGCCGAACGAGACGATCCGCGTTGAGGCGGGTTCTATGGTCGGCATGTCAGAGGGCCTGACTTTGGAGACCAAAGCCGCTGGTGGCCTGCTGGCCTCGCTGAAGCGGAGTGTGCTTGGCGGCGAAAGCTTTTTCATGAACCTCTATCGGGCGCCCGCCTCTGGCGGCGAGATCATGTTGGCGCCTCCCTTGCCTGGGGACGTGGATGTACTGGAATTGCAGGGCGAGACCCTTCTGGTGCAGTCGGGTTCGTACGTGGCCTCCTCGAAGGGTATGGAAATAGACACCAAATGGGGTGGCGCCAAGACCTTTTTCGCCAGCGAGGGGTTGTTCCTGCTAAAATGCGGCGGTACAGGGACATTGATCCTTTCCAGCTACGGGGCGATCCACGAGCGCGTCCTGACGGCCGGCGAGAGGTACACGGTTGACACCGGTCACCTGGTCGCCTTCTCTGAAAACGTCGCCTTTAACGTGCGCATGGTCGGCGGCTTGAAGTCAACCCTCTTCAGCGGCGAGGGGCTGGTAGTAGACCTTACGGGGCCGGGCAAGGTTCTCATGCAGACACGTAGCTCTGATGCCTTTCTCGCGTGGCTGATGCCGCAGGTGCAGCGACGCATGCCCCGTGAGCGCCGCTGATCAGTAGCTGGTAGGGCGTAATCTACCGCAGAGATCGCAGAGAACGCAGAGGGGTCTCTAATTTGCCTCTGCGGTCTCCGCGTGCTCTGCGTTGAGTTGGGCCTTCTTTCTAAAATCCACGAAACGGTAGCCCACGCCACGCTCATTGAAGATGTACTTGGGATGGCTGGGGTCTGGCTCGATCTTTTGGCGCAGGTAAGTGATGTACAGCCTCAGCAAGTGGGTGTCATCACGGTACGCGTCGCCCCAGGCTTTCGAGAGCAGCATCTCATGAGTCATGACCCATCCGGCATTATTGACCAGGTGGTAGAGCAGGCGGTATTCTGTAGGGCGCAGCTTGACGCGCTGGCCGCGCACGAGCACCTCGCGCCGCTGAAAGTCCACCGCCAAGTCCCCGTCAATGACAATGGTCGTTTTCCGTACTGGAGAGGGCATTTCCGCGCGCCGCAGTGCGGCCTTGACCCGGCTCACTAATTCGCGCGGCGAAAAGGGTTTGGTGACATAATCATCAGCGCCCAATTCCAGGCCACGAACCTTGTCTTCTTCTTCGGCTTTTACGGTGAGCATGATGACCGGGATACTGGAGACCTGACGAATCCGTTCCAGTGTCTCGAACCCATCCATCTCTGGCATCATGATGTCCAGAATGACCAGGTCGGGGAGTTCCTCACGCACTTTGTCAATTGCTTCCACGCCGTTGGAGGCAGTACTGACCCGATAGCCCTCAAGTTCCAGGTTCATGCGCACGAAACGCACCATACGTGGTTCGTCATCTACGACGAGGATGAGTTTTCTCTCACGTGAAGCCATTCTTGCTTATCCTTCTTCCTGTTTGTAGTGACGACTTCAGTCGTTGCCACCCGGGTGATTGGGTCTGAGAACGGCTGAAGCCGTTACTACGAGAGACGCTGTTTGTAGTGACGACTTGAGTCGTTGCCACCCTGGATTCTTGGGTGTGAGAACGGCTGAAGCCGTTACTACGAACGGAAAGCTCTGATTCTCTCCCTACCTGAGCGGCAGCGTGAAGCGAAAGGTGGAGCCCTTGCCGGGGGCGCTGTCCACCCAGATGCGGCCCCCGTGCCCCTCTACAACAGCCTTGCATAGGAACAAGCCAAGGCCGACGCCCTGAGTGCGACGGCCCAGGCTGGAGTCTACACGATAGAAAGGCTCGAACAGCCGTGATTGGTTGGCCAAGGGGATGCCCCGTCCCTCGTCGGAGACGAACAGCTCTGCGTGGTCACCATGCACACGCCCGCCAACACGGATCGTGCCCCCTTGGGGTGAGTACTTGATGGCGTTGCTGATCAGATTAGAAAACACCTCTTGCAGGCGCTCTTCATCGGCGAGGAGAGGAGGAAAGTCGGGCGGAAAGTCCAACGTCAGCTCGTGTTTTGCAGTCTGCACGCGAAAGCGATCCACGGCTTTGGCTGCTAGCCTGGGAATGGATACGTCGCTCATCTCTAGCTTGAGTGTACCTGATTGGATGCGTGAGGCCTCAAGCAGGTTGTTGATCAGGCGAGCCAGGTGGTCGCTTTCCTCTTCGATAATAGCCAGGCTCTCAAGTACAGTGTCCTGGTCCCACTGAGCGTCCTCTCGGCGCAGTGTACTGGCATAGCCCTTGATCAAGGCCACGGGTGTCTTGAGTTCGTGCGAGATCACGGAGATGAACATGGCCTTCATCTCCTCAGCTTCGCGAAAGCGCGTGACGTCGTGCACACTGCCAATGACATTAACCAGTGTGCCCTCATCGTCGTACAGTGGAGAATAAGTGATGCTGACACTGGTGCGATGACCGTCAGGGCGTGTGATGTCGCCTTCTACCTGTGGCTTGTCGGCGGTCGAGAGGGCACGGAGCGGACACGCTGTTTCGCAGATGTTGATGCCCTGCTGGTTGCGCAGGGCTATGACACGCTGGCAAGGCTGGCCGCGTGCCTGTTCGGGCGTCCAGCCAGTGATCTCGGCCAGGGCGCGGTTGATGGTCTGGATGCGGCACTGTGCGTCCATGATGAGCACACCGTCGGCAGTGTTATCGATGATGGCATCCAGACGGCGTGTCTCTGCGGCCAACCGTTGGTAGAGGGTCGCATTGCGCACAGCGATGGCGGCTTGATCGGCGAAACTGGACAGCACCTGGCGATCGTTGGCAGAGAAAGCAGTGTCACGGGTGCGAAAGACATAGGTGACTCCAATGAGCCTGTCCTCGAGTATGAGAGGCAAGCCCACTACCTGGCGCAGGCTGATACCTGCGCTCGCCGCCACCAACTGTAGCCTGGCGTAGAGGTCGGGAATCTGCCAGTGTGTATGGGTCAGGGGAATATCTGTTAGAAGGGGGGCGAAGAGTTGTGGTGTTCGGGCCGGGAACCCGTAACTGGCGCGTACGCGAAAGGCACCATCGCGCCCTAGTAAGGCGATCAGGCCCGCTTCGCCGCGCAGCATTTCCACTGCCTTCTCGAGGATGAGCCGCAGCACTGACGGCAGGTCAAGCCGGGCGGTCATAGCCCGACTGATGGTCAGCAGATAGTCTCGCTGTCGCAGTAGATACTCTTCCACGTAGCACATCCCGTTAGCGCCTGGTTCTGTTAGAGGATACCGCATTTGGAGCAGACTGTCAATTCAAGTTGAGATGACTGTGTCAAGGTTTTGACTGCCACCTGCGGTTATGGTATACTGAGATTGGCCACGAGCAATTCAGCGAGAAGCACCTCGCGGCCGGAAGATGGCATGGAGATACATTACATTCAGAAGCTCTTGGGCCACAACGGTATCGAGATGAGCCAGTTGTTGGGCCTGGGCATCGTATTGCTTCGCAACTTCATTTGTGCCGCAACCGCTTGCGGCAATGCTGTCGAGAAGACTACAAGTGCGGGAGGAGGAGAACAAGCATGCCTGATACAGTTGCTCAGATGACTAAGGAAGAACTCAGGGAAATGATTGAAACATCTATCGAACAGAAGTTGCTCGAACTACTCGGCGACTCTGATGAAGGACTGGAGATTAGAAAGGCCGTGCGTGATAGACTGCTGCGCCAGAAGAAGGCAGTTGCGGCGGGTGAAGGCGGCCAACCGTTTGAAGATGTGGTGCGGCAACTCGGATTAGAGTGAACGCTATGTACCGCATTCGCATCATGAGCGCGGCTACACGCGAGTTAGCGCAGCTGGACAATGCTGTTGGCCGCCGTATCGTTAAGCGCATCAATTGGCTGGCTGCGAATCTGGATGACATCAAACTAGAAGCATTTACGGGTGACCTGTTCGGATTCTACAAGCTCCGTGTGGGCGATTACCGAGTTCTGTACGAGATTCTCCACGACGAACGGATCATCGTGGTCCATGCGATTGGTCACCGTAGAGAAATCTATCGGAAGCGATAGCATGTTCAGGGATAGGACAAGCGCACGGCCACAAATATGCATCTTGCGACCATCCTTAGCATGGTCAAGACTCTACCGTTTGTCATTGTATTTTCACCCTGGGTGGGAGGTCATGCTACATGAAGCCAATTGATCTGCGCAGTGATACAGTTACTCTGCCTACGCCAGCCATGCGTGAGGCAATGTACCACGCCGAGCTGGGCGACGACGTCTTTGGTGAAGATCCCACGGTGAACCGTTTGCAAGAGATGTCTGCCGAGAGAATGGGGAAAGAGGCGGCGCTGTTCGTGGCCAGCGGCACGATGGGCAATCTAATTGCCCTGCTGACCTATTGTGGGCGGGGTGATGGGGCCATCATGGGCGACCAGTCGCACACGTTTACGTCCGAAGTAGGTGGAACAGCCGCTCTGGGAGGCGTCTACCTTCGCGCAGTTCGCAACCAGCCGGATGGAAGGCTGGAGCCAGCACATATTGAGGCGGCCATTCCATCTGAGGATATTCACCATCCTTGGGTAAAGCTCGTTTGCCTTGAGAACACGCATAACTTCTGCGGCGGGGCGGTGCTGGATGCGGACTACACGGCGGAGGTGGCCAACCTGGCGCACCGGCACGGTCTGGCCCTCCATCTGGATGGTGCACGCATTTTCAACGCTGCCATCGCCCTGGGTGTAGAGGCCCGCGAATTGGCAGCGGATGCCGACACGGTCATGTTCTGCGTTTCCAAAGGCTTGAGTGCTCCGGTAGGGTCGCTTCTCTGTGGCAGTATAGAGTTCATTGAAAGGGCACGCCGCATACGAAAGATGGTCGGAGGCGCCATGCGCCAGGCAGGAGTGATTGCTGCGGCGGGTATTGTAGCCCTGGAGCAGATGGTGGACAGGCTGCAAGAGGATCACGAGAATGCCCACCTGCTCGCTGAAGGCATCGCCGAAATCCCTGGACTGGGCATAGATCCTGCGTGCGTGCGAACAAACATCGTTTTCTTTGACTTTCTCGACAAGCGCGTGACCGCCCAGCAGTTCTGCGAAGCACTTGGGGAAGGGGGCGTGTTGATGCTTGCACTTGGTCCGGCGCGTCTGCGAGCAGTAACGCACTATGGTCTCCAGCGCGCTGACGTCGAGCGAGCGTTGCAAGTGATGCGTCAGGTCATGCCCGCGTAGTTCTTGATGAGAGCTGTCTCCATGCCGTTTACGCCCTTTTCTCGTTTCCTGGCAGCAGCACGCCACGAGCCAGTGGATCACGTCCCGGCTGTTGGCGCCATTTCTGACTTTTACCTGGGTTCACTGCTTAGCATCTCAGATCCGGACGAGCCAGAAGCCAAGTTGGAGATGCTGGTGCACGGCGCGGAGTTGTTTCCCGATCAGCCTCTGTTGTTTGTCATTACTCCTTGTGCAGCTCTGCATCTCAACATGCTGCGCCAGGTGGACAACCGCGATGCCTATTACGAAGGTCTGGAAGACTGGCTGCGGGTCGGGCGCTTACACAGCGCACGCGAGCTTGCGCAGATACGCATCCCTGATCCTTCTTCCTGTCCTGAGCATTGGCTTGCTCTGCGGATCATTCAGTGGTACTACGAGCATGTGCCAGCAGAACTGGTCGAGCGTTTTGGCTACGTCAAGGGGCTGATTCGGTTCGAGAATCCTTTTGACCGGCTGGCCCTCAACCTTGGGGTGGAGTGGTTCGAACGCATCTACAGCGACCGGGACTTTGTGCACGCGGCCATGGCTCTGTTCACCGAGGCCAGTCTGGTGGGCGCACGCTCACTGGCCGAGGAGTTTGGCCCGCCGATTTGGGTGATGTTGACCGAGGACTTGCCTTCAATGCTCAGTTCCGAGCACTATCTGGAGTTTGTGGCCCCCTATCACCGGCGCTTGTTTGAGGCTTTTCCTGGTGCGGTCAAGTTCCTGCACAACGATGGGGATGCGGCACACCTGATCGAGGTACTGCCTGAGTGTGGAATGGACATCCTGCACTTTGGCCCTCAGATTCCAATTGAACTGGCCAAAGCCAAAGTGGGAGCGCGCATCGCTCTGATGGGCAATCTCGACCCCATGCGCGTGATCTTGCGGGGAGACGATGCACAGTTCGAAGCGGGGGCTCGGCACATGATCGAGGTGGGCAAAGTAGGCGGTGGGTTCGTCTTCGCCGCAGGCGGCGAGCTGAGCCCAGGCACCGATCCTCAGCGCGTGCGAGCAATGTCGCAGTACGCGCAGCAATTTGGCGCGTATACCTGACAAGAGAAGCCGGGCTTCTCTCAGAAACCCGGCTTCTGTCTATCCTGTTAGGTACTTTGAGTTGACCCGAAGCCCAAGGCTGTGGCCAGCAGCGGCAAACTCATGCTCCAGGCAAAGCCGTCCTTGATGCAATTGAGGACGAACAGCGGAGTGATAGTTGCCGGCACTTCGTGGCTGTTGGTCTGGATAGTAGCATAACTGATGATTGCTACTGCCAGCGAGATGCCGAGGATCCGTCCCCGTAAGCCTTGCGGCAGCAGTCCAGCCAGGCTGGACAGCCAAAAACTGATGAACACTCCTATTAGAGTTCCAGCTACGCCTGCGAGTTGCATTTCCCACTCCAGAAGGGGTGCCAGGGGCGGTAGAGGAATGGACAATACTTGTCCGGGCTGAACAGGGGTGCCAGGGCGCAAGCTGTTCTGCTGCAAGATCGTCTGCTCGTGTACCTTGTATCTATTGGCAATGTCTGTCAGTGTCTCACCAGGCTGTACGACGTATCTGCGCGTGAGTGGCGGTGTAAGCAACCACGTTGCCAGGCCTACGTCAATGATCAGGAACAGCAGCAGCAGTCCGATAAGCAGATAGATGCCGCCCCGCTTGTCCATTATCCATTCCTCCTTCTCTCGCTTCTCGTTGGGCTGGTGGAGTACACTGGATGCAGTGACAGCTCTCGTTCTCTGCCAGGCCGTGCTGGAATGTCACCAGCTCTGTGGGCAGCTCAAGCCATAGCTAGTTGTGACAAGCACCAGGTCAAAGAGGTTAACCACGCCGTCTGCATTGAGATCAGCACGTGGGTCAGAGACTGTTCCGCTTGGATCGTAGGCCACGGCTACAATGACTAGGTCCATAAGGTCTACGACGCAGTCATAGTTGACATCGCCACAGCGCAATGTCAAGTGGGGCAGGAGAACGTCTTGTCCGAGTAGTACCACTACTGACGACCTCAGCGCTGCAAGGTACCCTTCGTGGCTGGCTACTGCCGACCATACGCCAGCCGGGACGTTTTCAACGGCGTACTGACCGTCAGAGTCGGTGACAGCGTAACGTCCGGCAATGCTGACTATTGCACCGCTGTGATTGCTGCGGCCATAAAGCTGCACCACGCCATGAACTCTGCCCGTGTAAGCAGGCACAGTGGGTGTCGGCGTAGGGGTCTCGCTGGGAGTGGCTGTGACAATTGGCGTTGTCGTCAGAGTGGGCGTATGGGTAGCAATAGGCGTGTGCGTCCTGGTAGGGGTGATAGTTGGGATGGCCGTGTCTACGGGCGTATTGGTAACGGTTGGCGTGTGCGTCCTGGTAGGGGTGGCCGTGTCTACGGGCGTATCAGTAACGGTTGGCGTGTGTGTCCTGGTAGGGGTGACCGTTGCCGTTGCCGTATCCGTGGGCGTGCTGGTGATGGTCGGTGTGTTCGTCGGAGTAGGGGTGTCCGTAGGGGGCACGGTAGGTGTTGGCGTGTTGGTAGGTGTGTACACAGGAAAGTCGCTCGGGTCGCCCGGATAGGTCAAGGCTGTTATTTCCTCAATGTTGCTATAGCCGTCAGCATCGGAATCCGCGCTTTCGATGAGCTCGAAGGCGGCAGTGTCTCCGCCAGCCCACAACCACTCCCAACCATAGTTGTTCCTAAGGTCCCCGCCCATAGTGCTAAGGTGGCAGAGTTTGCAATTGTCTATGCGTGAGCCAGCGATTCCGGGGTACTTGCTGCGGGCATCGCCCAGGTAGGTGCTAAGTGCTGCGCTGATCTCTGGTTGGGCGGCCCAGACAACTACCAGAGCGACCAATACCGAAACTAGTGTTACCAGCGTCCAGGCTGTGCGCTTTGTCATTGCTTCCTCCTCGCCCATCTGCTATGTATGGGCTTGACTTCTCCCATAGTTAATGCTCACCAGAACTATGTCGAGAAGGTCCACCACTCCATCCCCATTCACATCCTCCGGAGTGCCGCCAGGCACATGCATGCCATAGCTAGCAGAAACAGCTATCAAGTCGAAAAGGTCAATCGTATCGTCGCCGTTGATATCGCCAGCGTGTAGCAGAATATCTGGCAATGTGACTCTCATATCCTCGTGAACTGTCAGGTCAGGGTGCCTGTACTGAAGGTAGCCAGGCATCTGTGCGAGCAGCTCGTGTCTCCCCACCGGTACTCTCTCGATGCAAAAGCTGCCGTCCTCGCTGGCCGTGGCACTATGTCCACTGATAGAGACAAGTGTACCCCAATGATTGTCCCGTCCTTGCAGCAGGATACGGCCATCAACAAGGCCCACACTGGTGCCGACCTCTGGTGTAGCAGAGGCCGTAGGCGTTGGTGTAGTCTGCATAGGCGTGCACGTGGCGGTAGCGGTAGGTGTGGCCTGCTCCTGGGCCATGCGCGCCAGTTCCGAATAGGCGGGACGCGGTGAGCCATTATGGTTCAAGATAGCAAACCAGCTTTTCTGATCGCAATAGTCGTTCCAGGGAAGAGTGCTATAGTCCATGTTCCATACAAACATGACGCCCATCCATGGCCAATTCGTACGCGCATAGCGGTAGGCCCGCAACAAGAAGTCGGCCTGTGTCTGTGCCGGGACGCGCTGCCACCAACGGCCAGGCCAGCCATCATAGTAATGGCACTCTTCGCCTGGGTCAATTATCCATCCGAATTCAGTGAGCCAGACGGGCTTGGCAGCGTCTCCGTACTGCACCATGATCGCGCGCTCTTGCTCCACACGGCGGAAGCAGTGCACTGGGTTGCTGGAAGCATCCTCCGGCGCGTAGGCGAACCCGTATGGGTGAGAGGCCAGCACGTCGAAATAGGGCTTGGCCCCTGCGGCATACATGCCGCGGATGAACTCCACGTCATCCATTGCCAATGAGCCACAGCCGCCGTTCACAGCCA
>CAYZGO010000021.1:0-32196 GCA_964478075.1 uncultured Anaerolineales bacterium | reverse complement strand
CTTAGCCCGCCCGTAAGCCTCACGCAGAAAGGCCACGTACTCAGCCGGGTCGGCGTGCTGAGGCTTATGCCACATTTCAGCCAAGTTGGGCTCGTTGCAGATCTGGTAGGCAGCGATGCGACCACGATAGCGGCTGACGATTTCATAGACGTGATCGCCCCAGGTATCCAGGTCTGTGAGCGGAGATTCCCATCCGAGCAGAAGAAGAACTCTCAAGCCGTATTGCTCGGCTTGGATCACCTGTTCTGGGTAGTAGATTCTGATCCAGTCGAAACCCATCTCGGCGGTCCTGCGGATGCCAAGGTCAGCGCTGACGTTCGCGCCATACTCTACGTGTGAGTTCTCACTGTAGGCTGGCAGCGCACAACTTGGGCACAACATCAGAAGCGTGAGCAAGAACCACAGCACATGCCGCATCCGCAAAGCCTTTCGATGCCCTGGCTTCATAAACCTATTATACACTATATATGTCACAATGGCAATTGGGCGCCAAGCGAGGGTGGATCCCAGTTTCTGCGCGGTTCGTGCGACGGTTGTAGAGACGTAGCCTCACCATATCGGTGAGACTTCGCATGCTACGTCTCTACAACTTGACACGGCCAGGCGAGTTTGTCCTGGCTACTAGATGCCAGTATACTTGGTTTGTGTTCCCACAGAGGCAGGTCGCCAAGTCAGAAGGTCATGACGCGATCAAGGACTGCATCCGCCAGGTACTGCAGGGTGTCGAGCCACGCAGATGTTGCGCATTAGGGGTTGCGGCGGCAGCTGAATGCACTATGACTGAAGTGCAGCGTCATGCCTCTATTGTCTCTGCTGTGCTGTGTGATGACATAGTTCTCCAAGAGCGGCAGCGTTCGTGCTGGCAAGTGTGGAGGTCGTATGAACTTTCTTTGTGCCCACTGTGGTCACGTAGAGGCATTGCAAACCAGGCGCTGGCGCTGCGTCTGTGGCCGGCCGTTCATCCTCGAAGGCGGACCAGGGTTTCGGCGTGAGGCTGTCCACCTACACGAGCAAGGGCTGTGGCGCTACAGGGAACTGTTGCCCCCTTTTGAGGGGAATCCGGTGACCTTGGGCGAAGGTGGGACGCCGCTGCTGATTGAGCAATGGGACGGCCTGCGCCTCGGGTTCAAGCTAGAGTTCATGGCCCCCACGGGTTCCTTCAAAGATCGGGGCGTATCGGTCCTAATTAGCTTCCTGCGTTCGTGGGGTATCAACGATGTGCTGGATGACTCTTCGGGCAATGCAGGAGCATCATTGGCAGCCTATGGCGCAAGGGCGGGGTTCCGCGTGCGCATTTTTGCACCCGCGCACACTTCTGCTGCCAAGCGCCTTCAGATTGAGGCTTATGGCGCGGAGTTGATTGCAGTTGACGGCCCGCGTCAAAGGGCGACGCAAGCTGCGCAGGAGGCTGTAATGGCTGGTGCTTACTATGCCAGTCACGCCCACAACCCCTTGATGTTGGAAGGCATGGCGACTTTTGGCTATGAACTGCTGGAGCAGTTGAGCTGGCGTATGCCGGATAACCTGCTCTTCCCCGTGGGGCACGGCTCATTTGTGGCTTCCACATACCTGGCGATGAAACGTCTGCGGGCAGCAGGAGTGCTAGACCGTCTACCGCGATTCTTTGTTGTGCAATCCCGAGCGTGTGCCCCAGTGCTGCGGGCCTGGCAGAGTGGATGGGACAATACGGAAGAAGTATTGCCTGGCGATACGGTAGCGGAGGGCATCACCATCAGTCGTCCGGCCTGGGGGTGGTACGTATTGAAAGCCGTGCGTGAGACAGGTGGGGCCGTGTTTGCTGTAAATGACACCGAGATCCTGGCTGCACGAAAGGCTTTGGCGAGCCATGGCCTGTACGTTGAGCCAACTGCAGCCGTGTCCTTGGCCGCTGTGCCGCAGTTGCGCAAGCTGATTACACCACAGGAACTGACAGTGCTGCCCTTGACCGGGCATGGCCTGAAAAGCCACTAAGAAGGGGTTTCACCGCGGAGACAGTCTTTTCTGGGTATCTGCGCGTGCTGCGTATCCCCGTAGTAAAGACTGAAAAACATGCAACCTTGAGGAGATGCGTGCACAAGTATTGGAGGTGGAAATGGCAATCTATCTGGATTCGGCGGTACCTGCAGAATCGCGTCAGGCAGTGAGTCTGGGTTTCGTCAAAGGTATTACTACGAACCCGGCACTGCTAGCGAAGGTGAAGGGGCCGGCGAGTCAAGTCATTGTGGAACTGTGCGATATCTGCCCTGGAACGGTGTTCTATCAGCTCACAGAGCCGACAGTTTCGGAGCGCAAAGCTGAGGGAGAACGGATGCTGGCTCTGCGACCTAGCCAAATTGGGCTCAAAATCCCAGCTTCCACGGAGAACATGACCCTTGTTGCACATTTCTCTGTCGTAGCACCCGTGGCCGTGACTGCTCTGTTCAATGCGGCCCAGGCCTACCTGGCGTGTGAGGCAGGAGCTCAGTATCTGCTGCCTTACGTGAATCGTACCACGCGCCTACGCGGCAATGGCCCAGCGTTCGTGAGGGAGTTGGTGCAGGTGTGTGAGGCTGTGGGGCGTAGTACAGCGGTATTGGCGGCCAGCATCAAATCGCCAGAGGAAGCGGTGGCAACGCTGTTGGCTGGTGCTCATCATCTGACCATACCCTTGCCTGTCCTGGTGGCAATGGGTCACGATGCACTCTCGGAGCAGGCTGTGGCCGAATTTGCGAAGGCAATGTCATCTGTTTGACTCCTGCAGCATAGAGCCGCACTTGGTCCAGTCCCCTCGTGTCGCAGTATGATTACAAAAGGGTTAACATACGGTTAATTCCGAGCTACGACATCTTGGCAGGGCGCAACTTTCCACCTCCAGGCTCGTCTACTGTATTGAGTGGGGAGGATTTCGGAGACGCAGCAGTTATCCAGTGGCGGAAGTAGGAATCGTGAGCACCAGGCAGCCTGTTGCCAAATCATACGTAGGGTCGCAACCCAGGCCTTCGCTTCTATCACCAAAGGTGGAATTGGAACCTCTGCTACGCCTTTCCAGCCAATTACTGGCCGCTGCGGATGTTCAGCAGGTTCTGGAACTCGGCGCGCGGGAAGCGGGGCGCTTGTTGCAGGTCAACTCGTGCGCTGCAGCTCTCAACCAGCAGACCAACGGTAATCTGGTCGTTCGCGCTGGTTGGGGATTGGCAGAGCAGTGGGTGGAGCGTGTGCTGGATGCGGGACATACCTCGCTCTCTGGGTGCGCCGTCTCGACCAAAGGGCCAGCCTTGCTCAGCGACTGCCAGACAGAGAAGCATTTGCACATGTCCCCCCTAGCCCTCGAGTTCGGCCTGCGCTCAGGTATGGCCGTGCCGATGCTGGTCGACGGGCAAGCCATCGGGGTGCTGGTCGTTTACGGCAGATCTCCGCGTCGTTTCAGTGACGATCAGGTGTGTGTCCTGTCCTTCATTGCCAATCAAGCAGCGGTAGCCCTGGAGGTAATACAGACTTTGGAGCAGGGCAGACAACAGATAAGCCTGTTGGAAGCAGCGGTCTACAGCGCCCAGCGCTGCACGGAACCGCCACAGGCCTGTCAGCAGCCGCAAAGCCAGCATGAAAGCAGTGGGAAGGCCAGGGCCGGGGCGGAAGCTGTCCGTCGCAAGGGACTTGCAGACTCTACGTCGGATGGCCTGTTCGTCGTTGACAAGCGTGGCCAGCAGGTAGCAGTGAATCGGGCATTCTGTGAGATGACCGGATTCGCCCGCCGGGAGCTGCTCGGACAGGGCGTTCCGTTCCCCTACGGGCGGGAGGAAGAGGCGGAGAGGCCTGAGAGCACCTTCCAGGAATCGGCCAGGCAACGGGAGCCGGCATCCGCCGAGGTGACGTTCAAAAAGAAGGATGGCACTTGTTTCCCCGCGCTTGTTACCTTTGTGCCTCTACGGGATCAAACTGGGGCCGTCGTCGGCCACATAGGCATCGTGCGGGACCTCGCCGAATTCAATAAGGCGCAGGCGCAGTTGAGGCAGGCTGCCAGGCTCGCTTCGCTGGGCGAACTAGTCTCAGGCATGGCTCATGAATTGAACAACCCCCTCACCGTGATCCTGGCCCTGTCCGAACTTGTCCAGGGCGATGACAAAGTTGGCAAGCGCACCCGACAGGATCTGGCAATGATCGAAAAGCAGGCCGAACGCAGCGCGCGCCTCGTACATAATGTGCTCAAGTTTGCTCGCCCGCACGGCAAAGAGCGTACGTACGTTTCCATCAATCAGCTCGTCCACGAGACGCTCGAGTTGATGGACTCCCAACTGCGTGTACACGAGGTTGAGCTGGTGCTGGATTTGGCCAGCGACCTCCCCTGGACGGTCGTCAATCCCCATCAGATACAGCAAGTTTTTGTGAACGTTATCAACAACGCTGATCAGGCCATGTTTGAAGCGCATCGGCGTGGCAGCTTAGCTATCACGACACGCGCTGTGGGAAGGGATACCATCCGCATTGCCTTCACTGACGATGGCCCTGGCATTGACGAGAAGATCATGGCACACATCTTTGAGCCCTTTTTTACCACCAAACCGCTGGGCATGGGCACCGGGCTGGGCCTGTCTGTTTGCCGTGAGATTGTCCAGGAACATGGTGGGCGCATCTGGGCCGAGAGTGAACTCGGGCACGGCACAACCTTTTTCGTCGAGCTGGCAAAGGTTGACAACGGCAACTCCATCTGACGCGCCTGATGTCCATGCTGCCCTCGGACAACGGGTTGGCCCTGACCCAAGGACAGGAGGTGCGGGCGTCACAGCGCGACGCGATCGGTCGGTTTGTGTCGTATGACTACGCCCTTGAGTTGCTGTAACCCCCACGTGGCACACAAGCTCGTGAACCCAGCGCACATTCAACACTGGCGCAAAAGCCTCCATTAGCAGGTGGTTGCTGCACTACTAGTCCCTCCCCGCGGCTGAGCAACTCGTCCCACGTGTCCCTCGGTATGGCATGGTTCTCGTCGTCGGCATTCGGAATTACACCGAGCCGCGTCGTGTTAGGTGCGGGAGCAAAGACGCCAACTCCGGTGCTGAGGCACTGTCACCTTCTTCTGCCGCTTGCCCTCAAGAGTACGGACATCGAATTGCCTTATGCACCGCTATTGTGTATTATCTGAGTATGCCCTGGACCTACTTACTGCTAGAAAGCATTGCCCTATGGCAGCAAGCCCAGACCACAGATGGAGGAGGCCCAAATGAGACGTTGGAACGGATGGGGTGACGATACCGTCACCTATCCCTTGTCAGATGCGGCAGCGCTCTTTCTGGAAGAGGCCGTTGGCTCAGCCACGCCACCCCACGACGCCACTCTGGACGAAGTAGTGGCCTCGGTGCCCGAATCGCGCCTGCCTCCCCACTCGCTGGTGGACACTGACCTGGCTCAGCGCGTCCGCCACGCCCGTGGCCAGAGCCTGCCCGACTGGATCGCCATGCGGAGCGGGCGCATTCCAGCTTTTCCTGATGGGGTGGCCTATCCCAGTACCGATGCGCAGGTGCGAGGGTTGATTGACTATGCGACCAGCGTCGGTGCGCGGCTGATTCCCTATGGCGGCGGCACCAGCGTGGTGGGGCACGTCAATGTCCTGCCCAGCGACGCCCCGGTGCTGACCGTGGACCTGAGTCGCCTGAACCGCTTGCGCCGCTTCGACGAGGTCAGCCACCTGGCCGCTTTTGGTGCAGGTATCCTCGGGCCTGACCTGGAAGCCCAGCTTCGTGCCCGTGGGTTCACGTTGGGACACTTTCCCCAGTCGTTCGACCTCTCTACGTTGGGCGGCTGGATTGTCACTCGATCCGTTGGCCAGCAATCGCTGGGCTATGGGCGCATTAAAAGGCTGTTTGCTGGAGGACGGATGGAATCCCCAGCGGGCACGTTGGTCCTGCCGCTATTCCCCGCCTCGGCGGCCGGCCCGGACCTGCGCGAAGCGGTGCTTGGCTCCGAGGGGCGGCTGGGCATCCTCACGGAAGCCACGGTGCGCGTCACGCCGTTGCCAGAGTGTGAAGAGTTCCGTGCTGCCTTTTTCCCCAACTTTGAACAGGGCCGGGCG
Organism: uncultured Anaerolineales bacterium; assembly: GCA_964478075.1. Taxonomy (GTDB): domain Bacteria; phylum Chloroflexota; class Anaerolineae; order UBA2200; family UBA2200; genus DAOUEX01. The sequence goes on along the minus strand of CAYZGO010000021.1, from coordinate 26,150 downwards.
GCCGTGCGCGAGATCGTGCAGGCTCGCGTGCCGCTTTCCATGCTGCGTCTGAGCACGGCTGTGGAAACTGAAACGACCCTCGCCATGGCTGGCCACGAGCGGGTGATCCGTTTGCTCAAGCGGCTCATGGCAGTGAGGGGTATCGGCGCGCAGCGCTGTATGTTACTCCTCGGTGCCACCGGCACCGAAGCGCTGGTCAGGTTCGCCCGCGAGGAGGCTTTGGCCCTGGTGCGGAAGCACGGCGGTGTGCACGTTGGCCGCACCTTTGGCCACGAGTGGCGCAAGAACCGCTTCCGCAGCGCCTATCTGCGAAACAGCCTCTGGGAAGCGGGCTACGCCCTCGATACCCTGGAAACGGCCACCCAGTGGAGCAACATCCCGGCTATGATTGATGACATCGAGATGGCCCTGCGGCACGGACTGGAGGACGTGGGCGAACGGGTGCTGGTATTCACTCACCTGTCCCACATGTACCCGCGGGGGTCCAGCATCTACACCACGTATCTCTACCGCATCCCCGCCGATGGCGACGCTGACGAAACGCTACGGCGCTGGCACGTGCTGAAGACCGCTGCCAGCCAAGCGATCGTAGCCATAGGCGGGACCATCACCCATCAGCATGGCATCGGTACCGACCATCTATCCTACCTGCCTGCTGAGAAGGGGGTCCTGGGCATGGCCACGCTTCGGGACTTGTGCCGGCGGTTTGACCCGAGCGGCGTGATGAATCCGGGGAAATTGATTGACGTAACAGACAATACGTCACACGGAGCATGATCATGTGGCAAGAAGGGTGGCGAGACAACATCTGGGCGCGGCTCGATAGGCCCTGGGACGTGATCGTGGTTGGTGGCGGTATCACTGGCGCGGGCATTCTGCGCGAGGCAGCTGGACTGGGTTTAGCCGTACTGCTGGTGGAAAAAAAGGACTTTGCCTGGGGTACCTCCAGCCGCTCGACTAAGCTGGTGCATGGGGGACTGCGCTATTTGAAGCAAGGCCAGATTGGCGTGACGTCTCACTCGGTGCGGGAGCGCGAGCGACTGCTGAAAGAAGGCCCGGGGCTCGTTGACCCGCTAGGCTTTTTGCTAGCGACTTACGAAGGCGACTCTCCGGGCGAGTGGCTCTTCCGCGTCGGTCTGGCAGTGTATGACCTGCTGGCGCTCAAGTGGAGCCACCGCTACTACGACGCTGATGGCTTTCGGATGCTGGCGCCTCGTATCGGCGGTGAGAAGCTGAAGGGCGGTTTCCGCTACGGCGACGCCCTGACCGATGATGCCCGCCTGGTGCTACGGGTCATCCGTGAGGCAGTGCGCGGTGGCGGCACGGCGCTGAACTATGCTGCCGCTGAGGGCCTGCTTTTTGATGGCGAGGGGCGCGTCAACGGCATCTGCCTGCGGGACCGGGTGACCGACCGCACGGCCGAGGTCCGTGCTCGGGTGGTGATCAATGCCACCGGTGCCTGGGCTGACCGGCTGCGCAGTCAGGTGGGCGGCCAGGCGCGGATCCGCCCGTCGCGTGGAAGCCATCTCATCTTCCCGGCGTGGCGCTTCCCGGTGGCCCAGGCGGTCACGCTGGTGCATCCCCTGGACCAGCGTCCCGTCTTCGTCTTGCCATGGGAGGGGATCACTCTGGTAGGTACTACTGACCTGGATCACTACCAACCGCTGGACGACGAGCCCCAGATCAGCCCAGATGAGGTGGCCTACCTGATGGCTGCTGTCAACTCCAAATTCCCGGCCCTGCACCTCAGCGTGGGGGACGTGCTGGCGACCTTTGCCGGGGTGCGGCCGATCGTGGGTAGCGGCAAAAAGGACCCGTCTAAGGAGTCTCGAGCACACGTAGTGTGGGAGGAGAACGGCCTGCTGACAGTCACCGGCGGTAAGCTGACTATCTTCCGGCTCATGACACTGGACACGCTGAAAGCAATGCGCCATCTGCTGCCCGATTTGCCACCCGTTGACAGCAACACGCGTATGTTGGACCCGGTCGCGCCCAACCTGCCCGACGCTGAATCGCTGGACGATGACACGCGTCGCCGTCTGCTGGGCCGCTATGCCGCCGACGCTCCAGCTATGGTTGCAGCGGCAGCGCCAGGTGAACTGGAACAGATTCCTGGCACCGACTCGCTGTGGGCTGAACTCCGATGGGCAGCGCGCGATGAGGGGGTCATCCACCTGGACGACTTGCTGCTGCGGCGCGTGCGCATCGGTCTGCTGCTGCGCCACGGCGCTATGCCCATTATGGACCGCATTCGCGCTATTGTCCAGCCAGAGCTGGGTTGGGATGATGCCCGCTGGCACGCCGAGATCGCTGCCTATGCTGACGTTTGGGCCCAGGGCTACAGCGCCCCCAGCCCGGCCAGAGTGCCCGACTGGTCGGCCATGTTGGCTCAGGCTGAATCAGAACGTCGGGCGTAGACCGGCCGCAAATAGCAGGCGGTTGGACCATAGAATGTTCAGCGGCAGTTGTATTGCCGCGGATCTTGGCAACAGAATGCTGCTGGCTTGAGAGAGCAACCCGCAGTACCTTTGTCTTTACGCCAGAGGCGTAAACGGAAGCCGTAAACGGCAACTGCTGGAGAACGTGGAGGGAGTCGTACCACAATGTTCGGCGGCAGTCGTACCAGTGTTCGGCGGCAGTCGTACCACAATGTTCGGCGGCACTCGTACCACAATGTTCGGCGGCACTCGTACCACGACGTTCAGCGGCAGTTGTACTGCCGCGGATCTGGCGAGCAACAAACCTTTGCCAGTGGATAAACAGCAACCGCAAGTTCTGGAGTAAGGTGACATGCTACGCAGCCATAATGCCTATGCCGAGGGCCACTATGCCTTCTTCGTCACCTGCACCGTCATAGAGTGGCTACCCCTGTTCAAACTCGAACCGTACCGCAACGTCATGCTCCGCAGCTTGCGCTACGTGGTCTCGCATAAGCCGACGGAACTGAACGCCTACGTGCTCATGCCCAGCCATTTCCATGGCATCTTCTGGGCTCACCAAGGTGCGCGCATAGGCGATATCTTGCGAGATCTCAAGCGCTTCACCTCGCGTGCGATTTGGCGCCTGGCAGAGGTGCGTGGTGAGATGGAGTATCTGGAAGCATTTAGGAGGGCGCGAAAGGCAGGGCGTGCGCAGGCTGTATCGAAGTATCAGGTTTGGCAGGATGGCTCCCATCCGGAAGCGATCTACTCTGCTGCTTTTGCCAGGCAGAAGTTGGAGTACATTCACAACAATCCGGTGAAGGCCTGCTTGGTGGCCAGTCCGACGGATTGGCTGTACTCGAGTGCACACAACTACTTGCTCGGTAAGGAGTCAGTGTTGCCGGTTGATTTGCTTCCTTTTTGAAGGCCTTGTCCTGCGACTGCTTGACAATGGGGAGAGTTAGCATAGAGACCCGCAGTGCAACTGCTGGAGAACATGGAGGGGGTAGCTGGGCCATAGAATGTTCAGTGGCGGTCGAACCACGATGTCCAGTGGCAGTCGTACCACGATTTTCAGTGGCAGTCGTACCACAACGTTCAGCGGCAGTTGCCCCACTCCGCTTCGCTTCGGGGACTTCGGTCGGTCGCACTGCCGCGGATCCTGGTGGTGGAACGCTGAAGGTTTAAGAGAGCAACCCGCGGTACCTTTGTCTTTACGCCAGAGGCGTAAACGGGAGACAAGGTAAACGGAAGGCGTAAACGGCAACTGCTGGAGAACGTGGAGCGTCGCTGCCCATTGAGATTATCGTGGCCAACCACTGGCTGGCCAAACGCGTCTATCACGTGCCAAACCCCAGTGTTGTGCCCTTAGTGGCGAACTCCAGCAGCATGGCGCCCACAAAGAAGGCCAGGATCACGAGAGCCCGCCCCTCGCGCATACGGTAGAGCACCTTGGGCCCGAAATAGAGCTGCAAGACAAAGAACCAGGCGCCGACGAAGAGAGTCCAATAGGGCACCCAGCCCAGGAGCACGCAAGGCCCGACCCCATAGCAGGCTGCCTTCCAGGCATTGAGCACCGACCCCTGTCCGCCCAAAGCACGGAATACCAGATGCAAGAAAGCGGTCAAGAACAGGGCAATGATGACTGCCAATCCCAGGATGAGCAGCGCCTCAGCCAGGTAGGCTATCGTTCCCAGTTCAGGAAGCAGGTAGTCACGGGTCACTTGCCAAGCCAGGATCTGAGCCTGGTACGTAGAGTTGGTGTCAGTGCTCTCCCAGCCCAGGGCATTGACCAGGGGGGTAAAAACGGCAATGACTGCTGAGACTTGTAGCAGAAACATGAAGGCAGGTCTCCAACTCTCCTCGCGTATCGTTTCGAAGAAAGTCTCCGGCTCGCGCAGCATGCAGAACAGTTTCTTGAACATGAACTAATCTCCTTCATTGGTCACTTTCTCAGGCCCCTGTACACCCCTACGCCGATGCACACGGTAGTATAGACATAAAGCGACAGCACGCAGCTGCTGAAGAAAATGGAAGAGGCGAGGAAAGGCATCATCTGTCGTGGGGAGCGGATTCCAGCCAGCATAGCTGGCGCCCACAGTGCGGCGACGATGAGAAAGGGGAGAATTAGGACGAGCCAGCGCCACCGCCTCTCAATTCTGGTCCCCCAGCGGTCGTGGGCAAAGACGAGCAGGCAAGAGAGGAGGTAAACGTACACCACCTGCAGCGGCCATATCAAGGGCGAGGATAGCGGCGAGAGGCCGAGCCACTGCAGCGGCGTGCTCAACAGTGCCAGGGGCATGATAAGCAGCATGCCTGACGACCAGAAATCGAATGGTCGCAGCAAATCATAGAGTGGGGGCTTTGTGACGCCAGGCACATCGTCCACAAAGGCGTAGGACTGGATATAGGCTGCAGCGAGGAAAGCCAGCATCAGCGTGGTGGCCAGTACCTTGCGCCAGTTGGGTTTGAGCAGCGCCAGCAGGGATTTCATTTTTGTGTCTCCCTTCTCGCCTGTGCAGAGCTCTCTGCTTAGTGCCTACTCGGAAAGTCAGCAGAGGCAGCTCTTCGCGCCATGTCCTTGCCGCACCCCAAGGGCAGCACCCACGGAGCCCCGTCGAGCGGTCGCCCGTAGGGCATGCAGAGCACGAACGGCGAAGCGGAGTGGGCACGCCGCCAGGTACCCGGACAGGGTTGCAGTCACTTGGCAGTTACCGATTGGCGGCCCGCAGAGCCTTCAGCCTCACTTTCCCCTTCATACTCACTTCGCTTGGCTCTAGGTCATAGCCAATGATTTACTATAATAGCACATTTCTTCCGGATATGGGGAAAGGCCATTCTTGCTACCTTGTGCCGCGACATGTGGTGAGTGATTGTCATCTGTCCACAGTATGTGGCAGTCCCCCGATAACTGTGTTTTTCAACGCCCAACGTGGTTTGACAAAATCGCCGAAGTGGATAGAATGACAATCAGTTGATGCACGTGAAGGGCTGTGAAGAGGACGAGTACGCGGAGTCTGATGCTACAGAGAGCTGCGCCAGGTTGAGAAGCAGTGCGGAGGAGCCGCGGAAAATGACCTCGGAGCTGCAGGCTGAAAAGACCGGCACCTGCTGGTCGGTCACAGTAAGCTGAGCCGGCTTGCCCGCCGTTATCCGGGCACGGTGCCGGAGGCTATGGCACTGGTTGAGGCTGCTGATGCGAGTCAGCAGCGAATTAGGGTGGTATCACGAGTTCAGGCCCTCGTCCCTATCGGGCGAGGGTTTTTCGTTAAGGGGGTGCCATGAGGAAATTCTACGTTACAACACCAATCTACTACGTCAATGACGTGCCGCACGTTGGGCATGCTTACACCACGATTGCAGCCGACGTTCTGGCCCGCTATCACCGTCTGATGGGAGATGATGTCTTCTTTCTAACGGGCACGGATGAGCATGGCCAGAATATCGAGCGCATCTCTGCAGACAAGGGCCTGTCCCCGAACGCATACTGCGACCAGATTGTGGCCAGATTCGTCGAGCTCTGGCAACTGTTGGATATCTCGAATGATTACTTTGTGCGCACTACGGATGAGCGACATATCCAAGCTGTGCAAAAGTTCACCCGCGCTCTTCTGGCTTCTGGTGACGTGCACCGCGGTCGCTATACTGGTTGGTACTGCTCTCGTTGCGAGGCTTTCTACAAGGCTGAGGAGCTCCTGCCAGGGGACCTGTGCCCCGTTCACAATCGCCCCTGTGAGTGGACGGAGGAAGAGAACTACTTCTTTGCTCTATCACGGTATCAGGACAAGCTATATCATTTGTTGGCCGAGACTGGTTTTGTGGAACCTGAAACGCGGCGCAACGAGCTTCTGAGTGTGCTGCGCGAGGGCTTGCGGGACTTGAGTATTTCGCGTCAGCACGTGCGCTGGGGCGTTCCTATGCCGGATGACCCAAGCCAAGTCCTATACGTATGGGTGGATGCTCTGCTCAACTATATCACTGCTATCGGCTACGGTGATGACGAAGAGACCTTTCAGCACTACTGGCCAGCCGATGTGCAGCTAATGGCTAAAGAGATCATCCGCTTCCACTGTCTGTATTGGCCCGCGTTGCTCATGGCTGTTGGATTGCCGGTACCCCGGCTGGTATTCGCACATGGTTGGCTGACCAAGGATGGTCAGAAGCTGAGCAAGACAACCGGCAACATCATCGATCCTTATGATCTAGTCCGGAGATTCGGCTCTGATGCAGTGCGCTATTTCTTCCTGCGAGAGGGTGCCTTCGGTGCGGATTGGGATTACACCGATGACGCTTTCATACGCCGCTACAACGCTGACCTGGCCAACGATTTCGGCAATCTGCTTAACCGCACGATACAAATGGTTGTGCGCTATTTCGATGGCGTTGTGCCGAGTGCGGCAGGTGCACTTGAGGCCGTGGATCGAAACCTGCTGGACCTGGCAACAGGCTTGCACGAACGAGTAGAGGATGCCTTGCAGCGTGTTGCCTTGCAAGAGGTGTTGATTCTCATTTGGAGGCTGGTGGAAGAGGCCAACAAGTATGTACAGAAGACAGCACCCTGGGAACTGGCCAAGGCTCGTAAAGCGGGTTCTGCACAAGCGGGAGAGCGACTAGCTACTGTGCTGTATAGTCTGGTAGACGTGCTGCGGCTTTTAGGGTGCTGTCTCGTTCCGGTGATGCCACGCAAATCCCTGGAATTGCTCACACAGCTAGGCCTGGACTTTGTACCGGAGACAGGCTGGGAGGCGCTGACCTCGGTGGGAGTGTATCCGCCAGGCACTCGAGTCAGCCCAGGTGAAGTGCTGTTTCCCAAGCACGAGCAGTAGGGGCGAGGTATTTCAGCCGATAGGCACTCTCGTGCAGCCTCCCGCATCCACTGAGCAGCAGTAACGGCTGCGGTCATGTGGTGTCCATCAAGGTGCAGGAATCGCGCCGCAGCTACGTAAGCACGATCAGCCTGCTGTAGTTTCAGTTCCGCATGTGTGCCACGGTAGCACAAGATGCTGCGCCGCCCCGTTTTGGCATGGACCAACACTATGCAGACCGGAGACCGCGCTCCAGGTTGCAGACGCAGATGACTGACGTCCACGCCCTCTTGCTCGAAAGCCCGCTTGAGATTGAGGCCAGCCTCGTCATTACCTATGACACCCAGATAGCCAGTTTGGGCTCCCAGTCTGGGCAGGGCGACTAGCGCCGTGGAGACCGGCCCTCCGCCAGAAGTAGTAAAGTCGGCCATGCTTACTGTGGGCGCGTCAAATTTGGGGATATGATCAACAGTGCCCAGGTAGTCCCAGGCGCAGTAGCCCAGACCCACTACGTCAATAAGGGGATTGGCGGTTATCTGCGTGACAGTATGTGGCAGCGCCTATGGGGGAAAACCAACTTGACCTGCTCCTTTGGGTCTGGCACTGCCTGCTATCATTTGTTTGAGCTGCGCTTCGTCAATCATGGGTACACCCAGTTCGCGGGCCTTGTTGTATTTGCCGCTGCCTGGGCTCTCACCAACGAGCAGGTAATCGGTTTTCTTGCTCACTGCGCTGGTGACCTTGCCGCCTAGCGCCACGATCAAATCAGCGGCCTGTTCACGGGTCATTACAGGAAGCGTTCCCGTGATGACAAACGTCTTGCCAGCGAGCCGGCCAGCCACTGCTCGGGATGCAGCTTTCTGCTCCAGCTTGACTCCGGCACCCTGTAGTCTATCTATCAGACCGCGGGTTTGATCACTAGAAAAGAAGGCGACAATATTGGATGCGCTCACTGGGCCCAAGCCACGGATGTCTTTCAGCTCCTCGGGCGAGGCACGAACCAGTTCTTCCACGGAACTAAACTGCTGAGCCAGCATCTCGGCGACTACGGTGCCGACACCTCGTATGCCCAATGCTGCAAGCACGCGAGGCAGTGGGCGAACTTTGCTGGCCTCAATAGCAGCCAGCAGGTTGTCTGTGCTCTTGTCAGCGAAGCCAGGCAGATTCAGAACATCTTCACGCTTGAGATAGTAGAGATCGGCGAAATCACGTAAAAGGCCGTGGTCCACAAAGAGTTGTGCCAGTCGTTCGCCAAAGCCCTCAATGTCCATCGTGTGGGCCCAATGCACGATGCGCTGCACTACTTGCGCTGGACACGACGGATTGACACAGTAGACAGCAACTTCACCTTCAGGCTTCATGGCAGGCGCGCCGCAAACGGGGCAGTGTTCAGGCGAAGTAATGACCTTTTCTTCCCCCGTGCGCAGTTCGACGAGGGGCTTCTCTACCTGGGGGATGACGTCGCCGGCGCGCTTGATGAGCACAGTGTCACCGACGCGGATGTCTTTGCGGGCAATGTCTTCGAAATTGTGCAGCGTGGCCCGTTCAATGGTCACGCCGCCGAGCCGCACCGGTTCGAGTATGGCGAACGGGTTCAAAGTGCCTGTGCGCCCGACGTTGATACCCAGTTCTCTGAGCCGTGTTGTGGCCTGGCGGGCTGGAAACTTGAGCGCTATCATGCCGCGAGGGTCTTTGCCTACTACCCCGAGTCTGCGTTGTGTGGTCAGGTCATTAATCTTGAAGACTACGCCGTCGGCTTCATAGTTCAACGTGTTGCGCTTCTGCATCCACTGCTCACCGTAAGCAATGGCCTGCACCAGATCATCGAAGAGCGCTACATCTGAGTTGACTGGAAAGCCAACGTCTCTCAGGTACTGCAGCACTTCCTGTTGCGTACGAAGCTCCACGCCCTCGCTGGACACGACTGCGTAGCAAAACAGCCGCAGTGGTCGGGATGCGGTGATAGCGGGATTGAGTTGGCGCAGGCTACCCGCCGCAGCGTTGCGCGGATTGGCGAAGGTTTTCTCTCCTTTTTCCTCCTGACTGCGATTGAATGCCTCAAAGTCGCTGATGGGCATGTAAGCTTCACCGCGCACAACCAGCCTCCGTGGAGGCGGCGGGCCATGTGGTTGTACTGGGATGCGCAAAGGCACGGACTTGACAGTGCGCAGGTTCAAGGTGATGTCTTCCCCGACCTGGCCATCGCCGCGTGTGGCTCCTAACACAAAGAGGCCATCCTCGTAGTGCAGGACAACAGTCAGGCCGTCAATCTTCGGTTCGACGACGAATTGGAATGGTGTCCCCGCAGGAAGCAGACGGAGCAGTCGATCACGCCAGGCGCACACTTCATCGCTGCTGAACGCGTTGGCCAGGCTGAGGATGGGCGCGGGATGGCGCACTTTGGCGAACTGCTCTTGCACTTGTCCCCCGACACGTTGCGTGGGAGAGTCTGGTGTGACGAGTTCCGGATGCGCTTCTTCCAATTCGCGCAGTCTGCCCAGCAATGCATCGTACTCGGTATCACCGATCTCCGGCGTATCCAGAACGTGGTACAGGTAGGCATGGTGCCGGATCCGCTGGCGTAGACGTTCAATGCGTTGCCAAGTGTCATCCGACATAGTGTTCACCTCTTGCATGTCATTGACGGAGCACAGAAGCGGTCTTAGCCACCACAACAAGGCCAGAGATCTGTTCTTGAAAGCGCTGCCGACGGCGACTGTTCTTGCAGACTCTACCATCGTTCCAGGTGATTGGAATCATAGCACGCTCTGCAGCCGGTTGCGAGTCAAAAGGTCCAGACCACCGGCAACCTGCCAGAGCATCGACGATTGCTGGTGTGCAGACTGCAAATCGGCAACTGCTGAGGAGTGCAGTGGACATTCTGTTGCATCCAGTGCTGGAGGAGTCTGCTGCTTTTTCGATTCCACGCGGGGAGCTCCCACTATGCTGGGAGCTCCCTATTGGAGTTGTCCGCCCGCTTACTTGCGAACCATGGGTATCCAGAGACTGAACGGTTGATAAGCGCCAGAGTCACGTATTACGCTCACCGTGTCGTCGGCAGTGTTGGACACCAGCACGTGGTAGGTCAGCGGGTTGACAGCGATACCACGGAAGAGGCCACTTCCGACCGTCAACGTGCAGATCCAGCCCCTTACATCTGCATCGTACACGAACACCGTGTTGGCTGTCCCACTGCTGACAAACACGTTGTTGCTGGCGGGGTTCACAGCCACACCGTCGAGCCCGGTGGGCACGGGTGGGAGCACGACGTCCACAACTTTATCGCTTTCGCCGTCTATGATAACCAGTTTGCCGCTGGTCGAGGCCACGTATACTTGGTTGGTGACAGGGTTGACAGCCACCCCGTAGGGCCCTGGTGCTGGCTTTGGGGCGGTGTAGGAGAGGTCAATAGTCCGCAGCCTTTCTTGCGTGCTACCGTCAATTACTGTCACTGAGCCGGCGTTCTCTGGCGAGTAGCCGCGATTGGTCACGTACACTTTGTTAGTTTGTGGATTAACAGCTATCTGTTCTGGCACTTGTTCAACAGCAATAGTCTTGGTGACCCTGAGGGTGTTCCCATCAATGACCGACACTGAGTGTGCGGCTGCGTTTGCAACGTAGATGGTGTTGCCCAGTACAGCGATTCCTTTCGGTGACCGTCCATCACCAAGGGGGACAGAATCAATGTGCTGATTGGTGCCCGCATCGAATACTGCTACGTTGTTTTCAGCCGTGTTGACGACGTACATGCGATATCGATCTGGGTCTATGGCCACATTGCTCGGACCTTGCCCGTGGCTGCCGATCTCGGTATGCCGCCACTCAAGGAAGCCTTCCAGGCTGGACAGCGTGTTCCCACCACTGTTTGCCACGAAGAAGCGGTTAATGCTGGGCAGGACGGCGATCCCCTGCGGCTGACGGCCAACATTGACGGAGCGCAGTACTGCAATCGCCGGCGTGGCTGTAGGCGTGGGCGTGACTGTCGGGACAGGGGTCCTCGTGGGTGGCGGGGGGGCTCCCTCTTCTTCGAGCCAGACGTTGTCTATGTAGACCTGATCCTGCCCGCCTGATTCTGGGTCGTCTGCCTCGATAAAGACCGTAAGCCGATTTGCCTGGGCCTCGACTGACGCATTGATCTGGATCCACTCCTTGTCTTGGCCGTACCACGGACTCCAGACAATGTCGGAAGACAAAGCGTGGGTTCCTCCTTTAGGGTTGATCCCAACGCGTTTGTTCAGCTTGCCGTGTTGCACTGAGCTCCCCGCTCCACCGTAGATGCTGAACATCAACACGTACACGGTGTAACGTTTGCCTGTTTGTATGCGTGCCCTGCTTTGTCCCGAGGTGAGCACGGTGGTCTGCTTAATGCCAGCATACCAGGGCACTCGGTCTGCCCAGATCAGCTGACTGGCTTCGCCCTCGTATTTGTAGAGCGTGGAGCGCCGGTACTCGGGTGTATGTAGGCCCGGGTCCTCGTAGGGCGTCCAGTGCCGGGCGACCTCTCCGGACCCATACGGATAGAACTCGCCCTCAAAGTCTCCGTTGAGGATAAGCCCGGCTAGTAGCGTGCCTTTCTGAGCTACACCCGCGCTGATGACTGTGAGGGCCAAGCATACAGCCAGCAGTAGAGCTGCAGAGAGTCGGATTCTGTTTGTCATTTTTCCTTTCCCCCATAGGTTTTTCACTGCCCATTATAGCATTGATGTGTTGAACAGGCAATATATCACTTTCAGGATGGGTGCATCACGATTTCCAGGCGTTCGTGCGGCACTACAGCGACGGCATCGGCAGGAGTGCAACTGCGCGTTCGTCGCGCGTGTCTCGTCGTAGATCTTGACCATCGGGTCAAGGCCGTAGGCGATGGCTTGACAGGATGGTTCGAGGGAGTCACCCAAACTTGATACACCACTTCGGGTCTCGAGGATCCTGAACAAGTCCGATTCCGTTAACCCAGACCACAACAGATAATACGACAGAGTGTAGCGAGTATTGACACTGACTGCTATGTTTTTCAATGCCTTCGGAGTTCACGACTTGCCTATTTCGCTGTTTTCTGATACAATCGTGCGCGGTCTCAGGGAGGCAAGCAGCGTTGAGTCTAGGAGGGCAGCATGGACCTGGCAGAGTTGATCCGCGACGTACCGGACTTTCCAGTGAAAGGAATTCTGTTTAAGGATATCACCACCTTGACCAAGGACCCCGACGCCTTTCAGGAAGCCGTTGATGCTCTTATTGATCACTACATTGATGCAGACATTGACGTCGTCGCTGCCATTGAGTCTCGGGGATTCGTCTTTGGAGCTCCGATGGCCTATGAGCTGGGGGCCGGTTTTGTGCTTATCCGCAAACCAGGTAAGCTGCCCGCAGAGAAGATCAGCGCCAGTTACACCCTGGAATATGGCACCAACACTCTTGAGATGCACACAGATGCTATCCAGCCAGGTCAGCGCGTGCTGCTTGTGGATGACCTTCTGGCTACCGGTGGGTCAGCCAAAGCAGCCGTTGAGCTTATCGAGAAACTGGGTGGAAAGGTAGTTGGTATCGCTTTTCTCATAGATCTTACATTCTTGAAGGGCGTTGACAAGCTTAAGGGTTATGATGTCTTCTCGCTCATCAAGTTCTGAGGTTTCCGTATGGTGAGCAGCAGATGGTAGACCAGACAACAAGGTTACAGGCGGAGCGCAAAGAGATCCTGGCAAAGTTGAAACGCCTCCGCAGATATCTAGAGACTGAGGTAGAGCGCGTCATCGATTCGGTTGATGCTGCTTCTGATATCTATGAGCGGGGAAAGACACTGGCCATCATTGAGACCTTGCAAGAGAAACTGGCCTCAATCGAGAATGCTTTGCGGGCCGCCGAAAAAGGACACTATGGCATTTGTGATATGTGCGGCGGGAAGATTGACCCTGCCAGGCTGGAAATCGTGCCTTACGCTACAACCTGCGTCAAGTGCCAGGAGAAGTTGGAACGCTCGCTGCGCAGCAGACCCACACTACTCTTTCCCCGGAAGAAGGGTAGGAACGGGTTAGGGCAGTGAGCGGTTACTACATAGAACTTGCTATTGCATTGAGGAGGTCAAGATGGCAAAGCTAACAGAGATTCGTTGGCATGGGCGTGCCGGGCAGGGTGTAGTTACGGCTGGCGAGTTGCTGGCCGAGGCTGCCCTGGAGGAGGGCAGATACTTTCAGGCCTTCCCTGACTATGGCCCCGCGCGTATGGGAGCGCCCATCAGAGTCTATACGCGCATTAGCGACGAGCCTATCGAAGTGCACTATCAGATTCTCAGCCCTGAAGTGGTCGTCGTCGTTAACCCCAACTTACTTGGCGTTGTGGACGTCACCGAGGGGCTGGCTAAAGATGGCATTGTGATCGTCAATGCGCCAGAGACGCCGGAGCAGATCCGCGCGCGTTTGGGGCTCAAAGGCAGCAAGGCCAAAGTCTTCACTGTGGACGCTACGCGAATTGCACTGGAGACCCTTGGGCGAGACGTCCCCGCTACGCTGATGTTGGGTGCTATTGTTCGTGCCACTGGGCTGGTGAATCTGGACAACACACTGCACGTGGTCAGGGAGAAGCTGGGGGCCAAGCTAAGGGACGAGGTCGTGGAGAACAATGTCAAAGCCCTGCGGCGGGCTTATAAGGAAGTGAAAGAAGGATGAGGTAACATGCCGAAACAGAATGCTACGTGGAAAGAAACGAACATCGCTGGCATGGTTTTTGAGCCAGGGTGCGCAGCCGAGTACAACACTGGCACCTGGCGCACAGAGCGCCCAGTGCATGACATGGCCAAGTGTACGCATTGCCTGATATGCTGGGTCTATTGCCCTGATTCAGCGATTATCGTTAAGGATGGCAAGTGGGTTGGCTTTGACTATTATCACTGCAAAGGTTGCGGTATTTGTGCCAATGTGTGTCCGGTCAAGGTCGAAGCACATGAACATACTGGCAAAGCAGGCAAAGTCATTCAGATGGTCATAGAAGGAGATTAGACGGCTGGGCGGACCATCTGATTCTTTTTGGTTTATTCAGCTCTCTGTTTGAGGAGGACATAACAATGATCGTATCTACGAAAATGGCTCTGGATGGAGCCCACGCCGCTGCGCAAGCGATGCGGCAGATCAACCCTGATGTCATGGCTGCCTATCCTATCACGCCGCAAACGGCTATCGTGCAAACCTTTTCGCAGTACGTGGCCAATGGCGAGGTGGATACCGAGTTCATACCTGTCGAGAGTGAACACGCAGCCATGAGCGCCTGTGTTGGCGCTGCATCGGCAGGCGGCCGTGTGATGACTGCCACGGCAGCCAACGGTTTGGCTTTGATGTGGGAAGTGCTTTATATCGCAGCCTCGAGCCGTTTGCCAATTGTCATGCCTGTGGTAAATCGCGCACTTTCTGCCCCGCTCAACATTCATTGTGACCACTCCGATTCCATGGGGGCTCGCGATGCAGGCTGGCTTCAACTCTACTCCGAGACTGCGCAGGAAGTCTACGACAACATCATCCAGGCAGTGCGCATCGCCGAGCACCCCGACCTGCTCCTGCCCGTGATGGTCATGCAAGATGGCTTTATTACCGGGCACGGCGTGGAAGGGATGGAGGTCGCTGAGGATGCAGTGGTGAAGGACTTTATTGGCGCCTACGAGCCAAAGTACTCTCTGCTGGACATTGATCACCCCATCACCTTCGGTGCATGGGACATGTACGACTACTATTTTGAGCATAAGCGTCAGCAGATAGATGCGATGAGTAAGGCTATGGCGGTCATCGCTGATGTGGGCAAAGAATTCGGCAAGACCTTTGGCCGCAGCTATGGCATCTTTGACCAATATGCTATGGACGATGCCGAGTTGGCGATTATTGTGCTTAGTTCGGCAGCGGGTACAGTACGCACGACTGTGAGGAAGCTGCGCAACGAGGGGCTCAAAGTTGGCCTCCTGAAGCTGCGAGTCTTCCGGCCATTCCCGGCACAGGAACTGGTGGCTGCACTGAATGGTGTCAAGGCTGTGGCGGTAATGGATCGCTCGGCCAGCTTCGGGGCCATGGATAGTGTAGGGCCAGTATTCCTGGAAGTCTGCGCAGCGCTTTTTGCGGCCGGTGCTGCAACTAAGGTGGTCAACTATATCTACGGTTTGGGCGGACGCGATGTCTTCCCGGATCATATCGAACAGGTAGCCAGCGACCTGCGAGAGATTGCAGACACGGGTAAGGTCAAGTCGCTGGTCAATTATCTTGGCTTGAGGGAGTAAGCGCATGGCTATCAAGTTAAAGGAACAGGCTGCCAAGCCCGAACGGCTCGCCCCGGGGCATCGTTTTTGTGCTGGGTGCGCAGAGCCCATTATCATTCGCCAGATTCTTAATGCGATAGATGAACCCGTGGTGCTCAGCATGGCGACCGGATGCGCCGAGATTGCCACGTCCATGTATCCCTACACTTCCTGGAATGTGCCGTGGATACATAACGCTTTTGAGAACGCTGCAACCACGATTGCCGGCGCCGAGGCGATGTATCGTTCCCTGGTACGCCAGGGCAAGATTCCCGACCGTAATATCCGCTTTATAGCTTTTGGTGGGGATGGCGCAACCTACGACATCGGTTTGCAGTTCTTGTCCGGTGCCTTGGAGCGTGGACACAGGTTTATCTACGTCTGTCTCAACAACGAAGCATACATGAACACTGGTATCCAGCGTAGTTCGGCCACGCCGATGGGCGCGCACACGACCACCTCACCAGCGGGCACCGTTATCCCCGGCAAGGTGCAATGGCGCAAGCCCCTGACGGAGATTATCGCAGCCCATCGTATTCCCTACGTCGCTCAGGCAGCGCCCAGCCGCTGGCGTGATCTAATGGAGAAGGCAAGGAAAGCAGCCGCTGCAGATGGGCCTTCGTTCATCAACGTGCTCTCTTCCTGTAGCCGTGGCTGGCGTCATCCTGTGGGGGCTACGATTGAGGTTACAAAGCTCGCCGTGGATACCTGTTACTGGCCACTGTTCGAGGTTGAGAACGGTGTCTGGAAACTGAATTATAAACCTCGTGAGAAGAAGCCCGTTGAGGAATGGCTCAAAACCCAAGGGCGCTTCCGACATCTCTTCCAGCCGCAATTCAGGCACGTGATTGACGAGATACAGGCCAAAGTGGACGAGGAGTGGGAAAGGCTCCTGGCAAGGTGTGAAGCCTAGGAATGGAGGGAATCCAGGCTGTGGATTCCCTTGATTGACTCTTGCATGAGGTACTGCGGAAGCTTCGGAGAATCGTACTCCTCAGCGATGGTCAGGCTGTTGACGTCCTTGGGTGAAGGATGAATCTGCCAGTCTCAATCAACCCATGCGAGTTGCGGTGGGCGGGGACAAACCACTTGCAGCGGCTTGAGGGGCAGGTCTGCCTCCGCTTTGGTCTTGCACAGTTAGCGACAACTTCCTTGCAGATGGCACGGGATGCGACATAAGCACTCGGAGCTAACATGGCTTCTGGCTGATGTGCTGGGCACATCGCTACTGGCGACAGTAAGGTGTTGGCGAGAGAAAGGATCAGTGGGATGTTTGGATGGCTAAAGCGTCGGTGGCTGTGTAGGGGCACTCCCACGCAGGCTGTCTCCGATCTTCCGATTTCGGCATCTCCTGCAGAGCCTTCAGAGCCCAGCAACCATGTCCTCAAGCGGCGAGTTGACGAACTGGAGAGACGTGTTGCGTCCCTGCAAGGTCAGCTCGATCACCCTGGTCGGTTTGATTTGCGGCCTCTGAAGGACAAGATCAAACCAGGTCTCCTGGTTGCAGCGGCGACTCTCCTGGCAGTAGTACCTTCCTTGCTGGTCGTTCAGGATCGTTGGCTGCGAGAACACGCTATCTCCGGTTCACTCGACGACTGGTGGCGCAAGATTGACTTCCTGCGCCGCCTGGGGCTCCCGTCTTACTTTCTGCTGATTTTCCCCTGCTTTCTGGGTTCATTGGCACTGGTGTGGTGCAGCAAAGAAGTCCCTTTGAGTGTGTTCTCAAACCTAGGCCTCGGCACCGCTAGCCCTGCGACTGCAGGCATCTCTCCTGCCCAATCTCGGGCAAGTCGCATTGTGTTCATAGCTTCGGCGATAGCTTTGGCAATCATCATCCTGAGCGCACCAATTCTGCACAGAGTGCCTGGCTGGGATCTCGCCCTGGCTTTGCTGGCGTATCTCCTGGCGTGGGTGCTTCGGGAGATACCAGTCAAAGAGATCATAAAACGCTGGCGCCAGAAGCGAGACCTGATTCTGGCTGTCTTGCTGGCCCATCTAGCCTTCATAGAATTCCTGGCTAGCTGCTCCCGGGGGAACCCTCTATGGATTTTCAGCTTGCTGCTGGCTTTGGCTGCCTTGAACCTGCTCCGCCATCGCCGTGAGGTGAGTCCTGTCCTCTTAGTCATGTCACTGGCTCTGATCCTGTACACACTGAATATCAACGCATGGTGGTTCTCTATCATCGGAGATGAATACAGTTTCTTCGATTATGCCCGCGACATTGCGGGACGACAAAGCCCGTCATTCATCGGCTCACACTTGTTCAATGGGCAAGCGGTCTACGGGACCCATCCGTATTTGTCGTCCTTTATACAAGCGATTTTCATGAAGGTTCTCGGTAGCGATAACTTCGGATGGCGCTTCAGCGGTATATACTTGGGCGCTATCGCCATTGGCTTCTTCTTCTTGTTCTTCAAGACGTTTGTGCCCCGCCGGATCGCGCTGATAGCCTCACTTCTACTGGCCTCTTCGCATTATCTTATGACCTTCGGCAAGATTGGCTATGACAACCTGCAAGCGTTCTTTGCCATGTCGTTGGCTCTCTGGGCTACGGCCTGGGCCCTGCGGTCAATGCGGCTGCTGGCCTTTGTCGTCCTGGGGCTGGCATTGGGCTTTTGCTTCTACGTTTATCCGGCTGCCTTGTACGTCGTTCCTCTTCCTCTACTGCTCTTGTTGCTGTATGCTCCACCCACGTCCAAACCAGCCATTCGCCGCTGGGTTATCGTGGCTCTCTCCATGTTTCTTCTCATTTTTCCTCTCTTGCTTCAACCGGGCTATTGGGAAGCCAAGAGAGCTGGAACGTTCCTTGACGATCCCGAGGTTATGCGAAGCATTGCAAGCCTGCTTCAGTCCGTGGCCACCAGGCTGCTATATGCCTTCGTGTCTTTTGTCTATGTTGTGCACGAAAGCCATTTTGTTGCCGTATCGTACGTGGATCCGTTGAGCGCGGCGCTGCTTGTTTTGGGCATGGCCCATCTTCTGAAGCAGATTCGCAAGAGGCGTTTCGCGCTTTTCCTCATGCTCGGCTTCGCAATGCTGCTCCTTCTGGTGGGCGCTTCTAGTGGCGTGGCTTATCCCCCAACGACGAGAATGTTTCTGCTCCTGCCCTGGTTTGCCTTGTTCGCTGCGGTTGGCTTGACTTGGATGCAACGGCAGATTACCAATCTCCTTGGAAATCAGACATCCATGGCCACTTTCAGCGGTCTGGCCATGATTGCGGTGATTGGACTTAACCTGTACCAGGCCTATCCACTTTCCAGGCAGCGGATGGAACAATATCAGAACCTGGCGATGCTCTACCTGCGGACGGCGATGCGCGCGCAGGAACTAGAAGGCGACTCCCCCAAGACTTTCGTCTTTATCACTGACCCTGCATGGGGCATCGATGGCATCAAGGGCACTCTCCAGCAGGTCTATTCTGTTCCCACTTCGCCTCTCCAGGTCATCCAGGTTACCGTCACTGATACGAACTTGCCTGAGGCGGCCCGCACAACCATTGCAGATCCCAGTTCGCTGGTCATTATCAAACCCTGGCTGGACGCACAGTGGAAAAGCACCCTGGAGGTCGCCCTGCAGGAACTGGGCAAGGTCCCGTGCGATATCAAGACGACTGGAGGGGCAGTACGCTTCCAACTTTGGCATTCCGGAGGTGCGGACACACTGTGCCAATGAGTCGCTTAGCGCCTACGAGGAATCGCGTCTGCTTGATTCTCAGATCACTTTTCCATCCGGAATCAGTCAACCGAATCTAGGGTCAGCTGTGGATGTGGTGGCTCGTAGGGTTATGCTGTCTCTTGCACGTTTACAACTCACCTCTCTCGCTAGCTGCACCTGGACCCGACAGGCCCAGTGCCACGGGCAACATCAGTGTGTGGGGGCATCTTTATTGGTTCAGCGGGCCCATCTGGGGGGCACAGTCTCCGTCCGGTTCGCCGAGACGACGGGAGTTCTTTGCTCTGGGCCGCCAACCGGACCCCGGTCGCTGAGTTGTCTGTCGTGGGTCTGAACAAGGCCGACCCGATCGGGTGTGTGCCGCTAGAGGAAGCCTGGCCGGTCGTGTTGCAATTCACTGTGCACCTGGTGGGGGTATGAAGCATGAGATTAGCCCAAGTACGACATGGCACGAGTAGGAAGTCTCGTTCTGTGACATTCTGGTTGTGGGGGTAGCAATATGGCACGGGTCTTCCTTTCCAAGCATCCCTTGATTCGTCACAAGGTGACGTTGTTGCGCAATGTGGAGACAGAGCCTCAAGAGTTCCGTGCGTTGATTCGGGAAGTTGCTATACTGTTGGCCTACGAAGCCACGGTGGATCTGGGCGTGAAAGAGGTTTCTGTCCAAACGCCGCTTACAACTACTATCGACCATGAACTCACAGACAGGATAGGACTGGTGCCTATCCTGCGTGCCGGTTTGGGAATGGTGGAAGGCATCTGGGAGATGATGCCAGCCGCAGAGGTCTGGCACATTGGGCTGTACAGGGATCACCAGACGCTGGAACCTGTTCAGTACTACAACAAACTGCCCATCCATCCCACGGTGCAGGTTTGTCTCATCCTCGATCCTATGCTGGCCACGGGAGGATCCGCGGTGGCAACCGTGGACATCCTGAAACGCTGGGGGGCCAAGCGCATCAAGTTCGTGGGCATCATTGCTGCACCCGAGGGTGTTGAGCGCCTCAGTATGGCTCACCCTGATGTGGATATCCATCTTGCTGCCATAGATGACCATCTGACTCCGGAACCCAGCAAGCCGGGAGATCCGCCAGTAGGCTACATTGTGCCCGGGCTAGGAGATGCCGGTGATCGGCAATTCGGAACTGGCTAGGGAGTTGGTTTCCGGTAGCCAGTTGTCAGTTGGCAGTATGCCTTTCCTCCTTGTCTTTGCAATCGCTTTTGGCCTCTCCGTGTTCATCACTCCCATAGCAGCACGCCTGGGCCGGCGTTGGGGGCTGGTGGATGTACCAGGCGAGAGGCGCAAGCACGTGGGCGTTTTGCCGCGCACAGGCGGTATTGCCCTTTGTGTTTCCTTCCTGCTTGCTGCGCTTCTTGGGACAATCCTTGCCAGGGCGCTGCCTGCTCCTGAGGGGCCTGACCCAAAGGAACCCATCCGTCTGGCCGGGATCCTGCTAGGCAGCACTTTCATGTTCGCAGTTGGTCTGTACGATGACAGACGTGAGTTGAAAGCGTTGCCCCAGTTTGTGGCCCAATTGGTCGCTTCTCTTATTGCGATTGTCTGTCTCGTCTTTATCGAGCGCGTGATGAACCCCTTCACGGATAGACTTTGGATCTTCCCCTGGTATTGGACGGCGCTGATCACTATCGTCTGGATAACGGGCTTGATCAACACCGTCAATTTTCTTGATGGCCTCGATGGCCTGGCTGCTGGTGTGGCGGCAATAGTAGCGGCGGTGCTCTTCATTCACATGTATCGAGAGGGACAGTACAGTGTTTCGCTCCTGCCGTTGGCCTTGCTCGGGAGTACCTTGGGTTTTCTGCCCTACAACTTTCATCCAGCGCGGGTGTTCATGGGCAGCACGGGCTCTTTCTTCCTGGGCTATGCAGTTGCTACCCTTTCTATCGTAGCAGGGGCGCGCATGGCGACTGTGTTGCTCGTGCTGGCCGTGCCGATTCTCGATGTGGGATGGCTGATCCTGGTGCGCCTGCGGCAGAGGCGAGCGATAGGTGAGGGAGACCGGGGGCACCTGCATTTTCGTCTGTTGGACTTGGGCCTTTCACAGCGTCAGGTTATCTCTTTGTATTGCCTTCTCAGTGCGTCCTTTGGCTTGTTGGCACTCCTGGTTTCTTCGCGTTTGTTCAAACTGGGGGCGCTGCTCATCTTGGGACTGGTGACCGTGGTGGCCCTGGCCGTGGTTACGTGGCTCGGTGAACGCAGACCTCTGCCCTAACAGCGTATCGGAGAGTCGTCACGGATTCGTTTACCACCAAGACACTAAGACACCAAGGGTCACAGAAACTCTAGCAAGCTTTGTGCCTTCGTGGTGAAAAACAATGCCTCAGTACTCCACGTACCTATGCAGTATTCTCTCCCCCAATTTCTCCAGCACAAAGATCAAGGTGGCAAAGAGTATGTCGACGCCCAGTGCGAGGCCGAAGGCAAGAGCAAGGTGGGTGACGCCCATTAGTGCCCACTGCTTCAGT
Source organism: uncultured Anaerolineales bacterium (assembly GCA_964478075.1). Taxonomy (GTDB): domain Bacteria; phylum Chloroflexota; class Anaerolineae; order UBA2200; family UBA2200; genus DAOUEX01. Next base: position 4,500 of record CAYZGO010000021.1, on the reverse strand, counting down.
GTTTCGGGTATCTGGGGAGCGAGGCCTGAGCCGTAGAACACGCCCGTGATGAGAGCCAGGAACAACAAGACCGGTCGCCAGGGTTGGCGATCGGATTCACTCGGCAGCATTGCGTTACTGATGGCAAAGACCAGGTAGAGCCACAGCCAGGCGTCAGGGGCTTGCAGGCAAGACAGAAGCACGTCAGGATCCAGAACAGGCATAGGCTCAATGCCGAACTGCCAGCGTGCCAGGAGCAAGATGAGGGCACTTCCGCTGAGCAACGGCGCCAACCCAATCCAGCTCTCGCGGATGGGGTCAGACGGGCCAACTGTCACAGCGCCAAAGCGCACGCGGCCCCCTCGCTTCGCGGTTGGGCGCAGGGAAATGCGCTTCGTCTTCACCCCCACGAGTTCGGCAGCTAGGACGTGGCTGAGTTCGTGCAGCACAATCCCCGGAAGCAGGACTAGGTAGTACAGCAGGGTGGCAATTTGCTGGTCACCTGACAGGAGCAGAGCGAGACCCTGCAGATGCTGGCTTAGCCAACGTTTCAGGAAGAGCAGGAGTACGAACAGAGCTGCCAGCCAGGCCAAAGCCATCCAATCACTCGCCATTTACTGGTTCTCGCACGAAGCTCTGAACGCCCTCCACACAATTGCCGTATGAAAAGGGTTCTCGGAGTTGAGCGGTCAATACAACCTGCCCTATTTGTCGGCGCCCCTGATCTCGGCCGCCCGTCGGGTGATCGCCACGAACTTGTCTGCTACCAGGCTGGCACCCCCAACCAGAGCGCCGTCAATCTCTGGTTGCGTCATGAACTCGGTGATGTTGTCAGGGTTCACGCTGCCGCCATATTGAATACGGACTGACTGGGCAGTGCTCTCGTCAAACATGGAGGCCACTGTGCCCCGGATCACCAATCCGACGACCGCGTTGGCGCCAGCACCCGTCGCCGCTTTACCCGTTCCAATAGCCCAGATTGGTTCATAGGCAATGACCAGGCCCCTTGCCTGTGCTGCTGTCAGGTCGCGCAGTGCTGCTCGAAGCTGACCTGTAACGACGGCCTTCGTCTGGCCGGCTTCGTTCTGCTGCAGGTTTTCGCCTACGCATATGATAGGGATCAGATCGTGCGCAAGCGCTGCTTTGACCTTGCGGTTGACTGCTTCGTCGGTCTCTGCAAAGTACTTGCGGCGCTCCGAGTGGCCGATGATCACGTATTGGCACAGTTGCTTCAGCATCAGGGGCGAGATGGCTCCAGTGTAAGCGCCCTGCTCTTCCCAGTGCATGTCCTGAGCCCCGACCCTTATCTTTGTTGGGCGGAGCAGTTCCGCCACGGCCGAGAGAGCTGTGAAAGGCGGGCAAAGGACCTTTTCCACGCCGTGAATGGCGTTCAGTCCGCGGCGCATCTCTCTGACCAGAGCGGTAGCCTCAGCAATCGTCTTGTGCATCTTCCAATTTCCGGCGATGATGGGTGTGCGCATTTCCCCTCCTTCAAGATTTACCGCTGAGAGCGCGTCGTTCACCCCGCCTGTCTCGCCGCAGGCGATGGCTTGACGGGGGAGGACGCAGAGGTTCCTAGGGTTTCTCTGTGTGCTCGGTGTCTCCGTGGTTGAATCGCTGCCAATTGCGGACCGATAACTGACAACTGCTCACTGGCAACTGGCAGCTTTTTTCCCCATTCGTTCATCAAGCAGCCGAATGACTTTTCTCACTGTCTCAGCCGTAATCTGCAGTGACTCTATGTCAACATTATCAATGGTATCGCGTTCTGTATGATAGACCATCTCCGCTCGAGAGTCTCCCTTCGTGCACAGAGAAGCAGCGTGGAAGCCCTTGGCTACGAAGGAGGCAAAGTCGCTGTTGCCCATAAAGTAGTAGTGCCTCTTTATGGAGGGGTGGGCTTCCATGAACAAAGCATTGAGCCGGCCATCTGTGAAGCGCGGCGGGAGCAGGCCCGACCCCCGCACGTAGCAAAGCTGCTTCCCAGAGCCGACCATGTCCAGGTTGATGACGTAAGTGTTCCCTTTTTTCAGCTCTGTCTCTTTCACAAAGCGCTCGGAGCCTATCAGGCCCAGCTCCTCTGCTGTAAAGAGGACGTAGTTGACATCCAGGTGGGCCGGTGGAGTGTCGTGGAAGTACCTGGACAGGGCCAGTACCACGCCAACGCCAGAAGCATTGTCGTTCGCTCCGGGGGAATAAGCGTTGCCACGTGAGATATACGTGTAAACCAGTTTGAAGATGAGGAGAAAGACAGAGAAGGCCAGTCCGATGGCACGCGCGACCTGCCAGACGATTATTGGAGCTGGCAATAGCCAGGAGAAGCGCATATCGAGCCAGCGTAACGCGGCCAGGCCCGACATGAGGAAGACAAAAGGCACCCACAAACGCATGAGAAGGCGATTGAGCCTGGGCCACAGTTCTCCTGGCACACGGTTGGCCTTGGCTGAGTCCAGGTGGGCGCAGAGGACGATAGTGCCCCGGGTTTCTTGTGCTGCCTGCAGATGGCCCACCACATTCTCGCTGCTCCGCTCCGCTGCGGCACCAACCTTTCTGCGTAGCGCCGAAATCAACTTGGGCAGCGCGAAGAATGAGATGAGGTAGAGGAGCATAGAAATGGGTGACTCCACAAGCCAGTAGACGCAGTACACCAAGAAGCTGATGCCTGCCAACATGAGAATCCTGGTTGGAAACTGGCCGGGGATGCCTTTCACAGGCATCCTGGTGACTTGCCGGCAGGTATCCCTGAGTTCATCTTCGAGATAGTCCAGGGCACGCCTTTCGCCTTCACTGCCCGCTGGCCGTGGCCCAATGTGCGTGGACAGTTCCTCGACGACGCGGTACGCCTGTTGACCAAGGGTGTCATGTGCCATGTGTTTTGGCTCCTTGTTCGTGGTTCAAGCGGGGTGAATATACCACAAGGCGCGGAGAAGTGTCAATCTGGGTGGCCTGACACAGTGTGCAACAAGCGGCTCAAGCCGTTTGGCGGAAGGGAAGCGCCGCTCAGATCGTACATCTGGGCGGCGCTTTGTGGCATGTGCGTACAAATAGGCATGTTCCATCTATCTACTGCACAAACGCGTAGAGCAACAAGCCCCATTTTCAACGCCAAACTGCTTGCTCAAGTTCCGCGGTTTGCGCACGGAGCAGTAGGCCGACTCTTTGCTGCCGCTCACTGCTGCCTCTTCGCTTGTCACCACACGTAAAGGGTCACATCATCCAGGTACACGGCCGAGATACCGTTCAGGCCGTCGTTTCTCACGCCAAAGTGCACTTTGATGCTCTGCCCTGCGTACCCCACCAGGTCGAACGTGCCCAGATTCCAGGCTTGATTGCGCTCGATCCAAAAGGTGCACTTCCCCAGTATGGTGTTGTCGCTGGCACGCAACACGCAGAAGTAGATGGTGTCGTCATCCGCCCATGCGCTGACCGGGAAGTAGTAGAAAGAGAGTTGCGCGTGTGTGATCCCGCTTGGAATGTCTACCCTCTGCCGCGCGGAGGAGTAGCTCCACACGTTGCCGCCGGTGTCAATGCCCAGGCGCATCGAGCGCGATCCAGTGCGTGCGCGGCCGATGGAGTAGCCTGCAGAGTAGGCGGTTTTCGGGATCTCCCATGCTTCGTCCGTCTCAAAGCTGGGATTGACGATCAGTTGCATGTAGTAGGGTGTGGGCGTTGGGCTTGGCGTAGGCGGGAGCACTGGCCAGCCCCGCAGTATGATGGGCAGCAGAAGCGCGCGACGGGTTGGCGTAGTGGTGGGGGTACGCGTGGGTGTAGGGGAAGGGATAGTCTGTGCGCACGACGTACTACCCGGCAGCACCCATGGCGCGCGGGCCGACGCGCACACGGCGGCGAGCCCCAGCGCCAGGCAGAAGGCAACGACGAACCTCGAGAGCGTACCGTCTTCGCGCAACAGGATGCGCTGTACTGATCGGATTCCGTCCATCTGCCAACCTCCTAACACGTCCTAACCTGACTCAAGGCAGTGCGGAACAGCACCAGTTGGCGGTTCCTTGGCGCGATGTTGCGCCACGGGATTGAGGGGAAGGTGCCCCTCGCCTGAGAAAGCTCAAACATCGGTTTCCGCGAAATACTGTCGCCACTCTGACTGGCCGATGATCACATATTGGCACAATTGCGTCAGCATCAGGGGCGAGATAGCTCCGGTGAAAGCTCCCCAATCTTCCCAGCACACGTCCTGGGCACCAAGCTTTATCTTGGTCGGGAGGATAAGCTCTGGTACCTCCGATCGTGCAGTGAAAGGCGGGCACAGGACCTTTCGTATCTGAGTTCGTCTTCGAGATGGTCCACAGCGCTGCCTGCTGGCCGTGGGCCAATGTGCACGGACAGTTCCTCGACGACACGGTACGCTTGTTGACCCAGGGCGTCGGATGCCATGGCTTTTGCTTCCTCGTTCGAGGTTCAAGCGGGGTAAGTATACCACAAGGGATAGAGAAGTGTCAATGTAGTTCATTGAGGGTGTTGAAAAAGTCCGTTAGAGATTCGTTGATTTGGCGGGAGGCACAA
>CAYZGO010000020.1:0-65078 GCA_964478075.1 uncultured Anaerolineales bacterium | reverse complement strand
TCAGGGTTTGCTTCATCGACCCCTTCCAGGGCTACGTAATGGCCAAGTATGCCGTAGAGGAGTTAGGTGCTAAAACGGCCTGTGTCATACAGGCTGTAGATGAGCCGTATTCCGTTGGCCTCTCAAAGGTCTTCATAGAGAGATTTGGTGAGATGACCGGGGATACTAAAAACGTCCTTAGCTTGACTTCTGGTCAGACAGGGGATACGGACTTCACAGCTCAGCTGACGTATAGCATTGCCAAGAACCCTGATGTGATCTTCGCGCCGTTCCACTACCGCGAGGCCGGCCTACTCGTCAAGCAGGCCAGGGAGCTTGGCTATGAGGGTCCGCTCATCGGTGGAGACACGTGGGATGCCCCAGAGTTTATCGAGATCGCTGGGGATGCCTGCGAAGGCGTGGCTTTCAGCACGCATTTCCATCCAACGGGGGCCCTCACCGAGATGTCCCAGAAGTTCATAGAGCTCTATGAGGATGAGTTCGGTAAGGAGGCGAATGCCTTCGCTGCACTAGGTTGGGATGCCTACATGCTCCTCGTGGACGCCATCGAGCGTGCGGGTTCAGTAGAGCCTGAGGCCATCCGGCAGCAGCTGGAAGCAACGAAGGATCTCGCTCTCGTGACTGGCATGACAACGATAAACTACACTCACGATGCCGTTAAGCCTGCTGTGGTCAAACAGGTTCAGAGACTTCCTGACGGTACACTCGGGTTCGTTTATCTGATGTCGATAACGCCAGAATAGGCAAGTCTTGATTGGGAGGAGAGGGGCTGGTCCTTCTCCTCCCAATCCATGTCATCTGCGAGGTAGAATATGACTCTCAGCATGTTTTGGCAGCATCTCATGAACGGTATCTCCCTGGGAGGGACCTATGCTCTGATGGCCGTCGGCTATACGATGGTCTACGGGATATTGAGGCTCATCAATTTCGCCCATGGCGATGTTTTTATGATGGGAGCATACTTTGCCTTCTACGGAATCGCAATCTTCGCTCTGCCATGGTATGTGTCTTTCCTGCTGGTGATTCCTTTGACAGCAATCCTCGGCATGGTGGTGGAGAGAGCTGCTTATAGACCCCTCCGGGATGCACCAAAGATCTCAACACTCCTGTCTGCTATCGGGGTGTCTATGCTGCTGCAGAACGTTGGTTTCTTGCTTTTTTCAGGGATAGCCAAGGGATTCCCTCGCCCATCGGTGTTCGCTAAGCAATGGAGTGTCGGCAGCATCCGCTTCCTAAGCCTCACTCTCTTCACTATCGTGATTTCACTTGCCGCGCTGGTCGTCACGTTCTACCTGGCGTACAGGACGAAAATGGGCCGAGCTATGAGGGCAGTATCGCGGGATATCGAGATTGCCAGGTTGATGGGCATTAACATCGACCGCGTTATCTCCTTCACTTTCGCCATTGGCTCTGCATTGGCGGCGGTTGGCGCTATTACCTGGAGCATAAAGTTCCCTGCGCTGGTCCCTGATATGGGTGTGGTACCCGGCCTAAAGTGCTTCATCGCTGCTGTCCTGGGAGGGATCGGGAGCATTCCCGGGGCCATGTTGGGTGGCTTCCTCCTAGGTATAGGTGAAATCATGATCGTCGCCTTTTTGCCCGGGATATCGGGCTACAAGTACGCTATCGCCTACTCGGCCTTGATTCTGGTTCTTCTCTTAAAGCCCAGCGGCTTACTTGGTAAGATGGTAGAAGAGAAGGCGTGATACCATGAGAAAGGCAACCGGAAGGATACTAACGGCAGTAGGCTTGCTGATTGTTTTCATGCTCCTGTCGTGGGCCGAGAAGAACCTGGATCCCTACAAGTGCAGGATATTGAATCTCATTGCCATTAATGCCATCTGGGCCGTATCGCTAAACCTGATCTACGGCTACACCGGACAGTTCTCCCTTGGCCATGCAGGGATCATTGCTATCGGGGCTTATGCTTCGTCCTTGTTGACTGTGTCCGTGGTTAAGAAGGCCAAATTCTTCATGATCGAACCTCCGATTTGGCCTATAAGCGTCATTCAGTGGCCCTTTGCGCCGTCACTAGTTGTGGCTACCCTGGCAGCTACCCTTTTTGGCTTCTTGATGGGCTTCCCTGCACTGCAACTCCATGGCGACTATATGGCCATCGTTACCCTCGGTTTCGCCGAGGTCATCAGAGTATTCATCATGAATCTGTATTCGATAACCAATGGCGCGCTGGGAGTAAAGGCGGTCCCCGCATATACGACCCTTCTGTGGAGTTGGGGATGCTTGGCCTTCGCCATCTTCATCGTCAAGAAGTTGGGGGACAGCAGCTATGGGAGGGCCTTTAAGGCTATACGCGAGGACGAGGTTGCAGCCGAGACCATAGGAATAAGCGTTTTTCATCACAAACTGCTGGCTTTCACCATTGCCTCTCTGTTTGCTGGATTGGGCGGTGTGCTCTGGGCCCACTTGATATGCAGCACAGATCCAAATGCCTTCACCTTCCTCCTGTCTTACCAGATTTTGATCGTTACTGTAATGGGTGGGATGGGAAGCTTGACAGGGAGCATCATTGGTTCGATAATCTATGTTGGCCTGGCAGAGCTATTGCGGCCCCTCGATACCCCCACGACGGCAATCCGAATTCTAGGTACGACTATCCGAGGACATCCAGGCACGAGGATGCTGGTGATTTCCATCCTTTTCGTGATGATCATTCTCTTCTATCGGAGAGGAATCATGGGTTCCAAGGAGTTCTCCTGGAAGTGGTTACTCTCGAAGCTGCAAGCGGTATTCAAGAGTAAGACAACGGAACAAGAGAAATGACAATCCTGAAGGTTGATAAACTATCTAAACACTTCGGAGGGCTTATTGCCGTCTCCAATTTCAACATCCAGTTGGAGCAGGGAGAGTTGGTAGGCCTTATCGGCCCCAATGGATCAGGTAAGACCACGGTTTTCAATATGATAACCGGCCTGTACAAGCCAACTGAAGGGAGGATCCAATTTGACAGTAAGGGCATAACCGGATTGAGACCGGATAGGATAACCGCTTTCGGCATCAGCCGCACGTTTCAAAATATCCGCTTGTTTTCCCAGCTCAGCGTCCTAGACAACGTTAAGGTCGGATGCCACCTCCGGCTGCGGTCCTCGCCCATTGCCGCCGCCCTCGGCTTGCCAGGATATAGAAGGGAAGAGCAGGAGATAGATCGGGAGTCTACCAGCTTGCTGGAAAGGGTAGGCTTAGCCGATGTCGCTCAGGAAGAGGCAGGGGGGTTACCTTACGGACTGCAGAGGAAGTTGGAGATAGCGCGTGCCTTGGCCACTCAGCCAAAGTTGCTTCTCCTGGACGAGCCGGCTGCGGGCATGAACCCTGCAGAAACCGGCGAACTAATGAATTTCATCCTCAAGATAATGGAGCAGTTTGATCTGACCGTATGGGTGGTAGAGCACCAAATGAGATTGATAATGGGCATATGCCCCAAGATCTTGGTGTTAGACCATGGGGTCACCATTGCTCAGGGAACCCCTGATGAGATCCAGAACGACCCCAAGGTTATCGAAGCTTACTTGGGCGTAGAGGAAGAAGATGCTTAATATCGAGAACCTCCACGTTTATTACGACGGAATTCACGCTCTCAAGGGTATTTCTCTCGAGGTTCCGGAGGGGAGAATTGTGACGCTTATTGGGGCCAACGGGGCCGGCAAGAGTAGCACCCTGCGGACCATCTCCGGGATTGTTAGAGCACGGGAAGGGCGGATAAGCTTCGAGCGCAAGGATATAACGCGAGTGCCGGCCCACGAGATCGTCGGCCTGGGAATAGCAATGGTTCCCGAGGGGAGAAGGGTCTTCACCAACCTGACAGTGCTGGAGAACTTGCTCGTGGGAGCCCATACCAGGCGGGACTCTGGGGGCGTGCAAAGGGATTTGGGGTGGATCTTCGAGCTCTTTCCCATACTTAAGGAGAGGGCATCGCAGAGCGCCGGCACTTTGTCTGGTGGAGAACAGCAGATGCTGGCGCTTGGCCGGGCTTTGATGTCCAGGCCCAGGCTGTTACTGATGGATGAACCATCATTGGGACTCGCTCCTAACCTGGTGAAGGGGGTCTTTAGGACCATCAAGCAACTGCACGACGAAGGGACAACGATCCTATTAGTTGAGCAGAACGCCCGCGCTGCCCTTCGCATCGCGGATTACGGGTATATCCTAGAAACAGGCAAGATAGTCCTGGAGGGGAGCGGCGAGGAGCTAGTCCACAATGACGATGTGAGAAAGGCCTACTTAGGGGTGGAGTAATTTCTTGGGCGGGGCGGGTTAAGAAGCCAGAGCACAAGCCATAGTACTACGTGATCCCAGTTTGGCGGCGATTGGGGATGCGGCACATTGGAGAGCCAATAACAACGCTGGCGTTGGCCAAGCCTACAGTGGATCCCTTGAGCAAACGAGCAAAAGCTCAAGAGGCATCGGTGGCAGCGCTTGCGTACTTGCAGGAAAGAGTTGGAAGCGTGAGCAGCATCAGCATTTAAATGGAGCGGGATTGGCCATGCCTTCGCCTACCCACATGGGCTGTGCTTACACGAGTGAGAGCCCACCAGAATCGGTGGTGGGTGGGGTTAACCAAGGCCTGCCGCACAGAGTGCCGACGCGCCAAGCTAACTAGACTGAGAGGGTGTTTGAGAAGCCCTCTCCATCCCCCGCCTTGCTCCCGTCTCCGCTTCGCTCCGCGCCGTTCGTCCCGCAGGGCCGAAGGTCCCTGACGGGAGGACGAGCGGTTGCTCAGCAAGGTGAGGCCCAATCCCTACCACTTTTCAAACACGCTCTGAGGAAGATTAACCAAGTTGGCCAAGGCTGCACGCGATGCCCTTTCATGCCCGAGCTCTAATGAGATAGTTCTTATTCCTGGGCTGAAGGACACTGCAGCGCCCATCGAGTACGAGTGCGTAGCTCGTGAGATCGCCCCTGATGACTACGGGAACTGCATTGAGACCCGGGCCTTTGACCACGTCAGCGGAGGCAAGATCGAGGTTCTCAGATTTGCGGCACCGTAGCTTCTGAGTCCCGAGGGAGGGCAGTGAACTCCCATTGTCCTCCTTATGTTGTCCCCCAAACTCACGTATTGGCCAACAGAGACCGGAAAGAAGGGAGGAGGTGTACTGCAGTCGCATCAGCCCGACTACAGTTTGCAAACTCGACATGCTTACAATAGGAAAGGTCGACAGAGTAGAAATAACTACCCTAATCGAAGACTATGCTGGCTATGAGACGCCGTTCCTGGCCCAGCATGGGATATCCATCTTGCTAGATGCAAAGTCAGGGGATACTCGCAAGAGAGTCTTGATGGATGTAGGCCAATCTTCTGGCCCGATCCTCCACAACATGAGTATCTTGGGTATAGACCCAGCAAGCATAGACGTGATATTCCTATCTCACTGCCATTATGACCATACTAAGGGCCTAACGGGGATATTACAGGAGATAAAGAAGGAGGAGCTCCCCATAGTAGCCCACCCAACAATATTCAGGCAAAATTATGTGTTGAAGCCCTACCTTCACCACATTGGGATAACACAGGAGAACAGTGAAGAGAGGATTAGGGAAAATGGAGGACGTCTAGTCTTGGTAAAAGAGCCTTTCGAGCTTCTTCCTGGCGTTATCTCCACAGGCGAGGTGGAGAGGACGACAGATTTTGAGGTGTCGACGGTGGGCGCATACAACCTTGAGGGCGCGAAGCTAGTGAAAGACCAAATGCTGGACGATATGTCTCTGACCGTGAATGTCAGAGGGAAGGGCCTCGTGATCGTGACCGGTTGCGCCCATGCGGGGATCATAAACATAATTAGACATTCGATGAGAATAACTAGAGTTGACGGGATAGAGGGCGTGATAGGTGGATTCCATTTGATCAACGCTAGTGAGGAGAGTATTGAAAAGACCGTGCGAGCCTTGGCCAAGATAGATCCAGGTTGGGTGCTAGCTGGGCATTGTACTGGTTTCGCAGCCAACAAAAGGATGTCAACCGCGCTTGGAGACAAGTTCTCCTTGCTTCATGCTGGAAAGACGATTAGCATTGGTGGCGCCAATTGCTGAGAGCTGCAGCAGTCAGCTTTGTTGGTTCCCAACGGCACAAAGTCGTAAAACTTGGGGCGGAACACACTGCACGTCAGTTGAAATAACCACAGGTCTGTCAAATCTCATAGAGACGAAAGCTCCCGGCGGCCTCAACGAAGGCAATACCCTGATCATAAAGTAACTGGCAGGGCTGCTTCTAACGGACCAACAAGAAGGCAGTCCCGATACCCAGAGCTGCGCCTACCAGAACCTCAAAGGGCGTATGTCCTATCAATTCCCGTAAATGCGATTGGGCGATAGGTCGTCCACTGAACAGTTCTTCCAGCATTTGATTCAGTATCCGTGCCTGTATGCTGGCCGAGCGCCTGACCCCCGCTGCGTCGTACAACACCACGATTGCGGTGGTTACCGCAATCGCAAAAGCAGAGGTTCCCCAACCCTCGCGCAGACCGACCGCAGTGGCAAGAGAAGCAAAGGCCGCAGAGTGAGCGCTTGGCATGCCGCCAGGACTGAAGAGCCAACGCCAATCCCATTTCCGCCTGGCTATCCAGTACAGAACGGGCTTTAGCACCTGGGCTACTAACCACGACACTCCCGCTGCCACAAGTGCTTGATTCCCGAGCAGGGCTTGCGGAGACATGTCTATTCCTCTACACTGAACGGCGCCAACGTAGTACGTTCGCCACCGAGACCCACAAGTTGGCTGACTTTCTGTTCTGCCTCATCAAGCTTGCTTTCACAGAGCCTGGCCAGAAGCATGCCCCGTTCGAACAAGGCCAACGACTGCTCCAAGGACAGTTCCCCGCTTTCCAGTTGCTGCACAACTTCCTCGAGCTGCTGAACTGCTTGCTCAAAAGTCAGCCCCGCTGTTTCTTCCATTGACCTTCTCCTTCAATCAACAGTGCCCGTGAAATGGCCATCACTCACGCGGACATCTATAGCATCCCCCGACGCAACCTGAGCAGTGCGCGTCACCACAGCACCAGTATCTCGACGAGACACAAGGGCGTAGCCCCGGTTCAAAGTGGATTCCGGACTCAGGGTTTGCAGACGGAGATTCAAGCTGGCCAGCTGCCCCCGCAACAGCGCGAAACGGTGTCCTTGCTCGGCTATCATCTCTCGGTGACGTTCGTCGAGCCTCTGCCGCCACCTGTCTACCAATGCACGTGGCGAAACTCGACGCAGCAGAGCCACCGTGTGCTCTACTTTTCCACGTCTCACAGTGACGCGCTGCCTCATCCCCTGGCCCAGGCTATCGCGGTGCTGCAGGATGCGGGCGCGCAACGCTTCCTGGTCGGGCACCGCAATCTCGGCTGCAGCCGAGGGCGTGGGTGCTCGCACGTCGGCGACGAAATCTGCTATAGTATAATCCGTTTCGTGGCCCACTCCGGATACAAGCGGCGCCCTCGAAGCAAATATAGCTCTGGCTACGCGTTCGTCATTGAAAGCCCACAGTTCTTCCAGAGAACCACCACCACGAGCCACAATGATGGCATCCACATCAGTACGGACATTCAGTGCTTCGATAGCGGCAACGATCTGCGGCGGCGCTTCGTCGCCTTGCACCAGCGTCGGAGCGAGAATGACCTCAGCCAGAGGATAGCGCCGCTGCAAGACGTGCAATATGTCGCGTATCGCAGCGCCGACTGGCGAGGTGACCACACCCAGGCACTGTGGAAAAGGGGGAAGAGGACGCTTGCGTTCTGCTGCGAACAGGCCCTCGCGCTGCAATTTATCCTTGAGAGCCTGGAACTGCAGGAACAGCGCGCCTGCACCAACCGGCTGTACCACATCAACGTAGAGCTGATAGGTGCCCTGGACTTCGTAGACCGAAGCGCGGCCGTGTACCACCACAGCCTCACCGTTGGCCGGTAAATGCTCCACACGAGCGACCTGGGAGCGCCACAGCACACAGCGTAACTGCGCGCGAGCATCCTTCAGCGTGAAGTACATGTGCCCAGCTGCGGACTGCACGCAGTTTGAGATTTCCCCCTCCACCCAAACGTCCTGCAGCATGGGATCCACATCGAAGAGGCTCTTGATATACTGTGTGACTTGGCTAACCGTGTAGACCTGCATAGCCTAACTATACAGCATTGGGTAGCAACGCACAAATCAGAAAGGTGTCAAATGTCCGATCTCATTAGCCCGGATTCAATATGGCGGGCAGTAATCATAATACTAGAGGCTTCGTGCCAGACACGAGGCCCGCGCTGTTGACCCAAGCGACATGCCACAGCAACAGTCATCACGGAGCGTCACTTGACAACAATGTTTATCAGCTTGTCGGGAACGTAGATGATCTTGACCACACTCTTGTCACCAACATGGCGCTGCACCTTCGGACTGCCAAAAGCCAGTTCTTGAGCCTCCTTCTCGCTGATCCCCACAGGCACAGTGAGACGCTCTCGCAGCTTGCCATTTACCTGTACAACCAGAGTGATCAGCTCATCAGCCGCCGCTGCTTCATCCCACTGCGGCCACGACTGGTTGTGTACGCTGTACGGTTCCCCAATGCGCTGCCACAGCTCCTCGGCCAGATGCGGCGCAGTGGGAGCCAGGAGCAGGATCAGCGTGCGCACGGCTTCGTGCCAAGCATCTGATTGGACCACTGGTGTCTGTTTAGCTTTTACTAGATAGTTGTTGAACTCCATCAACGCTGCGACCATGGTATTGAAGCGAAAGCCTTCCAGGTCATCCGTGACCTTGCGGATGGTCTTGTGTGTAATGCGGCGCAGTGCCGCAATCTCTTTCTTATTGGCTTGCTCAGCTAAGGACCTGGGCTTGACAGTCACTACGTCCCAAACGCGCTGCAGGAAGCGATGCACTCCTTCAATGCCGCGGCTACTCCATGGGCCACCGGCGCCCCATGGCCCAATGAACATCAGGAAAGCACGCGTAGTGTCCGCACCAAGAGACTGCACGTAGTCATCAGGGTTCACGACGTTGCCCCGCGATTTGCTCATTTTTTGGTTGTCCTCGCCCAGGATGGTGCCCTGGTTGAACAGGCGCAACATTGGTTCATCGTGATTCAGAATGCCAATGTCCCGGCAGGCCTTGGTGAAAAAGCGCGTGTAGAGCAGGTGCATCGTCGCATGTTCAATGCCACCCGTATATTGGTCTACAGGCATCCAGTACTTGCCCCGCACAGGATCGAAAGGCCCCTGGTCATAGCCTGGGCTCGTGTAGCGCATGTGATACCACGAGGAGCACACAAACGTGTCCATCGTGTCCGTTTCACGTTTGGCTGGGCGGCCGCATCTGGGGCAGGTCGTGTTCAGGAAGGTCTCATGGTACTTCAAAGGCGACTCGCCGGTCGGCAGGAACCTGGCGTCCTCTGGCAGCAGCACAGGCAGTTGATCTTCAGGCACGGGCACTGTGCCACATTCCTCACAGTAGATGATGGGTATCGGAGCCCCCCAGTAACGCTGTCGTGAGATCAGCCAGTCGTGCAGCCGATAATGTACTTTACGTTCTCCGATGCCTCTCTTCTCCATATCGTCAGCTATGGCCTCCCAGCTGTCCTGGCTTGATATGCCATTGAAACGCCCGGAATTGACCATAGTCCCTTCATCCAAGTAGGCGGCTTCTAAAGGTTCCCCATCCCAATCAGGCGGGGCGATGACTACTGGAATTGGCAGGTCATATCGCCTGGCAAAGTCAAAGTCCCGCTCATCGTGGCCCGGCACCCCCATGATGGCACCGGTGCCGTAAGTCATCAGCACATAGTCAGCGATGTACAAGGGAATCTCCTGCCCATTCATAGGGTTGACCGCGTATGCACCGCTGAAGACACCGTCACGCTCCCTTTCAGCGGACAGGCGATCAACTTCTGACAGGCGCTGGGCTCCAAGCCTGTAAGCCCGCACCTCAGCACGGCTCTCTGGCATAGTCAGTTCATCCACCAACGGATGTTCCGGTGCAAGCACAGCGAAGGTCATGCCGAAAACTGTATCAGGCCGCGTGGTGAAGACGCGAATCTTCTTCTGTGACCCCTTGACGCCCAGATCAAATTCCACGCCTTCGCTTCGACCTATCCAATTCTTCTGCATAGTCACCACGTGTTCCGGCCATTCAATCTTGCCAAAGTCCAGCAGTTCCTCGACATAGTTGGTGATGCGGAAGAACCACTGCTCCAGGTCCTTCTTGATCACTGGCGTGCCGCAGCGTTCACAATGCCGATCTTCACCCCATACCTGTTCGCGTGCCAGTGACGTATTGCACGTTGGGCACCAATCTACGGGCGCCATGGCACGGTAGGCCAGATCATGCTCATAGAACTTGAGGAAGAACCACTGCGTCCACTTGTAGTAATCTGGATCGCAGGTTATGGCCTCGCGTTCCCAGTCGAACATGGTGCCCATAGTCTTCAGTTGCCTGCGCATGTGCTCGATGTTAGCCATAGTCCACTTGTAAGGATGGACGCCTTGCTTAATCGCAGCGTTCTCCGCTGGCAGGCCAAAAGAATCAAAGCCTATAGGGAACATTACATTGTAGCCCTTCATACGTATGTAGCGGGCTTTGGCATCTGGGGGCGCCATAGCGTACCAGTGGCCAATGTGCAAATCACCCGAAGTATAGGGCAACATGGTCAGGAAGTAGAATTTGGGCCTGGGATCATCCTCACGCGCATGATACAACCTGTCCGCTTCCCACCTTTCCTGCCACTTGACCTCAATGGCCGATGGATTGTATTTCTCTCTTCTCATGATAACCTCCCAATAATCGCAGGAATGCCTTGCCACAAATTGCTGCAAAAAAGAAAAGCGCTTCGCCCAGGGACGAAGCGCGCTCCGTGGTACCACCCTGATTGGTAGATGCCGGATACCGGACACCAGGCCTCGACGTTGTATGACCCCGCATCCAGCTTCCGCAGGAGGTGGAGATGAGGGGACTCGAACCCCTGGCCTCCTCAATGCCATTGAGGCGCTCTCCCAGCTGAGCTACATCCCCACGACACGGACTCTACCCACTCGTGGACGCGTTAACGGACGCCAACCGTCTGTGGCTACGACTCCAGCCTGGAGTTTCACCACTGCAGCTCCCAGGCGAGTTCGGCCTTTATGGCGCTCCCTGTGGGCACCGGTGCCAGGCTCCCACCTAACTACCTGGCTCTCTGTGAGGGATAGCCTACTACTCCTGTTCACAGCCTTTATTTGTTCAGGCGGCTATCTATCATTCGCCGTCTGTGGAGCTGAGGGGACTCGAACCCCTGACCTCATCAGTGCGATTGATGCGCTCTCCCAACTGAGCTACAGCCCCGTTTGCCTATAGCACTGCAAGTATATTGCAATCGAACCTGCCTGTCAAATCTCGTGAACTGGCAAGTTTATCCTGCTAATCACTCCATCCGTTCACTTGACTAATGCGCGCCGCTTCTCATGATAATGGGCAGGTTAACTATGTGAGAGTAGACCGTCGTACTGGCCGAGCGTTCGTAGATGTTGCCCGTGTGGTCCTCGATGAGTGCAGTATTGCTCAGGACGGCACCTGGCTCCACATCCCCGCCAATCCGCATCTCAAAGCGTACAATGACCATGCCTTGGGCAATGATCTCACCATGCCAGGTCACAGTTCCCGAATCCGCGCTTCCTGCACCGCTGCTCCACCATAGAGAGTCAGGGATCAGTGAGGCTTCGAGCGGTACCACGTCCGTCAGAGACGCCGAGGTCGAGACTAGGCCTGTGTTCCGCAGACGGATGGTACAGGTAAGCACATCACCGGGAAGGGCCATGACTGGCATGCCTTTCTCAGAGGCAGACAAGTCGTGCCCCTGCAAAACCGTTACCACCGTCTTTGTCACAACATTGGCCAGGCCATCATCAAAGCTGACTGTGTTGGTAACCAGCGTGTTGTGAAGAGCACCAGGCGACGTCGCCACTGTAAAGGAGATAGGCACGCTGCCCTGAGGCGGCACAGCCCCGCTCCATTCAATGCGATTCTCAAGGTCGTTGTAGATTGCGCCGCCTGTCACGCTATCATCCACATAGCTCGCACGAGCCGGAATGGGATCCATCAAGCTGGCATTAGGCACGGTAACATTGCCCGAGTTCGTCAGGAGTATGCTGTAGACCAGCCTTTCACCGGCTCGCGCTTCCGCTTTGTCAACTACCAGGCTAGAGTCCGAGAGATCGACCCGGTTGACCCAGGTCGTCGCTGTCAGTGGGATCTGGAGCTGCTCATTGATTGTGAGTAACGCATCATTTCCGATCATTGTGTTCAGTGGCAGATCCGGCGCTGCATGAACCTGAAAGGTGATCTCGTGTCCTTGGTCGGCAGTGGATAATGGTCGCGCCGGCATCGTGCGTGATGCCGCGTCAGACGTGACTGGACCCGGATAGGGCCTGCGTGCAGGGGTCGGCGCAGGCAACTCGGGAATGCAGGTCAGCACACCCATCCATTCGATGCGGTTCTCACTTCCATTGTATATCGCTCCACCGGTGACGGTGTCCAGCACATAAGCAGTGTTAGGTGGTACATAATCCACGAGGCTGGCGGTGACCGTTGCGAGTTGCCCCGTACAAGCAAGGACAAGGCGATAGGTCAAAAGGTCTCCGGATACTGCCAGCGGTGCGCTCACCTGTTTGAACGAGGAAGAAACATCCACATTGTTCACAATCGTGGTGGCGGTCAGTTCGCGTTGAGCCTGGAAGCCATCACTCACGACCGCTGTGTTGGTAATGATCGTATTGAACGGCACGTTGTCAGCCACTGCTGCGCGGAAAGCGATCTGGTGTCCACCCACCGGTTGAAACAGAACGACCAGACCGGCGTGGAGGGGATAGCCCAGCCCGCTGCCATTGTATTGATACTGTATCCCCTCCGTTCCTTCCCTGTTCTCTATGCCAACTGTGGCGCTCTCGCCATCGGCGTACGAGCCGTTCAGCGTGTGATACTGTATTAAGATCTCGTCGCTGCCCTCGTACAGTATGACCTCAAAGGTAAGCGGGCCGCCACCCCCAAAGTGACGCACGTCAGTCCACTCGATCACAAGCTGGCGATGAGGCGCGCTGCCCAGTAGTTCATAGTACATGGTACCGGGATCGGAGACCAGGTCATCCCAGAAAGGCGCAATGAAGCCATTGGGCGCACGGGGATTGGGGATTCCGACATTTGAGTAGACCGCTGAACCAGCCCCGAAAAGCACCTGCCCATTAGTGTTCAGATAGAACTGAGTGTACTCTGCGTCGTAGAACTTGAACGGGAATCCGATTTCGAAAGGTCCAAGCGATCTATCATCCCCGCCACCTGGCACACGTGTGCCACTAATGGTAGCGTCAACCCAGTCGTATTCCACGCCCCCACCATCACTATCCATCCAACGATAGTTGCCTCCCGCGCTCGGTAGAAGCACACCACTCCACTCAATCTGATCCAGAGCAGGATTGTAGCTCGCCCCCACCACACTACCAGTGACATAGGTGAGATACGCTGGCAACGGATCTATCAGACTGGCGTTGGTGGCGGTGATTCCACCAGTGTTTCTCAGCTCGATGAGATAGGACAGTCCATCGCCGCTGCCCGCTAGAGGCTTGTCCACCAACTTCTGGCAAGGGGAGAGGTCCACAGCTTCAACGGTAGTGGTGACCAGTATCGCCTGCTCACCACACAGGCCATCATCCACCAGAGCAGTGTTACTGATGACGGTTCCTCTGGTCACGCCCTCAGCAATGGTAACCTGGAAACTGAATGCCTTGCTGCATGTAGGAGGCATGGAACCCTGCCATTCAATGCAATTGGCAGAGGCGTTGTACCTGGCATCACCTACAAGGCTGTCTAGTACGTAGACCGTATGAGTTGGTACATAATCGCGGAGAGTGGCCTCATTGATTGGCGGCTGTCCTGGGTTGCGAAGGGTAATGGCATAAGTCAGTGTATCGCCAGCGGCGGCCATAGTTCTGCCAACCGACATACCGGAACTGTACAAAGATGTCCCAACGGCCAGAGCCTCGTGCGCGGCTCCGATTCCTCCAATCGTGTCCGCACCTCCTATTACAAAGATCCGGCCTGCTGCACTGACGGCAGCAGTGCCTGCTCTCAGTGATGACGCTAGTGACGGCATGGCTATCCACGAATTCGTTTCTGGATCATAGCGTTCCACGGCGGAGAGTCCCGTCCAACCGTCGCCGCCCCCAACGGCGTAGACATAGCCATCTACAGCGACCAGCCCCAAAGCTTGACGCCCAGTGGACATAGCGGCGAGCAAAGTCCACGAGTCGGTAGCCGGATCATAGCACTCGAAAGTTCTAAGCGCTGACCAGCCACCAGCCACGTATATCTTGCCATTTAGCTCAGCAGCGACTGCGTACGTTCGAGGGCCTGATGGTAGCGGCGCCTTTTCACTCCACACCTGGGTACTGGGATCATACTCAAGGGTATTGTCAAGGCACTCTCCACCAGCCACACTGCCGCCAAAGACATACAACTTGCCATTGGCGGCAGCGACCGCCATGCCCGTTAGTGCGCGAGGTAGATCAGTCCCCCGTGTCCAATGGTCGATGTCCGGGTCATATATCTCCAGAACCGACAGGCGGTTTTCTCCTCGCATTCCACCGGGCACGTAGATCTTGCCGCCTATGGTCGCCGCAGCAATGTTGGCTGCGGCTGCAGGCTTGGGTGCCATCGCCTGCCAAAGTCCAGTGCGGAGGTCGTACATCTCGTTCGCCTGTGAGGCCTGCTCATCTGCCCCCCAACCGCCAATGACAAAGAACTGACAGTTGCCAACCCCGGCTGCGGCCAGCCGGTAACGGGGCGTCGGCAGAGGTGGCAGCAATCTCCAGGGCATTGCAGCGGTCACACTGACAACAAGCGCCTGGCCCACAGCGGGTCTTGCTGTGGAGGTTACATGCAAGGTCAAGGCATCGGTCTGTCCCGTGAGCGCCGTATCCGGTATCTCCACCCGAAGCGTGAGGCTCACTGACGAGCACGGAGTCATGACTGCAGTGGTGGTGACTTGATGCGTTTGTGTGGCATCCCAAACCGTTGCCGGCCAGCGATTCCCTTCCACAGTCAGCTCATAGGTATCCGACCGCAAGCCGGTGTTCAGCACAGCAAAGTCAAACACAGCCTCGCTCGCTGGCGCACCCGTGATCTGCCATGAAGACACGACCAACGAGACACCAAAGTCGGGCCGTGGCTCAACCAGCCACTCCAAGGCGCGCCGCACGGCCTCTATGCGCGCAGCCTCCGGGCCAGCACCCTCCAGGCCAAAGGCCAGGTATACAACGCGAAATCCTTTGTCCCTGCAGTCATCCACTGCCAGGCCAGCGCAGCCATCACCTACATAGTCCAGAACACTGACAGCCATGGGGTCAGTTGGCGCAATCTCGCTCGGTGCCACCTGGTTGCCCGCACTGTCGGCCGCACCCAGCGTCAGAGTGATACCCTCCAAGAGAGTCCCACCCAAGCCTACAATGTCCTCTATAGCTGAGTCATCTCGGATATATGTGGCGTGCAGATAGCGTTCGTAATCGCCAGCTCCATATTCCCTGTTCACATCCCAATAGCCAATGTCCTGACCAGTTATCAAAAGCGCTTTCCCATCATCTAGATGGCTGGACAGCGCTGACCAGGCGCCGATGTAGCCCGGCGAGGACAGCGGCTGTGACCACACCACGATGTCATAATCTCGCAAGGTCGCGGCAGGAGGGAAATTGCCACTTCCGGACGACGACCTGCTGTCCACGATCCACGTATCGTAGCTATAGAACAAAGCTTCGAGAGCGCTCTGATAGTAATCAATCTCGCTGACTGAGAGCCACGCATCTGCGTCCACGAGGAGGATCCTGGGAATGGTGTCCAGTACAAAGTCCTGGTTGACAGTCTGTCCTTCGGAATCCATCATCACCGTGGCCCGTTCTATCTTGTGTCCAGCGCCAACCGGTGCAGCCTCCAGGATATAGTCGCCCAGTGGCAAAGTCATCGTGTAGTGGCCTCCGGCATCTGTCGTGACCTGAACAGTGCGTTGAATGTTCCTCACGGTAGCACTCACGACCTGCCCCGTACCTGCTTCTGTGACACGCCCAAGAACGCGACCCGTAGGCAGCGCAGTCAAGCAGAAATCCAATTGCGTCGTCGAGCCAGCAATAATCTCAACCTCTGTCATTGACTGCGGCGCATAGTAAAAGTGTGTGGCCGTGACGTCGTAGATACCTGCAGCCACAGAGAAGGTGTAGTATCCCTGCCCATCAGTCAATATCTGGGCACTCCCGCCGAAGCGGCGATTGGCCATAGTAATCGTCACCTCAGAAACGCCTTGGCCAGTAGCTACATCGGTAACTCTGCCCCAAAAGGTCCCCGCCTGAGCGATGCTGCCCACTGCCTGATAGGCATCAACGCGCCCCCATCCGTAGGCATTGTTCGGGACAGACAGAGCGTCTGGCAGCGGATGCGCTGTACTGGTGATGATTTGCTCAGTAGCAGTTATGCTCAGTCCCGGCCCCTCCAGAGCGGCCACAGCACCATGCTGTCTCTGCGCCTGCCACAGCAGGGCAATCACACCCGCAACGTGCGGTGCAGCCATCGAAGTCCCATCCAGCGCCCCGTACCGATTGTCAGGGAAAGTGGAGCGTATGCTCGCGCCAGGTGCCGTGACCTCGGGCTTGATCTCGTTCCATGGAGGAGGTGATGGACCACGACAGCTCCATGCAGCAACCACGTCGTTACGGTCTGTGGCACCCACGGCAAAAGAGTGTGGAAAACTGCCTGGAGAGTTAGGCGCAAGGCTGCCCTGATAGAGGTTACCTACGGCAAACACAGGGAGTATCCCTGCTGCGCGCCATGCGTGAATGTCATCCCAGAAAGTAATATCTGAACCATCTGAGTCGCCCCAGGAGTTGCTGCAAATGTCGGGGGCTAGAGTGGGATCGGGATTCTGCCCGCTAAGGTCTGTGGGGGCCAATATCCACTGGAAGCCAGCATGAATCCAGGAATCGTATGCGTCGCCCTCATCGTCGAATACCTTCACCGCAATCCAACGGGCCTCGGGCGCCACACCGACCTGGTTTTGCCCATTGGCGAGCGAACCGACCATGGTGCCCATAGTGTGAGTCCCGTGTCCGTGCCCGTCGTCGGGAGCAGCCGGATAGGTATGGGTGGCGTCAAACCAGTTATAGTCATGCTGTGACCGTGCAGGGTCAGCAGGATCATAGCCTCGATACTTGCGTTGCAGAGCCGGATGGGTCCAATCTACACCCGAATCCATATTGGCGACTACCATGCCCTGACCACGTAGGCCGTAGGCGTCCCACACCCGGTCCGCACCAATCTTGGCGATGTTCCACTCGATGGACGACAGCGGTGAGGACAACGCCCCCGTCGTGAGCGAAGGGAACGGCTGCCCTTTGGCTGCAGGAGGAAGATGGTGCACGCGGTCTGCCCTAACGATTTCTACCTCTGTCCTTGCAGCCACAGCCAGCAGGGTTTCCAGATCGCTGGTGACCGCGAGGCCATTGAAAACCCAGTAAGGAGTAAAAGCAGTGACCTTGCCTGATTCCTTTTGCACCTGCAGATAGGTTATCAAAGCGGCCTGGCTGTCCTGAGCAGTCTGGCGCAAAGCAGCCACGACTGCTTGATGCCTTTGCTTGATATCCGCCACTCTTGCGACACGATCCAAGTCCGTTTTGGACCGGAGGTCGACAATGTATCTGACGTGCCGACTGCGCTTCAGGAGGCTGTCTGGGCTCTCTGCAGGCGCACTGAACTCCTTGAGGACACGGGGGTCAATCTTCAACCTCAGCGTTAGGGGAATCTCAGCAGCCGTGGCTCGCGGTTCCTTCTCGTCAGCAGGGGATAGCGGATTGAGGGATCCCTCCGTCTGCGGTGGAGCTTGGGGGCTGGCTACAACGAGAAGTGAAGCCAGAGCGAAAAGCAGGAGAAATACCAATAACGCCTTGCTCATGTTCCGGAGTGCCATCACGTTTTTCTCCTCGGCGAGGGTACTACCTGCATCTAGGACATCTGAACCACTTTCCGTCTTTATATCACACTTCACCTACCCTGTCAATGACCGGGGAAGCAAAGCGCTGAGCTATGCCGAGTAGAGACCGAAGAAGAGGTCCACAGTCGGAGAGAAAGTCACGGCCAGGATAATGGCCTGGCCTGAAACCCTGGTGACAAGGACAGAAGTCTCATATTGTACGCAATCGTCAGCGCGAAAAAAGCGGCCAACGGGATTCTTTGATTTGCTTCTTCCACAAAAGCTTCATTTGCTCACCATAACTTTGGTTAAGAAAATCCTGTTATCAAGCTCCTGCCCTTCCTCGTCAAGGACAGGCAGACGCTCCCACGTAGCAGCACTGTACATGCCTATCTCCAAAACGTGTTCGCCCGGCGGGGCCTCGGGCCGCACCGCGATCTCGTACTCATCAACGATAACCTCACCAGGCAGCCACCCTGTGGTCGGATAGGTACACTGGAGCGGTACGCTGTCCTTCTGGCCCCAAATCCGACCCTCTCCATCCAAGAGGTGGGTGAAGACGGTGTAGCTGGTCTTCATTGTTGTCAGGGCTTGCCAGTATAGCGTGAGGTGCAAAACGCTGCCTGGTTTGACGCTCGTCTCAGCAAGGTCGTAACCCCGGAGGATCACGCGGTTACCCAGGTTCACTGTCAGCGGGTTCTGGATCGCTTCCGGCACGGCGAATTCCCGCTTCCTGCCCTCTATCTTCAGGCTGGCGAAGACAGAATCATGTCCCAGCAATGGCTGCCCGGTTACTTTGCCCACCAGGTCAAGGGTGAGCTGAACCTGGCCTGGGGGGGCAACAGGGTCGAGGGTTAGGTCATATTGACCCAGAACCACCTCACCCTCTGCCCATTGGCTGGTCGGGTGATGGGAGTTGGCGAGGTCGAATTGGCCCTCAGCCAAGATGCTGCCCTCAGGGCCTCGGACTCGAAGGTGGAGCTGCCAATCGCTCTCCATCTTGCGCAGCGCCCGCCAGAAGAGAACCAGGTGCAAGGAATCGCCAGGGCGGGCCTGCTCAACGATCGGGCCACGGCCAAGCAATTGCAACTCTCCTCCGAGATCTTCCATTAGGCTACGGTGGATGGCAAACTCATCCAGGGAGGGAAGCTTATCGGGGCTCACGACCTTGACTGGATCCAGTACATACTCGGTTCCCACCGCCCTGCCATCCTCATCCAGCGCTTGGAGCACCTCTCCGGAGTCAAGGTGGTAGACGACCACTGCCAGCCGATACTTCCCTGGCGGGGTGCCATGCGACACAAGCATCTGGTAGTCGTCCATCACCACGTCACCACTGGCCCAGCGGGAGGTGGGGGCCTTCTCGATGATCTCTCGAGACCCCTCCCACCGTGAGGTGAAGGTCCGCAGCAGAGGCACGTCCTGCTGACTGCAGCGGTGTCCCGATTCGTCGACCAGGCGCAAGGACACGGTATAGTCGCGCTCCATCGCGCGCAGGGCCCGCCAGCGCAGCGTCATGCTCAGCGACTGGCCTGCCTCAACTGTCGCCGAGCCCAAGTCAGCGCCCGTCAAGGCCAGCTTGCCGCCGAACTGGGCCTTGGGAAGGAGGGGCATGAGATCGCGGCGGTCGTAGACCTCAAAGGTCTGATAGGAGCGATGGAAGAGACTGACCAATCGGAAATGGCCCTGCACGTACCCATAGAAGGCATCGAAGTCGCGCAGGTTGACAAGATGATGAGCTCCTCCAGAGGTGTTGATAAGCACCATCTTCACGTCCAGCTCCTCAATCTCATTGATCAGCGCCGCCCCGGTGATCCGACCACTGGAGGTCGCAACACCGGAGAGACCAGCGCCGAGGTAGGTGCTCCTCCTCAAAGGGTGGAAGTTGAGTTCCAGGTAGTCGCACAGCACGATGTCATCAGTGTCCGTATGTGCCTGGACGTATTGAGTCAGTTGCTGAGTTTCCAGATCTTCCCAGCCAGCCACTTCCATGTCCCCGCGCCAGAAGGGCCAGAGGGTGAATACAGTTGCGGAGACGCCCAACGCCAGCCAAAGCCACCTCCTGGCGCCGGCTTTGATCTGATCACCGCTCTGCCGCACAGCCAGAGGCAAAAGCTCACCGGCCAGGATGCGCTCCAGCGATACGGCCGCCAACGCGCATAGCGCAGGCAGCAGGTACACAAGATGGCGATCTTGTAGGCTACGCGACAGCATGAGGAAAGCGGCCGCTGTAGGTATCTGCCAGGCGTAGAATTGGCTGATGTCTGCTTGCGTAGTCACAGCGCTTGCCGCGCCGAGCATCGCCAGCAGTAAGAAGACCGGATTACCTATGAGGTAGCCCCAGTAGAACTTGAATCCCTTGGCTAGTACCTGCAAGCGGCTGAGCTCGGCCCCCTGCATGACGTGGAGCTTGAACACAGCGGTGAGGAACGCTGGGTGGTTCACCTGGAAAGCGACAAACACCGTCCCTGTGGTCGCGCAGAAGCCGGCTGTCAGCGCCAGGAGGTCGCCAATCAAGCGCCTTTCCCCCGAGCGGTACCACCGATTCAAGATGAACAGACCACAGCCGGCTGCCGGCAGCACCGCAAACAGTTTGAAAAGCATGGCGAGTCCGGACAGCGTTCCTGAAAGGAACAAGCCCCAGCGCCGGCCTGGGTACACACGCACGAAGGTATACGCGCTCAGCGCGCTGAAGAGGAGCATGTATGCCTCTGGGCGGAAGAAGCGAGCGATGAGATAGATCTCCTGGTGCATGAGGAACAGCGGGAGGCTGAGCAAAGCTACGCGGTAGCCAAACACCTTATTGGCCACAAGGTACATGAAGTAGGCGGCGATCAGCGTCGTCAGCACAGTAGCGTAGCGCAAGGCCATGACAGACGGTCCAAAGAGCCGGACTACGGCGCCGCCCCAGTAGAGGAAAAGAGGGACCTGTTCGGTCAGAAAGTCGCGATAGGGGACCTCTCCCTCGGAGACGCGCCAAGCAGCATAGCAGAAGCCGCCCTCGTCGTCATCCATGAACCATCGGTCAATGCGGTAGAGGTAGAAAACCAATCCCAAGACGAGGATGGCTATGGCGATGAGATTGCCATGCTTCTTAACCAGCGATACCTTTCCCACTAGCGAACTCCCCCCTCTTGCGCTTAGAACACCTATCAAAACCGCAGAGCACGCTGAGAGCGCAGAGAATTTGGAAGTATCTCTGCGGACTTCGGCCTCTGCAGTGAGTTTTGTTAGGCACTGTTAATCCAGTATCTCCCTCACCGTATAGATGGGCTTGCCCAGCGCTTCATAATAGGTGCGCACCACCAATTCCCCCAAAAGTCCCATGCTTATCAGTTGTACCCCCAACAGCATAAGGAGTATGGACAGGTGCAGAAGAGGGCGGCCGCCGATGTCCTGGCCAAGAGCAAATTTGACGAAGGAAAGATAGGCCGCAAAAGCAATGCCCAGGGCAAAGCCCGTCAGCCCCAGCCCGCCGAAGATGTGAATAGGACGGGTGGAGTAGCTGAGCAGAAAACGCACCGTAATGAGATCCAAAAGCACTTTGGCAGTGCGGGAGAGACCGTATTTGGACCGGCCGAAGCGCCGCGGATGGTGACGAACGGAAACCTCCGCCACCGAAACGCCCATCCAGCTGGCCAGAGCGGGAATGAAGCGGTGCAATTCTCCGTAGAGCTGCACGCCTTCGATCACTTCACGACGATAGGCTTTGAGCGAGCAACCGTAGTCGTGCAGGTGAACCCCAGTGACCTGGGAGATCAGCCAGTTGGCGACCATAGAGGGGAAACGGCGGGTTAGGAAGGGATCCTGGCGTTTCACCCGCCAACCGCTGACCACGTCGCATCCCTCCTCAATCTTCTCCAAGAGGAGCGTAATGTCGGCGGGGTCGTTCTGGAGGTCAGCGTCTATGGTGACCACTACGTCGCCCTGGGAATGATCGAAGCCAGCGGCGAAGGCGGCCGTCTGTCCGAAATTGCGGCGGAAGCGGATCACCTTGAGGTGCTCGTCCCGCTCGTGCAGCTCCTTGAGGAGGGCGAAGCTGCGGTCGGCGCTGCCGTCGTCCACGACAATGATCTCGTAGCTCCGTCCCAGCCCCTCCAGGGCTTCCTTGAGCTGGAGATACAGGGGGCCAATGTTCTCTTGCTCATTGAAAACTGGGATGACAATCGAAAGCTCCATCTCCTCACCTCTGCAGCCTCAGATTTGATTCCGAGGCTAAGATGTCAAGTGCGCTGAGGCGCACTGGCTACAGCATTACAGAGGACGCAAAGGTGTCATCAAGCATCACTCTGTGGTCTCTTCGCCCGGAGGCCGCGCGCTCCCTCAAGAGCATAGATTATCCCGCCAATGCAGCCGGTGGCTACGTTCAACGCATAAAAGGCAAGCGACATGGTCAGAGCCAGGGGTGGTAGGACGCCCGCCTGGGCAAAAAGATAGACGTATCCCCCCTCCCGCACTCCTAACCCGCTCAGGGAAACCGGCAAGACGAGCAGAAAGGAGATGATGGGGATGAAGAGGAAGAAATAGCAGAGAGAAATCCTCACCCCCAGCGAGAGGGCGATGAGGTAGTTGACGGCGATGAGCAAGGCGTTGAAAACGAGGGAGACGGCCAGCGCCCCGCCACTGGCTGTGAGACCGCAGGCATATACCGACTCATAGACCTTCTCAAGCTGCTTTATTTTGGCCACGATCCGGAGAAGGCCCCACTTTTCCAGCCAGTCCCGCTGAAAAACGAGAGCCGCGCCGCCCCAACCTATCAGGGAGAGAAGCACAATGGCTGCCGTTACCTCAGGCGCGATCAATCGGTAGCTAAAGACGAGTGCTGCCAAAGCCATCAAGAAGAGGACGAGAAGACCAGTCGCCCGGTCCACCAGTACCGTGCCGAACGACTCAGCGGGCCTCTCGCTCTGCTTAGCGAGCTCGTAGACCCGCACCATATCTCCTCCGATGCCCGTCGGCAGGAAGCTATTGAAGAAGGTGCCGATGAAGTAGAGCGCTGTCAGCCGGGAAAGCGGCACCTTCATCCCCAGCGCGGCGAGCAAAATCTGCCAACGATAGGCTCTGACGGCGATGCCCACCAGGTACAAGCCAAAGGCCGCCACGAGATACGAGAGCTGCACCCCCCGCAGCGACTCCCAGGTCTGTTCCCAACCAATCTGCTTCAAAATAAGGGCCAACAGGCCCAAACTGAAGCAGATTTTCAGGCCAGAGATCAACCACTGGCTTCGCAGCCTTCCTTTGCCCACTAACGCTTCCCCTTGAGTAGCCAGGATTCTCTCGCATGCGGCAACACGCTGGTCGCCATGACTGTCGAGGCCAATCTGTTCGTCTTCCCAGCCGGGAGCGACAGCCGAGCGCCCAAGCTTAACCTTGCCATGGCTACTTTCTCCGACTCTCCACGATTATCTTGGATCCGACCAGGATGCGATCATCGCTCAAGCGCCTCCCCGCGTCGTCGAAAGCAGGAAGACGGCGCATCGTCTTCGGATCGTACATTCCTACTTCGATCTGGTACTCACCCGCGGGCGCGTCGGGGTCCACCACAATATCGTATTCGTCGGTGACGACCTCTCCTTCGAGCCAGCTCGTCGTCGGGCAAGCCCCACCACAGGGCGCGCTATCCCTTTGCCCTCGAATGTGGCCTTCAGCATCGAGGAGGTGAGTGAAGACAGTGTAGCTTGTCTCCATCCTCGCCAGGGCCCGCCAGTAAAGGGTCAAACGCATAGTGCCGCCTGGCTCAACGCTCGTCCGGTCGAGGTCGTAGCCGATGAGGGCCACACTTTCAGCGATTCTCACCCGCAAGGGGAACCCGATCTTGGGTTCAGTGAAGAGGTGCTCCCTGCCCTCGATCCTTAGCTCAGCGATACAGAATCCGTCTTCGACCAGGCTCTTGCCATCGCCATCGAGCAGATTGACGAACAGCCAATAGCGGCCCGGAGGGACGGCACCATCAATAAGCAGATCAGAAGGAACCCGCAGGATCTCTCCTGGTTGCCAGTGACTGGTGGGATACCACTCGTTGGCAAGGAGGAACCTCGCTTCCGTCCAGATGTAGCCTGCCCCGTCCCTAAGCTCGAGAAGAAGTGTGTAATCTTGCTCCATCGAGCGCAGCGCCCGCCAGAAGAGGATCAGTCCCAAAGTATCTCCCGAGCGCACCTGATCGGCGGACAGGCCGTAGCCCAGAAGCTCCACCTGACCGTTGAAATTGCAGCTCAGAGCGTGAGGGATGCCCAGTTCCCCGAGTGTTCGCGGAGCGGTGGCGCTGGCCACCGAAATGGTGCCCAGAATATACTCCATGCCCCTCGGCATCCCCATTGCGTCCAGGATGACCACCTTCTCCAGCGTATCCGTTTGATAAACGATCGCCTTCACCTCGTAGCAGCCCGGAGGGATGCCCGGAGGGATGGTCAGGAGATGGCGTTCCTCGCTCCTCTCGCCCGCCTCCCAGGCGGAACTCGGGAGGCCGGACGAATTCAGCAGCCATCTATCCTCCTGGGCCCAGGGGTGCCCCTCGTCGTCTACCACGCGCAGGGATAGGGCATAGTTCTCCTCAATCCCCTGCTGGGCCTGCCAGCGAAGTGTTACTCCCAGCTTTTTTCTGTACTCGATGACGTCCTCGGCGAATCCGTAGCCAGTAAGTCGCAGCCGACTGCCGAAGTTGACGTTCGGGTCGGCTTGGATAGAAGTGACGCCGAACGTGGGATGGGGTGGAAGGAAGTAGCAGGAGGCGGTAACGTGAGGGAAGGTCCTCCGTTCGACCAGCAGGGCGTGGGCGCTTAACTGGTAATCAATCCAACCCTTCGGATCGCCCTCGGGATAAGCGACGTACCAGAGGCGCTGATGGTCAGCAGCGATGTCCGTCAGTCTCACCACCACCTCGGCCTCGCTCTGACTATCAATGATGTGACAGGGCATTTGGTAATGCCTAATGACAGGCGAGAGAGTATCGAGCAAGACCACGTCGTCGGGACCGACCCAGCTCTGGAGATAGGAGGCCAACTCTGCATGCTCAGTATTAGGGTATATCCAAACGTAGTCAATGCCACGGACGCGGACCACGTGCTCGGGCTGTTGGCCACGAAATGCATTGATGTCGGCGTAGTGCTGCTGCACGTCACTGATGTAGAGGAGGGCATAATCCGTGGTTGCCAGACCGCGTTCTGTTAAGCTTTCCACCCTCCCTTCGAATAAGGGGGCAAAGCCCGGGATGCCCCATGTGGCGACTGAGAGTTCCCCCGCATTCTCCTTTCGGTTCAGATAATCGGCTGCCAGGTCCATGCCCTCGCCCCAGCCCATCGGGAGAACCTTGGGGGCCAGGCGTGCGCCGCTCAGGAGAGGGTTGTAGTAGGCGAGGTAGTAGGGGTGATAGGAGAGGACGAAAGCCCCCTGGATGATGAGAGCTACAGAGAGCGAGACCACAAGGACCCGTCGAGTCGACCTCTCGGTCAGCTGGGCAAGCCCTACTGCGGCCACGATGTCCAGTGCAAGGATGGCGGGCAGCGTGTAGCGATCGAACTTCTTGGCTCCCAGGCCTACAAAGGCCACAAAGAAACAAGCATACACGAGGAGGGCGATTATCCCAAACTGCCTTGAAGCCATAGTTTGGCGTGGAGAAGGGCCGGGGTGAGTATCGTGGATTCGTAGATCCGCACATCGGTAGGGGATTATTGCCAGTAAGCCCAACCAGACAAGGGGCGTTGTGCGGAAGGCCACCGCAATGAGATAAAACAGGGGGCCGGGATCGTCCACAACCTTCCCGAGGAAGAACTTGGAGGTCGCGTAGGGGGTGGCTGCATAGCCGAAGGCAGTATCAAGCACACCCCGGACGGTGCTTATGGGATCGACCCACATGGCCGGCCAGAGAGCGAAGAAGGTGAGGGCTGCGCCAACGCCCCAAAGGGCAAACGGAAGAGCTGCTTCTCGCAGATGCCTTTGCTTTACCCAGCAGGCCGCAGCTAAGAGAAGGCCAGTGAAGGGAACAAGGAAAAGCGAATATGACTTGCTCAGGAAAGCCAGGCCAGCCAGGGCTCCGGAGAGGAGGAGGTAAGGGCGCGAGCAGTGACGCAGGTAGAGGAGCAGGCTCAGCACTGAAAGGATCATAAAGTTAGCCGCTGGAGCATCAATGTGCAGGACGCGGGACAGGGCAAGGTGGAAAGGGTCAAGAGCTAGGAATAGGACAGCGAGGAAGGCCGCCCTGGCGTCAAAAAGCCGCTTGGCGAGGGAGTAGATGCCCACTACGCAGGCCGCATTGAGCACGGCCATCGGCAGCTTGGCTGCCGGGAGGAAAGGGGCCAACCTCCGCAGGGCCTCCACATCCCAGGGACCTAACGACGGCAAGCCGCTCAGCCAGCTAAAATCCGCCGAACCATAGCCCAACACGAAACGCCGCACAGCTATGCCCGTAGCCCCGCATATCATGGTGATGACGCCCGGATGGCCGACCAAGAAGGTCCCACCAAAGTCCCCCCTGAGCAACGCCGCCAGGAACCTGATGGAGCGGTAGGTCCACATGGGCTCGTCCCAGGTGATGAAAGCGTTCAGGGAGAGAAGGCGCGGAAACAAAGCGAGAAGGAAAAGGCCGAGGGGAACCCAGCCCCGTGGGTTCGTAAACCTGTCCCAAAGCCTCTTCGGATTGTGAATCCAGCTCATTGCCGTTGGGCATATATTAGAGAGGACCAAACCGCTATCTCCTCACCTCATGCCGCGCAACTACTCATAACGCAACGCGTCTATGGGATTAAGGTTGGCCGCACGGGTCGCCGGGTATAGACCAAAGAAAAGACCCACAGTCAGAGAGAAAGTCACCGCCAGGATAACGGCCTGGACTGATACCTTGGTGATAAGGACGCCCGTCGAGTTAACTATAGCGGCCACCAGAGCGCCGAAGCCAATGCCCATCACGCCGCCAATAACACTCAGCACGACAGCTTCAATCAGAAACTGTATCATGATATCACGCCTTTTTGCTCCTACCGCCTTGCGGATGCCGATCTCACGCGTTCGCTCCGTCACAGAGACCAGCATGATGTTCATAATCCCTATCCCTCCCACCAGCAGTGAAATGGCTGCAATTGCTCCCAGGAAGATAGTCAGGATGTCAGTGATCTGGTTCAACATGTCCAGGATATCCTTCTGGCTTGTGACGGTAAAGTCGTCTTCCTGATACTGGATTCCGTGCCGTTGGCGCAGCACTTGGGTGATTTGCTCGATGGCGGAGTCCATGCGCTCCTCATCTATGGCCGAAGCACTGATGATCGAAACCGCTCTGCCGCCCCCCCTGGCCATGACGCTGCCAAAGAGACGAGTCTGTGCGGTCGAGATGGGCACAAAGACCGAATCATCACTGCCGCCCCCACCGCCAGGCCCTCCACGCTCCGCAAGGACGCCAATAACCCGGAACGGAATCCGATTAATCCGGATCGTCGTTCCAATAGGGCTCTCCACATCAAACAGATCAACAGCCAAACGGCCGCCAAGCACTGCCACCCGCGCTGACGAAACCAGTTCCTGCGTGCTGAAGAAGTGACCCTGCTCCACCTCAACCTTACGCACAAAGGCATAATCCGGCGTCGTGCCCACCACACTGCTGTTGGCATTCTGATTCCGATAGACAATTTGCGCACTGCGTGTCAGTTCGGGCGCAACAGCAATGACATCTGGGCAGTTAAACGGATCGGCGATGGCCTCGGCATCATCCGATGTCAAACTGGCCAGGCTGCCCATGCCGAAGGAGACGCCGCCTTGTCTGAAGGCACCAGGTATGACAAAAATCAGATTGGAGCCAATGCCTTGTATCTGCTCAGTTATGGCTGCCTGCGCCCCCTGGCCAATGGACAAAAGACCGATCACCGCCCCGACGCCGATAATGATGCCCAACATCGTCAGCGCAGAACGCATCTTGTTGGCTGATAGCCCACGCATGGCCAGGCGAATACTCTCAAGTATGTTCATAGTTCCTCAACCGCCACTTGCTATGCCTATTCCGAGGCCCTAACCTGATAAACACATGAGGCTTCAACCCTGATCATCTAACGAGCCCTCTAGAACCCAAATGGTGGATGACTGACCTCCTCCAAGATGCTGCGGCGTGGAGCAGAGACTACCACTTCCTCTCCCTCACTTAAGCCGCTCACTATTTCCGTAATGAGGTCATTGCTCAGACCAGTAGTGACCAAGCGCTGCTGCACTTTGTCCCCAGACATAACTTCAACATAGTATTCCCCTCGGCCTTCCCGTTTAATGGCCCGGTTGGGTACGACCAAGACGCCCTCTTTGCTGGCCACAACAATATCAGCTATGGCTGTCATGGCAGGCCGGAGCTCCACAGCTGCGGAGAGTATCTGTATCTCTGCAGCGTAACTCACGACTCCCTGAGTCACTCTACCCAAGGGATCAACACGGACTACCCTGCCCCTCAGTTTGGCATCTGGGAAAGCATCCAAAGTGATCAATGCCTCCTGCCCCACCTGTATGCGACCGATGTCTACCTCATCAATGCTGGCGTCAACACAGTAGTGTTCCAGATCTGCCAACACGAACATGGGCATAGCCGCTCCGACCACCTCGCCGACTTGAGCACCTATCGAAGCCACCGTTCCTGAAATGGCCGCCACGAGAACAGCGTCGGCAAGGCGAAGCCTCGCTTGTTCCAGGGACGCTTTGGCTTGTTCGACCTGTGCTTCCGCGATGGCCAACTCCTCAGCCGTTGGAGTTCGCTGCAGCTTTTCCAACTGCGCCTTGGCTTGCGCCAGTTGAGCGGCAGCACTCTTGAAAGAAGTATCATCAACCGCTGCAACTTGCAACTGGTAATTGGCCAGTGCGCGCCGGTAATCAATAGTGGCCCTCTCCAGAGTCGCTGCCTGCGGCAGCATCCCGATTTGGGGAAGCCAGGCCACTCGGTCATACGCCGCCTGCGCATCTCGTAATGCTAACTCGGCTTTTTCAAGATCTGCCTCGGCGATAGACAACTGCTCGTCTCGCAGGCCCAGCCTGTTCTTGGCAGCCTGGTACAATGCCTGTGCGCTTTCAACGGATGCCTCTGCTGCCGCTATCTCACCCAGTTCCGGCCCTGCCCTGGTCTGTCCAAGGCGAGCCTCGCTAGTTCTCAGCGTAGCCTCCGCCTGAGCAACGCTCAGCTCCAATTGACGGGTGTCCAAGCGCGCCAGTTGCTGGCCAGCCTCGACTTTCTGCCCTACCTGCACATTCACTTCTGCCAGCAAACCGCCTGATAGAAAGTTCACGCTTAGTTGCTCTTCTGCCATCACGCTGCCAGAAGCATTCACTGTAGCCACGATAGTATCCCGACGGACAAGCACCGTTTCATAGTTCGCAGCAGTGTCAGATCCTCGTCTCCGCAAGACCTGCAGGGCAATTACACAGATGACAACCACAGCGATTGCCGCAACGAAATAAGCCGTCTTTTTCCTCATAATAATCAGCCTTCCCTTCCCCACGGAACACCGAACACTTTGTGTCATGATTATTTTGTAATGCTAAATATACTTCAGTTCAAAGACTCTGTCAAGTGCCACCGTTCGGGGTGCTGAAAGTCCGATCTTATCAACCCGGACTCCAGGATACAGCCGGAACTAACCATAACAACTCGGCGATTAGCAATCGCTTCAAGCAGTAATGGTTGTTTTCAGCGTTCTCAATTGCTATTCACGCCATTTTGTGATAGAATGAAGAATGTAGAACAAAGTGCGCCAGACGCCAACATTCCAGGAGGTGCCAATGAACCCCTTGGAAATCCCGGAGATTGTGATTAAGCGTTTACCCCTGTACCTGCGGACTCTTAAGCTGATGGCAGATCAGGGCCAGACCGTGACATCGTCACAAGAACTCGGAGACAAGCTGCGAATCAGTTCCACCCAGATACGTAAGGACCTGTCTTATTTTGGTGAGTTTGGCAAGCAAGGAACCGGTTACGATATCGGCTATCTTCGGGATCAGTTGCGGAAGATTCTACAGGTCAACCGTCGTTGGGATGTTGTCCTGCTCGGTGCTGGCGATTTGGGGCATGCCATTCTGCGCTACAGCGGCTTCGAGGACCGTGGCTTGTCTATTACCGCCGTCTTTGACAAGGATGAGCAGAAGATCGGTCGCCCGATTGCGAAACTCAAAGTTCTGGACATTGCCACATTACACGAGGTGATCCAGGAACACCGAATACAGATTGCCATCATTGCCGTGCCAGCCAGCGAAGCGCAGGAGGTCGCCGATGCACTGGTTAACGCTGGCATCAGGGCCATCCTGAGCTATGCCCCGATCACGCTGAGTCTGCCTGCACACGTACGGATACACTACATTGACCCCGTCATTGGCTTGCAGAGTATGACTTATCATCTCAACCCTGGCCCGCTATAGCATCTATACGCAAACAGGAGGCCTATACCCGATAGGCATGTGCCTCCTTTTGCGTCGAGTCAGTATGTACCGTGTGCTGGGTCTACAGCACAGGCAAACTGCGCTTCAGTACGTTGTATTGCTCTAGTGCTTTGCCTGCGCCCAGCGCAACACAAGCTAACGGATCTTCCGCCACGTGACAAGGCACTCCCGTCTCCCCCGTCAAAAAGCGGTCCATATTGCGCAGCAATGAGCCACCACCTGCCATGACCATGCCCCGATCAATGATATCCGAGACTAATTCTGGTGGCGTCTTCTCGAGCACTGACTTTACTGTGGCAGCGATACCAGCCAGGGCCTCAACGATGGCTTCAGTGACCTCGCCAGAAGTTATGCTGATCGTATTTGGCAAACCAGTCACCTGGCCCCGACCGCGCACATCCATCCTCAATTCGTCTTCGAGTGGCAATGCACTGCCTATCTGGATCTTTATCTCCTCAGCGGTTTGCTCCCCAACTATCAAGTTATACTTGCGTCGGATATAGGCAGCAATGGCCTCGTCGGTCTTGGTGCCACCTATCCTAACCGAGCTCGAAACCACAATGCCATTCATGGCGATCACCGCAGCTTCACTGACTCCGCCACCAATGTTCACGATCATGTTGCCGGTCGGCGTGTGAATGGGCATATCGGCTCCGAGGGCAGCAGCCAGTGGTTCAGGGATCAGATACGCTGCTTTACCACCCGCTTGGATGGCCGCATCCCGCACCGCGCGGCTTTCCACACTCGTAACTCCCACCGGCACGCTTATCATCACTTCGGGGCGGAGCAGCCGAAAGCGGCCACAGACCTTTGATAGGAAATATCGCAGCATGGCCTCTGTGACGACATAGTCCGCGATAACACCATCACGCATTGGACGCATTACTTCAATGGTTTCTGGCGTGCGCCCCAGCATAAGACGGGCCTCTTCACCCACAGCCACAATGCGGTTGTCATTGAGAGAAATAGCAACCACAGAAGGCTCGCGCAGCACAATACCTTTGCCGCGCACAAACACCAGCACGTTAACCGTACCGAGATCGATACCTACCTGTCTTATGAGCATTGAACCCCCTATGCGGACTAGACGAATCCGTTACGCTACTCTTTCGATCCTGGCACCCAGTTGGGCAAGTTTCTCATCAATTCCTTCATACCCGCGGTCAACGTAGCCCATGTCTGAAATCACAGACTTGCCATCTGCGGCGAGAGCCGCCAGGATCACAGCAGCGCCCGAGCGAATGTCAAGCGCTCTCACCTCACTGCCCCTCAAGCGACTCGGTCCCCGAATCAGAGCCGTCTGTCCTTCCACTTTAATATCAGCACCCATCCTCTGCAACTCACCTACGTAGTGCAAACGGCCATCGTACACCGTCTCATGGATGGAACTTTCGCCATGTGCTTGCGTCAACAAAGCACCAATGGGAGCCTGCAGGTCTGTTGGGAAGCCGGGATAGGGAAAAGTCTGTATATCTATGGCCGAGAGACGTTCACAACCTTCCACAGCATACGCTTCCTTTTCCGCAGTTACGGATACCCCTGCTTCGCCAAGTTTGCTGCTCAAAGCACCCAAATACCGAGCAACACGGCCTCGTATAGTCACGCAACCTCTGGTTATGGCTGCTGCGATGGCAAACGTGCCGGCTTCCAGGCGATCAGGCATAACACGGTAGACAGCGCCATGCAGCTTGCGAACGCCCTCGACCTGGATGATTCCAGTGCCAGCGCCGTAGATACGCGCACCCATGGCATTCAAGAAGCTCGCCAGGTCGGCGACCTCCGGCTCCACAGAGGCGTTCTCAATGATTGTGGTACCCTTCGCCAGAGACGCAGCGAGCAAGAGATTCTCAGTGCCAGTATGACTGGGGTAGTCCAGCGAGATTCTCTCCCCGGACAGCCTTCGCGCTTGCAGCACATAGTTGCCGTCCAGACGATCAATCTTGGTCCCCATCGCCTGGAAGCCTTTGAGATCAACACTGACCGGACGCGTACCTATGGCGCAACCACCAGGATGGGGGGCTTCGACCCTGCCCAAGCGGCCTAAAAGCGCGCCTACAATGAGGAAGCTGCCACGTATCCTGGTGGCCAGATCTACGGGAACGGAATGCTTCACCAGATCCCCAGCCCTGACCAGCACGCTGTGCGCTCCCTCTATCTTGACGCTGGCTCCCAGGCTGCGCAACAGAGTAGCCATGATGCGAATGTCTTCAATGTCCGGCAAGTTCTCCAACAGGCACTCGTCGGAGGTAAGCAACGTTGCTGCCAGAATGGGCAAAGCAGCATTCTTGGCACCTTCGACAGATACTTCACCCTCCAACTTGGGGCCACCCTCGACTACGATACGCATTTTAGATCACCGTGCTGCAAGCGTTGTCAACAGAGTACTCTGGATTTGACACTCCTGAATCTCCAGCATATTGTTGCTCAACTTCTTATTGACGCTACAGGAGTATATCGCAAATGGCATCTGCTGTCAAAAAAAACCAGTTCCTGACCGGCCTCTCTACTTGGGCATCGCTTTGAGCTTGATGTAGGCTGGACGCGGCCTGAACTCCGGGTATCCAGGATCAGAGATGGCCCACCAGTATTGTTCGTCGGCCTCGGTCCAATCAGGGTCGGCAATGTAGATGAGGCTCATGACGCCTATCCAGGGCGACCAATTGTTCTTGGCCCACTGATAGGCCCGCACGAAGTAGTTAGCCTTTGTCTCTTCATCCACACGATGCCAGGCATAGGAGGGGTGAATTGGGTCGCTGGTCCAACCAAACTCGAGCACAGCACACTGCTTATCTGCATCACCGTATTTCTGCATGATGCGACGCAGGTCCTCTACGCGTCGGAAGCAGAAGAAGCGCTGGCCGCCATAATTGGGATTGCTGGCTGCGTCGTCGGGACTGAGTTCCGGCGGTGCCTTGTAGCCAGCGGCATGAACGCCCAGCACGTCGAAATAGCCATCGCTGTTGCCTCCCATGGACTGATACATCTGCTCCAGATATACGTCGTCAGGCATAGCCTGAGGCGATTGGGTTCCTGTAGGCGTGAGACCGGCGCTGATGACCATCACGTTCGGGTCCGCTTGCTTGATACGCCGGTATGCCTCTCGCAGCAAAGCCACATACTGGGCAGCATTCGGCGGGCGTCCACCCCACTCGCGTGCCAAATTGGGCTCATTCCATATCTCATAGGCCCGGATACGCCCTTTGTAGCGGCTGGCCATGGCATACAGAAAATCACCTAAATCAGCATGATTATCAGGGGGGCCATTGGTTGGATAGTTGCCGCCTGCCCACTGTGGCTGGTGGTCTATGCGCACGAGCAGATCCAGCCCCAGTTTGTTGCACTCGTAGACGATCCAGTCAACACGACTCCAATCGCACTGCCCTTTGCCAGCGCCCTCAACATCACGCCAGCCGATATTCTGCTTGACCCAACCAAAGCCAGCATCCTTGATCATGCCCATGTCTCGGCTGGCCACTTCCGGTCGCCACCACAGAAAGGCTTGCATCCCATACTCCGGAGAGTTCATGCGTAAAGGCTTGGGCGGTGGGACCGTCGGCACAGGACTTGCCTCGAGGGTCGCAGTCAGCGGCACAGGCGTGGCCGTTGGCAGCACAAGCGTCCTTGTGAGCCGAACCACCGTGTTCGTGGCAGGAGGCGGGACAGGGGTCGAACTGGGCTGAACAGCCTGACCCGAGATAGTGAAAGTAGGTCGTGGCGTACGGGTAGCAACCAAGGCTATCGGAGGCGTGGATTCATTGAAGAACAACAACCAAATCAGGCCCACCGCACCAACTAACACCAACACGAGCGCAATCCACAGGATTCCGCCGCTGCGCGTCGGACGGGAGCCAGATTGCTTTATCTCCGTCATGAGAATGCTCCTTCCACTGTCATGCACAAACAGAGCACGGGGTGTTCTCCCGTGCTCTGCAGACTATTCCGGAAAGTCGCGAGCTTACTTGGGCATGTTTGCCAGGGCTGCAAAAGCAGGGCGCATGCTCCAGTCCGGCCGTATAATACCAAAAGCAGCTTTCTCGTCGCCGGCACCGCACACAGGCCCAAAGTTGAGATTCCACAGGAACATGGGCCCTACCCAGCCCCAATTCCTGGCCATTTCGTAGGCACGAGTGATATACTGCGCTTGCTCCATCTCGGTATTGTCTGCCGAATACTCATACCCACCTACCGGCGGCACACCCAGACCCTCCACAGAGGCCCAACCGAATTCGGTCGCCCAGATACGCTTGCCGCCATCGCCGTATTTCAGCATAATGTTACGATAGCTCTCCAGCGTGCCCCGGAAGAACCAACTTGGGTGCCCCGTGGCCTGGAAGCTGGCACTCGGATCCTTGTAGGTTTGCCAGTCTGCATCGGGTGGATTGTTGTACCCACTGGGGTGTGCACCTATAGCATCACAGTAGTTCTTTACCCCAGCCTGATACATCTGTTCAAGATAGACCCGGTCGTCAATAGCGATGTCGCCATCATTCCACCCTGTTGGGGTAAGCGCGCCCGCTATGACGGTTGCACCCGGATCAACAGACTTGATGGCATGATAGGCAGCCTTCAAAAGCTCGACGTACTTACCAGCATTGAGCTTACCGCCCCGGCCACCCCACTCGTAGTACAGATTCTGCTCGTTCCAGATTTCATACGCCTGTACACGCCCCTTGTAGCGGGCAGCCATTTCCCGCATAAAGGTGGCATAGGTTCCGGGATCAGACGGTGGACCTTCATCGGTATCCCCAGGCGGGCGAGCCCACTTGGGAGCCTTGACCACGCTGAATAACAACTTGATACCAGCAGCATTGGCACTGTTCACGATACGATCCAGTGCCCCCCAGTCGTATTGACCTGGCCCGGAATTGAAGCGGAACCATTCAACCTGCTGCTTGTACCATCTGAAGCCCAACTGCTGGACGTGCCCGAACAGTCGGCCGTGGTCGCCGTCTGCGATTGCATCTCCCTGGATGCCATAGTCGAACCCCGGCCCCTGAGTAGCGTGTGTAGCAACAGGGGCTCTCGGCTTCGGACTAGGCGTAGGAGTTGGCGTCGGCGTAGGAGTTGGCGTCGGCGTGGGCGTAGGCGTCGGAATCTCCACCCTGAGGGTGTTGCTACGCACGTCAGTTGTGTGCCCACCATCATCTGAAATGGATGCTGCTATCAGGTAGTAGCCTGGATTGTCAGGTGCCTCCCAAACGTAGCTGGGCGCAGTAAGCGGCGAGACTGCCATAGTGGTTTCCTCATTGGAGGGTCCCTGTATCGTCCAGATGACAGTGAACTCACTATGCACGGGTGGGATGAACAAGTTTCTGAAGTGCCTGAGCAGATCCAGGACGCGCTCGTCATTCTGCTCATCAAAAAGATTCTCCAGCGTTAAGCCGCGTATGTTATAGTCAGCAACCAGCTGCAACTTGTGAGCAATACTAGTTGCATCTTCCAACCAGATTTGAGCATCCCTGTCCTGTTCATCTTTGTAGGCGATCCAGTATGTTGCCGTGTCCTCATCGTACTGGAGTCCACCGGACTCGCATAGTCTGGGCAATAGCAAAGCTACGTCTTCACCAGGTCCTACCGTTTCCTTGCTGCCTTCAACAGCCAAGTGGCATACTTCGGACAGAGCTTGAAGATACGGGACCCTGGTTGAAACCCCACCCACGATTCTGTAGCCATACACTGATATAGCAATCTGCAGTTTCGTTCGGTCAACCTCCCCTACAGCCCAGCGTAGTAGTGCTTCCATCTGGCCACCTGGAGCGTAAGCCGACGGCGAGTCCATGGCCGGAATAACCAAGGTATCCACTACCTCGCCTAACGCCTGCCAGTCATAAGCCCCTGTTTCCCAGCGGTCTTGTGCGACCTGGCTCGGCTCTTCCACACGAACGGACAGCATCTTGCCCTGCACATGCAATGAATCGGCCAGTTCCGCCACAAAGGAAACAAACTCGTCACGCAGGCTTGGGTCGAGACCCTGGTAGTACAACTGCACGCCTGCGTACGTCTTCTCCACTGCCAGGTCGGTGAGCGCGGCAATGCTGTTGCTTCGTGCCTCTGGATCCAACAAGACACTGTTGAGCACTTCGGGTCGCACTTTGCCGTCCTCGCGATTGCTGACAACCGGCAAGATGAAATAGCCTTGCGGTACACCGACCCAACCCGTGTTGTGTGCGTAACTCACTGTACCATCAGCGTTCAAGCAAAAGCCATTAGGATTGATCCCCGATAGGAAGCTCGTTCGCGGGCCTGTCACTTCAGCTTCAGCCAACAGCACGCCCCTTGCTGCATCCGGTACGTCATTCTCAGCCGACAGGATGCTCACTGCCCTGTCGGCTATCCCACCATCGTCCTC
The DNA here is from genome assembly GCA_964478075.1 of uncultured Anaerolineales bacterium. Classification (GTDB taxonomy): domain Bacteria; phylum Chloroflexota; class Anaerolineae; order UBA2200; family UBA2200; genus DAOUEX01. The sequence goes on along the minus strand of CAYZGO010000020.1, from coordinate 28,401 downwards.
CACTACCACAGCTACGGCGGGATTCAAGCGCTTCGTCTGCACCACTGCTGCCATAGACGGAACGGAGGCAAGGTGTGCTTCGAGCACTCCCTCTTCGGGTATCACATGCGCAGGTGCCCATTCCCAGTTCTGTCCATCCCAGGTATAAAGATCTGCGGTATCAGGATCGATGCCCTCCGGCAGAGGCAGGATCAAGATGGCTTCCGAGGGCAGTGAGCCGTATGCGTCGAAGCGATAGATGTAGTCATCTTGCACTATCACCGGCTCTGCAGAAATCGCCTTCGCAGCCCTGTCCTCTATCTGGTCTCCTACTCCGGAAAGAAAGTCTAGACAGGACATGGCGAGCATCTTCAAGCGAAGTTGTCTGCTCAAAGCCCCCTCAGGGATCAGAAGCTGGGCGCCATTAAGACTACTGACGGCTCCCCCCGCTTGGGTGATCAGGGGGTAGTCAAGGTGTAAGACCCGCGTCCCGGCGGAGATAGGAGGCAGCCACAGGCTGGAAACCAGAAGAAGCACAGCAATGGCGTATGCTGCGTTCTCCGCGCGTGGATCGTGGACCACTCGCCTCAGAGACTTGAGAAAAGGAGTCTCCTGCATATAGATCCTTTCTGACCAAGGGTTACTGGACGTGCCAGTGCCTTACATAACAGAGGGGCTAGGATGCACGCGAAACAGCACCTAGCCCTAGTACTAGTCTACAATCTCGGGAAGGCGACTCGATTCAGTCGCCGATACAGACTGCTCGTTGCTGCTATGGACACAAGGACGATTGGAGCGACCTCCAACCGTTCTACCATCCACAACCGGCACTGCTGTCCTCCAGTATTCGGAATGCGCGCATTCTATCACAAGAGATGTCTTTTGGCAAATGCGGCTGAGCGGGGTCTTTCAGATTTGGCCAAGTTCTTGGTAGATGAACTCCCATTGCTCGTTCGACCACCGCCCAGGCAACTCAGTCCACAGGAAGAGAATAGCCTGAGCACCTTCGTGGCGGCGTCAAAGATGCGATAGCCCCCGTGTCTAGTCAGTGCGCTTCGTCAGCCGCGTGCCTGGCATAGGACGCGGACTGCCGTCCGCTTAGAGCCTATGCCAGTAGCTTGGGATTGAGCTGGATTTGTGTACAGAGCTTTGACCCTGGCTCCGATACTTGACCAGACGCAAACCGCTTTTGGCCCAAAATCTGTCGTGCATCCACTCGAAGCGTGTCTTTTGACATAGCACGCGCAGCCTCTATAATTGGCTCGGAAGGAGGCAAAACTTTGAAACACGTCATAGGATTCAAGTGCATGCTCTGTGGGGCAGAATATGGTATTGACGAGGTAGACTACGTTTGCCCAAGGCACGGCAATGAGGGCATCCTCGACGTCATCTACGACTATGAGTTCATCAGACGTCACATATCTAAAGCCAAACTAGCAGAGAGCCGTGACTACTCCATCTGGCGCTATGCCGACTTGTTGCCCATCACAAATCGGCAGTTCATTCCCCCCTTGCAGGTGGGCTGGACCCCGCTGTACCATGCGCTGCGATTAGGAGCGCAGATGGGTCTGGCGCACCTCTATATCAAAGATGACGGACGCAATCCCACCGCTTCGTTCAAGGATCGCGCCAGCGCTGTTGGAATTGTCAAAGCGAGAGAACTGGGAAAGGATATCATCACCGCCGCCTCCACCGGCAACGCTGCCTCATCCCTGGCCGGCCTGGCAGCGAGCGTGGGGCTGACCACCTACATCTTCGTCCCCGAGCGGGCTCCGCAGGCCAAAGTAGCACAACTACTCGTCTTCGGAGCGAACGTGGTCATGGTGCGCGGCACCTATGATCAGGCCTTTGACCTATGCCTGGAAGCATCTGCAGAATACGGATGGTACAGTCGGAACACAGCCTATAACCCCTATCTATCCGAGGGCAAGAAGACAGCGGCTTTCGAAATCTGCGAGCAACTGGAGTGGAACCCTCCAGACAAGATCTTTGTCGCCGTGGGTGATGGCTGCATCATCGGGGGATTGTGGAAGGGGCTGAAGGACCTCCACGCTTTGGGTTTCATCAGCCGCCTGCCGCAACTCATCGGGGTACAAGCTGAAGGTTCCGCAGTGCTGGTCAAGGCCTGGCAAGAGGGGACAGAGGCAATCACGCCCATAGTGCCACATACAATCGCCGACAGCATATCCGTGGGTGTGCCTCGTGATGCCATCAAGGCGCTGCGCGCAGTCCGTCAGTCGGGAGGTCAATTTGTCGCCGTAAGCGATGAGGAGATACTCGAGGCCATGCGTATACTGGCACGAAGCGCTGGCGTCTTTGGTGAACCAGCGGGAGTGACCGGATTCGCCGGCCTCCGCAAGTCCCTCGAACAAGGGCGAGTAAATCCAGATGAACACGTCGTCGTGCTAGTCACCGGCAATGGGCTCAAGGATGTGCAAAGCGCCATCCAGGCTGCTGGCAAACCGCACATCATAGAACCCACTATGGATGCTTTGCGCGAGGTCATGACGCACGTGTCGTAGACTTGTGCTAGACCTACTCAAGGCTCTTCTGCAGGATCAAACACTTGTTCGTCGTACCTGCCCGCAGCGTTCCAGAACATCCATCCGCAAGTCCTGGCATCCATTACTGCCTTCCTCTGCAGACGCATTTGTTCGACATCGTACCAGTAGTGCTGCAGCCAGGGACGCACTTTCGTCTTGGTACGCCTGGTCAATTCAACGCAACTGCGATAGACAACCTGATAAGGATACAACCCAGGCTGGTCGTATCCCAGATTTCCAGGCTCAAACGTCGCAGGATAGAGCATGGGAGAAATGTAGTCCATGTAGGGTGCGATGTCAATGACTCGCTGCCCAATGCCCATGTCCTCCTCTGGCGAGACCCAGACGGTTAATCCAAAGATGTCTGCCGACAACAGGACTGAGTAGGGCTCCAGTTCACAGCGCAATCGCGCACAGAACTCGTTCATGGTCTTGCAGCGCGATTCCAGCGTGCTCTCCTGCGCATAACGGGTCTCGAGAACAGCGCCATCGGACGGGAAGCGCAGGTAGTCAAACTGCAATTCGTCGAAGCCAAGCATGGCCACCTCTTTGGCAATGGCGATGTTGTAATCCTGCACTTCCTTGCGGAAGGGATCGCCCCACGATGATCCCTCAGAGTCCCTCCACAGTTCGCCGCTTTCTGTGCGCACAGCCCATTCTGGATAAGCAGTGGCTAACGTCGAGTCCTTGAAAACCACCAGGCGTGCAATGATGTAGATGCCTTTCTCGCGGCAAAGCGACACAAACTCACCGATATCCATAACCTCTGGCTTGTATGCCCCAGTCCCCTGAGCCAGGACTGACCCACTGGGATAAGCCAGCCAACCCCGGTCATTTTTCACATCCACCACAATAGCATTAAGCTCCGTACGGTGCACCAGGTCAATCAGCTCGTGCACTCTTCTCTCACTGGCGAGAATGCCAAAGGGCATGTAGATGCCTCTGACCTGGAACTGTTTGAGATAGACGTCCACCTCGGTCATTGGCCCGACTTCAATTTCGGACCTGTCATAGCCCACAGCAGCAATCACGAGGTTGATCGGAGAGGGCAAATCCACAAAAGTGTAGCTCCCATCTGCTCCCGTGATAGAGGAAGTAATCACCCTTCCTGCAGAAGCTACTGTCGCAATAGCACCCTTCAGGGGCTCGCCATTGCTGCTGTCCCTGACCACACCTCGGAGCGTGTTGGGACGTATAGCGACAGAAACCGTGTCGCCTCCATGCCACACCAGCTCTGTCGCGGCATAACCGACAGCCTGGACTGATACCACTGAGCCCGTGAGAAGACGTTTCATGATCACCGTGCCACGCGCGTCCGTAGTAAGACGCGTGGAACCGTAGACTACTACCGAATCCGGAACAGGCTGCCAGGAGTAGATGTCCAAGACCACGACTCTGATCTCCGTAGGTCGAAGTACAAAGTCCTGCACCTCCTGTCCACTGAGGACAACGCTGCTCATTTCGTAGCCCGGCATTGATGCGCTCAAGGGCGTCCCTGTTTTCACACGACGCAGGGTGTAATGCCCCTGCTCATCCGCAGTGGCATGTAGGTGCCCAGCAGTGATGAAGCTTCCTGGCAGTGGGGCTCCCGTCTCAGCATCACGCACAGTTCCCGACAAAGTGTTGGGAGTCAAGGCGATGTGCAAGGGCACTAGCTGACCAGGGAACTCGCCGTTAGGGACTTGTGCTTCAGCAGGCAGGTAGCCATCCAGCAGCACAGTCAGCGTCAGGGTCCCGCGTATCCAGCCAAGGCTGTAGCTCCCTGTCTGATCAGAACAAGCGCTATCCTCGCCAGCCAGGATGACGGCGCCAGTAATGAGCTCGCCGTTGAGTCCGTCAGCGACCGTACCATAGACCTGACGAGGGCATAAGACGAAAAGCAACACCACAGTCAGCAGTATGAGTAGAAGAACAATGGGAAGTACTAATCGGCGCATTGGTGCCCTTGTGGAACAAGAATGACGAAGCGACATCTGGAACCGGCAACATGATTGTAGCACACATCGTGCCACAAACAAATCTCAGGCCGCTGGAAGCCGCCTAAACCCTCTAGTGTTTACGATAAGAATCCTTAAAACTAAGGTATCTATCTGTGCCACAATAAGTAACACCGAGAACCCTATTCCTAGGGTATTCTCGACATCGGGATACTACATATTGTGCTGTTGAACTAGCCACGGAAGAGCAGAACACGCCGACAGCGATTTGCCCGTCTTGTCAAAAATCTCCTCTCGGGTAGAATACTGTTGCGTTGGTGAAGCGGGGGGGGCATTGCTGCCATTCCAACTGCATTACAACATAGACGCTCCAACACAGCCAAGCTGTTCCTCCTCTGGCTTCATTTCTATTGTCACTGACGATAGGCGAATCTTCAGAAGACCGAGCCCCGGCGTCCCCACGCCCGCTTTCGGCCCATCGCAATGGCACGTGGCTTTTTTCGCACAAACAGGGAATGTGCCGTTTTCACTCCGGCGCTCACTCGACAACAAGACTGGCAATCAGACGCCTCGAATCACTTCTTCTAGTTACCGTTGCACGTTGTTGGTGGGGGGATGGTATGAATCCTAAGCAGGCGTGGCAGGCAGCACTTGGGGAATTGCAGCTGCAACTGACCAGGGCCACATTTGACACCTGGGTAAAGAACACTCACGTAATCAGCTACGAGGACGGCACCTTCTTGATCGGAGTCCACAGTGGCTACGCCAAGGACTGGCTCGAGAATCGCCTGCTAACCACAATCAAGCGTACCCTCACAGGTATTGTAAGCCATACTGTAGATGTCAAGTTTATCGTTCATCCAAAGCGCAATCGTAAAGCCGTGCAAGAACAGGCGCTGTTGACCGACGTCGCTGAAGAACCGCTGGTCTTGCTACAAGCAAGGCGTACGCAGCGCTCGTCCTTCAATACAGGCCTGAACCCGAAGTATACTTTTGAGGCGTTCATTGTCGGCAACTTCAATCGCCTGGCAAATGCGGCTGCAAGAGCGGTAGCCGAAAACCCTGGCAAGGCTTACAATCCTCTGTTTGTCTACGGAGGTGTAGGACTGGGCAAGACCCACCTGCTGCAGGCCATTGGCAATATGGCGCTCACTCGTACACCTCACGTGTTGTACGTTTCTTCGGAGACTTTCACTAACGAGTTAATCAACTCGATTCGCAGACAGAGCACACAAGAATTTCGCACCAAATATCGAAACAACATAGACGTTCTGCTGATTGATGATATTCAGTTCATTGGCGGCAAAGAAAGCACACAGGAAGAATTCTTTCATACTTTCAATACGCTCCATGAAGCGAGCAAGCAGATTGTGATGTCCAGCGACCGACCGCCGCGAGCAATCAGCACGCTGGAGGAGCGTCTCAGCTCTCGGTTCGAGTGGGGTCTCATCGCCGACATACAACCTCCGGATCTGGAAACGCGCATCGCTATCCTTCGCTCCAAAGCCGAATTGCAGCCTCTAGCAGTCCCGTCCGAGGTCATTGATTTCATCGCTGGGAAGATCCAAAGCAACATTCGCGAACTGGAGGGGGCACTGAACCGAGTTGTCGCGCTCACTCGTTTGACGAATGCCGAACTCACAGTGGATATGGCAGCTTTAGCACTGGAGCGCATCCTGACTCGTTCTGACTCTGTCACTATTGAACAGATCATCGAGGTTGTGTGCGAGCACTATGGTCTGGAAGTGCCTGTGCTGAAGAGCCGACAACGTCGTCACGAGGTTGCCCTTGCTCGCCAGGTAGCAATGTACCTGTTGAGAGAAGAGCTGCATCACTCATTGCCACAGATCGGTGAGATCCTTGGAGGACGCGATCACACGACCGTGCTATACGGTTGTAACAAAATCGCGGCCGGGATAGAAGAGAACGACCAACTGCGGCGTGACGTGCTCGCTATTAAGGAGCAACTGTACAAGGAACGCGTCCGCGTTCGTTCAGGCCATCAGCCTCGAATTCGACTATGATCTGTGGATAAGTGCCCAATAACTGTGGATAACTACGGTTAATTGGGGATAACTCGGCCCCCAAATCCCTCTCCGGCGCCTGCCAGGTTGCTCCCCAGGTGCCTCTATCCCCTAGCCATAGGCTCTCGTCGGCTACGCTTCTCAAGTCCTAGTATCCGGCCTGCCAGATTGATATGTTGCTCTTCTACCACGCTGTATCCCTTGTTTATCCACAATGCCTGTATACAGCGTACGCGGAACGAAGATCACCCTCTGCCCATTCCTAGGAGAAACAGCCCCGAGCGGCACTAGGTGTTGTAGCCTGCCGAGAGCGATGCTCTCGATTGCATTTGTCTCCCCGCTTTCCACAGGGCCTACTACTACTATTATTATATACTAAGATGAAAAGTACTGAATCAGAATATTATCAAAAGAACTCAACGAGATTGAACGCAATGACACATCCCCTCTATCTAGAGCCAGTTGTCGAAGAATGCCAGTACCCTGGACATGTACTCGTCCGCGCAGATTTGGTCTACACGGCGGTGACCGGCTCCGGCCACAACCCATAACTCCTTGGGCTCGCCAGCTGCCTCGTACAGACGATGTGCTTCGGTTACGGGAACATCGCAGTCTTGCTCGCCATGGATGAGCAACAATGGCCGAGGAGCGAGGCGACCGACCCAGCGCAGTGGGTCGCTGTCCGTCAGGCGGCAGCCCAGGCGATGGCCGGCTGCCCAGACCACCAAGGTGGTCAGGCCCAAAGCTATCAGCGGTGGAATCCCTCGCTTCCGCATGCCGTTGCTCACGATGGTTCTCAACTCAGCGAATCCACTGTCGGCGATGACGGCACGCACAGCCTCACTTACAGCTGCAGTGGCGATAGCGACCGCAGCTCCCATGGAGAAACCCATCAGTCCTATTTGATTGATGCCGTGCTGCTGCAGGCAGGCTATGGCAGCCAGCAGATCTTCGCGTTCATAGTAGACCAGTGAGCTTCTGTCACCACTGCTTTCGCCATGTGCGCGAAAGTCAAAGAGCAAGACGTTGTATCCGCGTGCGCGAAACCAGGGCACGTATTGCAGATCGGGCGCTTTGCTGCCTGCGTAGCCGTGGCAGAAAATCACGCTGCCGCGAGAATCTGTGGCTTGCACAAACCAGCCCCGCAGAGTGGTTCCATCCGCACTCTGGAAGGAGACCTTCTCGTAGGGTAGGCCATAATCGGAGGGCCTACCGCCAACAAGGCTACGCTTCGGGTAGATAAGATGGTTTACGGCGTATATGACAGTCAAGCTTGTAGCCACGACGAGAACGATTATCACACCTGGCAATGCTATGCTGCCTATCAACACACCCCCATTATACTTTCAACACAGTATTTCTCACAGTCTCCGACTCTCACTTGTGTAAGACAACCAATCTGTGGTAACATTAGTTCAATCGTTGAGCGCGCTGTTTTACAGGGTACTGCGTCAAGCGGTAAACTCAAGCACCCCCTTTCTTACGATAATCCGACCAGCGAGGTTTAGCAATCCCGTCAAGCGCCGTTCGTCGCGAGCGACGAAGATGCTACGCGAGGACGAACGGTTGGTGCACGAAGCAGTAGAGAGGAAGAGTGTGCGTCATCTGGTCCTGTCTGACATCCACAGTAATCTTGCCGCTTTTGAAGCCGTTCTTGCCGACGCGGGTCAATTTGATATGATCTGGTGCCTGGGCGATGTCATTGGCTATGGGCCACAGCCTAACGAGTGCATTGAGAGGCTGAAAGCGTTGCCTCACATCTGTGTTGCGGGGAACCATGACTGGGCCGCAATTGATAAGTTGGACATTGCCGCATTCAATCCGGATGCATTGCGCGCTTGCCTTTGGACCAGGAAGCAGCTTACGCCGAGCAACAGGGAATTTATAGAAAGCCTGCCCGAGACACTCATCGAGGATAACTTTACCATCGTTCATGGCAGTCCTCGTTATCCTATTTGGGAGTACATCACAGACTCTTCTGTGGCAGCGGCCAATTTTGCCTATTTCGACACCGCGTTCTGCCTGTTCGGTCACACACACGTGCCAGGCATCTACTGTTTCACTGGTTCGTTTAGCACATGTGACGGCTTTGTGCTGCCATTGACCGAGTCTGTGCCCATTGATGAAGAACGGTTGCTTATCAATCCAGGTGGAGTGGGACAGCCGCGCGATGGCGACCCTCGTGCCAGCTACGTCATTCTGGACATGGAAGAGAACACCATCGAATACAGGCGCGTGGAATACCCGGTCGAAGAGACGCAGCGCCTGATGGTTTCTCTGGGTCTGCCGCAGCGTCTGGCGACGCGTCTGTCCGATGGCTGGTGAGTAAGACCTGCCTAATAGCGCGGAACATTGTGTCAGCGTGTTACGTCCTGATAGTGAACCGAATATTCTAATGCAAGCTAGGAGGATTACCGTGGTGACCAAGAAGTACGTAGTGTTGACTCTCATATTGTCATTCGCTCTTGTTGTTGCGGCTTGTGCTGCTCGCGGTGCTCCTGTGCCGCAGGTTGTTAAAGAGAGCCCTTATACTGGGGCTGGGCGGGAGGGAGTAGAAGAACTGTTACCGGCGCCAGCGCCTGCTGGTGACAAAGGCCTGGTCAAGGCCAGCGAAGAGCGAATGCTTGTGCGCACAGCACAACTATCTCTAGTGGTCAAGGACCCGGAGGAGAGTCTGGCGCAGATCAAGAGCATCATTGAGGCACTGGACGGTTACGTGGCTGATACGCGCATGTGGCGTGACGAGGAACAAATGCGAGGCTCGGTTACAGTGCGCGTTCCGGCGGAATCGTTGGATGATGCCTTGACCGAGCTTAAGGCTCTTGCTGTCAGGGTGGAGAGTGAGAGCGGCAGCAGCCAGGATGTGACCGAGGAGTACACTGACCTCAGCGCACGCTTGCGCAACCTGGAGGCCACCGAGCAGGAACTGTTAGAGCTTTTGAAAACGGTTCGTGAGAAGACAGGCAAGGCGGAGGACGTTCTTGCTGTGCATCGCGAGCTGACTAACATACGGGGCCAGATTGAACAACTCAAAGGCCGTATGCAGTATCTGGAGAGGACATCAGCCATGGCTGCGGTGACGATTGAATTGATCCCCGACGTGCTTACTCGGCCAATTGCTGTTGGTACCTGGCAACCCTCTGCAACTCTGGCGGGGGCATTGCGGGCTCTTCTGCACGCGTTGCGCTTCATTGCCGACGCCGCAATCTGGATAGTTTTCTACATCCTGCCTGTAGCCATCATCCTGCTGATTCCATTTGGCATCGTATGGCTCATTTGGCGACGGAGGAGGAAAGAGAAGCCTGTAGCCAAGGCATAGTCACGAGCAGCAGGCAGCAAGGGACCCAAGAAACCCCTCTTCTGGTAAGAGAAGGCGGGTTTCTTTCATGCGACGCTGCGAGACTGGGTTGATGTTCCGCGCTGCTGTTTTGCTCCCCTCTCTCGGGGATACATCGCTGTTTTGATGTCCTTGAGGAAGGCTGCCTTACCGATGCCCTGCTTGAATTCAAGAACCAAACGGGCCGCTCGGGCAATATCCAAAAGGATTGTCTCATCACGAGGCATAAATGACCTCGGCGGTGTCTAGTATTTCCTGGCGACGTATCCAATTATGGCTCCGTTCAACTGCTCGCTTACTGAGGAGGTCAATTTTGCGGCCTAGTAAATCTGCCAATTCCTGTTCCATGCGCAAATGATCGAGCAAGCTCCAATCGGCTCCTGGCGCAAATGCAACCAGTATGTCCACATCGCTATCTGGGTCAAAATCGTCACGCAGCACCGACCCAAATAGAGCGAACTCGCTGATGTGCCAACGTCGGCAAAAGTCAGCAACTTGCTCTTCGGGTATGTCAATGTTCCGTTTCGTTAGGATTCGCATTTCCAGACCATACCGAGCCGTTTTGTATAGTCAAGTCATGGACTTCACACGCCAGACGGGTGTGCGGCCGATACCAACGATTCTCTCAATGCATTGTAAGCGTACATCCGTAAGCTGCAAGATAAGTGCCTCCGGAGGGATCGTGCCAAGTCAGGCACGCACCGAGTCCCGGTCAGGAAGCTAGCGTTCCTCCCTTGCATACGGCTGCATCAGCGCCGCCGGGGCCCCGATCCGCTTGCGCATCGCTTCGCCAGCGCTGAGCAGCAAGGTCAGAATGGTGAAGGCGAACGGCAGCATATTGAGCAGGTTGGGCGAAATACCCAGGGGCTGAAGCCGGTACTGCAAGACGCGCACGCCGCCGAACAGGTAGGCCCCCAGCAGGGCGCGCACCGGATCCCACATGGCAAAGATGGTCAGGGCAATGACGATCCAGCCGGCGCCGGCGGTCATACCCTCAATCCAGGCAGTTGTATAGACGACCGAAAGGTAGGCCCCACCCACGCCAGCCATCAGACCGCCAAAGAAGAGTGCCAGGTAACGCACTCGAAAGATATTGACACCTAATGTGTCAGCGGTGGCCGGACTCTCGCCCACCGAGCGCAGGGTAACGCCCCAGCGGGTTTTGTACATGATGAACCAGAGCACTGGCACCATAATGATGGCCAGGTAGACAAGGGGATCGTAGCGAAAGAACAGCGGCCCGATGATTGGTAGGTCACTCAACCCTGGTACAGCCAGGGGCGCGAACCGCGTGCGGGGCGGCGTGCCGATGTACCGTTTGCCCAGCAGGCCGCTCAGACCCAACCCCAGCATCGTCAAGGCCAGACCTGAGACCACCTGATTGACGCGCAGCGTGATGCTGGCGAAGGCATGCACTAGGGCCAATAGACCTCCCGCCAGTGCTGCCGCGGCCACACCTAGCCAGATATTGCCCGTGCTGTGCGTGACTCCGAAGGCGGTCGCGGCCCCGACAATCATCATCCCTTCCACACCCAGATTTAATACTCCGGATCGTTCGGCGGTGACCTCACCCAGGGTGCCATAAAGCAGTGGGGTTCCAGCCGGGATGGCGGCTCTCAGTGCTGAAAGAACAAAGTCCCACATCACGCTTTACGCCTCCATTCCAAACGGATTTGATAGCGAGTGAACAGGTCACCCCCAAGCACGAACAGCAGGATCACGCCGTTGAAGATGTAGATGGTGGCCACCGGCAGCCCGAGCGCTACCTGGATGGCATCTCCGCCCACGAGCAGACCGCCGAGCAGGATTGCCGTCACGATGACGGCCAGCGGGTTGAGGCGGGCCAACCAGGCGACGATGATGGCCGTAAAGCCATACCCAGGCGAAATGCCCTGTGGATAGCGCAAGCGATGGTGGATGCCGGCGACCTCGCCTACCCCCGCCAGCCCGGCCAATCCTCCGCTGAGCAGCATAACCAAGAGCACCGTCTTGAGGTAGTTCATGCCAGCATAGCGTGCTGCCTCGGGATTCTCGCCAGTAACACGGATTTCGAATCCCCACTTTGTTCGGTGAATCAACAGGTACGCCAGTACCGCCAGCACCACGGCCAGGACGAGGGTGGGGTAGTGGATCCGCGTGCGGAACAGACGCGGGAGTTGAGCCGAGGGCGAGAACTTGTCCGTGTAAGGGAATCCCCTTTCGCTGGCTCCCTTCCACGGCCCATACACCAGGTAGTTCACTAACTCGCTGGCGATGTACACCATCATAAGACTGCTGAGCACTTCGTCCACTCTGAAGCGCGCCTTAAGCAGAGCGGGAACCAAAGCCCACAGCGCACCCCCGAGGAAACCGATCAAGAACATCCCGGGCAGGAGGGCCCAGGCTGGCAGGTCAGGGCAGGCCAGGGCCAGGCCAGTCGCGCATGTGGCGCCCACGAGCAATTGTCCTTCCGCACCGATGTTGTACACCTGGGCCCGGAAGGCTATGGTTAGTCCTAGCCCTACCAGCATCAGTGGAATGGCCTTGACTGTGGTCTCAGAAAGTCCGTACAGGCTGCCGAATGCCCCGCGGAAGATGCGTTGGTAGGCCACGATTGGGTCAACGCCCAGGGCGCGAAAGAGCACAGCAATGACCACTAGGGCCAGCAAAAGGGAGAGAACTGGTGTCAGAAATTCCAACCAGCGAGGCACAGCCAATCGCTTTTCAACCCTGAGACGTAGCCAGCCTCTCACGCTGCCTCCGAGACAGACGTTTCTTGCGCGCCAGCCATCATCATACCGATCGTCCCCAGATCAGCTTGGCTGGCCGACATGATTCCCATGATTCGCCCCTCGAACATCACGGCAATACGCTCGCTGAGTTGCAGCACTTCTTCCAGATCCTCGGAAACTAGCAGCACTGCTGTCCCCTGGTCGCGTTGTGCCAGGAGAAGTTGGCGGATGTGCTCAGTGGCACCTACGTCCAAGCCACTGGTGGGATGCGCTGCGATCAGCAAGATCGGAGCGTGGGACGTTTCGCGGGCCAGAATCACCCGTTGAATGTTGCCGCCGGAGAGCAGTTTGACCGGCGTGTCTTGACTGGGGGTCGTCACTGAATACTGGGCGATTAGGCGGTCCGCATGTGCGCTGATGGCGGCGTGATTGAGAAATGCCCCTTGGCTGAAAGGCGCGTGGCAATAATCCTTCAGGATGAGATTCTCAGCCACACTCAGGCCAGGGACCAGGCCAACCAGGCGCTCGCCAGGGACGTAGCAGACGCCTTGTTCGATCAGAGCACGCGGCGGCTGATTGGTCACGTCCTGTCCTTTAACAAAGGCGGAGCCCTGCGTGCTCGGGCGCAGGCCTACCAGGGCTTCGACCAATTCGCGCTGGCCGTTGCCAGCTACCCCCGCAATACCCAAGATCTCGCCCGCCGAGACGGTGAAAGAAACGTTCTGGACGGCTGGCAAAGCCCTGTCATTCAATACATGCAGGCCCTTCACCCGGAGCACCGCCTGGCCTGCTTGGGCCGGCTTTTTCTCCAGGCGGAAAACGACCTCGCGTCCAACCATCAGTCGAGCAAGGCCAGGCTTATCCGTGTCGGCAGTTCCCTGCGTGGCTACCACTCTTCCCTGGCGCAACACGGTCACTCGGTCACTCATGGCGAAGACCTCGTCTAGTTTATGGGTAATGAAAATGACCGTGTGCCCTTCGGCCGCCATGCGACGAATGACACCCATCAGCTCATCAATCTCGCTGGGGGTGAGCATGGAGGTAGGTTCGTCCAGGATCAGGATTTCAGCGCCACGGTAAAGTGCCTTGATGATCTCTACTCGCTGTTGCTCACCGGCTGACAACTGCCAGATGCGCGCGTCAGGGTCGACGCTGAGGCCATATTTCTTGGAGAACTCTTCAAGCCTGCGCCGGGCAGCCCGGTCGGGGAAAAGGAAGTCTCCAGGCAGTCCCAGCACTACGTTCTCTGCTACCGTGTGGGTGGGCACCAACCGACAATGCTGGTGAACCATCCCGATGCCCAAACTTATGGCATCACGGGGCGAACGGATTGTCACCCGACGTCCTTTCACATAGATCTCGCCTTCGTCAGGATGATAGATGCCGTATAGGATATTCATCAGGGTGGTCTTGCCGGCCCCGTTTTCTCCCAGCAAGGCGTGAATCTCGCCGACACGCGCCTCGAAGGAAATGTGGTCATTGGCCAGCGCACCAGGGAAGCGCTTGACAATGCTGTGCATCGCCACCGCGATGTCCATTGCTGGCTCATTGAGCACGTCAAGACTCCTTTTTGCATATCAGAGATGCCGCAGGGGACACTTGCCAGGTGCCCCCTGCTTTGTAATCTTCAACTGTCTGGCAGCAGACATCCACGGTTAGCGTGGAACGGTGCCGATGTTACCCTCGACGAACCAATCAATGGTCAGCAGTTCGCCGTAGGTGGCGCGCTGACCAGCCTTGAGCCGCTCCACCCCGGCCTGGTCCTTGATCGGGCCAGTGAAGGGGTCGAACAGCATCGCTGGGTCAGTCATCTGCTCAATGCGTTTCATCACCAGGTCATATACGTTCAATTCACCAAGTAGAGGGTCGGTGACCTTCACTGCCTTGAGCGCGTCCACGAACTTGGGATTGATGGTGTGCTCGAACGAGCCGCCCAATATGGCCCCCTTCTCGCGCATCAGCCACCAGTAGTCCACATCCCCCAGGTTTGTGTTGTCGTAGACACCCAGATAGACCTTCGTCAGCATGTCCTCGTAGAGGATGCCCCAGTCCACCAATTGGCCGCTCACGCAAGAATCAGGGCCGAACTCCTCCATGGGGCTATAGTGGCTGAAAGTGTACACCGGCTGGCCCTTCTCCATGTACTCCTGGCCCACCTGAAGCACTGTGGGGGAGTCCTCGGTGAAGGCCAGCACGTCAACGCCAGTGGCGATCAGAGCCTCCGCTGCCTCGCGGGCTTTGGCCGGGTCGTACCAGGCGAACAGCCAGCGCACATCCATCGTGGCCTCCGGATTGACCTCCCGGACACCCAGGGTAAAGGCATTAATGTGCCGCACCACTTCGGGAATCGGCTGGGCCGCCACATAGCCGACTTTTCCAGTCTTGGTCAGCGCGCCAGCCATCAGGCCATTCAAGTAGTACAACTGATAAAAGTCAGCCATATAGTTGCCCAAGTTAGGTGCCCGCATGAAACCGGAGCAGTGGAAGAATATCTTGTCCGGGTACTTCTCAGCAGCGGCGATGGTGCCATCCATGAACCCAAAGCTGGTCGTGAAAACCACGTCGCATTTCTCTTCCACCACGAACCGGTCCAGGAATCGCTCCACATCTGCTTCGGGCACAGCCTCGGCGATCACATCGCCCTCCAGCCAGGGGAATTTGCTTTGCACGTAGAGGCGGCCTTGCTCGTGAGCGTGGGTCCAGCCATAGTCACCGATGGGGCCGACGTAGATCCAGCCAGCCTTGAGTTTGCTCTCAGGGGCTGGGACCTCGCGGGTGACTTCTACCAGCCGGGTGACCTCCGGTGCAGCTCCGGGTATCGGGGTTGGCGCCGGGGCGCAGGCCGATAGCACCACTGCTACCGCTAGTGCGACAATCATTGTCGCCCAAAGCTTCCTGTTTCTCAACATGCTCTCCTCCTTGAACTCGTTTAGTGCCCTATGGCACAAATCATCCCGTCCAGAGCCTCAGAATCAGATGTTTGAGTGATCACCACCTTTCGTATCAGTGTGCAAGGCTGTCTGAAAGTTTGCTCGAGCCCAAACCGTTTCAAAGATGGCACATAGGATTATGACATAAACACAGCAACTGTCTAGACAGATTCAGGGGAGTCTCCTGGCTGGTTCAGTTCGTGATAAACTTGGAGCCACGTGGAAAGTTCGGCTTTCCTCTGCTCCCTTCCTCGGCGTAGTTGAGCTTCGGTGTACGCTTCGACCCGGCGGAATATCTCACGCTGTACTTCTGCAGGGTGGCTGACACCGTCGAAAGTGAATCCACCAAGGAGTCCCGCTGTCTGGATCAACACGTCTCCATAGTTGAGGATAGCAGCCAGAGGGCCTGGAATGCGCAGGGAAACGTTCTGGATCATGTCCAGCGTTGCCTGTCTGCGTTCTTCGGCGAAGAAGAGGGGTTTCTTCTCGACGTCTATGATCAAGCGGTCAGTCACAATGTAAACGTCATTTGCCCAATCATCTACTTCCCACCACAGCCAGACGATGGCTGCTATCCACAGGACAAGAAAAGCGAGGAGGAAGGAGGAACTGTATCGAGCAGACTGACGATAGAGGCTAATGACGATGAGCGCTGTGAGAAAGAGCACAGTAGGTAGGGCCAGGTAGATCCGTCTAATCAGAAAAATCCAGTGCTTGCGCCACGTGACCTGGTTGGCCTGCTCATAGCGCAATCGTAATAACGGCCTCAACTGCAAAAGACGGGCCAGAATGCCGACCCTCTTCCTGGGCTGTTCCGGCGGCGGAGGAGGCGGGGTGGGTGGTTCCTCTTCGGTTTCAGATCTTCCCAAGTGCCGCGAGAGTTCCTGCCGGATCTCCTCGCGGTCTTCCTGCTGACACGTGGACTGGAGGTATCTAATTTGCTTGAAGATGACTTCCTGCATGCCTTCGGGGTCTGGCAGATGATCCAGCACAGTGGTGCCACGGGTGCTGGCCGTCTGGACGTACATGGTACCGAAGCCCAGTGTCCTGCCTACAAAGTCATATACGATGGTGACGTCCTGAATCTTGGCCAATGGAGTCTCGTCCCAGGTCTCATAGATGAAGATAGTCTTCTCCCGATGGAGGAGTCTCTTTGCCGTCACGAGGTAAAAGTCGTTCTGCCAGTCTATGAGGAGCCAGAGTACCCTGATGACTGGTAAGATGCTGGCGAGCAGTAGCATAGTAACGTTCAGCCAGCGCAAAGCCCACACCGTGATGCTTAACAGCAGCAGGGCGAGGAGAGGGACAGGCAAGGCACGTACAAAGACGAACCAGTGTCTCTTGCGCAGCAGCAATGAGGGCTCGTCCTCGCCCTGCCAGGGGAAAGTGGGTGCGTGGAGGCGCTCTTTGACGAGACGACTGACGGTCAGTTGCCTCGGGATCTGTGGGTGCTCCTCTAGCAGACGGTCGAAATCCTGTTTGCGGATGCACAGAGCCTCGACATCAGTGGTAGCCTGAGCGTAAGAGCCGTAGGCGTCTCCTAAGAGGAGGGTGTCTTCGCCGACGGAATCACCCTCACGCAGATAACCCGTTGGCCTCTCCACGCCTCGCAAGTCTGTCTGGTGCAGGATGGCCTCACCAGAGTCAATGACGTAAAGCGTCTCGCCGCGCTCGTTCTGTCGGCACAGAAAGCTGCCTTTTGGATAGGAGCGTCTCGTCGCTAACTCCGCCACCCGTGTCAGATTGTCGGGAGTAAGGGAGGCAAAGAGAGGGACGTTTTTCAGGCGCGTCAACGTGTCCATGCGTCCCATTCCTCTGCGAGTACTATCTTATTCTACCACATATTTGCAAATCATGCTAGAGGCCCTAGTGCACTTGGGTCTACGTCACGTTGAAGGCAAATAGAATCCTGGCTGATATGTCGAGGATCCAAATCCCCGCCTGAACATGAAAGGTGTCCTCACCTGTGCCTGCGACACAGGTGCAGGCAGACACCCGATTGAAGCTAACAGCACGAGCGCCTGAGGGCGCTTTTCAGTTTCAGCGGCGAATTCCATTCCCTGGACATGCTTGCGCGGTAGTTCAGCCACGCTACGGGACGTTCAACACATGATTCAACCCGAAGGCGTAGCGACTCCCCTTGAACCGGCGGATCAGTTGTCTAGCACGCTCGAATTCGTTCATTCTTGCTACCCCAGTACTCAGATAAAGACAAAGACCAGCCAGAAGGCCGGTCTTGCTGATTTGCGCCCATGTAATCCAATGGGCAAGATAGGACTCGAACCTACGACCTCCACGATGTCAACGTGGCGCTCTAACCAACTGAGCTACTTGCCCTAGCACAGCAGATTATACCTGAAAAGGCTGTTTTGGCAAACTCTCATTACAGTTTCAGGCGCGATTTGAAGGTCTCCTCTTTCTTGAACGGTCCAACCACAGCCAGGTTCAACTCCTCAGTGGCGAATAATCGCCGTGCTACCCGTTGCACGTCAGCCGCCGTTACCGCGTCCAGGCGCTCAATGACCTGATCTACGGTCAGGGCTTTTTGCTCTAGTACCTCCTGTTGCCCCACCCAGCTAGCATTGGCAAAGGTGTCCTCCATGCGCAGCAGGATGCGGCCCTTGGTGAATTCCTTGGCCTTGCTCAGTTCTGCGTCCGGTACTTCGCTTTGGCGCATCAGGTTTAGTTGCTCCATCATGGCGCTGAGAACGTCATCAGCCTTCTGCGGCAGAACGCCAGCGTAGAGGACGATAGCTCCTGTGTCGTGCAGGTAGGACGTATAGGAGCCCACACTGTAAGCCAGCCCCCGCTTCTCCCTGATTTCCAGGAAAAGCCTTGAACTCATACCCTCACCGAGGATCGCATTCAACACACGAAGCTTGAAACGGTCTGGGTGGTTCAGAGACAGGCCACGCATGCCCACGCACAGGTGGGCCTGTTCGGTCTCCTTGAACTCGACGTGCATGTGCGGGCCTGGAAGCGAATCTGTCGCTGGCAGGAAGGAGGGCGCTGCTTCAGCCCCCCATGCAGCCAGGTCTTTGGCCAGTTGTTCGACCACGCTGTCGTGATCCAGCTTGCCGGCCAGGCTGATCACAGTGTTGCGCGGTGTGTAGGTGCGCGCTACATAATCCAGCATATCCTGACGGGTGATACCCGTTACCGACTCCTTGGTGCCGGCGATGCTCCGGCCCACCGGATGTTCAGGCCATATCAATTCAACGGTCAACATGTGCACCCATGAACTGGGTATGTCTATCATGCGATTGATCTCTTGGATGATGACCTGTCGCTCCTTTTCCATCTCCTCGGGCTCGAACTTGGAGTGGCGAAACATGTCCACCAGCACATCAAGGGCAACAGGCAGATGGTGATGCGCGACCTTCGCCCAGTAGGTCGTCACTTCGGTATCTGTGTTCGCGTTAATGAGACCGCCCAGACCTTCGATGTCTTCGGCAATCTGCTGTGCCTTCGGGCGGCGTTCTGTGCCCTTGAACATCATGTGCTCGATAAAGTGGGAGACGCCGCTTTCTGCCTCGCTTTCATAGCGTGAACCCACGCCTGTGAAGATGCCCACTCCTACTGAGCGGGTCTGGGGCATAGACGTGGTCAGGATACGTAGGCCGTTGTCCAAAGTAGTTTTGCGATACACTCTTTCTCCTCGTTGTTCAAAGATGCAGACCTGGCGAGACCAGCTCGCATGACCGAGCCCTCATCTTAACTCCAAGTGTGAGTTTCGCATAATTGATAACAAGGCGGGCAAGGGAAGGTCTTAAGGCTGCCAAATCGGGAAAGGATAAACGACAGGAAGATGGGTTGGGAGGCGATCCACCTGTCTTGCGATAGGCAAGGCGAATCTTGCACGAACAAACGAATACTATGCAACGCCATTCGTGTACTCGCCGCTCGTGGTCTGCATGCCCTGGCTCTGCATGCCCTATGGGCGACGGACGACGGGCGACCGCTATGATCGTTCATGCCGCTTGATGGCACTGGGTGTCCCCATTCGTGGCCGGCAAACACACATCAAATCACCAACTCACTCCCTTACTGTTTACTCACATTCCCAAGATCCAAGAATCGGACGTGTTATCTCATGAATACTTCTGGTAGGATCAAGAGGCCTGATGAGGCAATTGCCAAGATGATCAACCAATCCGATGCGTTCAATGAGACAGTTCTGAACAGGGGCTGGAAGAAGGGAAGGTAAATCACCGCTAACTGAAGCATGAGAGACAGGGCCACTGCCAGCACAAGCTTCTTATTCTGAAATATGTTGGTCCTAAATACCGAATGCTTTTCAGACCTGCAGTTGAAGACAAAGAACAGCTCAAAAAGAACGGTTGAAGTGAAGATTATGGTTCTTATTCTTGCCAAGCTAACAAAGTGTGTATTCCTCCAATAGATGACCAATAGCATCTCCGCCAGGAAATCAACTATTGCTGCGGCTAGAACAAAGAGGAGCATGCCGTGAAAGATCCCCTCCTTTGGACTTCTGGGCCTCCGCTCCATTATGTCCTTCTCGTACGGATCAAAGCTCAACGCCAGGGCTGGTAACCCGTCACTTATTATGTTTACCCACAGAATCTGGATTGGAAGCATAGGCAGAGGAAGCCTAAGCAGGGTCGTGCCAGCTATTAGCAGAATCTCATCCAGGTTCGTGCTTAACAATAGGCGAATGAATTTCCTTATGTTATCATAGATTCCCCTGCCTTCTTCTACGGCCTTGACTATGGTGGCAAAGTTGTCATCTGCTAGAACCATGTCAGATGCTTCCCTGGTAACGTCTGTTCCCTTGATCCCCATTGATACCCCTATGTCTGCCCCCTTAACTGCAGGCGCATCATTGACCCCATCCCCAGTCATGGCAACAATGTGCCCTCTGTTCTTCAGGGCTTCGAGAACCCTTACCTTATGTTCAGGCGATGTCCTTGCATAAACGACAACACTCTCAACCTCTCTCTCAAGCTCTTCATCGCTCATCTTGTCGAGCTTGACGCCAGTTACGACCCTCCCGTTCTTCTCCAACATCCCTATGTCTTCCGCAATCGCTTGCGCTGTTAGTTCATGGTCTCCGGTTATCATAACGGTCCTGATTCCAGCATTCTTACATTTTGCGATTGCCTCTTTAACCTCCTCTCTGGGAGGATCTATCATCCCAACAACTCCCACGAAAACTAGATCTCTCTCGATCTCCTCCGAGCTGAATCCTATCGCAGAAGGGATCTCTCGATACGCAAACGCAAGAACCCTCAGTGCGTCGGCTGCCATGTCTTTGACTGCCACAAGGGTGCTTTCTTTCTCATCAATGGGCAGCTTTCTAGCTTCCCCTTCTTTGTGGACAAAGCTCGACAATTCGAGCACGATTTCGGGGGCTCCCTTAACGTACGCTACCCTTCTCCCATCTACTTCGTGGATCGTTGTCATCCTCTTGCTTATGGAATCAAAGGGTATCTCGGCAGTAATCGGACGTTCCTTCAATAACTCGTCCTTCCAGATTCCAGCTTTGGCCGCCAGCGTGAGTAATGCTCCCTCCGTAGGATCACCGACTATAGACCAATCCTCTCTCTCCCCCAGCGAAGCGTGATTGCACAAGCAACCTATCTCCAAGAGAAGGGGAAGGTCACTCTCCTTCTCAGGATCAATCAAATTGCCATCTTTGAAGAATTCGCCCTTCGGCTCGTAGCCAGCACCAGTGATCTCAAAGAACCGATCGTTGACGAAGATCCTCCTAGCCGTCATTTCATTTTTCGTCAGGGTTCCTGTCTTATCAGAGCATATCACCGAGGTACAGCCAAGCGTCTCCACGCTGGACAGTCTTCTAACAATGGCATTTCTGCTGGACATCTTTCGAACCCCTAGTGCCAGGGCTACAGTAACGACTGCCGGTAGGCCTTCTGGGACTGCGGAAACTGCCAGGGCTACGGCCATCATGAAGCTTTCGAGGATCGGCTGACCCGCAAGGATCTCAATGGCAAAAAGTATCGCACAAATCACCAAGACAAGGCCCCCGAGCATGATACCCAAAGATCTCAGTCTTAGCTGAAGGGGAGTAGGCTCTTCCTTGGCTTTCTGGATGTGCTCAGCGATCTTCCCGAATTCAGTTTCCATGCCGGTGGCTATGACAACGCCCTTACCTCTTCCGTAGGTCGCTGTTGTTCCGGAGTAAGCTATATTCTCACGATCTGCCAGGGGTGTGTCCTCCGGCAGGGCCTCGAGCACCTTGAGAGAGGGGACGCTCTCCCCCGTAAGAAGTGATTCATCAACCTTCAGGTTCATCACTTCTATCAATCTAGCATCAGCCGCTACACAGTCGCCCGCCTCGAACAGCATGATGTCGCCGGGAACGACCTGTCTCGCTTGAATGACAGCTTCCTTGCCTTCTCTCATCACCTTCGCCTTTGGTGCGGCAAGCCTTTTCAGTGCTTCTAGTGCCCTTTCGGCTCGATACTCCTGTACAAAGCCCAAGATCGCATTCAGAACTAGTATGGAGGAAATGACGGCTGCATCTGTTATCTCACCCAGCAGGAAAGAGATAGCGGACGCAAAGATCAAGATTACTATTAAAAAGCTCTTGAACTGCCTGGCAAAAATCTCAACAGCAGTGACCTTTCTTTCTTTGCTGAGTTCATTGAAGCCGAAATCCTCCAACCTATTCTGGGCTTGTTCCTCTGTTAAGCCCCTTTCAGATGATTTAAATGATTCTAGAACTTCCAGAGCTTCCAAACTGTGATAATCTTCGCTCATCACCTAACCTCACTTGAGCCATGGCCACGAATCATCTGCGGCTGGCACATTTTGCAGGGTTGAACCTCAGGCCATTTATCGAGCTGTTACGATCGGGAGGGTTCACCGCTGCGTGGTTTTCTCTCGGCCCGGCACCTGGCGCGTCGGCATCTGGTCACAGCCGAGATTAACAGAGGGGGGCCGGGCTTGGGCTAGGGCGCATGCCCTTCACTGCGTCATGGTAGTGAATACGCGTGGAGGGGAGGCGTTGCTGCCTTGTGGCAAAGCTAGGGAACTTTCAGCTCTGCCAGCAGCGATTCAGCAGCCGCTCGCAATTCGGCATTATCGTTGAGCGTCAGGAACTTTTCCAATGCATCAACGGCCTCTTGGGTTTTGCCCTGCAGTTTGTAGGCATTGCCCAGGCCGAAATAGGCACGCGCCAGGTTTGGGTCGAGGCGTTGCGCCTCCCTGAACTCAGCGATGCCTGCATCGAGCTTGTACTGTTGTACGTATGTTGCGCCGAGATTGTAGTGTACTTCAGCGTCATCTGGCTGCAGGGACAACGCGCGCCCAAACTCGGTCGCTGCCTTGTCGAATTGGCCCCGCTGATAATAAACGGCTCCCAGGTTGGAACGTGCATCCACATTGTCCTGATCCAATTCCAAGGCCTCTTGGAACTCTTCAACTGCGTCATCTAGGTTGCCTTGTTGAAAATAGGCATTACCGAGACGGAAGTGGCCTTCTACGGACTGAGGGTCCAGGCGAACGGCCACCTGAAACTCGGCGATAGCTTCTGTGATCTTGCCTTGCTCGAAATACTGACGTCCCTGCGCCAAATGAGTCTCTGCGTTACCTTCAGCGGCGGGCTGTGGTGTGCTTCCACCACAGCCAACGAGAGAGATGAGCACGAGGGCAATTGCACTCCACAGGGAAAGCTGCCTGGTCAATAACCTCTTCATTTCTCTCCCCTCCGTCAGGTCATGACGCTCATGCGCATTCATTTTTTGTAGTTCAGTACAACTACCCGAGTTTCCGACGGCAGATTGCTCTTGGCAACTTCCAACTCTTCGGCGGGGCTCGTTTCGGGCAGCCCCATCTCTTTGAGGAACTTGCTCACTGGCTGCAGCCTCATCTTGATCGCCTTTGTCTTGTAATGCATGGGTATCACGATTTTTGGCCCAAGTAGACCGATCATCTCTGCTGCCTGGTTGGCGTTGATGGTCGTAACCGCTCCCACAGGAATGAGCAGAACGTCAACGTCGCTGAGTGCCTGCACCTGGGCTTGCGAGGGTACGTGGTCTAGATTGCCCAGGTGGCACACTGTGAGCCCGTCGAAGTCGAACAAGTAAATCGTGTTCTTGAGGCGCTCTGGTCCTTTGCTCTTCTTCAGACGGGTAGCAATGCCCGTGATGAATACGCCTTTGACTTCGTATTCCCCAGGGCCGTTGATGACCTTGGGTTTGCCCCGGACCAGGGAGCGATTGCTGTAGTCAGGATGGTTGTGGCTGATGGTGATGATGTCGGCGCGCAGGCGCGGGATACTGTACCCGACGTCCTTGCCACAGGGATCAGTAACTACACTAGCGCGTCTTGCTTTTAGTCTGAAACAGGAGTGGCCGTACCAGACAATTTCCATGCGTCAACCTCCATGGTGGCAGACGTCAATTATACTGCACTGTATCGCCACGGAGAAAAGGTATCCTGCCTGTCTCAAAGACATCAAGCAGGGACCAAGTACTCTGTCACTGTCAGCGGGTTCGTAGTGGCGACCTTAGTCGCTTTTCCCACTTGCTTGGCGACTAAAGTCGCTACTACAAATCATCAATTCAAGCTTGACAGAGAACTAGAATATGATGCCTACTCCATGCAGCGTATCCTCATAGGCTACAACGTGGCAGGATGTTTCAGGCGAAGGCCAACCTGTCCCTGATTTCCCTGGCTTGAGCAACCAGCCTTTCGTCGGCATCAAAGATGGCCGTGCCGTTGATGTCGGCTTCGATTGCTTTCTCGCTGAACGGCAAAAAGCCCAGCACTTCATCGTTGGGTAGATGCTCAAGGATGAGCGCTTGGTCACGTTCGCTGCGTATCTTGTTGCCAACTACGTAGACTTTGTGAATCCCGATATCAGTCGCCAGCCGCTTGACAGCCTGGGCGGTTTGCAAACTGCGCTGACCAGGTTCCACCACGACGATGAAAGCGTCTACTGCATCGGCGGTGCCTCGCCCCAAATGCTCCAGGCCGGCCTCCATATCCAGGATGACGACTTCCGAGCGGCCCACAAAGAGGTGGCGCACAAGGTTCTTCAGCAAAGCACTCTCGGGGCAAATGCACCCGGCCCCACCGCGCCTCACAGTACCCAGCACCAGCAGCTTGATCCCTCGATGCGTTGCCGAGAAACGATCTGGGATGTCGTCTACCCTGGGATTGAGGGAGAAGAAAGCACCACCCTGTCCAGGCCGGACGCCGGTGCGTTCTTCAACCAGGTCTGCCATCTGTGCGATGGGCGTGATTTGCTTTGCCACATCCAGTGGCATACCGAGAGCGGAGGCCAGATTGGCGTCAGGGTCCGCGTCTATAGCAAGCACGTTGTT
Source organism: uncultured Anaerolineales bacterium (assembly GCA_964478075.1). Lineage (GTDB taxonomy): Bacteria > Chloroflexota > Anaerolineae > UBA2200 > UBA2200 > DAOUEX01. Next base: position 3,626 of record CAYZGO010000020.1, on the reverse strand, counting down.
GCCTTCACTGGCGTAGACGTAGGCGAGCAGTGCCGCCAGTGTGGTCTTACCCACACCTCCCTTGCCGCTGATAGCGAGCTTGGGCATGTCCTGATCTTACTCCATTGAGATGAGATATTCTACTGTGGCCGCCGCCCTTTGCGATTCCAACCACTTTAGAAAGGTCTTCTGCCGCCAGGTTGCCAGCATCTCGTCCGGCACCTTCCTGGCAGGGTCCTTCTCCACGATTTCGATGATGTGATAACCAAAGTCTGTCTTGACCATGCCGCTGGTCTGACCGGGAGCCAACGCAAAGGCCACGACCTCGATCTCCAGTGGCATAACGCCACGTGGGAAAAAGCCCAGATCTCCACCCATATCACGGTTGCCCCGATCCTGCGAATACTGTTTGGCCAAGGCAGCAAAGCTCTCGCCAGAGCGCAACTTGATCAACACGTCCATGGCATCCGCTTCACTCATCACCAGAATATGTCTGGCGTGCACTTGTTCTACTGCAGGGGGCAGAGATCCAACGACGTGTTCCTGCAGGGCTGCACCCAGCAACTCACGCTGCAACTGAACCTTGAAGCTATCACGAGTCAGATTGTTGGCCTTGAGCCATTCCTCGAATTTGGCGACATCGTCTCCTATCAAACGTGTGGTCTCTGCTTCTACCTGCTCCTCAGGTATGGAAATGCCTTCACGCGCTGCTGCCTGGTCTATCAAGGCCTGGTCAATCATCCAATCCAGTACCTGGCGGCGGAGTTGAATAAGTGCGGCTTTACCTTCTTCAGAGTTTGGATCAAAGCTCTGCTGCTCACTGAGATAATCCATGGCCAGGGAAACCTGGGTTTCATATTCCTGTAGCGGGATTGGCTGACTATTGACGAGGGCTGCTGCAGCGACAGCCAAGGTTGGGGTAGGTGTATCCACAAGTGGGATAGGTGTATGCGTCTCCACAAGCGGGACAAGTGTATGTGTCTCTGCCGGCATCACAGTCTTTGCAGCCGTAGGTGCAATGCCTGGCGTGTCGGACTGTGGTACAGACGGAATGGGAGTCGTCTGACTGCTGCAGGATAACACGAGGATGAGCAACACTGACATAGCAAGCACGTTGCGATAGTGAGCGGTATTCATATCACTTCCCCCAGTTCCACGAGTATTGGCCGTCTACTTCTTCGTCGAGTGCCCACGGGCCGCTGCTATTATATCCGGAAATGCGAAATGCGCAAGCTTGTCTGGGCTCATGCTGTAGCCCAGCAATGCCCGAGGGCAGATTTGACTTTCTGGCGTATTTTGTTATTATATACACGCAATTAGCACTCTGGGGTTGAGAGTGCTAATACTGTGTTCACAAATAAAATCTGTTGCAGGAGGTTGTACAAATGGCTAGTGACGTCAAGGACATCAAGCCTTTGGCCGATCGTGTGCTTGTGGAGCCTATTGAGAGGGAAGAGACCACTCCGAGTGGCATCGTCATCCCTGAAACGGCGAAGGAAAAGCCGCAAGAAGGGATTGTCCTGGCAGTTGGCCCCGGTCGCTTACTCGACAACGGCGAGCGGGCGCCGATGGAAGTCAAGGTCAAGAACAAAGTGCTGTTCGCCAAATATGCGGGCACTGAGCTCAAGAGGAACGACAAGAAGTATCGCATTCTGAGCGAGAAGGATATCCTCGCTGTTTTGAAGTAGCAGTGAGCAATCCCTAGAAACTATCTCAAGGAGGAACGAGACGAATGGCTAAGCAGTTGCTGTTTTCGGAAGAGGCCAGGCGAAGCCTTAAGAAAGGCATTGACAAAATGGCCAACGCTGTTGTTACCACTTTGGGCCCCAAGGGCCGCAACGTGGCGCTGGACAAGAAATGGGGTGCGCCGACTGTCACCCATGATGGCGTGACTGTGGCTAAAGAGATTGAGCTCGAGGATCCCTACGAGAACATGGGAGCGCAGTTGCTCAAGGAAGCAGCCACCAAGACCAACGATATCTGCGGCGACGGCACCACAACCGCCACACTCCTGGCGCAGATGATCGTGCACGGGGGTCTGAAGAACGTTACGGCTGGTGCTAACCCCATGCTGATCAAGCGCGGCATTGAGAAGGCCACAGCTGCTGTCGTTGACGCTATCAAGAAGACGGCCAGGGAAGTCAAGGACAAGCAGGATATCGCCCACGTGGCCGCTATCTCGGCTGCAGATATGGAGATCGGTGAGCTCATTGCCGAGGTGATGGACAAGGTTGGCAAGGACGGCGTCATTACCGTCGAGGAGTCCAAGGGGCTGGCCTTTGAGACTGAATACGTCGAAGGCATGCAAATCGATCGTGGCTACATTTCCCCTTATTTCATCACCAATCCTGAACGCATGGAAGCTGAACTCGAGGAACCTTACGTCCTCATCACCGACAAGAAGATTTCCGCCGTGACAGACATCGTGCCGCTTCTGGAAAAGTTGGTGCAGGTCGGCAAGCGGGAGTTGTTGGTCGTCGCCGAGGACGTTGACGGCGAGGCATTGGCTACCTTGGTGTTGAACAAGCTGCGCGGCATGCTCAATTGTATAGCTGTCAAGGCCCCTGGTTTTGGCGATCGCCGCAAGGAGATGTTGCGCGACATTGCCGTCCTCACCGGTGGGCAGATGATCACTGAAGAGATGGGCCGCAAGCTGGATACTGCCACCATCAATGATCTAGGCAAGGCGCGCAAGGTCGTTGCCACCAAGGACGACACTACCATCATCGAAGGCAAGGGCGCAGAACAGGACATCAAGGGGCGCATTGAGCAGATCAAGGCTCAGATTGAGATCACGACCTCTGACTATGACAAAGAGAAGCTGCAGGAGCGGCTGGCCAAGCTGGCTGGCGGCGTGGCGATCATCCGGGTCGGAGCAGGCACCGAAGTGGAACTCAAGGAGAAGAAGCACCGCGTGGAGGATGCTCTCTCTGCCACCAGAGCGGCGGTGGAGGAGGGCACGGTGGCCGGCGGTGGTGTGGTCCTGCTCAATGCCATGCCTGCCCTGGACGATATCAAGATGGACCTATCTGACGAGAACACTGGCGTGGCCATCGTCCGCAGTGCATTAGAAGCTCCTATGCGCATGATTGTTGAGAATGCGGGCAAGGAGGGTGCAGTGATCATTGAGCAAGTCCGTCGTCGGCAGAAAGAGGAGAAAAATCCTAACATTGGCTACGACGTAATGGCCGAGGAATTCGGTGACATGTACGAGAAGGGCATCATTGACCCGCTAAAGGTTACGCGCTCCGCAGTTGAGAACGCGGCCTCAATCGCGGCAATGATCCTCACCACCGAAGCGTTGGTTACGGACATTCCGGAGGAGAAAGCGGCGCCTTCTATGCCTCCTACGCCCCCATACTAGAGCACGGCGCAAGAAGAGCCCCTCTCCGCGAGGGGCTCTTTCATTTTCTCTCAGAACACGTGAGCGGCGGGGGTTGCAAGAACGGCAGGAATTGGCACAGTGCGCCGCTTGGCACGTGCAGCGGAGTCACGTGGAGGCTGGTGTTATTGGGTGTCGTTTTGAGCTCTGGGGATTGGTTGGCTATGCGGACGGAGCTCTGGATGTCCGAGGAAATCGTCGAGCTTTTCCTCTACGAATGAAGAAGTCGAATGTTCGAGTTCACAGGCGGCTTCGTATGCTTGTT
>CAYZGO010000019.1:0-67515 GCA_964478075.1 uncultured Anaerolineales bacterium | reverse complement strand
CCTTTGTGCCTCCCGCCAAATCAACGAATCTCTAACGGACTTTTTCAACACCCTCCGTGTGGCTCTAAAGGACAGTGTGGATACTGCGCCCAGCAAGAAGGCCGGGGGGAAAGTCAATGGACAGGCACATTCCTGGCGTAGAAAGGGCACACAAAGGGCTTCTTCGCCAACTACTCACCCTTGCCCATTGGGCGTGGCCTTCTCGTAAGACCAAGGAAGTCGGTGATCTTCCGCCAAAGGGAAAGCATTCCGCTCTGACAGCGCCATCCAGTGCGACGCCGCCCGTTCTCCGCTGGAGCGAATCTTTCCCAATGCACGATGGACTGCAAGGGCAACCGTGGGGTGGGCACTTTTTGACTCCGCAGTGGATAGCCTAGAGTGACCAGGCCAACGACACGCATGCCCTCCGGTAAGCCAAGCTCTTCCCAAGCCCGCCGCTCGTCGAACGCGCCAATCCAGCAGGTTCCCAGGCCCAATGCTGTAGCAGACAGCATCAGATTCTGACTGGCAAGGCAACAGTCGTGCACATACCAGGAGCTGCGTCGTTCATCTCCACAGAGGGCAATCAGCACTGGGGCCATCGCCGCGTGGCGCTGCGTAACGAAGCCAGCAATTGCTGTTGTCTTTGCCAGTGCCAAACGACGCTCCGGCTGCGTGACCACCACGAAATGCCAGGGCTGACGATTCACGGCACTTGGGGCCCAACGCGCAGAATCCAAAACACGTTCTATCAGCTCACGCGGCACCGAATCCGGTCGGTACAGGCGTACACTCCGGCGTGCGCGTATGGTGACCTCCGTCGGCGTAAGATTCCCATCACCCGACACAAACATCCCTCCCACGTTCCACAAAAATGAAACTCCCCGCAACGCCCCCAAAGCTAGTGACTATTAGCGGGTGACCCACAAGTGCTAACTGCCAACTGGGTCCATGCCTTGCCTTCAGCCCAGTCTTGTGCTATATTCTATAGTGATTGGGCCAGCCCACCATGTAGTCAGGAGGTGAACCTATGAAGGATTTCAGCATGGCAACGTTGGCCGTGCATGCCGGTGAACGGACTACCAGACCCGATTATACACCAGTATGCACCCCTGTACACAACTCAGTAACCTACGTCTATGACGATATGCGCACGCTCGATGCCGTCTTCGGTGGCGAGCGGCCCGGTTACGTCTACGGTCGCTTTGGCAACCCAACTACAGCAGCCCTGGAAGAAGCTATCGCCAAGTTGGAAGGAACAGAGTCGGCGCTGGCTTGCGCCTCGGGCATGGCTGCAGTCCACCTATCGCTGCTCGTCGCGGGCGCCACCTCCGGCAGCGCAGTCCTGACAGCACAAGACGTCTATGGCGGCACGCACGCACTGCTGACGCAACTGCTTTCTTCCCAGGGGGTTCAGATTCGCGCAATCGAAATGACAAACCTCAATGCCGTTGCACAGGCTATTGCTGAGACAAGGCCCACAGTGCTATTTGTGGAGACCATCTCCAATCCCCTGCTTAAGATAGCTGACGTCCCTACTCTGGCCCAACTGGCTCATCGTGCAGGGGCCAAGCTCATTGTAGACAATACATTCGCCACGCCGTGCCTCTATCGCCCAGCGTTGCATGACGCCGACTTGATCGTGGAGAGCGGGACAAAGTACCTTGGTGGACACGGTGATGCCATGGGGGGCCTCATCGCCGCTTCCACAGAAAGGTGCAAGGCAGCTCGCGACCTGCAAAAGATCGTAGGCGGTATTCTTGGCCCCAACGAAGCATGGCTTATTCTGCGCGGATTGAAGACGCTTGTCTTGCGCATGCGCCAACACTGCCAGAATGCGGCGCTCGTGGCTCATTTCCTGAATTCGCACCCTCGTGTCAGCCGCGTATTCTATCCTGGTCTGCCTACACATCCCCAGTTCACCCTATGCCAGCGCATGTTCCCCACCAATCTCTATGGCGGCATAGTCTCTTTCGAAATAGAAGCGGCAGATCAGGAACAGGTCTTTCGATTCATGAATGCACTCCAGGTCATAGTGCCTGCCACCAGCCTCGGGGATGTGTATAGCCTAATGCTCTATCCGGCCCATTCTTCGCACCGCGCCCTGACGGCGGAAGAGAGGCAACGCCTTTCCATTACCCCAAACCTGGTACGCCTTTCAGTTGGCATCGAGGAGGCATCCGACATCATTGGCGATTTGAATCAGGCGCTACACTCTATCGAGTAAGTGAAAAGGCAATTGTGTTGATGATTCTCAAATAGAAGAGAGGATCCTATGTCGCTGCTTTGGAGCATATTTCTTGCCTTTGCCAAAGTAGGTCTGTTTGGCTTTGGCGGTGGTCAATCTATGATGCCATTGGTGCAGGATGAGATAGTGAACGTCCATTGCTGGATGACGAACCAGGAATTCGTGGACGCTCTGGCGTTGGGCAACGCACTGCCTGGCCCTATAGCTACAAAGATGGCCGTACACATCGGCTATCGGCTTGCTGGCTTGCGTGGGGCTGCGGCGGGCCTGTTGGGAATAGTAACGCCCTCTCTGGTGCTCATATTGGCTCTCACAGCGCTCTTCTTGCGCTACCAACACCTGCCCCATATTAGCAGTGCCCTCAGAGCCGTACGGCCAGTCGTGGTGGCCCTTCTGCTGGTCACAGCTTATACCGTCTTTCCTGCCTGTATAGTCTCCTGGGATACTGGAGTCATCATGATCATAGCATTCCTGGCCGTCGCCCTGCTGAAGGTGCACCCGGCACTGATCATCCTGGCGGCAGCAGCCATGGGACTAATAGTCTACTGATGTTGGAATCAATGCTGGTGCTTGTAAGGGGCGGAGGCGATCTTGGCACAGGCACGGCTCACCGTCTATACCGTGCAGGCCTGAAGGTAGTTGTCACTGAGCTGCAGCACCCAAGGGTCATTCGGCGCCTGGTTGCCTTTGCTTCAGCCGTATATGAAGGACGCATCAAGGTCGAGGGCGTAGAAGCCAGACTGGCCACGAACAGCACCGAGATAGAGAGCCTCCTGAGCCAGCACACTGTGCCGGTCATTGTGGACCCCAAAGGCGAAGCGATCCCCACCTTGAAGCCCGACGTTGTAGTTGATGCACGGATGGCCAAACGCAATCTGGGCACCGCGCTTGCTGATGCCCCTGTCGTCATTGGGCTCGGGCCTGGCTTTACGGCCGGCGAAGACGTGCACGCTGTAATCGAGACGATGCGCGGTCACAACTTGGGCCGCGTCATCCTGCAAGGCAACGCAGAGCTGCACACCCACGTACCCGGCCTGGTTCACGGTTACGGTCGTGACCGGGTGCTGTGGGCACCGTGTGCGGGACGTTTCCAAGGCCGTGCTCGTATCGGCGAGCGAATCGAAGCGGGGCAGATAGTCGCTGAGGTCGCTGAGCAGCGCGTACGCGCAAGCATAGCTGGTGTGCTGCGTGGTCTCCTGTACGACGGCCTGCTCGTCCGTGAGGGGCAAAAGGTTGGCGATGTAGACCCGCGCGGAGTAGCAGAGTACTGCTTCACCATATCTGACAAAGCACGCGCAATCGGTGGCGGGGTTCTTGAGGCCATTCTCTATCTCCGCAGGCATTTGACAGCGAACAGCACTTCTGGTAAGCTCTGGCACGAAAGGAGCGGCGAAGATGATGTGTGAGGACTATGTCACAGCCTCCACGGTGGAAGAAGCACTGGCTACCCTCGCCTCGCTTCGTGGTGAGGCAAGGCTCATCGCCGGCGGCACTGATCTCGTCATTCAGTTACAACGCGGCGAGCGAAACGTCCGCTGCTTGGTGGACATCACGCGCATCCCCGCCCTTGACGATATCAAGTTGGACAACTCGTACATCGTGGTAGGCGCAGCGGTTACCTTCTCCCAGATCGAGCGCTCACTCCTGATCCGTGAGCAAGCTCCTGTCCTGGCAGAAGCAGCCTCGCGGGTGGGCTCACCACAGATTCGCAACGTAGGCACCCTGGCCGGCAACGTGGTCAACGCGCAGCCAGCAGCAGATGGATCCATTGCCCTCCTAACTCTGGATGCTGAAAGCGAGATTGCCAATCTGACAGGTCGTCAGTGGGTGCCCGTCGCCAGCCTGTTTGTCAGCCCCGGAATATCGCGTCTCGATGCCAGCGCCGAGATCATCACTGCGTTCCGCTTTCGCACTCGAGGCCCGCGAGAAGGTTCCGCCTTCGAACGATTGGCCCGGCGGAAGGCTCTAGCCTTGCCACTGATAAACGTCGGCGTGAATGTCCTTCTGAGCGCGGATGGCACGCATGTGAGGGAAGCACGAATCACCATTGGCCCTGTGGCTCCAGTGCCGTTCAGAGCCAAGGAAGCCGAGGCAACGCTCAAGGATAGGTCCATCAATCAGGAAACCATAGCGCAAGCAGTTGACGTTGCAGTGCGCGAGAGCAAACCCCGCACAAGCCTGCTTCGCGCCAGCAAGGAATATCGTCGGGAACTCATTCGCACATTGACGAGACGTGCTTTGCTCAGAGCCATAGAAACGGCTAAAGGATGAGCATTATGGCCAGGACCTACCAGCTGCAGATGAATCTCAACGGTGAGGATGTAGAAGTAGAGGTCGAAGCGTCTGCGACGCTCGCCTACGTGTTGCGTGAGCAACTGGGTTTGACAGGCACCAAGATTGGCTGCGAAGAGGGAGAGTGCGGTGCCTGCACTGTTCTGGTAGACGGACAGGCCATCAACTCCTGCCTCTACCCGGCCATGAAAGCAGCAGGCCGTCGCATCTTGACGGTGGAAGGTCTTGCACAAAAGGACAAGCTGCATCCGCTGCAGCGCGCCTTCATTGAACACGGGGCTGTACAGTGCGGTTACTGCACGCCCGGAGTCCTGCTCTCTGCCGTTGCCTTGCTCGGGCAGAACCCCCATCCCAGTGAGGCCGAGATTCGCAGGGCTATCTCTGGTAACCTCTGTCGCTGCACAGGATACATCAAGATTGTCCGTGCCATCCAGGAAGTGTCCCAAACAGACTGAAGGAGCCATGAGCAGTGTAGGGCTCTATCTCCATATCCCCTTCTGTCGCTCCAAGTGTGCTTACTGCGACTTTAACTCTTACGCACAGATGGAACACCTGCACGATAGATACGTGCAGGCTTTGTGTACCGAAATCCGTCGTTTCACACAACAGCACGCTGCTTTCTCAGTAGACACCATCTACATCGGCGGCGGTACCCCCACGACCTTGCCTCCTTCACTCTTGAGCCAGGCGCTGGCAGTTTGCAGACAGGCATTTGCCGTGGCAGAGGATGTGGAGATAACAATTGAGGCGAATCCAGGCACTGTCAATCAGGACGATTTCGTGGCACTGCGTGCAGCGGGCGTCAATCGCATCAGCCTGGGGGCCCAGAGCTTCAACGAGCAAGAACTGCGACTGCTCGAGCGCATCCACACAGTGGATCAGACACGAGAGGCCTTTCGGCTGGCTCGCGCGGCCGGCATCAACAACATCAGCCTTGATCTGATCTATGGCCTGCCAAGGCAAACCATTGCTGACTGGCGATCCACTCTCGACCACGCCCTGCAACTGGCGCCCGAGCACATTTCAGCTTATGCGTTGTCGGTGGAAGATGGCACGCCGCTGGCAAAGCGCATAGCCAATGCCACATTACCTCCACCAGATGCCGACGTCGCAGCAGAAATGTACGTCATTGCTGAAGAGCGATTGCAGCAAGAAGGCTACCAACACTACGAGCTATCCAACTGGGCGGCCACAAGAATGTTGGAGCCGAACGAGCATCAGACGCTCCTCTGCCGCCACAACTTGAAGTACTGGCGCGTAGAGCCGTACCTGGGATTCGGAGCCGGGGCACACTCGTGCTTCGATGGCCACAGATACTGCAACGTGTCACACCCAGAGGACTATCTTTCTCGCCTCGAGGAAGGGCTGAGCCCTGTGTCAAGCACAAAGGCCATCGGGCTGGATGAAAGCATGGCCGAGACCATGATCCTGGGACTCCGTTTGATAGAGGGCATACGCTTCAGCGACTTTGCCCAGCGGCATGGGCGTGACCCGCAAGTGGAATACGCGGACGAACTGGTTGAGCTGCAGCAACTTGGCCTGCTAGTGAGGGACGAGCAAAGCGTGTATCTCACGCAACGGGGACGGCTGCTGGCAAACCAGGTCTTTATCCGCTTCTGGCCGAGAACGGTTGACGGTTAACGGTTAACAGTTGGCGGTTGGTAGTGGGCGGTTACTGCTCGGAACGGTCCGCCGTATCTGTGTAACAGCGTACTGCCAACTCACCACCAATAACTGACAACTGACACCTTACCGAATAATCTGTCGAATCAACGGCGCAGGCGTTACAGGAGCATCACTCCACTGGTAGGCAGCCAACAGTCTCTCCCGCGCTTCTGTCAACCGTTGCTCATCACTGGCGTGGATAGTCAGAAGGGATTCGCCTTTCTCTACACCGTTGCCCACCTTCTTCTTCAGCACGACGCCAACTGCATGGTCAATGGCTGCGCCCTTAATCTCCCGCCCGGCTCCAAGCGCGACTGTCGCCAGGCCCACCTCCATGGCGTTTATCCCTCCAATGTAGCCACTCTGCGGTGATACCAGGTCTGTCACCAGTTGCGCTTGTGGCATCAGCGTTGTGTCATCAACGACCCGCTCGTCGCCCCCCTGTGCATGCACCCACTCCCTGAATTTGGCAATGGCTTGGCCGGATTCAATAGCCTGCAACAGCATCGCTCTGCCAGCCTCGGCAGTGGCGCACTTTTCGCCCAAGAGGAGCATCTCTGCCGCGACGACCAAGCAGTGCTCCGTGAAATCCGCTGGGCCGCGTCCCTGCAGAGTCGCGATAGCTTCAGCAACCTCCAACGCATTCCCTACCGCGTACCCCAGCGGCTGCTCCATGTCGGAGATGACCGCCGATACGCGACGCCCCGCACCCCGGCCGATTCCGACCATCATCTCAGCCAGGGCCAGAGCATCTGCCTCGGTCTTCATGAAAGCCCCTGTGCCTGTCTTGACATCCAAAACGATAGCATGAGTTCCTGCAGCGATCTTTTTGCTCATAATGGAGCTGGCAATCAGCGGCAGGCTCTCCACAGTCGCCGTGACATCACGCAGAGCATACATCTTGCCATCCGCAGGAGCCAGATCTGGCGACTGACCGGCAACCACAACGCCATGGAGCCTTAGCACGTCCATGAACTGCTCTCGCGTGAGATCGATGTTGAAGCCAGGAATGGATTCCAGCTTGTCCAGGGTGCCGCCAGAGAAGCCCAGGCCGCGACCAGACATCTTGCCCACCGGCAGACCCAGACAGGCCACTAAAGGAGCAATCACTAGAGTGGTCTTGTCCCCTACCCCACCGGTGGAATGCTTGTCTACCACCAATGGTGCAACCGTTGACAAGTCGAGCACAGCCCCTGAGCGAGCCATGGTCGTGGTTAGGTCAACCGTTTCGCGCTCTGACATGCCCCTCCACACAACAGCCATCATCCACGCAGACATCTGATAGTCAGGCACCTCACCCCTGGTAAAGCCCAACACCAGAAACTCGATCTCTTCCTTCGATAGTTCCTCACCCTGACGCTTTCTCCGAATTATGTCTACTACTCGCATAGCAGCTTTCGCTCCCTTTCGCGCACATACCGCATTCTCTTCAGACGTACATAACTATAGCAGATTCTTGAGAAAAGGGCAACCACAGGGTGCACGAGAGATTGGGGGCGGAATTGGTTTGCGTCTGGTCAAGTCTCTGACCCGTTACAGATCTGTGCACCGATCCACCTCAGTCCGAAACTACTGGCATAGGCTCTAAGCGGACGACAGTCCGCGTCGTATGCCAGGCACGTGGCTAGCGAAAAGCACTGACTAGACACAGGGACTATCGCATCTTTGACGCGGCCACGAAGGTGCTCAGCTTGTTCTCTTCGTCTGGACTGAGTTGCCTGGACGGTGGCGGAACGAGCCGCGCGAACTCATCCACCAAGGACTTGGCCAAAATCTGACGGATAACAGGATACTCGTCAAGCTTGTGTCCGGCTGCGAGCGAGGGGCGCGTCAGCAGAAGGAGCGACTGCAAGAGCCCCGGGCCCTCTGAGGACACAGCGAAGAGGAAACCCGGGCACTGCTTCCTCAGGGTATTGGACACGGGGTCAACAAGACAGCAATTACCCCTTGCAGCCTGCGCACGAAGCAGCAGAACAGGAAGCACACGAGCTGCTACCAGCCACGCTCGTGGTAGAGCCATCGCTGCTCTTGCTCACAGCAGCAAAGGAGGAGATCAGGCGGCGTGCGCCCTGATGCTGACAACAGGGGCACACGACAGGATCATCAGCCTGATTGAAGCTGCGCAGCAACTCGAATCTGCATTGGCATTCGTCGCAGACGTATTCATACAGAGGCATGGCTTTTACCTCACACCATTCTATGAGTATAATCAAATTGTACTCAATCAGGCTAGAATAGTCAAGGAGGCCAAAAAGTGAAAGAACTCGCCGAGCGGGCTCTTAACGCTGCCCAACTGCAAGGAGCTAGCTACGCTGACGTCCGCATTGTCCATCAGAAAACGCAATCCATTCTCGTCAAGAACGGGCGTGTCGAAGCTCTTTCCCACGATCAGAACCAGGGGTTCGGAATCCGTGTAGTAGTCAATGGCGCGTGGGGCTTTGCCAGTAGTTCCATGCTCAATGCCGACGAAGCGGCGCGCGTGACCACACATGCTGCCCAAATCGCCCGCGCCAGCAGCATGGTCAAGACTGGCGAAGTGTCCCTCGGCCCGCCTGAAGTCCACGTGGCCCGTTACCAGACACCCGTGCAGATCGATCCCTTCTCCGTTCCAATCGAGGACAAGATCGCCTTGCTGCTGGCTGCCGATCAGGGGATGCGCCGTGCGAAGGGAATCGCCGTCACCGAGAGCAAGATGGAGTCCATCCATGAGACCAGGGTCTTTGCCAGTACAGAGGGCAGCTACATTGAACAGGTGCTTGTAGAGAGCGGCGCAGGGATAGAGGCCACGGCTGTTGACGAGAACGAAGTCCAGACCCGCTCCTTTCCCAATAGCTTTGGCCGACAGCAGGGCAAGGCGGGATACGAATTCATTCGTGACCTCGAGCTGGTGGAGAATAGCCAACGCATCGCCGAAGAAGCAGTGGCCCTGTTGAGTGCGCCGCTGTGTCCCAGTTGCGTCACAACCCTCGTCCTCGACCCAACCCAACTGGCCCTGCAGGTACACGAATCATGCGGTCATCCCGTGGAGCTGGACCGTGTCTTTGGCGAAGAAGCCAGTTTTGCAGGCACCAGCTTCTTGACGCGTGACAAGCTGGGGAGTTTCCGCTACGGATCGCATGTGGTCAACATCTACGCAGATGCCACCATCCCTGGCGCACTGGGAACCTTCGGCTACGATGACGAGGGCGTGCCTGCTCAGCGCAGCCCTATCGTGCGCAATGGCCTCTTTGTTGGCTACCTGACCTCCCGCGAGACTGCAGCTCTACTGGAACAGCGCAGCAACGGCACCATGCGCGCCGACGGTTGGAACCGCATTCCGCTCATCCGCATGACCAACATCAACCTCGAACCAGGAACGTGGGAATTTGAGGATCTAATCGCTGATACCGACGACGGTATCTACATGGCACTAAACAAAAGCTGGAGCATAGATGATAAGCGTTTGAATTTCCAGTTTGGCACTCAGCTTGCCTATGAGATCAAGAAAGGCAAGCTCGGCCGAATGCTCAAGAATGCCACTTACACGGGCATCACGCCCCAGTTCTGGGCTTCTTGTGACGCGATCTGCAACGAAAAGCACTGGCATATCTGGGGCCTTCCCAATTGCGGAAAGGGCCAGCCCGTACAAGCTGCGCACGTCGCGCACGGCGCTGCACCTGCGCGTTTTCGTAACGTGCGCGTAGGGATTGTTTAGCCCGCTCACGGCAGGCACAAAGAGCCCAACGTCACTACGAGGAGATACCAACCATGTTAGGTCCAGACAGAATGAAACAAATAGCACGGCGCGTGCTAGCTCACTCCACCGCGGAGCAGACTGAAGTGCTGATGCTCAGTGAAGACACTAAACTAACGCGCTTTGCCAACTCTCGCATCCATCAGAACGTTGCCGAACGAAACGTAGAGGTGCGCGTACGCGCTGTATCCCGTAAGAAGGTTGGCGTCGCTTCCATCAATGACCTGAGCGACGCCGCGCTGCAACGAGTGGTTGAGAATGCTCTCGAAATCGCGCTTCTGCAGCCGGAGAATCCCGATTTTCATTCTTTGCCGGAGCCAAGACGAGTCGCCGAAGTGGATGCCTTTGTGCAAGCTACGGCGGACTGTACGGCACAGCAACGAGCCCAAGCGGTGTCTACCATCTGCAAACTGTCAGCAAAGAACGGGCTGATAGCGTCCGGGGCCTTTGCCACCTCCACTTCGGAAGTAGCTGTCAGCAACTCGCTTGGCATCTTTGCCTATGCTCCAGCCACCCTCAGCGACCTCACTACTGTTATTATGTCCAACGACAGTTCAGGCTATGCTGGCATGACCTCGTCTGACGTACGCGAAATAGACCCTGCTCAGGTTGCCCGCCAGGCAGTCAACAAGGCATTGCACAGTCGCAACCCACAGCCCATTGAGCCAGGTGAGTACACAGTGATCCTCGAAGAGTATGCCGTGGCGGAACTGTTGTCCTATCTGGCATTCCTCGGTTTTAGCGCGTTGGCCGTACAAGAAGGACGCAGCTTCATGGCGAACAAGTTTGGCCAACACATTACCGGAGAAAACATCTCCATTTGGGATGACGGTCTCGACAAGACTGGTCTGCCCGTCGCCTTTGACTTTGAGGGCGTGCCCAAGCAGCGGGTGGATCTAATCACAGACGGCGTCGCCAAGACTGTCGTGTACGACAGTTATGCTGCAAATAAGGAAGGCAAGCAATCCACCGGTCATGCCTTGCCTGCACCCAACCCCTACGGCCCGCTGCCTGGCAATCTCTTCATGAAACCAGGGCAGCACAGCAAAGAGCAGATGCTCGCTTCGGTAGAACGCGGCCTGTGGGTTACACGGTTTCATTACGTCAACCCAGTCCACCCATTAAAGACCATACTAACCGGCATGACCCGTGACGGCACCTTTCTGATCGAGAAGGGCCAGCTCAAGAGGGCAGCGAAGAATCTCCGTTTCACGCAGAACATCTTAGAAGCACTGTCTGCGGTGCAGATGATCAGCGAGGACACAAAGCTCACACGAGGTTTCTACGGTGGGGTGCGCGTCCCTGCCTTGCTAATCAGCCGCTTTACGTTCAGTGGCGCGACCGAGTTCTAGCATCCTCCGTCAAGCCGAAAACTTGGGCGAATTACATTAGCTCAAGCAGCCCACGCTGCAGAGACGCAGGTCTTGCAGGCTCCTCCGTTTGCTCTCCGAAGCCATCACGGTCCCGAGCCGCGTGCCTGAAAGACCGGGTAGATCTGATTTGTTTCGTCCCCAGCAGGTCTGTGACCTGCGGTCGGGTGCCAGAGCCCTCTCAAAGCGTAAGGTTTCGGCCTTTTGAGACTCCTCAGGCTTTCGCTAGAGACCTTTGCGCCAAATGTATTGTGCGCGCCCCCGCATTCTACGGTGCCCCGCACCAAATTGTTATGGCATTGTCCTAAACATTTGTATCAACAACTTGACAAGATGTTGAAGATGTGCTATAGTAGTTCCTGAACCACTTCGGCGGCAGACTCACCACGCGCAGTGTAATGAACATAATTGAGAAACATAGTCAGGTGGTCGGACTGCAAAAACGCGTCACGCCGCACACGCTAGCCAAGGCAGCCCAGAATGATGAACACAAGCACGCAAGCGCTTGAGACCAGGGTTGCCCCAAGACCTGGGCGGATGTTTGTATCCCAAAGAGGAATAGAGATGCGATTGGAGCAACTACGACACGCTCTCAAAGAGGAAGGCCTGGACGCTATTCTGATCACGCGGCCAGAAAATGAACGCTACTTGAGCGGCTTCACTGGCGGAGAGGGTGCACTCGTCATTACACAGCGAGAGGCACTGCTGCTCACCGATTTTCGCTACTACGAGCAGGTGGCGGAGCAGGCACCTGATTTCAAACTGGTGAAGGTAGAAGACAAGATGGCTCTGGTGCTCAAGCGTCTGCTCAAAGAGCAGGAAATAGAGACGCTGGGATTCGAAAGCACACACTTGCCGTTCGCACAATACCAAGAATGGAAAAGGAAAACCAGAGGCATCAAATGGGTACCGACCAAAGAGATTGTAGAGGACATGAGAATGGTCAAAGACGAGGGCGAACTGGCCAAGATAAAGAAAGCCATTTCCATAGCCGACAACGCCTGCGACTACATTCGCAGCTTCATCAAACCAGGCATGTCCGAAAAGCAAGTCGCTTGGGAACTAGAACTAGCTATGCGCACTCACGGCGCCGAGGCCATCGCCTTCAATTTCATCGTAGCTTCTGGGCCGAATGGCGCCAAACCCCATGCTGTTCCCCAGAATCGGGAGATCCAGGAAGGAGAGCCGATTGTGCTGGACATGGGCGCCAGAACTGATGGCTATGACTCTGATCTGACCCGCAGTATATGCCTCGGAGAACCAGACAAAAAGGTGCAAGAGATATATGACATCGTCCTTGAAGCCCAACTGGCGGCTGAGGAGCAAGCAAAAGCAGGAATGACTGGGCAGGAAGTTGATGCCATTGCACGTAATGTCATCGCTGAGGCCGGCCACAAAGAACACTTTGGACACGGCCTGGGGCATGGCGTGGGCCTCGCCATTCACGAGAAGCCGAGAGTCAGTGTAAAATCCACGGACATCCTGAGGCCGGGCACGGTGTGCACCATAGAACCGGGAATCTACCTCCCTGGCTGGGGTGGAATAAGGATTGAGGACATGCTGCTGTTCAGAAAGAATGGTGTCGAGGTTCTCAGCAAGGCCCGCAAGGATCTCCGCGCGCAGTAGCGGGCAAGGCCTCCGATGCGTCTGATTCCTTCAGAACTACTGCTGCGAAATGCTGCCCACAACGGGTGCGTCTCGTAGATTTGACAATAAATGTAGCCTAGGGCCTTGCACTGTCCTGCCTGTCTTGGCCGTCCCGTACAAGGCGCCAGCACGGGTACCCGTATGTTTGTTGCAGCCAACAACACGCACAGCGTCAGGCGGTGCGAACGGCAGAGGGCTAGGCTAGGGCTCATTGCTAGCCGAGGAGCGCATTTTGCACCGAATGCTATACTAGACACAGTTCAGACTCAAGGGAGAGTTGAATGCCAACAAAGCCAGCACCTACCCACTGCATACTAGCCGCGCTGAGGGAAATTGTTCCCAGCCTCACCAGGGCTCTAGGAGACGATGTCGAGATTGTTCTACACGAGCTCAGTCACCCCCAGGATTCAGCGATCGCCATAGAAGGCAACATAACCGGCCGCAAGGTGGGAGCTCCGCTCACGGATTTGGTGCTGCGCGTACTGCGTCAGGGCCGGGTGGAGCGGGATCTGATCAATTATCCCAACCGCACCTCCGACGGTAAGGTCCTGCGCTCATCCACCATTTTCGTCCGGGATGAGCGAAGGGAGGTCATTGGCTGTCTCTGTATTAACTTTGACATCACACGGTGGGTTGTGGCAAAGCACGTCGTAGAGGGTTATTGTCGAACCGAGCCTCTGGATGACAAGACTCACGAGACTTTCACTCAAGACATCGAGGCGCTGCTCCGCTCCAACATCGAGGACGTCATCAGGCAGGAAGGAATGCCGGTAGCGATGATGAAAAAGGAAGATAAGCTCAAGGTAGTCAAGTCATTGGATGAGCGGGGAGTATTCCTTATCAAGGGAGCGGTGGAGGCTGTCGCCAACGTCCTGCGTGTTTCGCGCTACACGATCTACAACTACCTGGATGAAACCAGGAATCAGAAAATCGAGGAACTGTAGAGAACTTCAAAGGAGAGAAGAAGTGGCCAAGAAGATCATTTCCACCAAAGGGGCCCCTGCAGCCATAGGGCCCTACTCCCAGGGAGTCGCTGCTGAGTCCTTCGTCTTTACCTCTGGCCAAATCCCCATCGACCCCAGCACCGGCAAACTGGTAGAAGGAGATATCGGTACCCAGATGCGACGCGTGATGGAGAACCTCAAAGCTGTTCTGGCTGCGGCTAATCTCAGCCTCGCCGACGTGGTAAAAACAACTATTTATGTCAAAGACATGAGCCAGTTCGCTGCAATCAATCGGGTATATGCTGAGTATTTCCCAGACAGGCCCCCCGCACGTTCGACAGTAGGCGTCGCTAGTCTGGCTCTGAATGCAGGAGTAGAGATTGACATGATAGCTTGGGGCCCACGCGCATGAGCGCCACAGGTCCAAGGGAAACAACTATGGAAAGCGATTTTGACAAGTTCAGAGCCGAGTTCCCACTGCTTGAGGAATATACTTTCCTGAATCATGCTGCCGTCTCCCCGCTGCCAACCTGCGTCGTAGACGCAACCCAGGACTACCTCCTCAAATGCCAATATGGGCCCAAGTATCGCAACGAAGTCCAGGCATCTTTCGAGGCAGCTCGCTCCGCCGTTGCGGGATTGATCAATGCTACACCAGAAGAGGTTGCTTTCGTCGAGAATACCGCAACGGGTCTCAGCATAGCGGCTAACGGTTTGCCGTTGCAGCCAGGTGACGAAGTCATCTTGACGGACATGGAATATCCTGCCAACGTCTACCCCTGGATGAACCTGGCCAACAAGGGGGTTAAGGTCAAGATAGTCCCAAACCGTGCTGGGGGATTGGATCTAGACCTGCTTAGAAGCGCGGTCACTGAAGAAACCAGGGTCGTAGCCTGCAGCTCTGTGCAATTCTTGAGCGGATACCGTGCAGACCTGGCTGCCATGGGCGCATTCTGCCGGGAGCGCGGCATCTACTTCGTAGTGGATGCCATCCAGTCCCTGGGAGTCATTCCCATGGACGTCAGCGCCTTCCACATTGATTTCCTAGCCACGGGCGGCCCCAAGTGGTTGCTTGGTCCGCGCGGACAAGGCTTCCTATTTTGCAGCCACGAAATCATCGACCGCGTGCATCCGGTCCTCACAGGCGCCGGCGGGGTAATTGGCGAGGACGACTATTTGAAATATGACCTCAGCTTCGTGGACAATGCGGACCGATTTCACATTGGCATGCTAAACGGGGCAGGCATTACTGGCCTCAAAGCAGCTATAGAGATGCTCATGGAAGTGGGCATCGGCAGGATAGAGAGCCAGGTTCTGCAGTTGACCGACTTCCTGATCGGGGAACTGCAGAAGCGCGGTTATCCGATGTTCAGCAACCTGGAACCGTCACATCGCTCTGGGATCGTCACTTTTGATGCTGCGGATGTAGATGCTGTATACGCCAAGTTGACCGCTGCAGATGTCATAGTGTCCTGTCGTTGGGACGCTGGCGGCAAGAAATACATCCGCATCTCCCCTCATGGCTATAACAATGAACAAGACATCGTACGATTGTTAGAAGTTCTGGACAAGTGAACTGCGTGGAAGCAAAACAGCCAGTGTCTGCACGAGCAGTGCTGTGTGGAAGCTACAGCAGGGTTAGAAATCAGCCGCTATGCAGCCAGGGACGTTTGGCTGATAGAGCAACATGTCGACGACCAAAGAAAGGAGGAGATTAAGGGTTGAGAGAAGAGTTACGTTGTTATGAAGGACCTGACAGAGAGCACGAGCAAAAGAGACAAGATAGGAGGTTTGAAAAATGAAAAGCAAGAGGATTCCTTTACTGGTGACCGGGTGCTTAGTGATCGCCCTCGTAGCATCGGCGTGTGCGCCTGCTGCGACCCCTACTCCGAAACCGAAACCTACTGCGGCGCCCAAGGCCACGGCAGTGCCAGCCACGGCCGTCCCGACGCCGAAGGCACGGGGGACACTGAAGTACTCAATCTACTGGGAACCTCCGGTCAAGAACCCCATCTTTGAGGGAGTGAGTGGCGACATGGCTTGGTTCTTTGACCCCCTCATCCGGTTCGAATACGACGGAAGCATTGTGCCTCGTCTCGCAGAGAGTTGGGAATACGACCCAGAGGGGCTGGAGTGGACTTTCCACCTGCGCACGAATGTCAAATGGCACGACGGCGAGGCTTTTTCGGCGGATGACGTGGTTTTCACCATCAACAAGATTGAGGATCCCGATATCGCCTCGCCTGTGCTATCTTACCTGCAGGTGTCTGGCGAAAACATCCAAGTACAGAAAGTGGATGCGCATACTGTCAAGTTCACTCTCCCTCAACCCTATGGCCCCTTCCTGACCAACCTGACTAACGTCGGCATAGCCCCCAAGCACATTCTGGAGAACGTGGCTGACATGGAGATCTCAGACTTCAACCAACAGCCCATCGGCACAGGCCCGTTCAGAGTCACCGAGGTCGTGGATGGAGATCATTGGACGCTGGAAGCCAACGACGATTTCTATCTGGGCAAACCTGGCCTCGCTGGACTGTTTATCCGCATCTCTGGCGATACAGAAGCCGTGGTCGCTGCTCTGAAGACCGGCGAGCTGGATATCGCTGAAACAGAAGAGATCACCCATCTGGACTGGTTCAAGCAAGAGGGCGGCTATACAATCTACACCTGCACGCCCGGGGGAGGCGCTCTGCTCTTCTTGAATCTGCTTGAGGAACCGCTATTCAAGGACGTGCGTGTGCGCCAGGCAATGGCCTATGCCATTGACAGGCAAGGCATTGTGGACACGATAACCTATG
The DNA here is from genome assembly GCA_964478075.1 of uncultured Anaerolineales bacterium. GTDB lineage: Bacteria > Chloroflexota > Anaerolineae > UBA2200 > UBA2200 > DAOUEX01. The sequence goes on along the minus strand of CAYZGO010000019.1, from coordinate 50,836 downwards.
GCTACGCAGTAGTAGCCCATGCAGCGATCATTGACAAAGGGTTTTCCGCGTGGGCAAGCAACCCGAACGTCACACGCTACGACTACAACCCGGAGAAGGCCAAGGACATCCTAGGCGAAGCTGGTTGGACGGACAGCGACGGTGACGGCATCTTGGACAAAGATGGCAAGCCCTTCAGATTCACCACTACCATGCAGTCTGGCTACGCCACATACGAGAACACGGTGGCCGTGATACAGGCCAACTTGAAACAGGTAGGCATTGACATGCAGATCCAGGCGCTGGAGCGTTCTGCCTTCCGCGCGCTGCGTGCAGACAAGGCCCGCGCTGACAAGACTCAGGCAATGTTCTCCGGTGCTGGCATACCCTTCGATCCGGATCTGATGTACACTACCTACCACTCGAGCATGTATCCTGGTGGCTCAGTGAACCTCTACGGTTACCGGAATGAGCGAGTGGACGAGTTGCTGGACAACGGACGCACGACTGTTGACCGCGAGGCCCGCAAGCCCTTCTACATCGAGGCGCAGCAGATTGTGGCTGACGAGATCCCATACATCCCAATCTACTTCTACTGGATCGGTTGGGTTGTCAACGACCGGGTCAAGGGTCTGCCCAAGCCTGAGGACCTCGGTGGTGTTGATCCCACCTACTACATCGGCTGGTTCGCGGAGCGTCTCTCCATCGAATAGCTACCACGTAGTCAAGCTAAGGGTTGGGGTCGACGCTCCACACCCCAACCCTTTGGCTTTGCAGGTGTTGCCTGAGGAAGGGCGTTGATGTTACGGTATATCTCGCGGCGTCTGCTATCCATCATCCCTTTGCTCCTCGCTATCTCGGTCATTTCCTTCATCCTGATTCGAGTAGCTCCTGGTGACCCGATCATCACCTACGAGGATCCGCGGGGTGGCCGACAGGTCCCGCCGGAAGAGCTCGAGAGGATGTACGAGAAACTAGGCTTGAACGACCCGCTCCACGTGCAATACTGGCGCTGGTTGCGGAATGTCCTGCGCGGCAATCTGGGCTATTCCCTGACCACCAAGAGGCCAACGATGGAGATGATTATGCAGCGCGTACCCAATACATTACGGCTGACTGTAGTGGCGCTGATTACTACACTGCTCTTGGCCATCCCGCTAGGTGTCATGTGTGGACGCTATCAGAACTCGCTGTTTGACCAAGTCATCTCGGCCATCACCTTTGTTGGGTTCTCCCTGCCCAACTTCTGGGTCGCATTGATGCTGATTTACCTGTTCGGGGTGAACCTCAGGTGGTTACCCATCATGGGCATGGCTTCCGTCGGTGGAAACAGCTTCTGGGCAACGCTGAAACACATGGTTTTGCCCGTCTCCACGTTTGTCCTGGTTGACGTTGGGGGCTGGATGCGCTATCAACGGGCTGGGGTCATCGAAGCTATGCAGGAGGACTATACGCGCACTGCTCGGGCTAAGGGGCTTCCCGAGAGAGTGGTCTTCTTCCGTCACGTCTGGCGCAATGCCGTGTTGCCCATCGTTACCTTTCTGGGACTCTCGTTAAGTTCGTTGATCGGCGGCGCATTCCTGGTCGAGTTTGTCTTTGCCTGGCCTGGCATGGGCCGACTGGGCGTAGAAGCGGCCTTGGCCAGGGACTATCCAGTAGTGATGGCAGTCACTATGCTTTCATCTCTCCTGATAATGATGGGCAACCTTGTAGCCGATATCACGTATGCCTTAGTTGATCCGAGAATCCGCTATGACTGACGGGATAGTGCTTCGTTCGCCTGCTCTGCGCCCCACGCTAGAACTCAGACGGCCAGCCAAGACGCCGTGGCAGTTGGCGTCATATCGTTTCCGGCAGCGCAAGATAGCCCTTTGGGGCGTGTTAGTTCTCCTTGTTCTGGCACTGATAGCTATCTTTGCTCCTCTCATCGCTCCCTATGACCCCGATCTCATTGATCTATCTGGAGGCACCAAACGAGGGCGTCCTCTGCCACCTAGTACCACGCACTGGATGGGCACCGATCAACTAGGCCGTGACTACTTCTCCCGCATTGTCTATGGCGCGCGTATTTCGCTGAGCGTAGGCTTTGTTGCCATGGGTATTGCCATCTGCATTGGTACAGTACTGGGAGCGGTCGCGGGATACTTCGGCGGCCGGATCGATAATCTCATTATGCGTATCAGCGACACTATGCTCTGCATTCCCCAATTCTTTCTCATCCTGACTGTTCAAAGCATGACCAAGCCAAGCGTCTACAACGTGATGGCAGTCATCGGATTGACTGGCTGGGCAACGATTGCACGCCTCGTGCGTGCCGAAGTCCTCTCCATAAGAGAGCGTGACTATGTTACGGCTGCGCGTAGCCTGGGCGCATCCCGCACCAGGATCATCTTCCGTCATGTCCTGCCCAACACCATGGGGATGATCATCGTGGCTGCCTCAATGCGCGTGCCTGGGGCTATTCTGACCGAGTCAGGCCTCAGTTTCCTGGGTCTGGGCGTCCAGTTGCCCAAAGCTAGCTGGGGCAACATGCTGCAGGGGTCAACCAAATACCTCGGCACCGCCTGGTGGATGGTATTCTGGCCCGGCTTGTTCATCTCCCTGGCCGTCACCTCGTTCAATTTCGTGGGAGACGGGCTACGGGATGCGCTTGATCCCCGTGCCCTGCGCTAGTATCCCTGATGAAGCTGCCTTTCATTCAAAGGAGAATCTCATGAAAAGGCCCGCTGCTTTTTCAACTCAAGAATACGACCGTCGTATGAATCTTTTGGAGAGTGAGCTAGATAAGGCCGACCTTGATGCCTTCCTAGCTTTTACTAGTTCGTGGTTTCGTGCTCCAGGTGCTGTCTGTTATTGTTGCGGGTACGAGCCGGTTTTTGGCTCAGCTATGTTCCTATATGTCCCCTCTGCTGCAGAACGGCACTTGCTGGTGAGCAACTTCTGGGATGTGATTGGCCGGCCAGAGGAGCAGGAACGCCAACGCGAAGAATTTCACTTGGTGCGGGACCTAGGTGCAGAAATCGCCAGGATTCTACCTGCGCGAGCACGCCGCTTGGGCGTAGTGAGCGAGCGCTCTATGCCTGCTCCCGTCTATCTTAGCTTGCACGCGGCATTGTCCGGTATCGAGATTGTTGATGCCACTGCCCAGCTCGATGCCGTGCGTGAAGCAAAGAGCAACGAGGAGTTAGCCTGGCTGCAATACAATGCCGCTCTCTCTGACATAGCAGCGCAGACTTTCCTAGAGTTCTCGCGCCCCGGCCTCAGCGAGCGGGAAGTGGCAAATGAGGTCTTGTATGCAGCGCGCAAAGCAGGAGCTGATGGTTTCTGGACCCCAATCTCGGTGGCTTCGGGACCGCGTACGGCGCTGTACTACGCTCTGCCAACTGACCGCATGATGCAACCGGGCGACATGATCCATATGGACGTTGGCGTGATGGCTGGTGGCTATCATGGCGATCTCCAGCGGGCACGGCTGTTGCCTGGAGACGGGCCTGCGGAGGGTGAGGTCCTGCTCAAGGCACTTGTGATGATTCAGGAACATCTTGTGCAAGCCATCCGCCCCGGTCTGCGGGCTGGTGACATGGCTCAGATGTTTGCTCGCTTGACGGACGAAGCTGGACTGCAAAAGCATCTACACCAGAAGGCGCGTGAGGGGCAAGTAATGGTAGGGCACGGCATTGGCAGCGATGGCCACGAGTCGCCCAACCTGAGCGTCGGCAATGAAACGGTGCTGAAAGCGAACATGGTGGTCACTCTAGAACCTATGTTGTTCATCCCAGGCGTAGGCGGTGCTGGCATCGAGGACATGGTGCTCATTACGCCCGAGGGAGGCCAGCGGCTCACTCAGGCACCACCACTCTATGGGGGATAGGGTAGATAATGGAGCCACACTGCTGCCGGAAGAGATCGTGACTGCCACAAATGAGACAAGTCACTGACCAAGAGAAGCTAAAGTATGTCAAGCGTGCAGCAGCCCTGGCCCGACACCGTTTTGTCGTCGAGAACTTTAACTGCGCTGAGTCGACCTTTTGGGGCATTAGCCAGACCATGGGCTTGCCTGTAGATGAGCTTATGATCCGCGCAGTTACCCCCCTGGGCGGTGGTATCGGCGACACCAGAGCAACCTGCGGAGCGCTCCTTGCCGCAGTCCTCGCTTTGGGAGTGGAACTGGGCCGCACTGAATTGGATACGCCACGCAAATTAGTAGCCTATGACCGGACCAGAGCATTATATGAGCGCTTTGTGGCCGAGGCTGGCAGTGACATTTGCCGTGTTCTTAACGAACTGGGTTTTGAGCGCCCTGATCTATACTCCTACTGTGCTAGATTTGTTACGTTAGCAGCTGGTTTGGCAGTCGATATCCTGCTTACGGGCGACCCCGAGGCGGATCGGAAGGCTTATGACCGGAGTGTACAGATCTAAGGCCTGACTAGGAAGTGACCGCTCAGAACAAGGCAAGTGAAAAGGAGAATAGCAATGGGTAAGGTCATGGTTCCCCTTGGAAGCGAGTTGCCCAAAGTGGCTGATGTGGTCATTGTGGGCGGTGGCATTGTGGGGGTGAGCACAGCATTCTTTTGCTCTCGGGCAGGTTTGAAGACAGTCGTGCTAGAGAAGAGAGATGCGCTCGGCAGTCTGACAACGGCCGCCTCCACAGAATGCTTCCGCGCCCAATTTGAGAGCGTCGAGAACATCGCCCTGATGTTGGGGAGCATAGAGATCTTTCTTCACTTCCCCGACGTGGTGGGCGTTCGCGGCATGGACATCAACCTTCGCCAGCAGGGGTATCTCTATGTAACCACAGACCCGCAACAAGCCGAGACCTATGGGAAAATGGTGGAGGCCCAGCACAAGGCCGGATTGACCGATATAGAACTCTTAAGCGGAGATGAAGCACGTGTCCGTTTTCCCTACCTAAGTCCCCAGGTGGTTGCAGCGCGTTACCGCGCTGGCGATGGTTGGCTATCAGTACATGAGATGTTATACGCCTTCGCCAAGGGCAGCCAGGCACAGTTTCTCTTGCAGACTGCGGCAACGAAGATAGCCGTGGACAGCAAAGGCGTTGCAGCCGTCCAGACCGACAGGGGAACGATCGCTACGAGGAGAGTAGTGGTTGCAGCGGGCCCCTTCTCCGGACGTGTAGCCCGCGTGGCTGGAGTCGAACTTCCGCTCACCATCCTACGCCGGCACAGGTTGTCCATACGCCGCTGTGAATTGGTTCCGCAGAAGGCGCCGCTTACTGTAGATGACGACTCGGGGGTCTACTGGCGGCCAGAGGGCGCCGGAGCTCTGATGGGCAAGGCCTTTGAGCAACAGCCGGAGGAGCCTAAGGACATCGTCTCTACGGAGTGGAGCTTTCCCGCAATGGTCCTGGATCCACAGTCCCCCTGGAGTGCTGGCCGTTTGTCGCCGTTCTGGAACCAGGCCCCAAATTTGCTGGCCAAATCCAACCTGGACCTGACCGCTGGTCAGTATACTTACACTCCAGATCACTTGCCAATTATTGGCCCCTACCTCAAGGTGCCAGGGCTTTTCGTCAATGTCGGCTATAGTGGACATGGCATCATGGGCGGGCCTGAGGGAGGGCGGCGTTTGGCCAGGCTTATTGTGAACGCGGATAGAGACCGTGATAATCCATTTTCTGTCGAACGGTTCTCGGGGCCAGTCCCCCCCCGGCAGGCTAAGGAGAAGGTATACTGATCTGGTGCTTCAGGCACACATTACTCAGCTTCCTTGACAGGATCATCGTGCGAAAAGAAGTGATCGACTTTGCTGCTTCGTTCACGAATTGCCAAGCTTCCTTCATGGAATCATCGTGTGAAAAGGTGTGCGCGACAATAGCGATCAGCGCAGTACCCTGTAGCTTCAACGGCGTCCGCTTGGGAGTTCTTAGAAAGTGTCTGTAGTGACGACCTTGGTGGTTGCCGACTTGGATCGCTCACATTCGCCACCCACAAGCCGCCGCCGATGTATATCCCCACGCGAGGCTCCCAGACTGCCTCTGCAGCCACATAGGCCCAGAGGCCATTCACATCCACCCCACGCGCATACCCAGGTGTGGGGAAAGCGCCCAGTGCCAGCGGATTCGAGGCAGTACGCACATCCAGGACGCACACCCTCGCATTCCCAGCCGCGACGTAGGCGTACCCATCGCCGATGTCCACGTCCCAGACCGCAGCAGACATGTCGTAGTGACCAATCTCGCGCAGTTGCTGCACATCGCTGGCATCAATGATGCGCAGGCCATCCTCGTGATCAGCTATACGCACACATGCGAGCCGTCAAGGGCGAGGCCGAACGCCCAGCGTGCTGTATGGCACGCCGCAACCTCCACAGGCTCAGCAGGCACACCCACGTCAATAACGTCCAAGCCATCGCTGCCGGCCGCGACATAGACGTGAGGTGAGGACGGGGACGCCACGACCCCTTGCACTACGTCGGAAAAGAGCGCCGTCTGGCCCAGCAACAGTGGACGAGCATGGTTCGAAACCTCCAGCACAGCCAGCGGTGGTCCCAGCCCAACGTAAGCATACTCTCCCTTCACAGCCACCGCCCGAGCTGCACCACCAACCTGGCCCACTATCTCCATCTCCACTTCCGACGCCAAAGACAGATTCCCGGCCTCTGACCTGCGGACACCAGGTAGGAAGGACAGTACGAGGGGTGCCACCAGCAAGCACAGCATGGTCGCCCCCCACACAACCCTCCTGGCAGACAGCGATGTCATGGCCAATGCTGCCATCTTCTCTCCGCAGCGCCGCGCTCGGTGCCAGATTCGTGACCTGCTGCCATCTACAATGAAGCGGTCCCTCCTCTCCTTCTGATTAGTTCCTGGCGCACCTCCAGATGCTTCTCCCGGCTCAGTGGATACACGGCAGCGAAAGCGATTCCACCGCACAACAGCAGGGCGGGAACCAGGCCGACGAGAGCACGGATGGCCAGTAGAGTACCAGGATTCTGCTGGGCCACGTTAGCCACATAGCCACAGCGATCCAAAACCAGTAATGCCAAAGGCAGGGCTACGGACGATGCCACTTTTTGTATCAGCGTCACCAGGCTGTAGAACATGCCCTCGTGGCGTTGCCCAGTCTGCAGTTCGTCCCACTCCACAGCATCGGGAATAATGGACCAGGGGATGACGTGCGCCGCCGACACGCCAATGCCGGCCAACGCCGATAGACCCAATATCAATGCCATCGGCGCTCCAGGTTGCAGCATAATCAGCACAATCTGCACCAGAGCCCAGAACGCGATGCCTACGATGTAGGCCAGGCGCTTGCTCCAACGCTCTGCAACGAAAACCCAGAACGGCAAAACGAGGAACGCCACGACAAAGATGGTGCCGAGAATAAGATCGCTCTGAGCTTCCAGCAAAAGCCAGTACTTGAGGAAATAGAGCAGCATGGTCTCCAGCAGGTTCACCGTAACCCACGTCAGTAAGAAGATGCCCATCGCAAAGATGAACGGGCGATTGCGCAACGCCGCCCGCACAGACTCCTTCAGCGTCGGTGGGGGCAACGCCTGGCGCTCCACCCGCTCACGTGTGCCGAAGAACGTGCCCAACAACGGCAGGCCGCTGGCAAGCCCGAAAACAGCAGCCATGAAGAGAACGCGTCCTGCATTCTGCGGCTCAAAGCTCCCCACAATCATGAGCGGTATTGTAAATGCAATCAGGCCAGCAGCAATGGAGAAAGCCATACGATAGCTGTTCAAGGAGGTGCGCTCATCATAGTCCTCTGTCAGTTCTGGTGTCAAGGCGTAGTATGGCATGTAAACGAACGTGGCTGCCGCATCGTATAGCACATACGCAGCCGCATAGTAGATCACTCGAGCCAGGTCGCTTGTCCAGGGCGGAATCCACCACAACATCGTGAAGGCCAGGGCATAGGGCAAGAAGCCGAACAACAGGAATGGCCTCCTCCGGCCCCAGCGTGTGCGCGTTCGGTCAGAGATATGTCCTATCAAAGGATCATTTATGTAATCCCAACTTCGCCCGATGAAGATAGCTGCCGCAGCCAGCTTTGCATCGATCCGCACCACGTCAGTGAGGAATATGGCAAAATACACACCGATGATTGTGGACGACAGGCTGAACCCAGTGTCTCCCATGCCATACAGGAACTTGGTCAATGGAGAAAGACGTTCGCTTGACCTCGCTATGCTCATTTTCCTCTCCTCTCCTTGCTTCCTCGAACCGTATTGAGTGCAATGCAAGATGTGGCAAGTATAGCAATGACGCGTACGCGTGTCAAACAAAAAAGCATCACGAACTACCCGAGAGCCACCAGAACATTCGTGGAATTCAGCTTCCTTCCCTGCCTTCGCCGACAGGACAAGGCGTGTTATTCGTGTATGGGCACTTCCACCAGCCAACATCAAAACTAAGATGAAAGCTTGACTCGCGCACAAACCTATACTACACTGCGTATGCATCACTGACAAGAGAGAATCTGTGCTGGGCCTATCACGATCAGTTCTGGCCCCAGCTCGTCAAATGGCTGGCCCAGGGCTGAGTTGGCTGGCAAACAACGTCGCCGCCACTAGGCCCGATTTGAGAGGAGACGTCCTGTGCACCAAACGTCACCGGACCGACAAGACACCGTTGAGGCACAACGCCTGGCCTTGCGCAAGATGTTTTTCCTGCGGCCTGACGTCGTCTTCCTCAACCATGGCTCGTTCGGCGCCTGTCCGCGCCCTGTCTTTGAGGCCTACCATGCCTGGCAACTGGAGCTCGAACGCCAGCCGGTCGAGTTCCTCGGGCGTCGCTTCAATAGCCTGATGCGTACCGCCCGCGAGTCGCTTGCCACCTACCTGAAAGCTGACCCGGACGACCTGGTCTACGTCCCAAATGCCACTACTGGTCTCAACATTGTCGCCCGCTCGCTGCCCCTGCAGCCCGGCGACGAGGTGCTGAGCACGGACCACGAATACGGCGCGCTGGACCGCACCTGGCGTTTTGTCTGCCAGCGGCGCGGCGCACGCTACGTCAACCAGCCGCTTCCGCTGCCGTTCGAATCGGCAGAGCAGATCGTCGACACGCTCTGGGCAGGCGTGACGGCGCGTACCCGTGTGCTCTTCGTCAGCCACGTGACCTCACCCACCGCGCTCATCTTGCCGGTAGCGGACGTGATCCAGCGGGCACGTGGGGCTGGCATCCTCACCGTCATTGATGGTGCACATGCGCCCGGCCAGATTCCACTCCATTTGCAGGCTCTCGGCGCTGACTTTTACGTTGGCAACTGCCACAAGTGGATGTGCGCGCCAAAAGGAGCAGCGTTCCTATACGCCCGTCGAGAAGTCCAGTCACTGCTGAACCCGTTGGTCGTCAGTTGGGGATGGCAGAGCGAGACGCCAGGCCCGTCGCGTTTCGTTGACGAGCAGGAGTGGCAGGGCACGCGTGACATCGCCGCTTACCTCGCCGTCCCAAGTGCGATCACATTCCAGGCAGCGCACGACTGGACCCGTGTGCAGCAGGAGTGCCACGAATTGGCCCGTGCGGCCCGCCAGGCGATCGGCAACCTGACCGGGCTGGAGGCCCTTAGCCACGATTCACCGGAGTGGTACGCCCAAATGGTGACCGTGCCCCTGCCGCCCTGCGATGCCGATGTGCTGAGACGGCGTCTATATGACGAGTTCACTGTCGAAGTGCCGGTCATTACTTGGAAAGGAAGACGGTTTGTGCGTATTTCCATTCAGGGTTACAATACGCAGGCGAATGTGGATACCCTGGTCCTTGCACTTGCCGAGTTGCTTCCTGCCGTCACGTGGCAGCCCCGTGGAGGCTAGATTGGCGGCCACCGGTAACCCATGAGTCCGGAGATGCAACCTAACGAAGAACTGACAGGAGGCGAAACCATAGATAGGTCGCCGAGTGACACGTATCTTCAGGTACTTTGGACCAAGCGCGACATCCTTCTCGCGATTGTGCTGGGCATCGTTGTGCTCCTGGGGCTGCTGATAATCATGCTCCTGGCACCGCGGTTGTATCAGCAGGCCACAGGCGCACCACAATCGCCACGCCAGCTGGGCGTCACTACACTCTTGGCCGAGTTGGGCCTCTTGGTGCCCGTCTGGCTGCTGGGCGTGCGCAAGTACCGGCTGCCCTGGAGCAGCGTTGGTTTTCGGCGATTCGACGTGTCTCGCGGTCTGGGCCTAGGTTGTCTGTTCCTGGTTGTTTCCTTCGCCTTCAACTTTGTCTGGTCTACTGTGCTGCTGATCCTGGCTGGCGTCCGGGCCCAGCCTGACGTGCTGCCCCAGTTCGGCGGTGGCACTGGCGGCTTGCTCTTGGCTCTGCTGGTTGGCGCTCTGGTAGCGCCCATCGCTGAAGAGGCCTTTTTTCGGGGGTACCTCTTCGCTGGCCTGCGCAGACACGTAGGCTTTCGTCAGGCCGTACTGGTCAGCGCAGGGCTCTTCGCCCTGGTGCACATGCTCCCCACTTCCTGGCCGCCCATCTTTATGCTGGGCGTACTGTTTGCTCTGCTCTATGAGCAGACAGGGTCTATATGGCCCGCCGTCATCGTGCACGCTCTCATGAACACGCTCGCGCTGCTGGCCTCCTACTTGCTGCAGCTATTGATAGCCTGAGGGAACACCTTCTGCCTTCGCTGCGTCCATAATGCCCGGCATGAAATGGTATCTTCTCTCTGTTCAGCAGCACTCGCAACGCCTGGTGTAAACCAGTATCTAATGTTCAGCGGCAGTTGCACTGCCGCGGGTTGTGCGCTACATGATGCCATCTTCAGAGTGGTCAGTTATGTCTTCTAGGTACTTGTCTGGCGCCAAGATCAGAACGCTCCTGGCCGTCATTGCTGCTGCCCTTGTGATTACCATCTGGGCTTTACAGGCCTGGCTGGTGACGGATTTGCCTTCAACCGAGAACCTGTCCGCAGGTGCGGTCGCCCCCAGCACTATCATATACGATCGCTACGGACGTGTGCTGTACGAGATCATGGACCCCTACACCGGCCGACATCAGCCGATACCCCTTGAGGACATCCCGCTCTATCTGCGGCAAGCCACCATTGCCACAGAGGACGCCAGCTTTTACCGCAATCCCGGCGTGGACCTGCGCGCCATTGTCCGCGCTCTGTGGATCAATCTGCGCGGCGGAGAGGTCCTCTCTGGAGGCAGCACCATAACCCAGCAGTTGGCGCGTAATCTGCTGCTTTCACCGCAAGAGCGCGCACAGCGCACGCTGACCCGCAAATTGCGCGAGTCAATCCTGGCCTACCGTCTGGCGCGCACTTTCAGCAAAGACCGCATTCTAGAGCTGTACCTGAACCAGACCTGCTACGGCAACCTGGCCTATGGCGTCGAGGCGGCGGCACGGGGTTACTTTGGCAAAACGGTGCGCCAGCTCGACCTGGCCCAGTGCGCGCTGCTGGCTGGGCTACCCCAGGCACCCTCTGCCTACGACCCGCTGACCAACCCCCAGGCTGCCAGGGCCAGGCAACGCGTTGTGCTCAACCTCATGGCCAAGAACGGTTACATCAGCGCGCAACAGGCCCTCACTGCTGCTGAGGAGAAACTCGCCTTTGCCGCTACTCCCTTCCCCATCCGTGCCCCCCACTTTGTCATGTACGTGTGGGAGATCCTGCGTCAGGAGTACGGCGAGGAGGCACTGTACCGCAAAGGACTCTACGTCTACACAACCCTGGACATTGACCTGCAGGAACGTACCCGTGACATTGCTCGCTACCACCTGCAGCAACTGTCTGCGCCTCGCGGGCGACAAGCGTCCCACAATGTGACCAATGCTGCTGTACTGGCCCTGGACCCGAACACTGGCCAGATACTCGTCATGCTGGGCAGCCCCGACTACTTCAACCCGCACATTGATGGAGCAGTGAACGTCACCCTCATGCCCCGACAGCCGGGTTCCGCCGTCAAACCTCTCACTTACGCCGCTGCCTTTAGCCAGGACTATACGCCTGCCACCATGCTCCTCGACGTACGCACCACGTTCATCACACGAGAAGGCGATCCCTATGTGCCCGCCAACTATGACGGGACCTTCCGTGGGCCGGTGCTGCTGCGCCAGGCACTCGCGTCTTCGCTGAACGTGGTCACCGCTCAAGTACTGCAGCACATCGGCATCGAAGAGCTGATTTCCCTGGCTCAGAAGCTGGGCGTCACCACACTGCAGGATTCCCAGCGTTATGGGCTGGCACTCACTCTAGGCGGTGGCGAGATGCGCTTGCTGGAACTGACTGCTGCTTATGCGGCCTTTGCCAACGGCGGCCTGCGTGTGGAGCCATGCGCCCTCTTGCGTGTGGAAAGCGCCGACGGGAAAGTGTTGTGGACACATCAAGCCACTAAAGGTCAGCGAGTGCTTGATGAGCGCGTGGCCTATCTGGTTACTGACGTCCTTGCAGATGACAGCGCGCGCATACCTGCATTTGGAGAGGGCGGCGCTCTGGCGCTCTCTCGCCCAGCAGCAGCCAAGACGGGGACGACCACAGACTGGCGAGACAATTGGACCGTGGGCTACACGCCCGATCTCGTCGTTGGCGTGTGGGTTGGCAACGCCGACAACTCGCCCATGGTGAATGTATCGGGCATCAGCGGCGCGGCACCAATCTGGCACAGTCTGATGGAAGAAGCGTTGAAGGGGAAGCCCGTGCGTGTATTCACAGAGCCACCAGGCATGGTCCACGTGGAGATTTGCGCCGAGTCTGGGATGCTGCCCAATCTCTACTGCCCACACCGTCGCCGCGAACTGTTCATTGCTGGCAGTGAGCCGAAAGAAACGTGCACCATGCACCGCCTCGTACGTGTAGACACTCGCAGCGGAGAACTGGCCACGGCTGATACGCCGTCTCAGTACATCGTGGAAGAAGTAGGCATCTTCCTGCCACCGGAAGCATCCCAGTGGGTACACGAGCAGGAAAGCGCCTCCAGTGCCCGCTTTGTGATAGCTGCGTCGGCAGAGCCAGAGGGCTCTGACTCAGCAGCTCGACCGCGCATTACCCTGACCAGCCCCGACCCCAATACAACCTATCGGTTGGTGCCCAACGTACCCGGAGCCAACCAGCGCATCGACGTGAGGGCACAGCCCTTGGCCGCAAATGACCTGGTTCAGGTACACCTATACGTGGACGGTCAACTGCTGGCGACCCTTGACGAGCCTCCGTATGCCGTGCTGTGGCAACTGCTGCCAGGCAAGCACAGCTTCCACGCCGAAGCCACTGACAGTTCCGGCCATAGGTGGAGCAGCCCGGCTGTGCACATCATGGTCGTGCAGCAGTAGGCTTTGGGCACATCACACGAAGAGGGCCTGCTCGCCAGACAAGCGAGCAGGCCCTTCGCAGAACATTGTGGCCATGTCCTATGTCCACAGCGAGGCAGTGCCTTATCGGCTGCACCCTGAATGTTTCCCTGCCTTGATCAACAACCGGCCACTGCCTTGTTATGAAGTGATTCCAATTCGAGCTTGCGTTTGCCCCTTCTCTTGGCCACTCTACTGAACGCCCTTGGTATTGTAGCCAGCAGTGACTGCGAGCACTCAGCCACATCCAGGTAGAATTCGATGGCCTTCTTCTCAAGCTCTATGGCCATCTTCAAAGCGTCAGAATAGCTCGCCCCTTCTACCAACACTGTCTCGACGGCGTATTCCCCCAGGTTCAAGCCTTGAAAGGCAAAACATGCCTCCAAGGCATCGCTGATGGTCTCCTGATAGGTCCTCGTCACCCACAGCTTGTTTTTCCTGCTCTCCTTGGCAAAACCCAGCAGCGTTTCCTTATCCCCCACAAATCTCTCAGCGAGCTCCTCGTAGAACGTTGCCGTACTATCCTCGAGCCTGCCGACGAAGCTGATGACGGCAGAAGCGGTTAGGCTCAAGTTTTCCATTTTAGAACCACCTCTGAATGACAACCTTGCTTTCCGTGAAGAAGCGGACGACCTCCCGGCCTTGGCCATGCAACGCTCCGAAGAAGGAGTTCTTCATTCCGCTGAATGGGAAGAAGGCCATCGGAGCCACTATCCCTATGTTGATGCCAATGTTGCCGCACTCAACTCTGTACTGGAATTCTCGGGCCCATTTGCCGTTGGCAGTGAATATGGACGCTGCGTTGCCGAAGGGATTGCTGTGGATCATTTCTATCGCCTCGTCCAAGCTTCTGGCCCTCATCACGCTTGCTACTGGCCCGAAGATCTCTTCTGTGCCAATAGTCATCTCTGGCGTAACGTCCTCGAAAACAGTTGGGCCAAGGAAGCATGTGTCAGGCCAATCCCCGATGATCGTCACGTTTCTACCGTCGAGCCTTAGTTTCGCTCCCTCTTTGATGCCCTTCTCTATGTATCCCAGGACTCTCTCCTTCTTGCCCTCATCGCGCAGAGGGCCCATCTGTACTGCTTCGTCAAGCCCGCAGCCAATCCTTATCCTGGAAGCTGCATCAACAAAGGCATCTACCACCTTCTCATAGAAGGCCGCATATTCGCGCTCATTGAGTCCTTCGCCCACGACAACGAGATTGGCACCAGACAGGCATCGCTGACCTGTGTTGCCAAAGAAGGACGTCATGCAAGCTGCTACGGTCCTTCCCAGGTTAGCATCAGGCATTACCAGCACAAAGTTCTTTGCGCCACATTGGGCGATAACCCTCTTGCCAGTTTCACCACACCTGGTGTAGACAACATCCCTTCCCACCGGAGTGGATCCAACAAAGCACATTCCCTTGATGTCGGGATGATCCAACATGCCTGATACAACCGTTCTTCCACCGTTGACCAGATTCCACACGCCCGGGGGAATGCCGGCTTCATCCGCCAGCTCGGTTATCTTGATCTGACTGATTGGGTCTTCACTTGAAGGCTTTACGATGATACAGTTGCCAGTAGCGACAGCGTACGGGGCAAACCAAAGCGGCACCATGAATGGGAAATTGAAAGGACCTATTATCCCAAAGACCCCCAACGGCTGTCTGATGAGGTACTCGTCAATGCCTGCCGCAATATCCTCCAGGCTACACCCCATCATCAGCGATGGAATCCCCCCTGCAACCTCAACGTTCTCGATTCCCCGCCTCGTTTCCCCTCTCGACTCGTCGATGGTCTTTCCATGTTCCATCGTCTGGACCCTGCTCAACTCTTCAAAGTGTTGTTCCATCAGGTCCCTCAATCTGAAGAGGCATCTGCCACGCGCAACCGGAGGAGTCCTTCTCCAGTCAGGGAAGGCATCCTTGGCCGCCTCCACTGCGGCGTTGATCTCGTCTTTGGTCGAGATGGGGACTTTGGCTATGACCTTGCCTGTAGCAGGGTTCACGACGTCCTTGACCTCTCCCTGTGACGCCACCCATTCCCCGTCCACATAGTTCTTCAATTTCAACGTCTCTTTTATTGGTTCCTCTAAAATAGGCATCTCTTATGCACTCCTTTCGTGTTCTACATCTCCCAGGCCACCCACTTCGATCATTGAACTCCAAGTGACAGTATTCGTGTATTCGTGTCCGTATTCGTGGACGGCCCCCCGACTGTTATTCCTCGACCTCTTTATCAGCAATCTTCAACACCTCGTCAAAGATCTCCACGCCCTTGTCGACCTCTTTCTCGGTGACAATCAAGGGGGGTGCCACGGTGAAGTGGTCATACCAGTTGTGTATGTACAGCCCACGCTTCAAGGCCTCGGCTGCTATCTTGTTCGTCATAAGAGGTTTGACAAACTTGTCAGCCTTTATGTTAAATCGTTCCTTTGTCTGTCTATTCTTGACTATCTCAACCCCCCAGAAATGCCCGATTCCCCTTACATCCCCAATACATTTGTGATTCTCCATCAATTCACGAAGCCTCTTCTCTATGTGCTTGCTCACTCTCTGAGGAAGCCCCGTTGCCATAAGCTTCTTGTACTCCTCCACCGCTGCTGGAATAGCTGATAGCACAAGTGGATGCATTGCATAAGTATGTCCATGACACATGACCGTTTCCTCAAAGAAACCCTTGATCTCTTTCGTTGTTGCAGTAATTCCCACAGGGGCATATGCACCTGTGCATCCTTTTGCAGTAGTCAGTATATCAGGCTTAACATCCCAGTTATCCAAAGCCCATGCCGGCCCCGTACGATACCAACCACTCATCACTTCATCTGCAACGAGGAGTACTCCGTTTTCATCGCAGATCTTCCTCAACCGAGGGAAATACTCTGGAGGGGGAACTAGCTTGCCATTCGTACCGACCACAGGCTCAACAAAAACCGCAGCGACGTTCCCCTCCTCCTTGATCATATAGTCTACGTACTCAGCGCACTGTATGCTGCAACCGGGGTACTCGAGACCAAATGGGCATCTATAGCAATAAGCATCTGGGGCAAACACTATGCCCGGGACTGTACACCTCGCCCTCTCTGCGTAGAATCGCCTGGGGTCTCCCGTCAATGAAACACCCACGGCTGTAGCACCGTGATATGAATGGTAACGTGAGATCACCTTGTACTTGGGTGCCATGTACTGCCTAAGTATCTTGACTGCAGCCTCATTCGCCTCGGTTCCAGACGTGGAGAAGAAGAATTGATCCAGACCCTCGGGCATTACGTCAAGCAAAGCCTCCGTTGCCCTAGCCTTTGCTTCGCAGATGAAGCCAGGGCTTATGTACGGTATCTTCTTTGCCTGCTCGCATATGGCATCAATTATCGCCCTATTCCCGTGACCAAGATTTGAACACATCAGTTGAGATGAGAAATCAAGATAGGGCTTGCCTTTATCATCATAAAAATAGACACCTTCAGCCTTGGCGATAAACAGGGGGCTTTTCCAACCCTTCTGTGCTCTCCAGGTGCCGTAGGTGTGATCTGCCATCAACTTCACTGCTTGTTCGACCTTAGTCATTCTCATCACCTTCTCTCAATATTCTTACTATCATACACTTCTGATACATGGCTTGCCTCCTGCAATTGGGTGGATGATTGACAATCAATTCCTATTCTACATCCTCCCCCGCATTCGGCAAAGCCCTTCCGTGGTATCATAATTGTGACCTCCTTCACGTTTCCATTCCAGCACCCCCCTTCCCGAAAGTCAAGCCCAAAACCGTACTGCGCCAGGAGAACCTTAACGCTTTCCCCACCTGCGCTTCTGGATGCAGGTTGCTTCTAACCACGCCACAGACGCCTCTTGAGCAGTTCCCCTACCCTCTGCAAGATGCCCGCAAGGCCCGCTGGGTAAAGTATCATCACCAGTATCAAGAGCACACCGTATAGGATCAGGCGGATTTCCATCAGCGGCTTAAGGTACTCGAAAGTAGGAATAACCAAGAAGGCCGCCAGTAATCCCCCCCAGAGGGTCCCCCTGCCACCTACATAGGATAGAGCCAATACCTCCACGGTGTGCGCGGTCGCCATTACGTCAGGGGTCAGGATTCCGACGAAATGGGCGTAAAAAACCCCAAGCATGCCGCAAACGGCGCACGACAGAGTGAAGTTCAACACCCTATACTTGGTAGGGTCAACCCCGGAGACTCGGGCAGCTCGGAGGTTCTGGCCGATGGCCTTGAAGGCGAGACCTATGTGGGAGTTGGTCACCGCTCTCAGGACTACATAGGTCAGGATTGTGATCGGCAGCAGGATGTAGAAGTAAGGGCGCATCTCAATCGTTTTCAGGAACAAGGGAACGCTCAATCCCAGATATCCCCTGGTCAGGTCCGTAAAGGCGGCTGTAAGTGCCATCAAAGCGAGCCCCACGAACCAGGCCATAACCGCCGCGTAGAGCCCCCTCAGCCGCAGCGTTAGGAGGCCGGTAATAAAACCCAGCAGCGCTGCAGCCAAAGTCCCCACAGCAAAGCCTATCCAGGGGCTAGCCCCTAGTCTAACTACCAGCAGGGCTGAGGTATAAGCACCAATGCCGACGAAGGCTGCAAGGCCGAAATTAACGACGTTGATAAAGCCGGCGGTAAAGTCAAAGGCTATCGCCTGGCTGCCATATAGCAAACTCACCACCATCAAGTGCAGGATATACTCATCGTTAATGAATAGCGGCGCAATGGCTAGCATCGCCACGACAAGAAGGAACTGGGGTGAAATCCCTATGGGGCGCAATCTGGAGAACACGCGATTCCACGTGCTGATTGCTTGATCGTGCTCTGTCTCTTGCATCTTTCCTACCTTTCCAACACGCCTTTAACTTCGGTTCCAAAGATCCCGGAGGGCTTGAACAACAATATCAAGACGAGTATCAATAGACTAGCGACATCTTGCCAACCTGCTCCAAGGAAGTAATAGGAAAGAGTCTCCACTATCCCCACTATGAAACCACCCATAATGGCCCCGCCCACGTTTCCCAAGCCCACCAACATCACAACATACCATGACCTGTTGGAAGGGCGCAACCCCATGTAAGGATAAGCCGCGTTTATGGATAGCAGACTGCCCCCAGCTATTCCAGCTAACAAGGAGCTCAATGCAAAGGTTAGGGTATTCATTCTGTCGAGGTTAATGCCAACCAACATCGCGCCTATTTCATCTTGGGCCACGGCTCTTATTGCCCGGCCTAACTGGGTCCTGTTCAGAAAGAACCAGGTAAGAGCAATAGCGGCAATGGCTATGAGAAAACCTGCACCCCTATCGATTGAAATGCGCAAGCCCTCACTTAGGTAAATCGTACCTTCCCAATAGTGTGCAACCCCCCTGAACCTAGCTCCCCAGATTAGTTTGGCGCTGTTTATGAAAACAAAAGATATCCCCACCGTAAGTAGGAAGGTATTCATAACCCAATCTTCTTTAGTCCTTTTCCGCAGGGAACAAATAACCACTTTCTCAACCAAAGCTCCTATTGCAAAGCCGATTAACCCCGCCATCAGGATTGCCAGGAGTGGGTTAAGACCAAAAGCAGTGTGAGCAAAATAGGCAGCATAGGCTCCAACCATATAGAATTCCCCATGAGCAAAGTGGCTGACGTTCATAACCCCTAATACAAGGGCAAGTCCCAGCGCCATCAGGGCATAGAATCCCCCTCTTAGGAGGCCAGTAAGGATTAGATCCCAGAAAGCTGCTAACTCCATAGATCTTCCCTCCTTTCTAAGCAACAGTTTATTCTATACCTAGATATGTCTTTTTCACGTGTTCATCTTCCACGAGGTCCGCACTCGCACCTTCCAATACGATTCGCCCTCGCTCGAGAATGTAACTTCGATCTGTGATGTGCAAGGTGGTACTGGCATTCTGCTCAACAAGCAAGATGGTGACGCCTCTTCCGTTCAATTCCTGCAGCGCTTTGAACACCGATAGCACCAGTTTAGGCGCCAGGCCCAGAGACGGCTCGTCAACCAAAAGGAACTTCGGGTCTGACATCAAGCCACGGCCCAACGCCAGCATCTTGCGTTCCCCTCCGCTCAGGGTGCCCGCCAACTGGTTTCGCCTCTCCGCCAACACCGGGAAGAGATCCAGCACAAAATCCAGGGATTTCTCTATCTTCTTCTTGTCCCGGGTACCATATGCGCCCAGGAGGAGGTTCTCACGAACCGACATCCTCGTAAACAGGTTGAGCTCCTCCGTGATGAAGCTGAGCCCCATCCTGCTGATCTGATCGGCACGGCGGCCTCCAATCGACTCCCCCATGAACTTCACCTCACCGCCCTTGGGTTTGATTAATCCGGCGATGGTTCTCAACGTAGTAGTCTTGCCTGCCCCATTGGGCCCGAGAAGGGAAGTGAATTCTCCCTCCGAGACCTTAAGTGATACGCCCCACAGCACTTGTAGATGACCGTAAGCTGCCTCGAGATTATTCACCTCAAGCAACTCCATCCCCTCCTTTCCAGAATGATCGGAAGAATCGAGTTATGCTAGGATATACTTCTCGCCTAGGTATGCATCTGCTACCTTTTCGTCCTTCGCAATCTCATCAGCAGTGCCCTCTGCGATCTTCTCACCATAATAAAGCACCGCTATTCTATCGCATACTTCCATTATCACCCTCATCACGTGCTCCACCATAAAGATGGTGATGCCTCTATCTCTTATCCTGCGGATTAATCCTATCAGTTCCCTAGACTCGGGGGGCGTTAACCCTGCTGCAGATTCATCCAACAGCAGAAGTTGAGGGTTGCTGGCTAGCGCTCTGGCGAGATCGAGGCGTTTTAGTTGCACTGTATTCAGGCTCTCAGCCGGTGTATCCTTCGATATAGGGAGCTCGACGAATTCAAGCACTTCCGCCGCCCACCCTTGTGGATCCTTGACCGCTACCGGATTACCGAAGACAGCAGCAACCAGGACGTTTTCAAGGACGCTCATCTTTGGGAAGGGCCGAGATATCTGAAATGTCCTTGCTATCCCTTTCCTGCAGATTCTCTCTGAGCTTAGCCTAGTTATGTCCTGGCCATTGAAACTAACGGTCCCGGCATCTGGCTTGTAGATACCATCTATAACATTGAGAAAAGTGGTCTTGCCGGCGCCGTTCGGACCTATAAGTCCAAAGATATCGCCCTCTCTTATCCCGAGCGATACGTCGTGTACCGCTACTAATCCGCCAAACTTCTTTGTGAGTCCCTCTGTCTCAAGTATCGTGGTCATGGCACAAGCACCTTCTTTCGAGGAACAGAGAATATGGGCGGCGGGACAGCACGGCCCCGCCGCCCATATCAATGCGCCTACTCCTTCATGTAGTCGGGTATCGCCAGGTCTCCAGTCTTCCATTCAGGTGGCCAGATTATCGTGGCTTCCCCACCGAAGTACTGAAGTACGGGGAGGAGGTACCAACCCTGATCAACGATCATATCAGGGATGCTCTCCGCCGAGTATCCGAACTTGGGCATTATGATGCCCTTGTCGTATACGAACTCGGTTGTCCACACGTACTTCTTAGCAAACTCATAGAGAGTCTCGCTGCCCAACTCTCCGTACTCTTCGATGGTTGCCTCGGCCATCTCGATCCACATGCACGTGTAATCATAGGGGACCCCGCCAGTCATTGCGCTCGGTTCAAATCCCCACCTCTTAACAAATCTCGTCTTCCAGGCCTTTGCTTCGTCGGTAGTGAATCGAGGGATCTGATCGAGGACGTAGTCTCCCGCCTCGCCGGTCATCTCATACCATTCAGCAACCCATCCCAATCCATCCGCTACGATTAGGGCCGGAAGCTCAATCTCCTTTGATTGCTTTATCAGCGATGAGATGGCGGCAGCAGAAGTAGCGGTTCCGCCGATAAGGGAGACGTCCAGGTCCTTGAACCTCTTTAGCATGGGGTAGAACTCTGTCTCATCGATGGGAAAGAAGTCTTCGGCAACGACCTCCCAACCTTGCTCTTCAAGATACTCTTTGAAAGCTTTGGCGGTGTACCTGCCCCAGTCCGTATCCTCGCCATAACAAGCGGCCCTCATCGTGCCACCGTCCCAGATACCTTTTTCGATCGCCTCCGTTATGGCGACGACATAGTTCTTAACCGGCTTGCTTGGAACGGGCTGCCCCTTGCCAATCAAGTAGCCGTACTTGTCCGGATCTGAGTGCCACTTTTCGTTTACTATATCCGCGCACCCGCAATTCCCGAACTGTGGGATCTTGTACTTGGCGTACAGCTCCATGGTGGCAACAGTTACGGAGCTATGCCAGTTATTTAGCCCTGCCTGGATCTTGTCTCTCAACACGGCCTCCTCATAGGCCCGGCAGGCCTTCTCTGGATCCGATTCCGAATCGATCCAGACGAGTTCGATATCGTAGAGGCCTATCTTATAGTCGATATCCTCAAACGCCATGATGATGCCGGCCCTCATATTCTCGCCAGTCCTTGAGGCAGGTCCGGTCCACGGACCCAGGACTCCCAGCTTGAAGACCTCCCTAGCTGGAGGGGCTTCCGTTGGTTTGGCCGGCACTGGGGTCGGTGCTCCTGGCTTTGGAATTGCAGTGGGCGGGACAGGTGTCGCCGCTGGCGCACAACCGGCCACCAGCAAGCCGATAACTGCCGTGAGTACCACCACGCCTAGAAATTTGCCTTTCATTTCAATTTGCTCCTTTTTTTCCCTCGCTGCCAAGCCGTATTCATGACGGTTTACAGCAAATACCCGAGTGGACGAAGGGGACCCAACCCTTATGCCTGGCTCAGGCATGCTTACACGTGTTTGTTAAGGCTTGACCACCTCCTGGTATGACATGTTTCTCAGGGCATAGTATCCCGGCGATGTTGTTGCTCTACTCTGTTCCCTGGGATACGCGCCTTGCCCTCTCTGGGTGGCATCGGCCCAAGGAGCACAGTCCCGCTTCGATCGCCGACCCCCTCCGTAGACGTGAAGCCAGGACCGACAACTGCCATCAGTAGCCCTTTGAGACTACGATGTTAATCGCCCAGGGCAATGCGCACGGCCTGCGAGCCTGTCTACGAGTGCCTTTGCGCCCGATCCAACAAACCTAACGCGACGCGTCCTCAGTCGCCTCGCCTATGCCCGGAAGTTCCATCAAGAACTTGTCCAGGTGGTGCTCGAGAGCACTGACCACGGCCTCAACATCACCTGCCTGAACAGCATCAAGAATCTCCTTGTGCTCCGCATATGAAGCCGCCAGCCACTGTGCGTCAGCTCTGAATACACTTGTTAGGATCCAGCGCACCCGCTCATCAAGGCTATCCAGCAACGTTGAGATAAGGCTGTTGCCGTACTTGCGGTCGAAGACACTGTGAAATGGCCTGTTGAGCCTGGCGAAAGCGTCATTGTCCCCCTTGGCCAGGGCCTCGTGAGCCATTCGGACAGCTGATTCCATCTCGGCGACGTCCTCACGTGTGAACTGCCCCGCCGTTTCCCGGACCAAATAGCACTCGATGATCCTCCTAAGGTCGTATATCTCCTTAACCTCGCGGGGAGCAACTTGGGCCACGCGGTACCCTTTGCGCGAGTCTCTGACCACCAGGTGCTCCTGCTCTAGCCGTGCAATGGCCTTCCGGACAGGGGTCTTGCTCATGCCCAGTTGGCTTGCCAACTGGACTTCAGCAAACCGCTCTCCGGCGGCTATTTTGCCACTCAGAATGGCCTCTTTCAATTGAGCGTAGGCCAATTCGTAGAGTGTTTCCCGCCGCTCTATCTTTTTTAGACCATACTGCTCAGGTAGCGACTCCATAAAACCGGTCCTAAGATACAGGATACAATATACAGTATACCACGCTTCCGGAATTCTGTCAAGCCCGCGCATTCTTTCACCTAAAATGTTACCGAAGGTGTATGATTCCCTCAAATGATAATGTTACGGAGGGAGCAATGCCTAACGAAGACAAGATGACCATTGGCGAGGAGTACAAGTATCTGCGTATCGTGCAGAAGAAGTACAGAGAGGCCACGCGCACTGAGCGCGGCCAATTGCTAGACAGAATGGAGGAAACGACTGGGTTGCACCGCAAGAGTCTGATTCGACTAATGCATGACAACACAGTCCGCAAGCTTCGCCGCAAATAGCGCGGCAAGGCCTATGGTTGCGACGCTGACGATGCTCTCCGGGTCATCGCCGAGACCCTTCGGGCTGAGGCCCTCGAGGCCTAAGGCTATGACTACATCTATAAGTTTTCTTAACACCTGCCTGTGTGGCCCCGTCTCTATGGGCACCCCCGTCTTGGCGACGACACAACGCAGTTGGAACACGCGACTGGGGCAGCTCGCCGACAAGCCCCAAAAAGCTCACTGCGTTCTCAGCGGTCATTCTGCCAGCAACACAGAACACGTCGCTTCGATCTTGGTAAAGGTCTGACCACATCTACTACAGACTGCCAAAGCAGCGGTCCAGTTCCGGAGAACAAAACCTGGGCTGCCCGCAGGCAGCCCAGGTTCCCGAAGTCGTGGTTTTGCTGTCAAGCATGAATAGAAATCAACACATAAGCAGACTTCAGCTTTAACAGCAGTACTTCAGCTTGAATCTAGACCTTCGCCTTCCCACGACCGGTCTCAATGCGCTTCCAGGCTGCAACCACCGCCACGACGACGATCGCTGCCACAATGGCCTCGGGAATGCCCTGCGTGACGCCTATACTCACGGCCACGCCTGCCGCTATGTAACCACGGACAACGGCCATGCCCAGCACGAGGATAGTGTTGGTGAAGGTGCCAACGACACCTGCTACGATCAGTGCTAGGTACTCGTTGACCTTCTTCAGTGCCGCGTAGACGAAATAGGCAGTGATGCCGATGAAGATGCGGGGCAAGATGGCCACTAGCGGATCCTTGAACAGTGGCGTCGTAGCCTGCAAGAAGCTGAACAGACCAAAGATCGTGCCGATGATCCCGCCAACGAGCCATCCTTCCATGACTCCGCCAATGATGGCTGGCACGTGCATGATCGTGGCGTTACCCGCAGCAGTGGGAACAGGAATGAAGCCTAGCCGGGTTACACCAAGAAAGATGGCAATGGCTCCCAGAACACCCGAAAGAACGATCCTGCGAACATTCAACCCGCCTTCCATGAGAAACTCCTCCTTTTGTGTTAGTCGTGCTCACTTCAATACGTCGACCCATTCTTCCAGCACACAAATCAGGCTGATGACCACCCCCTTTCAGTAGAGATTTACAGGTCGCTAGCCGCAGGCACTCCAGCCAGACTCTCAGCCGTGCGCACCGCCCGGAGTACGGCTTGTGCCATCACCTGAGCAGCCGCTGTGCCAACAACACTGGCATCACCCGGCTTCTTGCCTTTCGAGGCCTTGCCCGTGGCTAGCACAAAGATGGCGTCTCCATCGAACATGGTATGCACCGGCCGAATGGCCATTGCCAAACCATCGTGCGCCATCTGCGCTACCTTGGTAGCCTGTGTCTTGGTCAGATAAGCGTTAGTACCTATGACGCCTATCGTGGTATGGGCAAAACCCAGGATGGCCTGCCCCAGCTCGCCCTTCATACGCTCCACGGTGTTCAAGAACCCACCCAGCAACGGCTTCCTCGTGCCAGCGATGATGTGCCCGTTCTCCGGATCAACCACGTCGCCAAAGGCGTTCACGGCCACGAGGGCACCAACCACAATGCCTTTACCGATTTTCATGCTGGCTGTGCCCAAGCCACTCTTGGTGGCAAACTTGGGGCCCAGCAGCTTGCCCACAGTGGCGCCAGTACCCGCGCCCACGTTCCCTTCTGCAACGGGGCCATCGCTTGCAGCCTGGCAAGCAGCATAGCCATCTTCGGCATTCGGGCGCACAGCCGCATCACCAATGGCCAGATCAAAGAGCACTGCTGCCGGGACAATCGGCACTCTGGCGACGCCGGTATCAAAACCGCAACCCTGCTCCTCAAGGTAGCGCATCACGCCGCCGGCCGCGTCTAGCCCGAAGGCACTGCCGCCTGTGAGTAAAACAGCGTGCACCTGTTCAACCAGGCTGATAGGACGCAGCAAATCCGTCTCGCGTGTGCCTGGAGCGGAGCCTCGTACGTCCACGCCGCCTGTGGCTCCCTCTACGCACAGAACCACCGTGCAGCCAGTAACCGCCTCCAGATCCGTGTAGTGACCCACCTTGATTCCCAGCACGTCTGTGATAGCATTATACATGCTTTTCCTCTTAAACCCCAAACGAACTTCCTACCGCGTCCTTCGTCTACCACTAAGGCACAAAGGTCACAGAACTGCCCGCTTGATGCCTTGTTCCATCAACGGCACATTGAAATTGAGCTGAAAGCCCAGCCGCTTTCCAGTCAGCTTCAACTTTATCAGAGAAGCGGCATAGTTGATCTTTATCTTCTTGGTGTCTTCGTGCCTTGGTGGTTGATCATGAATATCTACTCACTTCCCAGATAACGCAAGGCAGTGACAGCGTAGACCTTTGTTGCTTCGATCAACTGCTCGATATCCAGATACTCATCCACATGGTGGGGAATAAGCGTATCGCCTGGGCCACACGTTACAATAGGAACACCACCCCGGGCAAAGAGAATTGTGCCATCCGTAGTACCAGGCACT
Organism: uncultured Anaerolineales bacterium; assembly: GCA_964478075.1. Lineage (GTDB taxonomy): Bacteria > Chloroflexota > Anaerolineae > UBA2200 > UBA2200 > DAOUEX01. Next base: position 25,029 of record CAYZGO010000019.1, on the reverse strand, counting down.
CCACCGTAGACCGGTTCTTTCGCAGTGACATCGCGGTAAGCATTGGCCAATTGCACTACAATCCGTTCATCCTTGGATACGGCCGTTGGGGAGCGCGACTCAATCACCTCCAGGTCAGCCTCAAATGTAGCATCCTTCGCCTTCAATCGGCGGAAGATGTCACGGGTGCGCTCTTCAAGCTGCTCCGCCGACTGACCCGGGATCAAACGAATGTCCAATGTGAGTGTGCACTGGGCAGGCATCACGTTGTTCTGTGCTTCCCCCCGCACCGGTGACCGAACGATAGTCGGCGTAATGCTGGGCTGACCTAGATAAGCATCGGACCCGTGCCGTGCAATCTCGTCCGCCTCCAACGCCTTGAGCTCTGCCAGCAGTGCCCCCATATGATAGATAGGGTTGACGCCGGTCAGTGGCATACAACCGTGGGCCATCTTGCCAGTAACCAGAATCCGGACCCACATGACTCCCTTCTGCACGATGCACAGGCGGTTGTCCTCCGGCTCACAGATAATGGCTGCACTGACTTTCTCCGCCCAGCCGGACTTGACAAAGTGCTTGACACCCTTCATCAGCCCCTCCTCATCCGCCAGCGCGCCGATGAGGATAGAACCTTTAAGCTTGACCCCACTTTCGATGACTGCCTTCGTAGCGAGCATCGCTGCCACCAGACCGCCCTTCATGTCAGCAGCGCCGCGTCCATAGATGCAGCCATTCTCGATCTCCGCGCCAAATGGATCGTGCTTCCAGGCCGCCCGGTCCCCTTCGGTCACAACATCAGTGTGCCCCTCGAACATCAAGCAGGGCCCCTGCCCCAACTGCCCGTGCACACCGATCACGTTAGGACGCCCTGGCTCTACCACCTGCCAGTGAGTTTCCAGGCCCATTTCCTTGAAGCGCTTCTCTACCCAGCGCGCAGCTTGCTCTTCAGTTTCACCCGTTTGCGGGCGGTACACGCTTGGAATGCGTACCAACTCTTGCGTCCAGCGGATCGCCTCGTCAGGATCCAAGTGCTCCAGCACGAGCTTCTCTGCGTCATTTATCATTCCAATGCCCCTCTCACACCACCTAATCCCAAGTCAGCGCAAGCACTGTCCCCTACAATGGGAAACTATTCCTGAACACAAGCATCACCACAGCAAAGACCAGATTCAGGGCCATGGCCACAATATCTACCGGCTTGAAATGCAACTGAATCATATGTGAGCGGCCCTTACCACCTACATAGCAGCGCGACCCCATAGCCAGGATCAGATCCTCCGCGCGGCGGAACGCATCAATGAAAAGCGGCACCACGAGGACCGCCACCTGCCTCGCTGTCTGCACAAACTGCAGCTTGCCCTTGGCGGCAATCTCGGCTCCACGCGATGCTTGCGACTTCATCACAATCTCCAACTGCTCGCCGAAAATCGGCACGAAACGCAGGGCGATAGTCGCCACGAGCGACAATTCGTGTGCCGGAAACCCAAAGCGCGCGAGGGGACGCATCATGCTCTCCATACCATGCGTCAGTTTGGTAATAGTGGTCGTATTAGTGAGCAGGCTGGCCAAGAACATGAGCTGCAAGAAGCGCAAAGTGGAAATGATTACCAATTGCACACTGCCCGTGGTGACATGAACGATGCTCCACTTGATAAGCGTGACTGAGGGCATGTTGGGAGGCACAAACTGACCGCCATAGAACAATAGCTGCATGGCTGACATGAAGATGATGAATGGAATGGCTGGCTTGACTCCGCGCAGAATGTATCCCACGGGCACGTCAGCCAGGACTACATAGGCAAAGCTCACAATCAGCAAAATGATGTTGGCAGTGTACGAGACGTTGAAGGTAATAGCCGATACCATGAGCAATAGCACGGTGATCTTTGTGCGAGGGTCAAGCCGGTGCACGAGAGAATCGCTCGGCAGATACTGCCCAACGGTAACGTTCCTCAAGAACTCAAAATCTTCCATACCTGCTCCTCTGCCTGAGATACGCTGACACAACGCTCGTCAACCGGTAACCCACGGCCCTTCAAGCCGTGCATCACCTCAGTAATCTGCGGCACACCCAGCCCGTAGCCGCGCAGCACCTCAGGCTGAGCAAATACCTCACGGGTAGCCCCACTCAGAACCGTGCGACCGTCGTGTATGACGTAGATACGGTCTACCAGTGTTGCCAAGTCATCCATGTTAGTGGAGATAAAAACAATGGTCAGATTCTCTTCGTCGTGCCCTTTGCGGATGAGGGATAACACATCCTTGCGCCCGCGTGGATCCAGGCCAGACGTGGACTCGTCCAGCACCATCACTTCCGGCCGCAGTGCCAGTACTCCAGCAATGGCTGCTTTGCGCATCTCCCCGCCGCTAAGTGAGAATGTAAAGCGGTCCTTGAATTCTTCGAACGGAAGCCCTACTGAATTCATGGCCCATCTTACGCGCTCACTTATCTCCGCTTGTGACAGGCCCATCTTGCGCGGCCCAAAGGCCACGTCGTCACCCACCAGGCGTTCGAAAAGTTGTGCCTCAGGATACTGGAAGACCAGCCCGACCTTCTGCCGGATGCCGCGCACATCAATATTGGGGTCTGCCATGTCTTGTCCGAAGACAATCACTTTGCCCTTCTCACGCGGACGAATCAAGCCATTGAAATGCTGTACCGTAGTGGACTTTCCGGCACCGGTGCGGCCGATGATACCCAGCGCCTCGCCGCGGTAGACCTCCAGATTCACACCCTTGAGTGCCTCAACCTCCAGTGGGCTGCCGCGAAGGTAGGTGTGCCGCAGATCGTTGACCGTGATGATGGGCTCGCCAACAGTCACGCTGGCACCCCCTTTCGCAGCGCGAACTCGGAAATCGTGTCTACAACCTCTGGAACCATCAGCAAATCGCTGGGAAACTCGGGCAGGCGTTTGTGGATCCGATAGGCCAGGTCCGTAGTTTGTGGCACATCCAGTTGCAGCTCACGCAGTTCCTCAACACGGCCAAAAACTTCTCGGGGAGTGCCCTGCATAACAACGCGTGACTTTTCCAGAACCAATACACGGTCACCCTCCGCTGCCTCGTGCATAAAGTGCGTGATCGCGACCACGGTCACCCCGTCCTGGTTGAGCTTGCGCACGGCACGCAGAACGTCTTCGCGCCCCACAGGATCCAGATACGCTGTGGCTTCATCAAGCACGATCACTTTGGGCCTCATAGCTATAACCCCGGCGATGGCTACACGTTGCTTTTGGCCAGCAGACAGAAGATGAGGAGCTCGCAGGCGCTCAGCCTGCATGTCTACAATATCCAGTGCCCACTTCACGCGCTCTATAATCTCCTCTCGCGGAACACCCAGGTTCTCGGGTCCAAAAGCAACATCCTCTTCCACCACGGTGGCCACTATCTGATTGTCAGGGATCTGAAAAACCATGCCCACGGTCGAGCGGATGGCCAGCGTGTTCTCGCGGGCCTTGGTGTTCATTCCCGCCACCCACACATCCCCTTCTGTCGGTGTGAGCAGCGCATTAAAATTCTTGGCCAGAGTGGACTTGCCCGAGCCATTGTGACCAACGATCACCAGGTAGTCGCCGGGGTAGATGTCGAGGTTAATGTCACGCAAAGCTACAATGGGGTTTTCCGACTGAGCGTTGTAGGCGAAGGTCAAATTCTGCACACGGATAATGGGCTCTGCCATTACACCTCCTCGATGAAATGCCCACCGTCGACGTATCCAAATCCGGGCAGCAGTTGCCGTCCGGTACTGCTGGTGCGGCACCGCAACCTACGTATTGCGAAACGACCTTCCCGGTAAGTTCGGCAGTTGCCTAGACAGCGGTCACGCCTCTTGGGCTCTAAGTTTAGCTGCCTCGGTGTTCTGTATGCAAAACTTGCCGCCAGATATTTCCACCACCGCGCCGCTAACATACTCTGACTGATCCGACGCCAGGAATACGACCACATTTGCGACATCTTTGGGATCACCAAACCGACCAACAGGGATAGTCTTGAGCATTTGAGCGCCGGCTCTCTCCCGCATCTCCCTGGTCAACTCCGTAGCAATTACCCCCGGCACATAAGCAATCGCCCTGATGCCATACGGGCCCAGCTCGCCTGCCATGGTTTTGGTTAGAGCTATAACGCCCATCTTTGCAGCAGCATACGCTCCGTGGCCTGCTGAGGGCATCATAGCGGCGAACGAAGAGGCACTGATGATCTTCCCACTCCTTTGTTTTATCATTGTGGGTATCACAGCTTTTGAGCACAGAAATACACCCTTCAAATTCACGCCAATCACCTTGTCCCAGATGGCTTCCTCCATCTTATGAATGTACGCTTCGCGGAGAATCCCGGCGTTGTTGATGAGAACATCAATTCGACCAAACTTGGTCAATGTGTGTTCCCGCATCTTCACCACCTGATCCCATTCCGTGATATCTGCTGTGATACCAGTGGCTTCGCCATTTGCAGCCATGATTTCAGCGCCCACGGTTTCCGCTCCCTGAAGGTCGACACAAACGATCTTTGCTCCTTCACTTGCAAAGGTCAGGGAGATCGCTCTACCCATGCCGCGACCTGCCCCTGTCACGATGACTACTTTGCCTTGCAAATGCAGATCCATAAGCATCACCACCCCCGGCTAAGGTTCAAATGCTACAATAAATCCTCATCGAACGGTGTTTTGGTGAGAGGCTCCGGCCCATCCTCGCTGATGAGAATCATGTTCTCTACATGTCCACCGCCAACTCCAGGCAGCAGCACGCCTGGCTCCAAGCAAATTACCTCGTTTTTCATAAGAACCGTTGCCTTCTCGGTTGCCATTACTTTCTCCCCAATTGCTGGCGCTTCGTGGAGATCAGTACCGATGCCATGACCCACAATGCCAAAGTAGGTATATTCCCAATACCCTGCTGCTTCTGCTACCTTTTGGATTGCCTCCACCACCTCAGTGGTTGTTACCCCAGGACGCAGTTGCTCTGTTCCTGCTCGAAGCATATCATACATGCATCGGTAGATGCCCTTCTGGTCTTCTGTGGGCTGACCTACAACAGTAGTACGCGCAATATCACCATTGTATCCGTTAATAATGCATGCGCCGCAGTCAATATATACCATCTCCCCAGAGCGGATTCGCTTGTCAGTGGGGAAACGGTATCCCAGCCAGCCATGCTCCCCACTTTCCACCAACGGCAAATAGGGTGCGTCTTCCGAACCCTCGAGCGTCATCGCGTACACTGCTGCCGCCGAAACCTCCAACTCAGTCACCCCTGGAGCAACCGTCGCCAGAGCCGTCTGCATACCGATATCGGCGACCTCAGCGGCTTGGCGGATAACCTGGATTTCATCAGGGTGTTTCACTCGCCGCGCTTTCTCAATGACAGGTAATCCATCGAGGAATACCGCCCGTGGCAATCGTTCCCGCAGAGGCACATACAAGCTGAAAGGCAGCATATCTGTACCGATCTTGGACGCAGACAACCCCAGTTCCTTGATTGCTTCCTCAACGATAGCTACGCCCTCGCCAGCCAAGAAGGGAAACGGGACGTAGTCTGTCAGCCATGGCATGGTGATTCTGACACGATTGAGATCGCCGCTGGCAACCAGAAATTTGACGTGTCCATCTGCAGTTACAAATATGATATACCTGTTGCCATGAAACCACAAGCTGGTCACAGGCCGAAAGCTGGCAATGTAACGAATAGCATCCAACCTGGTGTACATGACTGCGTCCAAGCCAGCATGCTGGATTTCCTGCACCAGCCTACTGACTCTGTGCTGCCGCACAGCAGGCCAGTCAATCCTTTGTTCCCAATCAACTTCCAACGCCATGTTAGTCTACCTCCTCGACAAAGTGTTGTGAACTACCTGCACAGCCCCATCCAAAGTGCTTGCCTACAAGCCAAGATACGCCCTACGTACCCGGTCATCATTCAGTAATTCCTTTCCACCTCCCTCCAGTACGACGTTGCCGTTCTCCAACACATAGGCTCTGCTGGCCATCCTCAATGAATGGCGGACATTCTGCTCTACGAGGAGTATTGTAGTACCATGGTTCTGATTTAACTCAGCGATGATTCGAAAGCAAGTCTGCACTAGCAGCGGAGCTAACCCAAACGACGGTTCATCCAACATGAGCAGTTTTGGCAGGGCCATCAATCCTCGTGCGATAGCACACATCTGTGCTTCGCCACCACTGAGAGAGCAGGCCAGCTGACTCCGGCGCTCACCTAGCACTGGGAACAGTTCGAAAACCTGCTTTAAGGTTTGGTCTTTGCGCTGGCGTGCTAATTTGGTGTAGGCACCCAGCTCCAGGTTCTCCCATACGGTCATCATGGGGAACAGACGCCTACCCTCAGGAATGTGCACGATCCCCCTTTCCACAATAGCATAAGGAGGCAAATTTCCTGTTGGGGCTCCCTCGACAAAGATTTCGCCGGCCCTTTTCGGCACAATGCCCGAAATCGCTGAAAGTAGCGTAGTCTTGCCAGCACCGTTAGCGCCTACTATAGCAACGACCTCCCCTTCTTCTACATGTAGGGATACGCCATGAAGAACCTCCACATCCCCATAGGCTACTTTTAGATTCTCGACTCTAAGCAATGAGATCCTCCTCGCCTAGATACGCCTGGATAATCAGAGGATCGTGCGAGATTTCCTGAGGCGTTCCTTCGCCAATCTTCTCGCCATGCTGCATGACTATGATACGTTGAGAAACGTTCATGATCGCGGCCATGATATGTTCAATGATGAACAAGGTAATGCCCCGCTTGTTCACCTCACGCAAGAGATGAAGCATCTCTTGGATCTCAGCAGGATTAAGTCCCGCCATGAGTTCGTCTAGAAGGAGCAACACGGGCTTGGTAGCCAGGGCTCTAGCCAGTTCCAGCTTTTTGCGATCGGCTATAGTGAGCCCCTTGGCCCAATCATTCATTCTACGCTCGAGGCCTGCCAACTCGAGCATCTCTAAGGCGATTCTCCTGGCGCAGATAGCGTCCTTTGTGCGGGCAAAAGCGCCCACCATAACGTTATCGAGCACGCTCATCTCATCAAACGGTTTTGCTGTTTGAAAGGTACGAACAAGACCAGCCCGGCAGATCTGGTACGGAAGTTTAGCTGTAGTATTCTGACCCAAGAAAGAGATTTGACCTTGATCGGGTTTATAATAACCAGCGAGACAATTGAATAGAGTAGTCTTGCCTGCTCCGTTTGGACCTATCAACCCAACGATTTCTCCTTGGGCAACATTGATGCTCACTTGGTTGACAGCAAGCAAACCACCAAAGGTCTTCAGCACACCATTAGCTTCTAAGAGCATACTTAGCCAATCCCTTTGCTATTCACTATAACCCGAATGTGTTCGTCTGGAGAAATATCCGAATATCCCTCGGGGAGCAAATCGAATCACAACTATGAGCGCAAGACTATAGACTAAGCCGTGTAGGCCGCTTACCATCACCAATTCACCTCGCAAAAAGCCACTCAGAGGCACAAGAAGCAGAGCGCCAATAATCGGTCCTAGAGCAGTGCCCAAGCCACCTATAATAGCGATAAGGGTCATCTGGACTGAAACCATAACGCGGAACACCATATCAGGCTCAATGAACAGCCTGTATTGAGCATATAACGTACCCCCTACTGCAGTAAGAAAAGCGCTTAATACTAGTGCAATGACCTTATTTCGAGCTGTATTGACCCCAAGCGCTTGCGCGGCGTCTTCATTCTCCCGTAAAGCCACTAGAGAATAGCCAAATTTGGTACGTTCAATGACGATACATAGAATATATATCAACGCCATGTAGGCAAACGCCAAATACACATAGGGCAGTTTACCGCGCCACGTCATATGCGCAAGGCTGGGCTTGAAGTCAATGATTATGCCCAGAGAGCCCCGCGTCAAAGAACGCCAGGCAATAGCCATGAGTCGCAATACCTCAGAAAAAGCAATAGTGGACAAGACAAAGAAGGAGCCTCGTAACCGGAAAGTAGTCGCACCGAGGACAAAAGCTGCCAGGACGGCGATTAGCCCACCGACCAACATACCAACCCACGGAGAAAGACCAAAGTCAACGTAAAGAAGTGTCGATGCATACGCACCCAAGCCAAAAAACATCGCATGTCCTATGGAAAGCTGTCCCGCATATCCCCCGATTATATTCCAAGCTGCACTGAGCCCGCCCCATAAATAGGCCATAAACATCCAGTCACGATAGTACGCGTTTGTGACTAGAAAAGGCAGAATCCCCAAAGCAGCGAGAGTAACGACTGGCAGGCGCCAAGGTCTATTGCCCGTGGTAGAAAGCATGACTTTACTCCCCTATCTCTCGTCCCCTCAATAGCTACTGCAAGACCGATTAGCGCATGATCAACGGACCTTTTGGAAATCAATAGATTCCGGCTAAAACCCACGGAAGTGTGAACCTCCCGCAGGTTCATGGCCTGCAATCTTGGCTCCAGGCGCGTTTTCTGTCACTAGTGGCTATTTTCGCACAGTACGCCAGGGCCTGCAGGAGGTTTCCACAGATTGCAGCCACACCCAAATGGACAGGGGGTCACTACAGCTTTCGTGAACACAACCAAAATGTGCACAGATTATCGTCTAAAAAGACCGGAGGGACGCAGAGTGAGAATCAGAATAAATACTACGAAGTAAGCTGCCTGTTGGAACTGAGCACCCAGATAATAGCCAGCGAGCACTTCAATCAGGCCAATAATAAGTCCGCCTGCCATTGCGCCAGGAATACTACCCAAGCCACCAAGAACAACCGAAACAAACGCGGCATTGACAAAACCTGCTCCTACCGTTGGATGGACCGGGTACACAGGGACGAGTAAAAGCCCAGCCAAGCCTACCAGTACGATTCCTGCAGTATATGCCCACAGATAGATCTTGTCTACGTCAATACCCATTAAGCGCGCAGCCACGATATCTTGAGCAGTAGCTCGAATAGCCTTGCCAACGTAACTATTCTGTATATACAAATAAAGGATTGCTGTGGCACCAAGCGCCACGCTGAAAGCCACTAGGTGAGGCACAGTCATAGAGATGCTTCCCATGCGAAGGATAGTGTGCGAGTAGGCAGTACGTGCCGTTCTGTAATTACTTGACCAGAGAACCAGAGCCAGGTTCTGCAGGACTCCTGACAAACCTAGCGTAACCATGATCTGCACTACATGCGGTGCCTGAATCACAGGCCGTATTAGCAATCTCTCTATCAACATGCCAACTGCGAACATGAGCAGCAAGACCAGGGGGGCAGAGAGGTAAGGATCCAGGCCTGCCAGGTTGAATATCCAAAAGGCAGAATACATGCCTAACATGAGGAACTCACCGTGAGCAAAGTTCACTAGGTTAAGCACACCAAAGATTAGCGTTAGGCCAACACTGACTAGCCCATATATGCCTCCACAGAGCAACCCCGAAATGATAAGCTGTGGGAGGTTAGACATCTTCTCCTTCCTTACATTTCCTGATTAGGCATGGCGCCGGCTTGTGAGGATGCAGTTTGTGCTTCCGGCGTCATGCCTAACTCCTAAACGTGGTGCGTAGAAAAGGAACCAGCCGTATTCTGAACAGCCAGGAGATGGTGTACGCGAATCAACGCTGTCACCAACGCAGTGGAAGATCTTTCATCTCCCTATCAGCCAACTCCTCAGGCCAGACGATGACCTTGCTGCCGCCTGCCCACTGATAGGCAACTGGCACGGCTCCCAGATTCTGCCCAGTCTCATCGAATCTGACAGACCAACCGAGCACCGTTTCGGCGATGTTGATTGCCATAGCGGCCTTGCGAATGCTTTCAGGCTCCATGTTCTCAGCCTTTGGCAACACGTCGTTAAGTAAAACGTAGGTGCCCATGAAGTTAACCTCGGCTGCCAATGGTACCTCAGTGACTTCGTATTCCTCCATATACCGCTTTCGGAACTCGTCAACTAGGGCACGTACATCAGCTGACCGAAATCTGTCCAGAGGCAGATTGCTGGGCATGTCAATGCCCATGACACCGTCTGCGTACTCCCCTTGTCCAGCCGCAAATTGCGGGTCCGTGTAGCCTGCACCGCCTCCCACCAGAGCCTTTGGGATTACGCTATACTGTCGCAACTGGTTGCACAAGATCTGCGCGTCATTGATGTAGCCCACTGTGAGGATCACATCGGGCTTAGCATCGCCAAGGCGCAAGACCAATCCTGACAAATCTGTAGCGGTCTTACTGTACCCCTCCAGCATAACAAAACTTAATCCCCGTTTCTCCATTTCCTCCACAGCACCCTGCACCTGCGACTGCCCATAACTAGAGTCCTCATGCACCATCGCAATGCGCAGTGTCTCCTCTGAGATGCCTAAAAGGGGTGCTATACTCTCCGTCGCGACCAGGACAGCAGACGCTCCACGCGCCGCGCCTCTGTCGCAAGTTCGCAAAACGAACTTGTAACCTTTGCCCGTTATTTCATCGGAGATGCCTGTTGTTTCCCACAGGATCACGCCATTGCGCTCAGTAACCGCCGCGATGGCCAGAGCATTACTACTCGTCAGAGAGCCGATAATCACAGGCACGTTCTCTTTGGAAATGAGACGCTCCGCTTCAGTTGTTGCTGCCTCTGGGTCGGGTCCATCCGCATCGGCAAAGAGCACTGGACGGCCGTTGACTCCGCCTTTCTCGTTAACCAGTTTTCTGGCGATTTCACCGCCACGCCAAGCTTGTTCCCCGAGCATGGCAATAGCTCCACTACGCGGGAACAAAGTTCCGATCGTGATTGGTTCTACCGGCACTGATGTCGGTGTGGGAGGCACGGGCGTAGCTTTAACCTCGATTGGCGTTGGCGTGGGTGTGGCTGCAGGCGCACAAGACGTCACTACCATGCAAACAACGGTGAGAACAGCGACGAGAATCCAGACCTTGCTTTTCATTTCTACTTCTCCTTTCGACTCAATCATTACTTCCAGAGTCCCTTGCGGGCTAACCAAGTGCCGGGTGGCCATTCCGATTCCAGTGGCCGTACACCTCCAATAATCAAAGTATCGATAGGCTATCTCATCTTCATGGCATAAACTGCCCACCGTAGAATCCGTAGCATTCAATCAAAACCGCAACTCCTACCACTTAGCGCTCTGGTGCCCCGCGTATCAAGAAGTTGCTCAAAAGGTCCGAGCTCGTTAACTCGGCCTACAAGGTAGGCTAGGTAATAATCATAGTAACCACAAGACGAAGTGTTGGTTTGAAGTAACAACTGTGCTTTTCAACACTTCCCATTCCAGTCTATTTGACAGCACTCGAATTTCGCTGTATAGTATAAGTGTCATAAGTCGACATTAGACATCCTTAATATACGACATTCTTCAAGTTTTGTCAAATAACCCAGCGAGCGCGGAAGTCACGGCCCGCACACGGCCACATCCCTTGCAGATATCAGTTTTCAGCCAGCATCCATAGACCGACTTTGTCTGAACGCAACGGTTTCCAACGGCAGCACCAATCATCAGCAGTACTCAATCGCACAAATGACTCAAAACCGTGCAAGAAGTGCCACCTGCTTGGATTCAGTGGCAGTATTATATCCGCTGCCAACCTGAAACGCACCTGTAGGAGATTTGGTTCCAGATGACAGAGACAAAGCTGTCTCTAATGCAATTGACCCTGCTTTCTGCCTCTAGGAGTCTCTATGCATCTGGCCGGAGCTTCGAGGCTATCTTCCATACACCTGAAGTCCTGACGCTATGCCACTTGTTCGTGGAGAGGCTACTATGACCAAGCCCACATTCAAGTCACTGCCCTACGTAGCATTAAGCGACGCCGCCTTGGAGTCCATCCGTGAGGCTATCCTGAGCGGCAGACTCAAACCAGGCGAACGCATCCTGGAAAGTCACATCGCCACACAACTGGGTATCAGCCGTGCGCCCGTGCGTGAGGCCATCCGTCAACTGAAAAGCGAAGGCCTGTTAGTCAGTCTGCCTCATCGTGGTACTTATGTAATCCAGTTCTCAGCCCAGGACGCCTATGAAATCTACACCCTGCGTGCAGTTCTGGAGGGGCTGGCTGTCAGCCTCGTAGCCGCAAACCCTGCCGAGCAGACAATCGCCCAACTGCAGCAGTGCGTGGACGAGATGCGAACAGCCGCAGCAGTCGGCGACGCGTTCGCCATGACCGAAGCAGATGTGCGCTTCCACAAAACCCTTTGCCATGCGGCGCAACACAAACGACTATTCGAGGTCTGGATGAGCATGAACACACAGATACGCGCTTTCGTTTCCATGACAGCTCGCCAATACCTCACGCCTACCGATGTGGTTGCGCGCCACCAAGCGCTGGTGGATGCCATTCGCGAACGACAACCTGAAAAAGCACGCGACCTCTTAAGCAGCGATATCATGCAAGTCGGCAAACACGTAGCTGCACAAATAAGCGTCAATGCAGCGACAGAAACTCAACCTCACAAAGGAGACTAGAGCCATGTCTGAAAAACGCAAGAAAGTCACGATCCTCGATCTGCAAGCCAAGAAGAAGCGCGGAGAGCGCATCACCATGCTCACGGCATCCGATTATCCCACTGCTTTGCTAGTGGATCGGGCCGAGATTGACGTCATACTGGTCGGCGATTCATTGGCCATGGTCGTGCTGGGCCATGAAAACACGGTATCAGTCACTATGGAGGAGATGCTGCATCACTGCCGCGCCGTGAGCAAAGGTGCCACGTACCCTCTTCTGATAGGTGACATGCCTTTCATGTCCTACCAGGTGAGCCCTACACAGGCCGTGGAGAACGCTGGGCGCTTCCTCAAGGAAGGGTACATGGACGTCATCAAGTTGGAGGGCGGACGCGACGTCGTTCCCATTGTCAAGGCTGTCATCGCCGCTGGCATCCCAGTTCTAGGCCACATTGGGCTCACGCCACAAACCATCTCCAAACTCGGCGGCTTCAAGGTACAGGGCAAGTCCATCGAAGCTGCACGTGGCCTGATAGACGATGCCTTGGCACTGGAAGACGCTGGCTGCTTTGCCATCGTTCTAGAGGCCATCCCCGATCGCGTGGCCCAACTTATCACTGAGCGCGTTCAGGTGCCCACCATTGGTATCGGCGCTGGAATCCACTGCGATGGCCAGGTATTGGTCCTGCACGACGTGATTGGACTTTTCGACCGCTTCACGCCCAAGTTTGTCAAACGCTATGTCAACATCTTCCCGCAACTTACGCAGGCCCTGCAGCAATACAAAGAGGACGTAGAGAAAGGCCGCTTTCCATCTCCTGAACACGGGTTCACCATCAAGGACGATGTCTACCAGGCGCTGCTGGCCGAGCTTGACAAGTAGGAAGACTTCGGAGGTTTTGGAAACTTCCCAAGTCTTGAATAAGTAGCTATAGGAGATAGTTATGAAAATCGCTGTCGTTGGCGCTGGCGCAATGGGCAGTCTGTTCGGAGCACTGCTGTCCAGCGTCGCTGACGTCACGCTGGTGGATCCTTGGCGTGAACACGTACAAGCTATTAACCGTGACGGCCTGCGCCTCACTGAGCCGGAGGGCGACAGCATCATCCACGTACCAGCTACCACAGACCCTGCTGCTGTGCACAACGCAGACCTGGCCATTATCTTCGTCAAGTCGCATCAGACAGAGATGGCAGCGAACATGGCCGCGCAATTGCTTGCCCCTCATGGGCTGGCCCTGACTATGCAAAACGGCATTGGCAACCGCGATGTCCTGGCGCGAGTGCTGGGCGAATCACGAGCCTGGCAGGGCGTCACCGCGCAAGGAGCCACCCTGCTCGGTCCTGGGCACGTGCGCCACGCTGGTCACGGTCCCACTCACCTGGAGACACGACCCGAGATCGCTGCAACTGCACAGCAGGTCGCGGAACTCTTTGCACAGGCTGGCTTCGAAACGCATCTCTCGGCTAACCTGGACTCCCTGGTCTGGGGCAAGCTAGTCATCAACGTAGGCATCAATGCCCTTACAGCCATCCTGCGGGTGCCTAACGGGATCCTGGCACAGGTTGCCCCAGCACGTGAACTGCTCGCGGCAGCAGTACGCGAAGCAGTGCAGGTAGCCGAGGCCAGGGGCATCCAGCTCCCTTACGAGGATCCCGTTGCCAGAGTCATCGAAGTCGCACGGGCCACCGCCAGCAACCGCTCCTCTATGCTGCAGGACGTCATGCGAGGCAGCCGCACCGAAATCGAGGTCATCAACGGCGCTATTGTCCACGAAGCTGACCAGTTGGGCTTGAAAGCGCCGTACAACCAGGTGCTGGTCGCATTAGTGAGGGCACTCGAAGCTACTTACGCCGTCCGGGTGTGACATCCTGAAGTTTACCTAACAGTGCATGATGGTACACGAATTGCACGAATTCCGACCAAAAAACATAAGGATTCTTGGAATTCGGGTTCTTTCGTGTTATTCGTGTACATCCGTAAGCGCTCGACAATATAGAGGGAGGAACACAACATGCTCCTCTGCATTGACATCGGCAACACCAACGTGGTATTAGGACTCTGGAACGAGGGCCAGTGGCTTTGCCACTGGCGCGTCCGCACCGTCCGCGATAAGATGCCCGACGAGTATGCCCTCCTGCTCAAGACGTTGCTGCGAGAGAGCGGCTATCAACTGGAGGCCATCACGCGCGTCGTCATGGCCAGTGTCGTGCCGCCTCTCACAACCGTCTTCAGCGAGCTCTTTCAGCGCTACCTGGGCAGCGAACCTCTCATCGTCGGACCTGGCGTGCGCACTGGCCTGCGCATCTGCATCGACAACCCGGTTGAATTGGGCGCAGACCTGGTAGCCAACGCGGTGGCGGCATATCAGCGTTTCGGTAGCGCTTGTATCATTGTTGACTTTGGCACAGCTACGACCTTTAGCGCTGTGTCAAAGGAAGGCGATTTCATGGGCGTGTCCATTGCACCTGGGTTGGGCCTGGCTGCTGAGGCTCTCTCAAGCCGTACGGCGCAACTGCCGCGCGTCTCTCTGCTTCCGCCCCCGGCAGCCATTGGCAAGAACACGGTGCATTCCATGCAGTCGGGGCTGGTCTTCGGCTACGTGGGGCTGGTACAAGGGCTGATCCGTCGCATTCGCGCCGAGTTGGGTGGCACAGCCCAGGTCGTGGCCACAGGCGGCCTGAGCAGCATCCTGGCCCCGCTGACCGATGAAATCAACGTCGTGGATCCCTGGTTGACACTCGAGGGGGTGCGTTTGATCAGCGAACTCAACGCACCCTGACGGCGGCTCGCGCGCGGCGTGTGACTGACAAAACAAGGTGGCGGGCCAACTGCGTGCACGAACGTGTTGCAGGTGTCAGATGTACTGCCACCTTCTCCTGGCAACAAGACAGGGCAGACGGAGTCACGCCGCAGTCCTGTCGTCACCGCCCACGTCCATTCTACGTGACAAGGCGTGGAGGGCGCCTTCGTCACGGGACAATTGCAGTGCGGACTGACAGTTATGATCGCCTCCAAAACCAACCCCCCACGTTCTCCCGCAGTTGCCGTTTACGCCTTTGGCGTAAAGACAAAGGTACTGCGGGTCGCCTTTACCCCCTTTCGCTGTAGCAGTGTGGCATCCTCGCGGCAGTGCGACCGACGGAAGTCCCCGAAGCGAAGCGGAGTGGGGCAACTGCGGCTGAACATGCTGGGTTCAACTGGACTCTGCAACAGCCGTGACCAGGTAGAAGCCTGCTATTGACAGACAATACACTCTGTGGTAGACTACAAGAAGACAGCTTACTCCAATGTCGCACCGGGCAAAGTCTCGTGAGGTCGTGCCTGCTTTCCAAGTCGCTAGAATCACTGATTGCACTGAAAAGCACTGACGAACACTGAGGGAGAATCAGTGTCCTCACCCTCCTCAGCTTATTCAGTGATTCTGCCACCCTATGAGACTCGGCACTATGCCGTTGCGTACCTTTGCAAACCTCGACCTTGAGGGGAGAGCACTTATGGCACAGTCCTTCGCACAGGCACAGGCAGCCGTTGCCAAACTGGTGGAGCGCTTCAGGCGCAATCTGGATGCCTATCACCGCGCAGGCTACAAAGAGGCCGAGGTGCGCCACGAGTTCATTGATCCCTTCTTTGAAGCCCTTGGGTGGGACGTCCACAACCGCGCTGGTTACGCTGAGCAGTACAAGGACGTGGTGCACGAGGAATCACTGCGCGTAGCAGCGGGCATTGAAGCGCCCGACTGCACCTTCCGCATCGGTGGAGTGCGCAAGTTCTTCGTCGAGGCCAAGAAACCCGCGGTGAACGTCCGGGATGACGCGGGCCCCGCGTACCAACTGCGCCGCTACGCCTGGAGTGCCAACCTGCCGCTGTCCATCCTGACCGACTTTGAAGAGTTCGCCGTCTACGACTGCACCAAACGCCCCAGACCGCAGGACAAGGCCGGCGTAGGCCGCGTGGCCTTCCACACCTTTGACCAGTACCCCGAACGCTTGCAGGAAATCTGGGACGTATTCGCCCAGGAGTCCGTGCTCCGCGGTTCATTTGACCGCTACGCTCAGGATGCCAGAAAAAAACGCGGCACTAGCCAGGTGGACACCGAATTCCTGAAAGAAATCGAGGGCTGGCGGGACGTGCTGGCGCGCAACCTGGCGCTGCGCAACCCGCAGCTCAGCGTCCACGAACTCAACTATGGCGTCCAGGCCACCATTGACCGCATCATCTTCCTGCGAGTTGCTGAGGATCGCGGCATTGAAGAGTACGGCCGCCTGATGGCACTGCGCAACGGCACCAACGTCTATGAGCGGCTGGTGGAACTGTACCGTCAGGCTGACAGGAAGTACAACGCCGGTCTGTTCGACTTCGAGGCCGACACGCTCACTCCAAAGCTGATCCTGGATGACAAAGCGCTGAAGAGTATTGTGGCCCAACTGTACTACCCGCAGTCCCCATACGAGTTCTCCGTGCTGGGTGTGGACATCCTGGGACAGGTCTACGAGCAGTTCCTGGGCAAGGTCATCCGTCTCACGCCCAGCCACCGCGCCGTGGTGGAGGAAAAACCCGAGGTCAAGAAGGCCGGTGGGGTGTACTACACGCCAACCTACATTGTAGACTATATTGTGAAGCACACAGTAGGCGAGTTGATCAAGGACAAGACCCCCAGGCAGGTCAGCAAGCTGCGCGTGCTGGACCCGGCTTGCGGCTCCGGCTCGTTCCTGCTGGGCGCCTATCAATACCTGCTCGATTATCACCTCAACTGGTACGTGGAGCACGACCCTGAGAAGTGGGCTCGTAAGAAGAAGCCACCGATCTTCCAGGGGCTCAAGGGAGAGTGGAGGCTCACTACTGCGGAGAAGAAGCGCATCCTGCTGAACAACGTCTACGGCGTGGACATAGACCTGCAGGCGGTGGAAGTGACCAAGCTGAGCCTGCTGCTCAAGGTGCTGGAGGGCGAGAGCCAGGAGACGCTGGGCCAGCAGCTGCGGCTGCTGCAGGAGCGCGCGCTGCCGGACCTGGGGGACAACGTCAAGTGCGGCAATTCGCTCATCGGGCCGGACTACTGGCAGGGTAAGCAGATGGCGCTGTTCGACGCGGAGGAGGTGCGCCGCGTTAACGCCTTCGACTGGCAGGCCGAGTTCCCCGAGATCATGGATGCGGGCGGGTTTGATGCGGTGATTGGGAATCCGCCGTATGTGTTTGGACGTGACTGGAAGGCACTCAGCATCAGCGAGGCTGTCAAGACCTATCTTGGTAGCACGTACACAAGCTCGCCATACCAGCTCGACATGTTCTCCATCTTCATGGAAAAAGCGTACCAGCTTTGCCGGCTCTCAGGGCGGGTTGGGCAGATCGTTCCGGATACCTGGCTGACCAACATGTATTCATCCAGTACGCGTGCACTCATCCTGACCCGTGCAAACAAACTCTGCATCACGACTCCGCCACCAAATGTGTTTCCCAAGCTTACGGTAGATACAGTCATCTACACTTTCCAGAAGGGAGCCGAACCTGATCCGTCGTTCCGTGTGATGGCTATGCGTAATGGTGACGTTTTTGAAATCGCTGCACACGACACAGCGCAATACCTAAATGGCCAGCGTCCCATCTCAACCCCCCTCGATCGCCCAAGTTCCGACTTGGTCTTCAAGGTAAGGGCCACCCATCCAGAACTTCGTGAATTTGCCCAGGTTACCCGTGGAGTCCACTCGTATCGGGTTGGGGGATACGGACAGTCTGAATTTGGCCCGGGGCCACAGACATCCCGCGATGTTAAGGAGCGCCCCTATCACAGCAAGTCCTGCGCGAAGGGCTACCGGCCGTTCATTCATGGCCGGGACCTTAGCCGATTTCAACCCCTGAAAGCGGCCGAGTTCGTGAACTATGGTACTTGGTTGGCGGAGCCAAGGAAACCCGAGTTCTTCCAAGGTAAGCGTGTGTACTCCCGCAAGATCCTCGGCGAGCGGCTCGTGGTTACTCTTGAAACGGGCGACTCTATCGCGGATCAGCAAGTCTACATCACGCGTCCCAACAGAGACGTTCCAAACGCAGCATACCTGGCAGGGATTCTTGGCAGTCAACTCATTGCTTTCTTCATACGCGGATTCTATGGCGAAGCCCCCCGCGCATTCCCGCAAATCAAGGTAGGTCAGCTCAAGTCGTTACCTATTCCCGCTGTGAGCAAGGCCGACCGGCGAGCCAAGCACGACCGCATGGTGGCGCTGGTCGAGCGCATGTTGGAGCTGCACAAGCTGCAGGCAGCGGCGCGTACCCGTTCCGGCCGCGAGCTCTACGCCCGCCAGATCGAGGCCACGGACAACGAGATTGACAAGCTGGTCTACGAACTGTATGGGCTGACGGAGGAGGAGATTGCGATTGTGGAAGGTCTGTCTGCAGCGGATAGAAGCAGATAAACGGATGGCCGTCCACGTCAGCGAGTGCCTATCCGCTTATCCGATTCCCATCTGCTGCCAGGTTGGAACCATAGCGGCCTCTCCTGCGTCCAATATGCACATAGAAATAGACTATTCCCGGAGGTACAACCATGCATCGTCCGCCTGTGCTGCTCATTGTCTTGCCTTTGACCGTGCTTTCGCTATTGCTCATCGCCACCGCCTGTGACATCCCCAGGCCGACTCCTACACTGACCCCTGCACCTCCTCAGCCTCCCCAGGTTGTCAGCCGCGTTCCTGAGCGCGGGCAGGAGCAGGGCATCAGAGCGCCTATCGCTATCACCTTCGACCAACCTGTGGATCGTCCAACTGTCGAAGCGGCATTCAGCATCTCCCCACAGGTGCCTGGCACTTTTGAGTGGCAAGACGACACGCTTCTGTTCGTGCCCGCTGACGAGGGGTTCACCCGCGCCACCACCTACCGTGTTACGTTAAGCACCCAGGCGTGCAGTGCGGCCGGCCTGTTCTTGTCTGATCCTTTTGCCTTCGACTTCAACACGGTCGGCTATCTGGAGGTCACCGGCGTCCAACCAGGGCACGGCACACAGGATGTAGCACTCGACGCGCTGGTCACCGTTATGTTCAATCGCCCGGTCGTGCCCTTGAGTGCTATCAGTGCCCAGACTGGCTTGCCGCAACCCCTCACGTTTGTTCCGCCTGTGGCTGGCGAGGGGAAATGGCTGAACACCTCAATCTATACTTTTCAAGCCACGGATGGCTTTGCCCCCGGCACGACCTATAAGGCACGCCTTGCCGCTGGACTCGCAGACACAACAGGCGGGCTGCTGGCCGAAGACTATACTTGGGAGTTCACTACGCAGCTTCCGAAAGTGGTACAGGTCAGGACGAGTAGTCCAGATGCTTACATCGGGCCGTCACCAACCATCAGCATCACCTTTAACATGTCTATGGACCACACGTCTGTTGAGGAACGGTTTACCTTGCTGTCTGAGAACAGCAACAGCCCAGTATCAGGCGATTTTCACTGGGAAGACAAGACGATGGCCTTCACCCCATCAGCACTGCTCCAGCTTGACACAGGCTATATGCTAACTGTCGCTGCCGGCGCCCGCGCGAGCGTGGGCGGAGCAGGCATGGAACAGGATTTTGCCTGGAGCTTCACAACGATTGAGTCACCGCGCATTGTTCATACTCTGCCAGCAAACGGGGAGACCAGCGCAGAACCTTTCACCAGCCTGCAGGTCACGTTCAGCAGTCCCATGAACCGTGACTCGCTTCTGCCCAACTTGACAATTCTCCCTACAGCAACCGAGGTGTACACAAGCTGGACGAAATCGGACACCCAATTGTATATCTCCTTCGGTGCCCGGCCCTCCACCACCTACGCCTTCACCTTCGGGGCAGACGTGGAAGGGCGTTATGGACACAAGCTCGGCAGGCCCTTCCGCGTCAGCTTCACCACCGAGGCACTGCCCCCCTCTGTCTACATGGCTTCGGGCCGCGTTGGCACTTACAATGCCTATACTACCACAGCAGCGTACGTGCACCACGTGAACGTATCCGAACTCAACGTGGCTCTCTATCGTCTGGACAGGGCTGACTTTGTGCTGCTCAACGGTCGCGACTGGTGGGAACGCTGGGAAAAGTTTGAGCCTGACGTGCAGAATCTGATACGCAAGTGGACTGTGAAAGCCGAATTGAAGCTCAATACTGACCTCGCTACTCTTGTCCCTCTGGCACAAGACGGCAAGAGCCCGCTCCGACCAGGGTTCTATTATCTGGAAGTGGGAGCACCAGGCGTGCGCGGGCTCAGGCGCCAGATGCTGGTTGTCTCCCACTCCAACGTGACTCTCAAGGTAACACAAGACGAGGCCCTGGTTTGGGTCACAGATTTGGCCAGTGGCGAGGCAGTGCCTGCCTTCGACGTCGTTGTCCTTGGCTCAGCAGGTAGGGTCCTGACCTCAGGACGCACTGACAGCAACGGCATCTTGTTCTCCGAATTGATGCCCGACAACGAGCGTGATCCCTGGGCACCAATACTGGCCATTGTTGGCCCAGACGATGCTCCTGCGATAGCCTCGACCGACTGGTCAAACAGTATTACCCCCTGGCAGTTTGGCTTGTCCAGCGAACCCTATCTCGAACCGTATAGCGCCTACTTCTACACCGACCGCGCTATCTATCGGCCTGGCCAGACTGTCTACTTCAAGGGCATCCTGCGCAGCGATGACGACGGCCGCTACAGTCTGCCTAGTGGCGTCAAGAGCATGCACGTGATCGTGGATGATGACCAAGGCAAAGAGCTCTACCGCGCCGACTTGCCACTAAGTAACCTGGGCACCCTGCACGGCGAGTTTGAACTGGCCAACGAGGCCGGCCTGGGCTACTACTACTTGAGTGCACAAGTCGGGGAAAGGACCTATGGCACAGGCTTCCAGGTGGCAGAGTATCGCAAACCAGAATTCGTGGTCACTGTATCCGCAGACAAAGATGAATACGTCCAGGGGGAAGAAATCACTGTCAACGTCGCTGCCAGCTATTATTTTGGTGGGCCTGTCGCTGACGCCAGCGTGAACTGGCGGCTGATGAGCCAGGACTACTATTTCAACTGGACGGGCAAGAACTACTACGATTTCCACGATGCCGACTACGAATCGCGAGGCAAACAGACCGTCTATGGCGAATTAGTGACTATGGGCGAGGGTATTACGGACGCCGAAGGTCGCTTCACGTTCAAGCTTCCTGCCGACATCGCCACATACAAGAACAGCCAGGTCTTCACCCTCGAAGCATCCATCACCGATGCCAGCAACCAGCAGGTCAGCGGACGCAGCAGCGTTATTGTACACAAGGGCCTCTTCTACATTGGCCTGGCCCCTCAAGAGTACATCGGCAGCGTTGACCGCGAAAGCAAGGTTAATGTGATCACGGTAGACACCAAGGGCCTAACAGTGACCAACGTCATGGTGACTGTCGTCTTTCTCGAACAGAGGTGGTACAACGTGCAGCAGCAGGCTGACGACGGCCGCTTCTACTGGCAATGGAAACTGCAAGAGATACCAGTCTACACGACCACTGTGACTACCGATGGTGCAGGCACGGCTGTGGCTGCCTTCACGCCCCAGAAAGGTGGTGCTTACAGGGCCCGTGCCTTTGCCCGTGACCGGCGCGAGAACGAGATACGCAGCTCGACCTACTTGTGGATCAGCAGCCGAACCTTTGTCTCCTGGCGGCAGGAGAACAACGACCGCATTGAGCTCATCACGGACAAGAAATCCTACAAGCCCGGCGAGACGGCCCGCATCCTCATCCCCTCGCCTTTCCAGGGCCAGGTCAAGGCGCTCCTGACCGTTGAGCGGGGACACATCTTCAACTACCGCCTGCTCACGCTGGCGAGCAACAGCGAGCAAGTCGAGATACCCATCCTTTCCGAGTATGCGCCAAACGCCTATGTCTCAGTCGTTCTGGTTAGAGGTACAGACAGCAGCAACCCGGTGCCTTCATATTGCGTCGGTTACGTCAATCTGGACATCTCGACCGAAGAGAAAGAACTGACGGTAAGCGTCGTGCCAGACACAACGGCATGCTACCAGCCCGGTGCCAAGGCAACTTTCGACCTGCGTGCCACTGACTACAGAGGCCGTGGTGTTGAGGCTGAGTTTTCCCTGCAACTGGTAGACCTGTCCGTTCTCGCGCTGACAGATGCCACGCAGGGCACTATGCTGGACCACTTTTACCGCAAGCGTGGTCTTGGTGTGCGCACTGGGGCCACACTGGCCATCTCTGTAGATCGCTACCGACAGCAAGCTCAAACGCCAACGGCCAAGGGGGGCGCCGGAGGGCCGGGCGCTGGTGACGTGATACGCAGACGATTCCTCGACACAGCTTACTGGAACGCTGAGGTGCACACCGATGCCCAGGGTAGAGCCAAAGTGACAGTAGACTTGCCAGACAACCTCACCACGTGGCGCATGACAGGCAAGGCCATCACTGCAGATACGCTGGTGGGCAAGGGCCACGCGGACATTGTCACCACGAAGGATCTGCTGCTGCGCTCCGTGGCTCCGCGTTTCTTCGTGCTGGGCGATCAGGTGCAACTCGGAGCTGTGGTGCACAACAACACCGCGCAAGCGCTGACCGTGGATGTGTCGCTGGAAGGCAAAGGTGTCACGATCGAAAACAGCTCTCAACAGGTCGAAATACCAGCACACGGCACGCAGAGTGTCAACTGGCAGAGTCACGCGAGCGCCAGCGGTTCGGCCGTGCTCGCCTGGCGCGCGGCCAGTGGCACTCTCAGTGATGCGCTGGAACTGACGCTACCCGTCTATCACTACAGCGCCCCTGAGGTCGTGGCTACCGCGGGTCAGGTGCCCGGCGGCGAGACCCGCACCGAAATCGTGCGCTTGCCTGAGAGACTGGACCCGAGCCAGGGCGAACTGACTGTACAACTCGATCCATCACTGGCCGCCAGCATGCGTGACGGGCTAGACTACCTGCAGGGGTATCCGTATGATTGCATCGAGCAAACAGTCAGCCGCTTTCTGCCCAATATCATCACTTACCGCGCTCTGGAGAAGCTGGGCATCAGTAATGCGCAACTGGAAGCCAAGTTGCCGCAATACGTCAGCATTGGCCTGCAGCGTCTCTATGCTTTACAGCATTATGATGGCGGATGGGGCTGGTGGCTGGCTGACGACAGCAACCCCTTCATCTCCGCCTATGTTCTGCTGGGCATGAACGAGGCGGCTAGAGCCGGCTTTGCAGTGGACAGCGAAGTGATGGCCCGCGCAGCCAGCTATCTGCAAGGCGTCCTGGATTCGCCGCCTGCAGAACACACGTACCACAGCAACACGCGAGCTTTCGTCCTTTACGTGCTGGCCGAATACGGCGAAGGTGACCTAGGGCGCACAGTGGCCCTGTATGAAAAGCGCGAATCACTGGATACCTATGGCAAGGCTTACCTGATGATGGCCCTGCACATTCTGGAACCCCAGAATCAAACGCGCGTCAAGCCGCTGCTCAGCGACCTGACCAGTGCTGCCATCCTGAGCGCTACGGGCGCACATTGGGAAGAAAAGAAGACAGACTACTGGACAATGAACACCAACACCCGCTCCACAGCCATAGTGCTCGAAGCACTGCTGCGCGTTGATCCTCAGAACCAGTTGATCCCCAACGTCGTACGCTGGCTGATGACAGCACGAAAAGAAGGCCACTGGGAGACCACTCAGGAAACGGCTTGGTCGGTGATGGCTCTCACCGATTTCATGGTTGCCACGGGCGAACTGCAGGCCGACTACGACTACCAGGTCATACTGAACGGCAAGGCACTTGGCCAGGCCACCATAACAACTCAGAACGTGGCTGAGACACGCAAGCTGGTGGTAGCAGTCAAAGACCTGTTGCGAGACGAAAGCAACCGCGTCGTCCTGGAGCGGCTGGCACCAAGCGCACAGCAGACGGGCCAGGGACAACTCTACTACTCCCTGTACCTGCGCTACTACCTGCCAGTTGAAGATGTGGTAGCTCTCAACCGTGGCATCGTCGTGTCGCGCCAATACGTGCTCCTCGATGAACCGGAGCGCCCCGTAGACACAGCCAGAATTGGCGACGTCATCCTGGTCAAGCTGACTATTATCGCACCCAACGATCTGGACTATCTGGTGCTTGAAGACCCCCTCCCGGCCGGCTGTGAAGCCTTAGACACCAGCCTCAAGACGACCAGCGCGGCCTACCAGGGCCCCGAACTGACCAAGCAGGAGGGCAGACCGCCGTACTGGTGGTATTTTACCCAGAGCGAGCTGCGGGACGAAAAGGTGGCGCTCTTCGCTACGTACCTGGGCAAAGGCACCTACGAGTATAGCTACCTCATCCGTGCCAGCATTTCCGGCCGCTTCTTGACCATGCCCACGTACGCTTACGAGATGTATTTCCCCGAGGTATTCGGCAGAGGCGACGGAGGTGTGTTCACCATCAGCGAGTAGAACGCTGAGGTGAGATGCAGATAGAGCCTCGCCGTCCAGTTGGAGGTCGAGGCTCTTCGTTTCCCAGCCCCTTCTCCTAACCATGGGAGAAGGGGCTGGGGGATGAGCACGGCCTTTCCATTTTCGAAGGGGATGCTATGCCCAGCGACAGTCTGTCATTGCGAGGAGCGCAGCGACGAAGCAATCTCCTGCTGCTGGTGACTGGAGATTGCTCATCTGCACCTGCGGCGCAGATGCAGGTGTCGCTCCGCTCGCCCT
>CAYZGO010000018.1:0-72505 GCA_964478075.1 uncultured Anaerolineales bacterium | reverse complement strand
TTAACCGCTGAAAACAGGGGCACTATCCTCGTAGACCTCGTTTTTCAACACCCTCTTCACTGGGGCTTGCGCTCAATCCAGTTAAGAATGGCAAAGGGGTGAAGTGAACAGCCAATACCACAGGGGAGGCGTCGGGTGCCATTCGGCGGCCTGCTGAACCGCGTTCGCTCCAGGCCTGCTCAATGGGTGCATCTCAAGTAGATGGTGGGGGATAGTTGTTCAGCACGACTGGTACGTAGATACAGGTGGGCTGCTGTTGCTCCCCGCCAATTGCGTGGAGATAGCCATCATTTGATCCTACATAGATAGTGCCGTCAGCCCCGATAGCAGGCGACGATTCGACGCTACCGCCAGTCTGATATCTCCACTTTAGGCTCCCGTTGGGATTGATGGCGTAGAGATAACCGTCGTTCGATCCGACATGGATAGTGCCGTCAGCGCCGATGGCAGGGGACGAGTTGACGGCATCGCCAGTCTCGTAGCGCCACTTCAGTGTGCCGTTGGAGAATATGGCGTAGAGATAGCCTCTGCCGTGGGGAGGGCCTGCGACTGAGGAGTCCACTCCGACGTGGATGATGCCATCGCCACCAATGGCAGGAGACGAGGTCACGTAAGCCGGATAGGGCATCCCACCGCCGCAGCTACACGCGAAGGTACCATCAGGGTGGACCGCGTGTACGCAGCCTGCATCTGAGCCGATATAGATGGTGCCGTCGCTGCCAATGGCAGCCGAGGAGTCAGCGCTCCTACTGGCAAGAAAGCACGTCCACTTCAGGCTGCCATTAGGATTGATGGCGTGGAGATAGCCACCACTGGACCCGACATAGATAGTGTCATCGGCTCCGATAGCAGGCGACGAGTAAACGGCAGGACGGGTAGGCAGAGTGACAGTGTTGTAGTGCCACTTCAGGGTCCCGTTAGGATTGATGGCATAGAGACAGCCGTCGTCTGATCCGACATAGATGGTGCCATCGGCTCCGGTGGCAGGTGAGGAACGAACTCGGTCACCCGTCTGGTAGCGCCACCTGAGGCTGCCCCCGGGGTTGACGGCGTACAGATAGCCGTTATTTGATCCGATATAGATGATCCCGTCGGCCCCAATGGCAGCCGATGACTGAACAACATCACCGATCTGGTAGCGCCATCTGAGGCTGCTGTTTGGATTGATGGCATAGAGATAGCCATCGTTTGATCCTACATAGATCGTGCCATCGCCGCCAATAGCAGGGGACGAGCGGACCGCGCCACCGGTTTGGTAGCGCCACTTCAGTGTGACGGTGGCCGGTCCCACATGCGGGCTTCTGCCTGTGTGCTGCACATCGTGACGAAACATGGGCCAGGGGGCACTCGAGTGTTTTCGTTGGGCTCGGCCAGTGCTTCCAATTGGAAGGAATAGGACAATGGACAGGACCAACACAGTGAACGCGGTCACCTTGACGTTCATCTTGGTCTTCTCGTTGGCCACACTCGACTCGTGGCGCACTGACACGCGATGGTTAGCACAATGGGCCGACCAACTTGTCTATCCCCCCAAACGAACTGCCAGCCACGGCGCGCTCTCGCGCCCGGGCTGGCATCAGGGGTTGGCTCTAGAGCTGCAATGTTGGTGAGACGTCGCCACGGACGGTTTGGCGCCTCGTTGGCGAAGATTCGTCTACGCGGCAGTATGCTACGCAGAGACTAGATAGTCAAACTGCAGGCTCGTACCATGCGGCCATCTGCCGCAGAGCCAAGCATCAATACACTTCATCATGTGTGCCCAGGTCAACCAACACGATTAGTTCTTCCCCTGTGTCTGGGTCAGACTCGAAAGCAAAGACGATGCGGCAGTCATATTCCACCCAACACGCCTACAGCCCTTTGAGGTGTCCACTCAATTTGTGTGTCTTCAATGTCGGATGGAACGGATCCTCTACCAGCTCGTTCAACACCTGGAGAATCCGATCCTGCAGAACTGCATTGTTGTGGGTGCGTCGCTTGAAAGCTCTCCTAAAACTGGTGGCCCAGGCTAGCTTTCTCATGGCTCAGGTAGAAGATCGTGCTTTAGGTCCTCAATCGAGCCATAGTGAGCTCGGCCTTCCCGTACAGCCTGTAACGTGGCGGCGGCGTTGCGGGCGATTTCAGCCCGCCGTCGCTCCATCAGACGGTGCTGAATAAGTTCAATCAATATCTCCTGGTCTTGCGGCGGCAATCTTTCAGCAACGTCCAGCGCCTGCTGCAATAGCGATGCCTTCACCTGTCCCATTGTCGCCTCGCATTGTCCTCTTCTCCACCCTCAGTATAGTTCATCGTGAGAACCAACAGTCAACAGCAGAATCTCTTCTTCGCCCGACTCTGCATTCTGCACAAATTCGAAGAGGATTCGGACATCGTAACCAACACTGCAAGCCCACGTTCCAGATAGCTGTCCCTTGAGCTTATGGGTGTGCAGCGAGGGGTGGAAGGGGTCTTCAGCAAGCTGGCGAAGTACCCGCTCCGCCTCATCGCGCAGATCTGGCTGGCGTCAGATTCTGCGCTTTAACGCGCGCACGAAAGACGGACTCCAGACCAGAGTCCTCATTCCGCCAACTCCGCTATCAGCTCCTCTACCGTTCCTCGTCGGACGTCGCCACGTCGGTATGCCTCCCGAGCTGCGGCTATCTCTCCGGTCAAGTCCGCACGCCGCCGTTCCGTGAAACGATGATACACGATTTCCAACAGCATGCCCTGCTCTTCCAACGACAATTCGTCCACCATTTCTAGGACCGTCTGAAGTGAAAGTACTCTTTCACTCATCCTTTCATCTCCTCTGACGCCTGTCTAAGCCTTTTCACGCAAGCGCCGCCGCTGCGGGGGAACCAGACATTCCCCTGTCTCCGCACTTTCTAGTGTAGCATGCGCCCCGGCCAGCTTCCTGAAGCCCAGCCTTTCGTCGAAGGGCAGGCGTGGTACTAGTTGCAATTATAGGCGGCTTCCTGCAAGGTGGCAAGTTGCAGGTCGGCCCTTCCTTTCGCCAATTTCGGAGAGGAGGGGGGCTAGGGGGATAGTGAGGCCACCCACCAATTCCACCACGAGGGCGTAACACGTTACGCCCTCACTCGCCCAATTCCTCGGGTGCACTACTGTCCTACCGTTGCTTTGTCCACTCGTGGAAGATGTGCTATAATGGCTACCAATACCCCTGCCGAGCGAGACGAGGGGAATACAAGGAATGTTGAGGACGAGAAGTATCTGTGGACGTGAAAGCATATGCGGCCAGTCTCTCCGAGGCCGACGCCAATCTCTTGAAAAGCATCCAAGAGGCCTTGCCAATTCTGTCGGATCTCAGTCGCAGTGATCTGCTTCTCTATCTCCCTGGCGGCACGCAGGAGGCTGTGGTCTGGGATCAAGCCAGGCCGCATTCGATCTTTCCTGTCTATGAGGAAGATCTGATTGGCAGGCAAATGGATATCCACGAAGCCCCCTGGGTTTTCAGGGCCTTGTCCAGCACCAGGCTACGGCGCGGAGTGCAAGGGGGCACAGTGCGGGATGCTCCGATTGTCCGCGAGGCCCTGCCGGTACTGGGCAGCAGTGGACGTGCTATCGCCGCCCTTGATATCGAGACGAACTTGCTGGCGTACGAACGTGACCGCCGCCGCAGCCCGGCCTTTCGCCGGGCCCTGCGGCAATTGCAGGAAATGGCATTGCGTGGTGAGTTGGTCAACCCGGAGAAGCTAACACCGTTTGGGGAACATGATGGCATCGTGGTCGTTGACATGCAGAGGCGCATCCAATACACGAGCGGTATTGCCACCAACCTTTTACGTCGCATTGGGTACATGGGCAGCCTTCTGTATCGCAGCGTCTACAGCCTAGAAACGGCCGACGCTGAGCTTGCGGACGAGGCCTTGAGCCTCGGGACTTGCATAGAGCGGGAGACGGCAGAACACGGCCGCATCTGGATCAGGAAGGCCATCCCGCTGTACGTCCGCAGAAGCTGGTGGAGGTCTCTGTTGAAACGCGTTCCAGCAGTGCCGTCTCCTGTGGGCGCGGTTCCTGAAGGCGTCATGGTGACTGTCCACGATGCGACAGAGGCGAGGGACAAGGAGCGAGAACTCAAGGCCAAGTTGGCCATGATCCAGGAGGTACACCACCGCGTCAAGAACAACTTGCAGGCGATAGCTTCGTTGCTGCGCCTGCAGGCCCGGCGGGCTGATTCTGGAGAGGTCAATCAAGCACTGCTGGAAAGTGTCAACCGCATCCTGAGTGTGGCAGTGGTGCACGAGTTCCTTTCTTGCAACAGCGCCAGTGTGATCAACCTTCGCGACATTGCACAGCGCATTGCCGACCAGATGTCGCAGAGTGTTGTAGTTTCCAGCAAGAGCATTCAGTTCCGGGTCGCAGGTCCAGGCATATATCTGTCTCCGCAGCAGGCGACTGTATGTGCTCTCGTTATCAATGAGTTGTTGCAGAATGCTGTGGAGCATGGTTACGAGCACCGCAGGAAGGGCACGGTGACTATTAGGCTGACTGATGATGGGGAATGGGTGAGCATTGACGTTGCCGACGATGGTGCGGACCTGCCCAGCGAGTTTGACCTGGACGAACAGAGTGGCCTGGGACTGCGCATTGTACAGACGCTGGTTCAGGGTGACCTCAAGGGCAACTTTGAACTGCGTGGTGACAAAGGGGTGAAAGCTGTAGTGGCTTTCCCCAAAACACCTTTGGGAGGTGCCAAGAGTTGGAGCGAAAGAGGATACTGATCGCGGATGATGAGTCGCTCATCCTGATGGATTTGCGAGAGATGCTGACCAACCTAGGTTACCTGGTGGTGGGTCAGGCCAGCGACGGTCAAAGCGCGGTCAATATGGCTCGCGAGCTGAGGCCGCACATTGTGATTATGGACATCAAGATGCCAGGCATGGATGGCATTGACGCTGCCAAAGTGCTGACGGCCGAAAGGATTGCCCCAGTGCTGTTACTGACAGCGTACAGCCAGCAGGATCTCGTCGAGCGTGCCAAAGAGGCAGGCGTAGTTGGCTACCTGGTAAAGCCTTTCCACGAGTCGAATCTGGCTCCGGCCATTGAGGTCACTCTGTCCAGGTTTGAGGAATTCCAGGCTCTGGAAAAGGAGGTGGAGGATCTCAAAGAGGCCCTGGAGACGCGCAAAGTAGTGGATCGCGCTAAGGGGATTCTGATGGACACACAAGGTCTGACTGAGCAGGAGGCCTTTCGTCGCGTACAGAAGATGAGTATGAACACCCGACGCCCAATGAAGGAGATTGCCGAAGCGATCATCTTGGCGCGCGAGGCGGAGGAATAGAAAGCCACTGGCGTCTTGATCTCTTGGCGCACCGCAGAGACGCGGAGATCGCAGAGAGACAAAAGTCGGCGGAGGACTCTGCCCTTAGTGGAACACACGTGTGGTGTACGATGCAGTTTACGCCCTCGTGCGCGTTCGTTCCTCCCCAGGCTCGGACACGTCCGCCAGGAGCTAGGGTTCTGCTCTGATCGTGCCAATAGGCTCACCCTGTCCTGCCGACTGCTCACCGCTAACTGCCAACCGGCAACCGCCTCGTCCCGTCAAGCGCCGTTCGTCGCTTCAGTCCTATCGTCACCGTTTACCTTGTCTCCCGTTTACGCCTCTGGCATAAAGGCCAGAGGTACGCGCCAAGGCGTAGACGGCGCCTCTGGCGTAAAGACCAGAGGTGGCGTAAAGACAAAGGTGAGATAGGGCGAGCGATGCCGCCGAAGCGCCCCGCAGGGAGGCGACCTCTCGTCTTCCACGTCTTTGTCAGACGTGACAAAGGTGTCGAGAGACAAAGGAGACAGCCTGACGGGGAAGATGCTATGCGAGGATGGACGATCACGGCGGGGCGAATAGCCAACTGGCAACCGTTAACCTGTAACCGACTATGAATAGACTCCTGGCGTTCAATCTACGTTTGGTCGTTCCGAGGGTCCTGCTCGCGCTGCTGATTGTGGCACTCGGCTTGGCCCTGGCCTTGTTGCCCTGGAAGTGGGCCGCGCTGCTTGTCGTTGGCAGCATCCTGCTGGTGGGGCTCCTCGTCCGGCCACGGTATGGTCTTTGCCTTCTGGCCTTCGCCGTGCCCTTCGGGTCCATTAGAGAGCTGCCACTCGGGCCGATGAACGTCGGGAGTGCTGAGCTGCTTATCCTTTTTCTGCTTTCTTTCTGGTTAGCGCAAATGGTCGCCGCAAGGCGCATCGTGGTTCCCCGCGCTCCCTTGCTCCTACCGTTGCTCGTCTTTCTGGCTGCCATTTTCCTCTCGACGTTGGGTGCTTTGTCGTTTGAGTTGAGCGCCAAAGAGCTCGTGAAGTGGTTAGAGGTACTTATCATCTATCTATTCATAGCTGGTGCTGTGGATGAGCACGGGGGTAGGCTGGTGGTCTGGGCGCTGTTGGCGGCCGGCAGCGCTGAAGCGCTGGTAGGCGTCTATCAGTTTCTTCGTGGCGTGGGACCTGAGGGGTTCATCCTCTTTGGGCGTTTCATGCGTGCCTACGGACACTTTGCACAGCCCAATCCCTTTGCTGGTTATCTGGGTCTGACTTTACCTCTGGCCTATGCCCTGTCGCTACACGCGCTGGAGGTGTGGGCGGCAAAGCTGTGGAGGCTGCAATCCGCGATTCGTCCTGCGCTGGCACAGATCGTGCCACACCTCGCTTCGGTGGCGTCTCTTGTGGTCATGTTGGCAGCTATGGTTATGAGCTGGTCGCGTGGGGGGTGGATAGGCCTGGCGGCAGCGCTCGTGGTGATCACGGTGGTGCGCAGCCGAAATGCGCTGTTCATCGCGATCGCCGTCGGGTTGTTGGTGGCATACGTACTTGTTGCCAGTGGTGCACAGTATCTCCCGACAGCATTGGTGCAAAGGGTCTCAGAGTTCTTGCCGTATCTGGGCGGCGTAGATGTGAGCGCTGTGGAGGTGACTGATGCCAACTGGGCAATCGTTGAGCGTATGGCTCACTGGCTGGCTGCCGTGGGCATGTTCTCTGATCACCCCTGGCTCGGGGTGGGCGTCGGCAACTACCCTGTGGTCTATCCGCAGTACGCGCTGGGTCGCTGGCGCGACCCGCTGGGGCATGCCCACAACTATTACCTCAACATCGCAGCAGAGGCGGGTATCATAGGCTTAAGCGCCTACCTGGCCTTGTTTGCGGCTTGTTTCATCCAGGCTTGGCGCGTGATCAGGTGCACAGATGGTTATTGGCGCGCGGTGGCTTTGGGTGCCCTGGGGGTGCTCGTACATCTTTCTGTACATAACTTGTTTGACAACCTTTTTGTGCACAGTATGAATGTGCAACTGGGGCTGGTTCTCGGCCTGTTGCTTGTGGCTGACAGAAACATGGATACTTGGCATGCGTATCGGTATTGACTACACGGCGGCTGTGCGACAGGGCGCTGGCATTGGACGCTATACGCGACAACTTGTCAACGCGTTGGCTGAACTTGGTCCGCAGAATGAATACATCTTGCTGGTAGCCGGCGCGGGTATCAGCAACGCAACGTCCCAGCTTCGGGCCGTGACCTGCCACGCCAATGTGCGCAGTATCAGACTGCCAGTGTCAGACCGTGTCCTGGCCATCCTCTGGCATCGGCTGCGCCTGCCATTGTGGGTGGAACTGTTCGGCGGTGCCTTGGACGTATTTCATTCCCCAGATTTTACGCTTCCGCCGGTGCGCAGAGCGCGAGCTATTTTGACGGTTCACGATCTGTCATTCATGCGCGTTCCTCAGTGCTCAGAGCCCAGTCTGCGATCCTACCTGCTGCGGGTCGTGCCAGCCTCGGTGCGTCGTGCAGATGTCGTGCTGGCAGACTCGGAATGCACAAAGGCCGACGTCATCGACTTGCTGGGCGTGGATCCCAACCGCGTTGAGGTTGTCTACGCAGGGGTGGAGCAGCGCTTTCAGCGCGTTCAAGATGTTCACGTGCTTCGTGGAGTGCGCAATCGCTACCACCTGCCCGCTCGTTTCGTGCTCGGTCTGGGAACGCTGCAGCCACGAAAGAACTTTCAGCGGCTTATCGAAGCGTACGCGCGAGCCAGAGAGGGGGCAGGGAACAAAATCAAGCTGGTCATCGCCGGAGGCGCAGGTTGGATGTACGAAGGCATTTTCCGTCGCGTTGAGGAGTTGGGTCTGCAGGATGCGGTATGCTTCCCAGGCTATGTGGCTGACGAGGATCTGCCAGCTCTGTATACCCTGGCGGATTTGTTTGTCTTTCCGTCCTTATACGAGGGTTTCGGCCTGCCCCCGCTGGAGGCAATGGCCTGTGAGACGCCAGTCGTGACTTCGAACGTCTCATCGCTGCCTGAGGTAGTTGGTGACGCTGCGCTGATGGTAGATCCGCTTGACGTCGCTGCGCTGGCAGGGGCGATGCAACGTCTGCTGAACGATCAAGCCCTGCGTCAGGAGATGGTGAGGCGGGGCGTGGTACAGGCGCGCAACTTTACCTGGTCACGAGCAGCAAAGAAACTGCTCGATGTGTATCAGCCTTCGTAGTGACGACTTCAGTCGTTTCAGAGAGGTAGGGGAATGCCTTACGAATACCGTAGAATGAGTCCAGAGGAGCGAGCCGCTGTCATAGCACATCGCCGTGAACGTGGCTATCCCCTGCATGCACCGCCACACCCCCATCGTGAAGCTGGCTGGTACTTCCTCACTGCCGCCAATTTCCAACACAAGCCAGTGATGCGGGCATCCGACCGTAGGGATGAATTCGAATTCCGCTTGATCGACGTCTTTCGTTCTGTGGATGCTGACATTGGCGGGTGGGTCATTCTGCCCGACCATTATCATATTCTGGTTGGTGTCAGTTCGCTCAACATAGTGTCGGGCCTCGTCAGACGCCTGCACGGAACGACATCACGGGAATGGAACCTGGCGGATGAAATGACTAGTCAACGGCGGGTATGGTACAAATTCACGGACCGCTGGATTCGCGGCGAGCGGCATTACTATCAGGCGTTGAACTATATTCACTACAACCCGGTTAAACACGGTCACGTGAGCGACCCGTATGCGTGGGCATAGTCGAGTGTGCATTTATACTTTGATACCAAGGGCCGCGATTGGCTTCGGGTCACGTGGAACGACTATCCGATAGGCAACTTTGGGTGTGGCTGGGATGAGTGAAATCGTTACTACGAGCAGTTGTTCTGGGCGGCAGGGACGACTGAAGTCGTTACTACGTATAGATGTTCCAGGCTGGAGACTTGCCAGTCGGGGTTGCAACTTCCGTGTTCTTGTGATACAATACCGTGGGCAGTAATGTGGCTGCCGGTAGAGACACACAGCAGACGCTTCAAGGAGGAAGAAAGATGAGACTAGCGGAGAGGATGTCCCGACTGGGCACCGAGACGGCTTTTGAGGTGCTCGTAAGGGCGAAAGCTTTGGAAGCTCAGGGTCGTGACGTTGTGCACCTAGAGATCGGAGAGCCCGACTTTGACACGCCTTCCAACATCATCGAGGCGGCGTGCCGTGCTTTGCACAGCGGCTACACGCACTACGGACCGTCCGCGGGACTGCCCGAATTGCGCCAGGCCATAGCCGACGACGTCTCCAGGTCGCGCGGTATCAAGGTTAACCCGAACCAGGTTGTAGTCACTCCGGGTGGCAAGCCCATTATGTTCTTTACGATTATGACCCTGTCTGGGCCCGGGGACGAAGTCATCTACCCTAACCCCGGGTTCCCCATCTTTGAGTCTGTCATCAAGTTTGTTGGAGCAAAGGCGGTGCCCCTGCGCCTTTCGGAGGAGCGCGAGTTCAGCTTTGATATTGACGAATTGAGAAGCAAGGTCACTCCACGCACTAGGATGATCATTATCAACTCTCCTCACAACCCTTGTGGCGGTATGCTCTCGCTGGAGGACCTGGAAGCCACAGCAGAGATTGCCAAGGAGCATGATATTATGGTCCTCTCTGACGAGATCTACATCCGGCTCGTCTACGAGGGGGAATTCCTGAGCATCACACGCTTCCCGGGGATGCTGGAGCATACGATTATCCTGGATGGCTTTTCCAAGAGCTATGCCATGACCGGGTGGCGGTTGGGCTATGGCGTTATGCCTGAGGAATTGGCAGCGCAGGTGGCCAAGTTGATGACTAACTCGAATTCGTGCACAGCGGCCTTTACGCAAATCGCAGGCATCGAAGCACTCAAGGGCCCGCAGGACGAATCCTACAAGATGGCGGCCGCGTTCAAAGAACGTCGTGACATCATCGTGAAAGGATTGAATGAGATTCCCGGAATCAGTTGCCTGATGCCTAAAGGTGCTTTCTACGTGTTCCCGAACGTGAAGGAGGTCGTCAAGCGCGGCAAGTTTGCCAATGCCAAAGCGTTGGCGGACTATCTGTTGCAGGAGGCGGGCGTTGCCGTGCTGTCCGGCACCGCTTTTGGTGAGTACGGCGAGGGTTACCTGCGTCTCTCATACGCTAATTCGATCCCAAAT
This sequence comes from uncultured Anaerolineales bacterium, assembly GCA_964478075.1. Taxonomy (GTDB): domain Bacteria; phylum Chloroflexota; class Anaerolineae; order UBA2200; family UBA2200; genus DAOUEX01. Next base: position 62,084 of record CAYZGO010000018.1, on the reverse strand, counting down.
ATCAACAAGGCGCTGCAGTGGATTGGTGAAGCTGTGGCCAAACTGGGCTAGCTGAGAATGAGATAAGCGCTGAAGGCAGCGAAAAGCCCCCTCCAGAACTGGCAGAGGGGGCTTTTTGTGTATGTCTTGCTACTGCGCTCTAGCCAGGCGTGGCGGCCTTGATAGCAATGGGCAGGTAGATCATATGCGGCGTCGCAGTTGGTGTGGTTGTCGGGGTGTCGACTGGCGTGTTAGTGGGCGTAGCCGTTGCTGTCTGCGTGCGTGTACGTGTCGTGGTAGGCGTGTTGGTGGGCGTGGGTGTACGTGTTGGCTGTTCCATATACTCCACTGTGAGTTTGGGACGAAAGTCGGCGCTACGGTCGCGAGAGGAGAGAAACGCAGCACGCCCGCTGCTAGAGATGTAGCCGCGCAGAATCAGGCCATAGTTCTCGCCGTTGACCCATTGTTGCACGATGGAAGTCACGTCAATGGTCATCCACGTGTCTGGGTCTTCTGTTTCCGATACGCCGCTGTACTCTTGGCAGCGATCGCCGAGGCCCTTGCAACCTGGTTCGTCCCAGGGAACGCTGGCCGAAGCTTGATTCCAGGTGACCTCTTCCAGTACCCAGTTCTTTCTGACGCAATAGGCAGCGATTTTGCATGGCCGGTAGTGCCCTGTGTATGGCTCCACGACGCGCAGTTGCAATTGCGCACGCACGATGGCAGTGCCAGCGATACTGGAAACGTCAAAGTCAATCAATGGCACTATCCAGTTGTCCTCCCTGAACCACAAGTAGGTTGTGTGAGACTGGTTAGCGTCCGGGGAGTTGTGATCAATGTGAGTGTCGTCCGTACCTGCGTAGCCAGAAGGTCTCACTCCCTCCTGGAAAATAGTGATGCGAGTCTGGGCGTGAACTGTTGCCCCTTGCTGCCCTGTGCCAGGCAGAACCCACAACAGTGTCATGGCAGCCACAAGGAACAGCATAACTACGAACGAAGCCGATCTCTGAGACGCTCTATACATTTTCTGTCCTTTCCTTGCTTAGAATGTGGCCATCCGCTACGTCTTGTCGTACTTTTCTTCCTTCAGCACACCAATGTAGGGCAGGCTACGATAGATTTCGGCGAAATCCAGCCCGTACCCGATGACGAACTTGTTAGGGATTTCAAAGCCAACGTAATCGAGCGCTATATCAATCTGTCGCCGGGAGGGCTTGTTCAGGAGGGTGCAGATGCGGAGGCTCTTTGGACGTCTGGTCTTCAGGTTCTCAGTGATATAGTGCAGCGTACGGCCGGTATCAATGATGTCTTCCACAATCAGCACGTTGCGGCCCTCGATACTGGTATCCAGATCCTTCAGGATGCGCACTATGCCGCTGGATTCCGTGCTCGCTCCGTAGCTGGAGATAGCCATGAAGTCAATTGCGTGTGGGATGGTAATGTGGCGCATCAGGTCCGCGAGGAAGGTGATGGCCCCCTTCAACACACAGACCAGAAGCAGGTCTAGCCCTCCGTAGTCCTGCGAGATCTGCTGGCCTAGTTCTCGAGTCCTGGTCTTGATCTGTTCCTCAGTGATAAGGATTTCAGCTACGTCATCGTCCAAGTTGGGCATTGGAAGCTATCTCCCACGCAATGTACCTCATACAACGTCTTCTTTACAATACTCGACATACGAGCCCTTTGAGGTACTCTCCCTCAGGGAAGGTCAGCAAGACAGGGTGATCCTCGGGCTGTGACAGTTTCTCCAGCACCTGTGCATCGCGTTGAGCATCTATGCTCGCGCCAAAAACCACTTTCTGAAAGAGAGCCGGCTTGACGAGCCCGGAACAGGACATTGTGAACAGGATACCATCCGGGCGCAGCAGTTGCATCGCCAACAGGTTGATGTCCTTGTATCCCCGGCAGGCCGACTGCACCTGCGACCGGGAATAGGCAAACTTGGGTGGGTCCAAAATGACCAGGTCAAATTCTCGCCCCTCGGCGCGGTACTGACGCAGGACAGCGAAGACGTCTCCCACAACGTATTCATCATCGCGATCCACAAAGCCGTTCAATTGCATGTTGCTGCGCGCTAGTTTGAGTGCCTCGGCAGAGGTATCAACGCTAGTGATGTGCTCTGCGCCGGCCATGGCCGCATAGACGCCAAAGCTGCCAGTGTAGGCAAATGCATTAAGCACTGTGCACCCAGCGCAGTAGCTGGTCAGCCTCGAGCGATTATCCCGCTGATCCAGGTAAAAGCCCGTCTTCTGTCCGTGCTTGATGTCCACCTGGAAGCACAGGCCGCTTTCCTTGATCTCCAGCAGAGGCGGTGGTTCTTTGCCCCAGAGAGGGCCACTGCTTAGCGGAAGATGTTCCTTCTCACGCACATTAACATCACTACGCTCATAGATTCCTGTTGGTTGCACTAGTTCCGCCAGGATATCCACAATCTCTGACTTGCGGCGCTCTACGCCTAGTGTCAATGCCTGGATGACTAGGTAGTCAGAATAGCGATCCACAACGAGGCCGGGCAAGAGGTCGGATTCGGCATAGATCAGGCGGTAAGCCGTTGTGCCTTCGCTCTCCAGCAGTCCCTGTCGGTGCTCGATGGCCTGCTGTATGCGCCGTTGCCAGAAGGTCTGATCGAGCGCTTCATCCGCTGTCCAGCTAAGCAAGCGAACGGTGATCTGCGAGTGGCGGTTAATGTAGCCCCTGGCCAGGAAGTCGTGTTCGTGATCTACGACCTCTACGGTATCCCCATCAGCTGGACCTCCTTCGATACGAGCAATTGCTCCTGAAAAGATCCAGGGGTGGTGATTGAGGATTGGTTTCTCTTTACCCCGCCTCAGAACGACTGTGCCCACGCTATCCCCCGCTTTCGCTGGCCTTCTCAAAGGCCAGGTGCAGGATACGCGTGGTCGCATCAGTCACCTTAGCCCGTTCGTCAATGCGCCAGCCAGCCACCCACAGGACTTGACTGGGCGACCCCGCGACCCTTCGACTACGCTCAGGGCTCCGCACAAGTAGGGGAAGCTTATCCCGCCACGCGCGGGGAATCTTGGCGTTGATCATAAAGTTGTTAACAGTCGTGGGCTTTTTACCCAGGCCCTGAGGGCAGAAGCGGTCGCCTGCACATCGGGGCCGCAGACGAAGTTCTGTGCCTGTGACGTCATAGTCCAGGTAGGCCTGCCACGGATGGGCGTGTCGTAGGGACTCCTCGTCCAGTGTGCGCCGGTCAACAACTCTAGCAGTCACGCGCCAGTCTGAGCCTGGTAGGGAAGTCTGCCCTGGAACACGCAGCGGCACCTCTACGTCGCGCAGCAGTGGCACGTCTGGCAGTGGCTCCACGTATGCTTCGTCGGCCACGATGAACTTGTCATAACCCAAACGTGCTTCCAGGCCGCGTGGCAGGGTAACGGCCATGCCAGTGTTGCCCTCTTGCAGTACACTTATGGCGTTGTCAATGTGCACCCAGTTGATGTTGCGCAGCGAACGCCGCAGGCGCCGGATGGCTTCGCGTAAGGTGGAACGCCGCAGGCTGAGTGGCAGCGCTCGCCACTTGTGGAGGTCGAAGGTGATGGCTTGCTCACGTTCTGTGATGGTTACCTCAGACCAGGCTCTGGCTGCCTGCTGCCGCAGGTATGTGTAATCAGCGGAGATGATCTCCGCTGAGCGGAGAATCACCTCTCGAATCCGCGGATTGAAGGTCTCCAGAAAGGGTAGCAGCTTGTGCCGAATTCTGTTTCGATAATATGTTGTATCCAGGTTGGAACGGTCGAAGCGGGGCTGCAGGTCATGTGCAGCACAGTAAGCTTCGATTTCAGGCCGTGACACGTCGAGCAGGGGCCTGATCAGCAGCAACTCGTTCCTCTTGCCTAGTTCGACCTCTTCACCTTCTAGACGCAACTCTCGCAGCCTGGATACTGGCTGCATCCCTCTGAGTCCGGCGAGTCCGGCGCCCCGCAGCCAGTGCATGAGCACTGTTTCCACCTGGTCATCTGCGTTGTGTCCCACGGCGATGTTGTGTGCCCCGAGCTGCATCGCAACGCGGCCCAGGAAGGCATACCGCACCTGGCGGGCGGCTTCCTCGATGGCGAGTTTCCTTTCTTTGGCCATCGCTCCCACGTCTCGTGACTCTACGGTTACTGGCAATCCCCATTCCTCAGCCAGATGCGCCACGAACGCCGCGTCGGCGTCCGCCTCTGTGCCGCGCAGGCAGTGGTTAAGGTGGGCTACGTGCAGGGAGAGAGCGTATTCGTCGCGCAGGCGGCACAGCAAGTGTAACAGGCAGAGCGAATCTGGCCCGCCGGAGACGCCCACTACAACGACATCTCCGCTTCCGAGCATGTGATGGCGCCTGATTGTTCCCCTGACACGCTTAAGGAGTTCCATGCTTCTCATGAAACCTATTCACCGCAGAGCGCGCGGAGAGAGAAATACCTCTGCGGGCTCAGCGGTCTGGAATGGAGCCTGTGGTGATGAGCAAGATAACGTGTGCTGACATTTCCGTCCCCTGTGCCCGCTATTTTATCGCAAGACGGGGCAAAAGCAAACTATGGAGGCTGATACTGCGTGGCCAAGAAGACCCAGGGACAGCGAGCCAGTAAACGTGGGAGACAGCGAGAGGCATCGCTGTAACATACTACGCTCCAGGAGCAGAGGGTAGGCGTGGGACAAAGTGGATCCTTATGTATTCGCATGATCAGGCCGGATACAGATTGAGCGGCCCGATTGGGCAGGAGCAGTCAGCGCCATGTTGTGGCGCTGACCGCTCTGTGTCTGTCGTTGTGCAGTACTTACAAGCGCAGATAGGAATGTGCGTATATGACCTTATTGCACAGAATTTGCACTGTCTTCCAGACGGCTGCCTGATCGGGGTCGCTCATATCCACGTCGGATGGTTCAAGTTCTTCCATCGCTGCCGTTTTGTCATAGAGCGTCACCAACAGCTTACCCAGCCCAGTGCCCGTGTCGCGCTGCTCGACAATGCGCGCAAACTCGTTCTGCTCATCGTCCAGTGGATCGGCGATAGCTGCGTCCAGGCCCGCAGCCATCAGCATGACCAGGAAGGTACGGTTGATCAGGCTGCGGTTCTCGTGTGGCACACTGTTGGAAATATTGGACAGGCCCACCACGGTCATCGGTGGCGGATCGGCCAGTTGCTTGAAGAAACGCACCGCATTGAGCGTCTCTGGCGCGTGCTCCTGGGTGCCGTTGACCGTGAGCACCAGTGGATCGAGGTAGAAATCGGACATGGGTATGCCCAGTTCCATAGCTTTGGGGATCAGCACGTCCATGGCCAGCTCTACGCGCCCGTCGGCGGTGGTGGGGATACCTGACTTGCCCATGGTCAGAGCGATGATCTTGGCGTTATGCTTGGCAGCTAGCGGCATGGTGGCGTTCAGCCGCTCAGGGTCGGCGGAAGTGGAGTTGATCATCGCCTGGCGCGCGGCCTTTTTCAGGCCCACCTCGATAGCCGCAGCATTCGTGGTGTCTAGTGAGAGCGGTACGGGTGTCACTTCTTGCACGGCGTCCACGACCCATTCCATTACTTCGACGCCCCGCCGTTTCTGCGGGCCGATGTTCAGATCCAGCATGCCCGCCCCGTGCTTGACCTGACTCATGGCCATGCTCTGGATGAACTTGCTGTCGCGGTCCGCAAAGGCCTTTTTGACCTTGGGGGAGATGATGTGAATGTTCTCGCCAATAATAAGCATGTGTCCCTCCTCCTTATTCTATATCTCAGGTGCTCAGAGCCTACGGCAAAGTCAGCAGAGACGGCTACCTCGCTGCCGGCTACCCGAGCGTGGGAGCTCGGCCTGCTGAAAAAGGAGTGATTCTCAACCTCAGCAGAGCCAGCTCGCACGCTGCCGGGTAGCCATTCTGATATGCTCTTATTTGATGCCAGCCTTGACAGCGATTTCTGCCACGGCTTTGTAGATTGATGCCCCTTCGGCGATCTCGATGATTGGCCTGCCTACGAGGTCGAACTCGGCGATCGTCTCATCGTTGGGCAAGGTGCCGATAAGATCGAGCCCGAGCTGTTCGATCTTTTGGGCTATGATTGCGGGGACTTGATTGTTTGCACGGTTGAGCACTAGGTACGTATCGTGTACACGCGTACCCAACTCCTTTATTAGACGGACAATGTGACCGGCCGCAGCTAGTCCCCGCATAGTCATGTCTGTAACGATGAAAAGCTTGTCCACCCTACGGGTGGTCTGCCTGCTGATATGTTCCATGCCAGCTTCGTTGTCTATGACTACAAAGTCGTACTGGTCTCCGAGGCGGTCAATGACGTTGCGCAGAATGTTGTTGGCTGCACAGTAGCATCCTGGGCCCTCCGGGCGACCCATGGCCATCAGATCTATCTTGTCCCCTTCAACCAGGGATTCGTTGATGTGGTACTCGAAAAAGTCTGGCTTGGGTATTGACACGTCATAGCGGCCACTGCTTACCTGGGCAAGGGTATCTTCCCGGATGCGGCCTATGGTACCGTACAGTTCCATTCCTAGCACCAGGTTGAGGTTGCTGCTGGGGTCGCCGTCAATAGCCAGGATGTAACCTAGATCTTGAGCGCGGATGTACTTGATCAGCAGGGCGGCAAAAGCGGTTTTCCCGGTACCACCTTTGCCGGCTATGGCAATGGTCATGGTCATAAGGCAATCGCCTCCAGAGTGGCTTTACTCCGTCGTGTGAGGCGCTGATAGAGTTCATAGACTGCGCCAGCTGCCAGGACAATGAAACAGGGAAGGACAGGCACTCGGAAGCGCGGCATAGCCCAGTAAAGCAGGGGAATGGCAACAGTAGATACTATGAGCAGGTAGAGCAGAGCTGCGCGGCGTTGCTCTTGACTATGGAAGAGTGCCAAGCCAACGAGGGATAGCGGCAAGAGCAGCGACTTCCAAAAAACGAGATCTACAGAGCCCAGGATGCTGGCCTGCGCATCGCTGGCCGGCCAATAGTCCGAGTCCCAATACATGCGCGCTACCCTGTCAGGCATGGAGCGAATGGTCTGCACGGGATGTTGCAGCATGTACTGCCACCCTAGTCTGTAGAAGTAGGCCTCTTCTTCAGGTTGGGTGCGGCTCGATATCCCGATGATCTGGTCCGCAGAGTACACCTCTGGCAAGTTGCGCACCTGATTCTTCCAACGGTGTGACCCGCCGTGTCCGAGGAAAAAGTTTACACCGCCGTTTGTAGAGATCAAAATGAACTTGTGATGAATGTGATAGTTCCGGATAGTGATTGGGGCGATGATCAGAACAGTAGGCACGAGCAATGCCAGCGCGCAGCGAATGGCGACGTTCCAGCCTGGCCAGCGCTCAGCGATGAAAAGCAGCCAGAGTAGGGCAAATGGCACGGCTATCAAGAGCACGCTACGTGTTATGGTGGCGAGACCCAGGAATAGCCCTGCCACAATCAGGAGCGCATACCGGGAGCGCTGGCGTGCGTATCGGAGCAGCAGCCAGGCAGCTCCGGCCAGCAAGAACATGCTCACGCTCTCCGTGAGCAGGACGCCGGTGTAGAAGATCAGAGGCGGATAAATCGCAGCCAAAGCAGCGGCTAACACGCCAGCCGCCTCCCCAAAGACCTCCTTACCCAGCAGATAGATGAGCAAACAGGTGAGCGTGTCCACAAGCGCCTGGGCTATTCTGACCGCCAGATAGCTGTGACCGGCGACAGCGTAGATGCCTGCCAGAGAATAGTAGTAACCTGGTGGGTGATAGGTATCTGAGCCCAGAGGATGGAAAAGGTATCTCTCCGTGGTATGTACGGCAAGCGGCTTCTGCTCCAACAAGCCCACTGCTGCCCGATCGTAGCCCTTCATGTCTGACAGTATCAGGTCGCCGCCCTGCCAGGGGATAAAGACAGCATTAGCCAGGCGTAGGGCCAGAGCGACGAGCAAGATGAGTACGAGCGGCAGCTTTCTCATGGCCTGACCCTGTACAACTTGGCGCAGCAGGGATTGCCCAGCGCGCCACCCTGGAATTCCTGCACCAGCGCAAACTGTGAGAACATGGCCTCGTAGGCAGCGATTTCTTCCGGGTAGCGCGATGGATCCAGATAGAAGCCGCCATAGCGATTCTGCACAAAGACGACATAATCCGCATTCTCTTCGTACCATTCAATAGGCTGATCTATGGCCCGATCTACCCAGCGAAAACCGTGCACGCTGTTCACCAGCAGCGGCGAGTAGTACTCACCAATGATTCGTGACCCGGATGAAAGCTCCGCTTCCATCCACCTGGTCACCTCGGTGCGTACATCATCCTGGGTGAAACGTGCGTTGATCTGCATGGCCCTCCAGGCTGGCCAGAACAGCACCAGAGCCACAAAAAGCGCTGCAGAAAGCCGCGTCACAGCGCCTTGCGTCCTTGTCTTGGCTGCAAAGGTGATGACCCTATCCAGAAATGCGCCGGCCAGTATGGTGAGGAACGGGATGATGGACAGCACAGTGCGATCGTTCTTGACGGCATAGAATGACACGACGAGCATGTAGACTGCCGGGAAAGAGATAAACAACAAGGTCTTATGGCTACGCGCCCGCATGCCGCGCCCTGCCTCCAGGCCCGCCAGCAGTGCAATGAGGCCCTCAGTACGTATCAGGTAGCTAGCGTACCACAACAGAGCGTTCTTGCCCTCGATTCCCGGATCTCCGAGTGTTGCATAGTGGCGCAACTCAAAAGCCAGGCCGTTTAGGAATGCTGGCAGATCCAGGAAGGCATAGGGCGTCCCGAGGAAGAAACCCGCAGCGCAGGCGACCACTGCCAGCAGTACGTCTGTGTCCATCAATGCCCTTGCGCCCCGCCGTAAGAAATGAGCTACGAACAGAGGAATGAGGATGGGGTACGCGTTGTACTTGGTGGAAACGGCGAGCCCTGCCAACAGCCCGGCCAGCAAATAGTCCCGTCGTCTCCCTTTGAGCAATACCTGGTAGGAGAAGCTGAAGGAAGCCATGGCGACCAGGATCATCGTCACATCCGGTGCGACGAAGTGGCTATTGCGGATGTGTGTGGGAGAAAAGCTGAACAGGAGGGCAGCGACAAAGCCCGCACGCCGGCTATAGGCTTTGCGCGCCATCATGTATACAAGCAGCACAGTCAACACGCCGCTGAGCGCCACCATCCCGCGCCCTACCAGGAACTGTGAGCGCACACTAGCCCGGCCCACGACACTTGGCATCACCTGTTCAGGTAGTGTCAGCCCTCCTAGACTGCTGAGCTGCCCACGTGAAGCCATGAAAAGGAAGTAGAGAATATAGGCCGCGGAGAGCATATAGAAGAAGAGCGTCGGGTAGTTGAAAAAGTGCGGGTTGTAATCGCCGCTCTTGAGTATCTTGAGGGGTATGCTCACATATTTCGCTTCGTCGCGGTGGTAAAGATTAGGCAGATCGAAGCCAATCCCCCACAGGCGTAGTATACCCGCCAGTGCGGCCAGCACCAGCAGGTCCAATACAAGGTTGTGTTTCTGCCCAAGCCGTCGCAATGTGTCCAACTGTTTACTTCACCTGATAACCTGCTAGACTGCGTATTGGGCCCACGGTTTGCTCAACATCAGGATGCTCCTCCTTTGTTCAGCAGGTGCATTACCGAGGGGAAAGCTGTAGTGTCCGTGTGTGGCAGGAAGAGGGCAGAGGTGAACTCTTCCATGAAACGATTGTCAGCGCTGAGTTCCAGATAGGTCATCTTCTTGGCGATCTCTACAACTTCGCGTCGCATGTCCCGACAGAGCAGAGCGGTGAAAGCCCCGAGTACCGACGTGTTGCCCAGGTACTTGAAACGTTCCCATGGCATGTCTGGCAGCAGACCAATTTGAATGGCTTTTTCAATGTCAATGTACTTGCCAAAAGCCCCGCCAATAAGCACTTCTTCCACATCGGCGAGGTCAATGCCAACACTCGTGGTCAGTATAGAGAAGCCAGCATAGATGGCCGCCTTGGCCCGGATGAGGTTGGAGATATCTACCTCAGTGAGCACGAGGTCTTCCTTCTGGTGCTGTGTCTCCTTAGCCCAGGCCACCACGTATTCAGCGCCATGCTGGCCAATGCGTATGCGCGGCGTATCCAAGGTTCGGTTGATGTGGCCGGATTTGTCTATGGTGCCTGTGATAAACATTTCAGCCAGAAGCGAGATCATGCCAGAACCGCAGATGCCGCGCGGCGGCACGTCGCCAATGACGCGATACGTGGGCTCGCAAGTATCTGCGTTGATCCATACTTCGTCGATGGCGCTCACGGTGGCGCGCATGCCCGAGTGGACACCAGCACCTTCAAAGGCTGGCCCTGCCGAGCAGGCGCAGGCGATGAGCCAATCAGCGTTGCCCAGCACAATCTCGCCATTCGTGCCAACGTCAATGAAAAGCGTTAGTTTTTCCGTTTTGAACATGCTGGAGCTGAGCACGCCGGCTGTGATATCTGCACCTACATAGGCCCCTACGCTAGGCAGACAGTCCACAGTGGCTTCCGGGCAGATGTGGATGCCCAATTCAGAAGCTCGGACAGGCAGAGGATGGGTCACTGTGGGGATGTAGGGTTCCAACCGGATGAACGCCGGATCGAGTGCCAGGAAAAGGTGGATCATCGTGCTGTTGCCAGCAACGGTCATGGCGTAGATTTCGCTCAAATCAACCTTGTTGCGTTCAGCCAGTTTGTGCAACCGTTCATTGATAGTCTGAATCACGAGCCTTTGCAGGTGTTCCAGGCCGCCTTCCTTCTTCGTGTAGATGATGCGCGATATGACATCCTCGCCACAGGATATCTGCGCGTTGTATGCTGAGGCGCTGTCGACGAATTGTCCACTTACCAGGTCCACGAGATAGACCACGTTGCTGGTAGTGCCAATGTCTACTGCAACAGCCAGGCTGCGTCCGGTGTGGTCGCCGGGACGCAGGTCTATCAGCCGCGGAGGGCCGTTCTTATCTACCCATGTGCCCATCTCCAGGACTGCGGTCACCTGCCAGCCTTTCCCGTTTACCTCGGATGCCCGTAGCGTTCGCGCCAGTTTTCTTAACACAGGCAGGTCGGCTACGAGATCCCTAATGTTGTGCTGTCTCACCAGTTCACGCTTCAGGCGTTCAAAGTCCGTTGTGTTGTCGGAGAGGCTGGGTGGCTCGATGGTGAGGAAGAACTTGCGTACAATGGGCTTGCTCTGCCAATCACATTCCACCGGCAAGGTTGGGACCTCGGCTGCAGCCTTCTCACTTGGCAGCCTGCGCACGATTGCCTCTTGCGGCGGAATGAAAACTTGCAGATCACTGCGTACTGTAGTCTGGCAGGCCAGGACGTAGCCTTGCTCCAACTCGATAGGCGAGATACGGCTGGTGCTATGACGGTTGACCTGCCCCCGCTCCACGATTACCTTGCAACGGCCACATCGTCCTTGTCCCCCGCAGAGCAGGTTGAAGCGGATGCCCGCTTGAGCGATGGCCTCGCTCAGCAGCGTATCATCCGGCACCTTGATGGTTTTTCCTTCTGGTCTGAATACGATTTCGTTCAAGGCAAACTAGTCTACTCTCTCCCGCGCCCTAGGCTTTGGACATTCACGTGGTAGAGACGTAGCATGCTACGTCTCTACAGCTGTTGCTATGGGAGCAGCAATCAGGCCAATAGCAAGCGCCGCATGCGCTGGATGACAATCGTCCACAACTGATCCAGAAAGCTGATCTTCCTGACGATGAGGTAGGACGAGAATACGCCTACCAGTATGCCTGCCAGGATGTCACTGGGGTAGTGTACGCCGCTGCAGAGGCGTGCGAAGCCCAGCGAGGAAGCCAGCACGTACATAACAAGGCCCACTTTGCGGTTGAACAGCCAGACAGATGTGGCCAGGCTAAATCCCACCGCAGTCGCGTTGCTGGGGAACGAGGAGTCTGACGGGCGATAGAACAGCAGTGCTACGTCGTGATTGGCAAAGGGCCGTGGGCGATAGAACGCCAGGTTGAGTAACTTGATAACCAGATTGGTCAGGAGTATGGACGCGATGGCCGAGAGCACAGCACGTTGATTCTGTTCGCGGAACGTTGGCGACTGGCCGCTGAACCACAAGGCGAACAGCAAGAGAGCCAGCGCAGTCGTGACTGCATACTCGTTCACCAGCATTCGTATGACAGTATCCAGCAGTGGCCAGCGCCCTGCGAGGCTGTTGCACAGTTTGAACAGCGTCCAGTCAATTGCCATAGGTCTACAGGTGCTCCTTGAACCATTGGACAGCGGTGCGCAGTGCCGTCGGGTGGTCAACTAGGTTGAAATGACCTGCGCCTTGGATAGTTCTGCACGTGATTGAATCTCTGTGTTGTACGTGCCATTCCTCTATGGGTGCGTTAGTCACTAGCCTGTCCTCCGCCCCGCATACCAGCAGCAATGGGCGTGGGGCTATCTTTGCTCCATATTTGAGTGCATTCAAATCTGCTCGCAGGCTAGTGCGCTTTCGATCCAGCGCCCAGCGTAGAGCCTGCAGATATGGCATCTCCTGCATCAAGCCCAGGCCGACCGGCGCATCTACCAGAAGAGGTGCCAGAGCTGCCACAGCCTTGATCTGCTTATCAGCGCTGGCGGCGCGGATGACCAAGTCCCCGCCCAGGTCGTGGCCCAGAGCACCGAGGCGCTGCGGGTCTACCTCTGGGCTCTTGCTAAGCAGGGACATGGCCGCCGGCAGAATGGCCAGTATCCCTGGATAGGCACATAACTCTTCATCCAGGTTGACGACCAGCACGACCAGGCCCTCTCGTACCATGCGACGCGCCAGTGTGCCCATGGATTCTGCACTTGCTCCCAGCCTGGGCACTATGCAGATGGCAGGCATGGGTTCTGTAGGGCTAGGAGGAATGTGAAGACGCCCAGTTGCACAACCGATGGTTACTGTCTGGCCCTGATCACTTGTGTCCTGCGGCGGAGTGCTGTTACGCAAGTGTTGCAGCAACGACGCCATGATGAGTGTGACCGCCAAAGCGCACATGGCACCTGTGCCAAACAGCACAGATAGTTCGGCACCGGCTGGGCCTGGAGTCAAGATCTCGGTCCATTGGCTGACAAAGAACCACACGGCGCTGCCTGTAACCAGGAGACCGGCGAGCCCGTATCCCCGTATGCGGCGCTCGGAATAGTCCAGGAGGGCCAGGCCGACCAACCGATAACGCGCAGCGACCCACTGTAGGACTCCCAGGGCGGACAGAAAGGAGAGAAGCAGGTAGCCCACTGTCAATTCTTTGGACACAAAGTGCAGCACCCGGTACAAACCTCAAGAGTCTTCGACACAGGGGCCGCTAGTACTCTGTCAATGCCAAAGTAGTGGATTCGTAGTGGCGACTTTAGTCGCTTTTCCCACTTGGTTGGCGACTTTAGTCGCTACTACAAACCATTGATTCAAGCTTGACACAAGACTATCAGCGCCCCCTGGCTGTATGTTTAGTTCCAGGTCTTCAAGTAGGCTGGTATGTCCATGGCTTCGCGTGGCCCTACACGGATATCCCAGCCTGGCAACTCTTCCTCCAGTTCGCCCAAGATGGTGGACACGAGGCCGGGGATCACGATCTTTTGGTGACTGATTTTGTCGGTAACGCTGAACTGCTGTACTGATTTGGCGATCTTCTCGGCGTCGAACTTGCCGGCTGCCCACGCGGTGAGGACGGACATTCCTTCCGCGTCTACAATGAGCAGCCAGGTGGGCCGGCCGCTCCCTTCAATCTCGCCAGCGACACTGAAATAGGTAAGCGAGAAATTGGTCGTGACCAGCAGCGGCGAATCGGGCTTGGGATTCGAGATCTCGTACAAGCCTGGGCTTACCTGGATGGGCTTCTGTGGATCCGTGTAGATGTTCTGCCGCAAGGCCAGCAGTGGGTAGATGGTAGCTGGACTAAAGTGATCCAGGATAATTATCCCAGCGTACTTGGCAATGTGCTGGGCAGCCTGTATGGTTTCCTCCTCCACTGAATCAACTCCTTCACCTGGGAAGGTAACGATGGGATAGCCCAGAGAACGGAAGTTGCTCTTGAGGGCCAGGCGGCGCAATTGTGTCAAAGTCACCAATGAGCCATGCAGGTCTCGGATCCCTGGATCGAGGACGATGTCTTCCACCCCTGCGTCCTTTACTTGCCCAGTCAGCTCTGCCAAGGCGGCAAGGTCATCGTCCACGCGAATGGCCAGCGGAGCCTTGTGTTTCGCGGCCAATTCGGCCATTTCTTTCCAGTTGTCCACAGTGGCAGCGTAGACAAGAGGTGCTGATTCATCCGTCTTTTCCAGTGCTGCCGCCATGGAGCCTGGAGCTGAGGCGATGAGCACCAGAGACTGCTCGGTCTTGGCACGCGCAGCGGCAACGTGCGTGGCAAAGTTTGCCTCATCTCCGGAAGCGTTTTCGATAGCAATGCCGTCTACCCACAGCGGAATGCCAACACGTTCTACGCTATAGTCCCTGATCTGCTCAACCGCAGCTTCGAACTCCACCAGTGGCAGGGTATCCTTCAGGCGTACGAACAGTCCTGGCTGATGGTAGAACGTCTTCTCGTGACGGAAGAGCACTGTTTCATTGCCCACTTCCACCTTTTTGTCACCGCTCCCGACAGTGACCAAGCGAATTGGCGGAGCAGACGCCGCTGCGAGTGCTGCCTTTGATTCCTCGGACACATGGGGGCACGCGGAAAGCTCGGCCTGTTTGGCAGCCAACTTCATGGCGAAGGCCAGGCAGGTGGGATAACCACATTCCTTGCAGTTGGTTCTGGGCAGAAGCTTGTAAATCTGTAGGCCACTCAGTCCCATTCTCTTGAACTCCTTATGTATAGTGAAATGCAGAGATAGCTGCTGAAGATGCGATGCAGACCTGATTGCAGGTGTGATCAGTGGGCCACCAAGTTGGCAATTGTCTTCTTCACCAACTTTGCGCTCTCCGGATGCCGCAACACAATGATGTCAGCGCCAGATTCAAGCAGCGTGCTGGCGGTGATAACTTCCCAGTTTATGCTGCGGTTCGCCCAGTTGCCCCAGGCGGCGGGCACACCTTCATTAACCTTGCTCTCTTTGGTTCGCCAGGCTTCCTCTCCTACGGTGCAGATCATGGGCTGCTGGGTCATGCTGTCGCCAGTCAGTGCTGCTAGACGCAGGCGTTCCATAACTGAGTAGACGTATTCCAGGCCGTAGCCCAACGCGCCAGTTGTTGGGTCCATCAGGATGCGGTCGAGGTCCAGGCGCATATCGTTGATGAGGATATTCAGTTGTTTGGCCAGGTTGACGTCAATGGGGGTCTTGGCAATCACCAAATGGTCGTGCGCCAGAGCCGCAGCCACAATGGTGCGGTAGTTCTTATCTTCGCAGTTGCCCAGGGCAAGGCGTTCGCCCTTGGCCGCCTCCGCGACAGCCACCAGCACTTCGTTGTCTTTCTCGGCCTGTCCGGGTCCGTAGACGATGAGAGGCAGGCCCGTCGCTGACAGCACTGCCTTGACGGTAGCCGCAGCATGTGCTGCGTCTGTGTTGTCGCCTTCGGGATGAGCACTTTGCAGCTTGAGGGCGATGATGTCGGCCCCACATTCTGCGGCCTTTTTGGCCCAGGCACCCGGGTCGTGCAACACATCTCCCCAGACTTCTTTGAGAAGAGCGGACCAGTCTTCGGGGTATCGGTCTTGAACCTCAAACGCAACAGCGGGTGGGTTTGGGATATCACCCTCGAAATCGAGGAAGGGCAGCGTGCCTTCACCTCCCACAGTAACTTTTCTTTGCCGCGTACCGCCTTCGTCAGCGGTAGCGCCAAGCGTTACCTCCCGAACTTTGCCTGTCCATTTCTCTTTGGGTATCTCCACTGTAACAGGCATCTACGTGATGTCTCCTTTCCCAATGTTAGGCCTCTTCGCCTCCGCGAAGGGAACAGCAATGCTTATGGGGTGTCCGAGGGTATTGCCAACATCTCGGGATGGGCACTACCAGAACCAGGGCTGCTCTCGCATGTCCCTGATCACGTCAGTCGTAGATATCACGCCTATTGCCCGCTTGCCCTCAGGCGTTTCTTCCGTCACCAGCACGCGCCGGATGTTGTTCTGCAACATCAAGGCAATGGCCTCCTTGATGCTCGCTGTTGGGGCGATATCAATGACCATGGGCGTCATTACGTCCTCGGCTTTGTAGCTGAGGAGATTTTGGCCGTGCAGCCGGAGCAAGTCCATGTGTGATACGATCCCGGCTACGTCCTCGTTGTCGTGGATGACGACGATGGCATGTACGTCGGTGTCAGCGATAATGCGCACGACTTCTTTGAGGAGGGTGTAGGTTTTACAAGTGATGACGCCGTGGTGCATGATATCTTCTACGTGTTTCTCGTGCACTTTCACTTCATTCTCATTTGCCATCGTGCCTCCTGGCTCAATGCCTCACAACGAGCATTCAGAATCAGAACAGAGGTGGCAGCGTCAATGCTGGATGACCTTTCTCCTGCAAGAAAGGCAGCAGCTCTTCCACGGTGGTAGCCACGCGCTCATCGGCGATCTTGTCACTCAGGTCAGGATCGCCTTCGCGCTCGGCAACCGCCTTGAGCTCCTCGGCCATGGACTCTTTCAAGAAAGATGACATCCAGACCACGCGCTTGAAGCCGTCGTCTGCGGAGATGAACTTCTTGCTTGTCAGGTAATACTTGCCGATGCCGAGCACTCCGGGCGTCTGTATACCGCCGCCGCATATGCCAGCCAGCGTGGAGAAAGTCATCCCTGCTGGGGTCATGCTTGGATCCTCCCGACTGACGATCATGAAACCATTCGCCTCGGGGATGATCATCATGATGCACTCAAAACAGCCGCAGGCCGTCATTGGGTTCTCCATGATGGAGTACATGGACACCTGTTCCACCGTCCCGTGGGAGGCCGCCTTGGCGTACTCGTCAATACCCGCGAAGTAGCCCTTGACTTCGTCAAGGCATGCGCCTTTGACGATGGGCTGGTTTGGCCCGGTGGGGTTGATCTGGTACGATGCTTTGCAGTCTAGCCAGTTGTAAGCACCACAAAGCCCTATGCGCTCCGGGCTGACCACGCAAACATGATTCGGGGCGAACGACTGGCACAGTATACAACTGTAGAAGGTGTCCACCGATTCATCGGTCATCTCAGCTATGCGTTTATTGCGGAAGTCATAGGCTTCGCGGGCCTTCTCCAGCCACTGAGCATACAGTTTGGGCTCGGTGATGATTGTGACTTGCACCTTGTCTACGATAGCTCCGAAATCAGCGTGGAAGCGAGCATAGAGAATCTTGCCGAAGTGCTCTAGACTGAACCCCTTCTCGGCAGCCACCTTGCTGAGGCGAATCCAGGAGATGTCGCGCTGCCCGATGTGCTGGATGCCTGATGCGCCATTGATGAAGTAGTGAATCTGTCGTTCCAGCACGGGTTCAAAGTCTTCTTGCATCTTTCGTCCTGCGACTTCCACTATGATGGCCATGTCCATGTGCCCGGCTTCCTCGACGTCTTCGAAGCCAGGGCCAATGATCTCGATCTTGCCATCTTCTACGGTATCAAGGTCGGCCATCTCCAGGTACTCAAAGCAGCGGCTGTGTTTCCCGCCGAATTCTACGCGCATCTCGGCTCTTCGCACCCGCTCGCCTTCAAAAGCGCTTCCATAGGGCACAGGGATAGGCACTTCAGTGATCTTGATCTTAACCCCGCGTACTTCGATACAGCGCTGCACTAGTCGCTTGGCCTTCTCAGCGTCATCCTTACCCTCGATGTCATCGAAGGGCATGCTTACAACGTGCTCATAGGATGTGACGCCTGTGGGTAGGATTTGCGGGATAACGGTGTCGGCAATGACCGGGAAGCCGTAGTTGAGGATGCCAGCAGCAGTGGCATACTTCAGGTCGTCCACCTCTCCTAAGGCCAGACCGAAGGCGAAGACACGGAACTTGTTGTATAGGAGCATCCCACGCGCCTGGCCACCTTTCACGCCTCCAAAGGTCAGGGCCGCCCGGGTGGCGAAGCCAGCGGCATAGATCGCGGAGATAGTGTCAGTGCCAAAGGGCACGATGTAAGTATCGTAGCCCATTTCCACACCCTCTTCCATCAACTGATGGATGATGCTCCGTCCGTTGACGTTGCCAGAGAGGAAGATGAGAATGTTGCGCTGCTGAAGTTCGCGGATGATCTGCACCGCCGCCTCGTTAGAGCGGGCTGCGCCGATGACCGCTGCGAAGCCTGGCATGCGCCCATCCACGAGCTGGATGCCCCAACTGCGAAGCTGAATGTCATCAATGGGGCCGTTGAGGAGTTTTCCTGCCTCGGCGTCGGCATCGGGTGAAGTGAAGCTGCTGCTCGGGATGTAGCTGCTATCCCAGGTGATCTTTTGCGGTTCCAGACCACGAGCGAAACGGATGCCCTCTATGGTTTCTTCGGCCAAGAGTGTAGCGGCACCGCAGTCCAGAGTCTCCCCCAGGTAGGGCAGCCATATCTCTTTTCCTGGGACTAGATGCAGTAAGTTCTTTGCGTCTTCGATTGCTGGAACCAGGTCCCCAAGCGTAGCCACCTCCCGTCCTGTCAAGCCGAAGATGACGGGAAGATAATAAGCAGTGTTAGGGAAGGCCACAGGCCCGTCTGCGCCCAGTTCCTCGATGGCCTTCTTCAGCATGTTTTCTGCTTCGGCGACAATCATGCTAGCGCCGCGAATGGCGCGGGTTGCAATGTACCTAGACATTGATGATCTCTCCTTGTCTCCAAAGGTTGCTTAGCTTTTGGCTGATTTCACTGCCTTGGCGCTGTACAGGTTGAATGCTTCCTCACCCTGCTCTTCCAGCAGCTTGAGCAGCAAGTAGTCGCCACTCTGGCCGTAGCGGCCGGGGTCGTATTCCACCAGCCCCAAGGCAGCGCGCTTCTTGTCAATGTGTTCTAGAGCTTTTTGGACGGCTTCTTCTGGGTCAGGGATGAATTCCAGCTTGCCGCCAATGCGTTCTTCCCAGCCCTCGCTGATGAAGCGATTGACGATGGGGCTGTTGGCCACTGGAGAATCGCTGCCCATGATGGTGTACAGGCCAGAGCCAACGAAATAGCAGCCGATAGAGATCGCCTTCTCACTCATCCACTCTGGGGCGAACCCCGCCGCCGGGAGGTCGGCGATGTCCTCGCCCAAACCTCCCTCAGTGGCCATCTGGCTGAGCACGGTGAGGATGCGGGCGTTGTCCACGCAGCTACCCATGTGCAGCACAGGCGGGATGCCCACCGTCTCGCAGATCTCCCTGAGCCCAGGGCCGGCGTACTTTGCCGCCTCAGGGGAAAGGAGGCCGTACTTGGCTGCGGCAATGGCCCCGCATCCGGTCATAGCCACTAGCACATCGTTCTCGATCAGCCGGCGTGTGATGTACTCGTGGGAATAGTCGTGACGGGTGCGGGCGTTGTTGCAGCCCACCACGCCTGCCACACCGCGCAGGCGTCCCTGTATAACAGCATCGTTTAAGGGGCGGAAAGAGTTGCGGTAGAAGCCCCCTAAGGCGTAGTTGATGTACTCGTGGGAGAAGCCAGCTACCAGGTGGTTGATCTCCTTGGGGATGTGCGTCTCCTTACGGTTGGGGAAGTTGTCAATCCCCATCTTAACGATCTCTTTGGCAATCTCCAAGGCCCGGCTTTCTTCGAAATCTATGTGCTCCGCCCCCTCGATGTAAGCGTGGGGTGAGGTGGTTATCAGCTTGGTGTGGAACTGGTCGGCCACGGGAGCGAGGGCCTGCATGATGCACTGGATGTCCACGATCATCAGCTCTATGGCCCCGGTCACCATTGTCAGCTCCTGGCTGAGGAAGTTGCCGATGGTGGGCACCCCCTGGCGCATCAGTGTTTCATTGGCTGTACAACAGATACCAGTCAGCCTGATCCCCTTCGCCCCTTTTGATTTGGCATACTCAATCATCTCTGGATCGCTCACCGCCGCCAATATCATCTCTGACAGGACTGGCTCGTGGCCGTGGACCACGATGTTGACCTCGTCCTCGCTCAGCATGCCCATGTTCACGTTGGCCGTGAGCGGGACCGGCGAACCGAATAGGATGTCGGTGATGTCGGTGGCAAGCATGCTTCCCCCCCAGCCATCGGAGAGAGCGGTGCGCAGCCCGGCCATCAGGATGCTGTCGTACCACTGGTCGTTTCCTACGTGGGTGCGGTGCATGATCTCCACCACCTCGCGGTCAATGCCCCGCGGGGCGACGCCTGCCTTGCGCCAGACCTCCTGCCTCCTCTTCGGGGCCCGCTTGAGGTAAAGGATCTCCCCCTTCTGATTGCCGACCTGGGCCAGGGCCACTTCGGCTACATCCTTGGCTATCTCCATGGTATCGCGGCCCTTGGTGGGCACGTCCAACAACTCCGCAACCTCCTTAAGCTTCTCCTGATCCCGAATTTTGTAATCGGGGGCCGCGCCCTCGGCGGCAGCCAAAAGCGTCAGGGCCATATCCCTTCCGTGGTCTGAATGGGCGGAGGCCCCGCCAGCTATCATACGAGCGAAGTTGCGTGCGGCTACGGTTTCCCTTGTGGCCCCGCAGATGCCCCTTTGCCCTTCCTTTGTCAAACGGCAAGGACCCATAGAGCAGTTCTTGCAACAGGCCCCTTTGTGGCCGATGGGGCAGGGTTTCATCTTCGCAGCACGGCTAAAGGCGGTGGAGATGCCCTTGGCTTCGGCTATCTCCAGCATCTCAGCCACTGCTGGATCTATAGTCTTCTCATTTGCCATTATTCTCTCCTTGTTATGTGCTTGTGAACTCGCGCCTGAAAACACTAGCCAGAGGCTAGTACTTGCGGAAGTCTCCGGACATCTCCAAGTCCAGCATATCTGTCTCTGTAACCCGTTGAATCAACTGGAACCAGGGGGATTGATCGTCTTTTCCCTCTGGCAGACTGGGCAGCGCCCAGTCCTCTCCCGGTGCATAGCCTGCTGCTCGCAAGGCCTCTTCTATTGCATCCGAGTTGACTTGGGCCGGGTCATATCCGATGCGTACTTGCTTGAACGTGCTGCTGGCGGTGACTTCCTCGACGCCACCCAATTCCAACAGGGCGCTGCGTACAACCTCTACGTGATGATCGGCGTACATCTTTGGCACATGAAACGTAACCTTTTCCACGATGTATGTTACCTCCTGAGTTATGCGATCTGCTGCCTTCAATCCGCTAGACAATCAGGACTGATTATATAGCAAATCCATCTGCCTGTAAAACCCGCAGCAGAATGACGGGTCTAGGTCAGGTTGGGGACAAGTTCCCGGAGCCAGCCCTCCCGTAGGTTCTGCCGACGTGTTGGATGCCCTTCCGTGACACTCGACAGATTCGGAGAAAGTGGACAGCGTTGATGGTAACCTACGGCAGAATCTCTTTGCCCCCAATCTGGCCTACACCCGATAATGACACAAGAAGGCGGGGGAGATAAGCTCCCCCGCCTCACTGCTATGGGGTCAAGACAGCCCCAGAACCTTGCCAGTCTCCAGGTCAAGGTCAATGTTCATGAAGACCGGGCGGGACGGCAGGCCGGGCATGGTGCGCATCGTGCCGCACAGCGGATACAGAAAGCCCGCACCAGCAGAGGCACGAATGTCTCGTACGGGCAGCATGAAGCCTTTGGGTACACCCTTCAAACTCGGATCGTGAGACAGCGATAGGTGCGTCTTCGCCATACAGATGGGCAGGTTATCAAAACCCAGATCCGTATACAGTTTGAGCTTCCGGCGGGCTGCTGCATCAAAGGTAACACCATCAGCGCCGTAGATCTCCTTGGCGATGGTTTCGATCTTTTCTTGGATGGACATCTCCAGCGGATAAAGGAACTTGAAGTCGTTCGGCTTCTCGCAAGCTGCTACCACTGCTTCGGCGAGTGCAGCACCGCCAGCCTCGCCCTTGGCCCACACCTCGCTGACGAAAGCGCCTTCGGCACCCGCAGCAATTGCCGCTTTTCTCACCAACTCGATCTCTTTATCAGTGTCGTCGGTGAACCTGTTGACGGCGACCACAACCGGGACGCCGAACTTGAGAGCGAGCTTGATGTTGGCTTCCAGGTTGGCTACACCTTTCTCCAGAAGCTTCAGGTTTTCTCGCTTGTATGCTGGGTCCAGGGGGATGCCGGCTACGACCCTTGGGCCACCGCCGTGCATCTTCAGCGCACGAATGGAGGCAACCATCACCACGCAGTTTGGGATGAGCCCACTGGTGCGGCATTTGATGTCAAAGAACTTTTCCATGCCACAGTCTGCGCCAAAACCGGACTCGGTGACCAGGTAGCCGCCAGAGCCCAGTTTGATGCCGATCAGATCGGCCATGACAGACGAGTTGCCGTGAGCGATGTTGGCGAAGGGCCCTGCGTGCACAAACGCCGGGCTGCCGGCCAAGGTCTGCATCAAGTTAGGCATGATGGCGTCTTTGAGCAGGACGGTCATGGCGCCGGCTACGCCCAAGTCTTCTGCTGTGACAGTCTGCTTGTTTTTGTCAGTGCCGATGACCATGCGGCCAACTCGCTCTCGTAGGTCCTTCAGACTGGAAGCCAGGGCTAGGATGGCCATCACTTCGCTGGCTACCGTGATGTCAAACCCCGTCTGGCGAGCCCGACCGTCCCCTTTGGTGCCCAGTCCGATGACGACGTTGCGGATGGCACGGTCGCTGACGTCAACGACACGGTTCAGCGTGATGCTGTAAGGGTCGATATTCAAGCGGAAGAAGCGCCGCCGATCCTCAGGACTCAGTTCCGATGGCTTGTTAGCTGAAATGCCGAGCTTCTTGAGGCGCGCATACATCCAGGGGGCAAACTCGTCATCCGGGCAAAGGATCTTTGCCAGCCTCTTGTCGTTCAGTCGGTCCTCGTGCATGATGCGGGCGTCAATGGCAGCCGCCAGCAGGTTGTTGGCTGCGCCCACGGCGTGAGTGTCGCCAGTGAGGTGCAGGTTAAAGTCCTCCATAGGCACAATCTGCGAGTAGCCACCACCTGCTGCCCCGCCCTTGATGCCAAACGTGGGCCCCTGAGAGGGCTGGCGAATGCAGGTGAAGACTTTCTTGCCGATGTAGTGGAGCCCCTGGCTGACGCCGATGGTGGTCACTGTCTTGCCCTCACCCAACGGCGTGGGTGTGATGGCTGTTACATCAATGTACTTCGCATTGGGGCGATCCTTCATACGTCCTAGAACGTCCAGGTGGACCTTGGCCTTGTACTTGCCATAATAGTCAATGTCATCCTCCGTAAGGCCCAGTTCTGCTGCTACCTCGCGGATCGGCCTGAGCTTGGCCGCTTGAGCGATATCGATATCGCTCGGTACAGGCGACTTAACGTCTACGATCATTGTTTCCTCCTTGGTGTGATAGTTGCTTCATCCATGAATCAGATGCATCCCACAGCCGACTGACCGTGCGTGAAAGGAATCAACAGTCAAGATACGCTGCCCCGTCATGTGATTGTGATTTCTTTCACTTTTTCAAATATAACACAGCTTGGCAGACTTGTCAAGCGAACGTCCAGAGACGCTGCTGAGGGGCAGCGCAGACCCTACGCTACATGCCTCCTGGCTGCCTCAATCACATTACGCATCAGCATGACAGTGGTCATGGGGCCCGTGCCGCCCGGTACTGGCGTGATCATTCCTGCCACTTCCTGGGCTGTTTCAAAATCCACGTCACCGCACATTTGGCCGTCAACAAAGTTGACGCCAAAGTCAATGACCACTGCGCCCGGCTTGATCCAGTCGCCCTTGATCATCCGCGCGCGCCCCACTGCGGCGCACAGGATCTCAGCGCTGCGGCACACGGCGGCTAGGTCTGCAGTGCGCGAGTGGCACACCGTGACTGTAGCGTTCTGGCGCAGGAGCAGCAAAGCCATGGGCTTGCCCACGATGTTGGAGCGGCCTACCACCACGGCATGCTTCCCCTGCAACTCGACTTTGTACCGCTTGAGCATCTCCAGTCCGCCAGCTGGCGTGGCAGGGACGAAGAACACTCCGACCATGGGGGGGCGTCCCACTGGTGCTACCTGGGCCAGTCGGCCAGCGTTCACGGGATGCACTCCGTCCACATCCTTGTCAGGCGACAGCGCCTCCTTCACCACTGCCTCGTCAATCCCTTTTGGCAGCGGCTCCTGCACGATAATGCCGTGCACGCTCTTGTCGGCGTTGAGTCGAGTGACCAGAGCCACAACCTCGCCCTGCGAGGCTGTCTCCGGTAAGCTGTGCAAGGCAAAGCCCATCCCCCGGCCGCTGAAAGTCTTCTCGATAGCCCTGCCATAGCTGACCGAGGCCGGGTCCTCACCAGCGCGCACCACAGCGATGGTGGGAACGAAACCATAGCTGGCGTTGAACTCGGTGACTTGTGCGGCAATCTCCTTGCGCATCGCTTTTGCCAGTTCCCTGCCGTTGAGAATAGTTGCTGTCATGTCCCTCTCCTTTTTCATCAGTACACACAAAGGCACAAGTGGCACCTATCACGCGGATAAGAGCAGACATCCGCTCTCGCGCTTTGCCAGTTGTGTCATTCGTGCGCTACAACTTGGCTTCTACATCCTTGAGAATCTGTTCTTTCAGTTGGGCTTTGCCGTCCAACAGGGCATCGAGTCGTGCACGCTCATTCTGAACAAAGGCCTCGTCCTTGATGCTGCCCAAGTTGATCAGTACATTGAGCGCGGCAGCACGCAAGGCCGCCTCAGCGGCCAGCGCCCCCACGCCTACGTCGCTGACAGCGCGCACGTTGCCCTTCTCCGCGCTTTCCGGGCACAAGTTGAGGATTCCAACGCAGGCCTCTGCTAGCTCCATAGGTACGGCGGTGGCCTGCTTCAGTGCCTTCTGGATGGCCATGCCGCGAGCTTTTTTCTGCTCTTCCGTGTCGCGCCGCATCTTGTAAGCCACAGACACCTGGGTGTAGGCTGCGACGTCACCTTCCAGTAGATCCAGGCACTTCTGACGGAGTGTCTCAGAACGGGTCAAAATGCGCTGGACATCGTCCTGTACGTTGGCGTATTTCTTCTTGCCTACGGTCAGATTGGCCACCATGCTCACCAGTGCTGCGCCAGTGGCAGCAACTAATGCTGCCGCACTGCCTCCGCCCGGAGCTGGGGCAGAACTGGCGAGTTCGTCCATAAAGGTAACGACAGGTTTTTCCACGAACATCTTGACACCTCCTTGTTTGTTTCTTCCATTGCAGCACGCCCATCCCGTCCTGTCGAGCGACGCCGCCGAAGGGCCCCGCAGGGGGGCGACCTCTCGTCTTCCACGTCTTTGTCAGACTTGACAAAGGTGTCGAGAGACAAAAGAGACACCCTGACGGGGAAGATGCTACGCCAGGATGAACGATCAGGCGGTCGCCCGTCGCCCGTCGCCCGCAGGGCATGCAGAGCAAGGGCATGCAGAGCACGAACGGTAAAGGGCTAAGCTACGTTCCTGCGCCCAAGCCACTCGTCACTCGTTACTCACTACCCCCTTTCGCCTGCGTTTCTTACTCCACGATGAGGCTGATTTCGGAAACCAGGCTTTCGTAGCTCCAGCCGGAGGCATACACGCGCAGCCAGACAATGCGGTGGGGAGTGATCGGCAGCACGTCCAGCAGGTTCTCCGACTCGTAGAAATACCATTTGCCCCGTGGTATTTCCTCGCCGTTCATGGTAGGGTTGTTGCCAAAGTTCTCGTAATAGAAACCGTGAATCCATTCGGTTTCGCTGAGGTATATGTCACGGTATCTGATGCGAATCATCAACGGATACTCGGAGCTCAGATAACCCCCACCAGATAGACTTTGGTTGGCCAGCTTGATCACTGCTCGTACCTTGAGGGTAGTCAGAGGATCGGGCAGGTCGCGGTTGATTTCCTGCTCAATAATCGTTTCGCAGTGGTTGAACTCGCCTTCAGTGCGACGAAAGCGCACAGCCCGACGCCCTTCGTCCCGTACTAGTGACACCTCGCCGTCTATTTCGCCGCCATCTCCACCCTGGTCGTTGAATGCCGTCCATCCAGTAGTCAGGGGCGCTTTGAAATCGCCATTGACGACCAGGTCACGTTCAGCCTTCAGCGGCGCGAGTGGCGGCTTGCCAATTTCGACAACTGTGCGCTGCCGTGAACCGAGTGTCACTTTGGCGGTGTCAGTCGGCAGAGTCAGAGATACTGCTCTGACCTCGGCTATGCCGCGCTGGACGATCACCTCGGTCCTCTCATTGCTGACTTCCAAAGTGTAATTGCCATCTTCTGCGAACAGTGTGCGCGCCTGCAGGCTCTCAACCTCGAACTCTACAGGCCACGAGCCGCGGAGTGCGGTATTTGCCCACAGGCTTCCACCTTTGGCATGTATGATGATCTGTGCTGGGCGTGGACTGATGCTGAAGCGGGGCGAGCGCATGCGTTCCAGGGAGATGCTGGTACGCGGAAAGAGGCGCACGAGTGATTGGTCGAAGAAGCTGAGCAGGGCCTGGGCTGTCTCGTCCACGCTAACCACAGTGCCTTCTGGTATCGAGATCGTCTGGCCTTTGAGCAGAGGTGTGGCCGTACCGTGTTGAGGGTCTTCTATGACTGCAGTACCTTCCAGACATTCGACCTTGGCTTCGTGCGCCTTTGTGGCGTTAGTGAGGTACCAGCGGACGCCCAGAGGGACGGAGACGGCCAAAGTGCAGAAGAGGGCAAGGGCCATCAGTGTGACCGCCCAGGCCAGGCGTTCTGGATTGCGTCGCATTAGAATCGCACCTCAAAACCTCTGAACTCGCCCTGTGCGTTCTCCCACTCGACCTCCACTTCCTCAACGTCAGCCGACCGCGGGCCTACGTGCAGCCAGGACAGCAGTTTGTCCACAGCCTCACGTTCGCCTTCAGCCACGACTTCAACGGTACCATCCCAGCAATTGCGCACGTAGCCGTTCAGCCCCAGGGTTTGGGCTTGTCTGAGGGTGTAATAGCGGAAGTTAACGCCCTGAACCCAGCCACGTATCTTGGCGTGTAGTCGCATTATCTCCGACACGATCATCCTCTCGCAAAACCAGTGCGAATTATAGCACGGTCGGCCTTTCTCGCCAAAATTCAAGTTCGCAAGAAGATGAGCCTTGCCCGGCGATCGTCGACCCGATGCAGTCCAGCCTCCTGAGCCAGGCGGACGGCTTCGGCGTACTCAGCAGGGGTGATGCGGCGATTCAGTTCGGGGAATTCATGTGCTTTGTAGCAGGGGCGGTACTGGTCCATGATGTTGAGGTAGGTATCGCGCGAGATCTCCTCGCCCAGGAAGCGCACGATTCCTGCCGTCCCCGCCAGCCTTCCTGGCAGCACCAGGTGGCGCACCAGCAGGCCGCGCAAGGCTATGCCTCGTTCGTCCAGGCGCAGGTCGCCCACCTGCCGATGCATTTCGGCAACGGCAGCACGGTTGACAGCAGGGTAGTTCTCGACTTTGGAGAGGCGGCGTGCAGTTGGCTCATCGGAGTACTTCATGTCCGGCATGTAGATGTCGAAGACGCCGTCCAGCAGGGCTAACGTCTCAAGCGAGTCATAGCCGCCTGTGTTATAGACCAGGGGCACGCGCAGCCCTGCCTGGGCCGCGATCAGCACCCCGGCCAGAATCTGGGGCACCACATGTGTGGGCGAAACAAAATTAATGTTGTGACAGCCCATTTGCTGCAGGCGGAGCATCATGGCTGCCAATTGTCCTGGTTCGACCTCGCGGCCCTCGCCGAGTTGGCTGATCGTATAGTTCTGACAGTACTGGCAGTGCAGGTTGCACCAGGCGAAGAAGATGGTGCCCGAGCCGCCGATGCCCACCAGAGGGGCCTCCTCGCCAAAGTGCGGGTTGCAACTGCACACAAGGGCGCGTTCGCCGGTACGGCAGACAGCGCCTTTGGCGCTCTCCCGCCGGTTGGCCCCACACTCGCGCGGGCAGATGTCACATGCCTCCAGACGACGGTACGCCTCGGCTACTCGCTGCTTCAATTCTCCACTCCGCAGCAGGCGCACGTATGCGGGTTGGAAACTCACGGTCTATCCTCATTCAGTTAGTTTACAGCTTTGTCCACAGATTGCTAAGCGCAGCTCACCAAACATCGTATGAGAGGGGGAGCTTGAGTTTAGCAATCCCGTCGAGCGCCGTTCGTCGCCTCAGTCCTGTCGTCCCCGTTCACGCCTTTGGCGTGAAGACCAAAGGCGAGACAGGGCGAGCGACGCCGCCGAAGGGCCCCGCAGGGGGGCGACCTCTCGTCTTCCACGTCTTTGTCAGACGTGACAAAGGTGTCGAGAGACAAAGGAGACACCCTGACGGGGAAGATGCTACGCGAGGACGAACGGTTGACCCAGTACTCTGTAGAAACCCGTTTTCTGTCACACATGCCCTGGCGGGCAGTGCCAGGGGGAAACGGGTTTCTTGATTCTATCTTCTATCCCCCACTACCAATTCACCGCTACCATGCGGCGCTGATGTCGCCTGTCCCAATAGTACACGGCTTTGTGCTCTCTTCCGTATTCGTACACCTTCCTCGTGACCTCCACGTCCTGCTGGCAGTAGTCGAGCACCTTATCAATCAGTCCCTGCCGATACCAGCGCACTGCCTGCAGGCCATCGGCAGACTTGCCAACGCTCAGAGTGGCGGTGGCCACTGACTGGAGCGAGACGCGGAAGCCCAAATGGCGTGCCAAGTGCTGCAGCATGTCCACGGTGGGCAGTTCCTCGAACGGCTCATCGCTGTAGGCACGCAGCACCTCGTAGTCGAATCTCAGAACGTTGTAGCCCACCACGAGCTCGGCGGACTTTAGTTCTTCGATCAGGTCTTGAACCTGATCCTCTGTATAGCGGCGGTAGGTGGCTGCTGCCGTGCTGTAAGTCACTGCCACAGCCAGACCCAGTTTCCGAATATTGGCGCGCCCGCCGACTTCGTCAATGGTACGCTGCGTTTCCAGGTCAAAGTAGACGATGTTCATTGCCTTGTCCTTTGGTAAGGGAATGCCCCAGGCACGGTGGATCTTTGGTTTGCTCCGCCTGGAGTTGCTCATCAAGGGGATTCTAACACAAGCGTGGCTGTCTGGCAAGGGGCTGTTGAGGTGTGCTCACATTGACTCCCGCACTCTTCGGCGCCATAATCATGAGACCCTAAGGGTTTGCGAAACCCTTAGGGTCTGCCTATAATCACCTCTGGGCAGGTGACGCAGAGATGGGCCAGATCAAACAGCCAGCGCCGGTCAAACTGATTGCAAGCATCTTTAGCGCTGATGAGACGCTGCTGGCTGTGGCCAGGGGGACGCTGGTCAACCGTTTTGGGCCCATTGACTACCACAGTGAATTGCTGCCCTTTAATCACACCTCGTACTACGCGTGTGAGTTTGGCGAGGGGCTGGTGCGCCAGATTGTGGCTTTCGCTGAGCTAATTCCACCACAGCGTCTTGCGGCGATCAAGCGCGCGACTAACGAACTGGAGATGACCTGGGCGGTTGAAGGGCGGCGGCGCCTCAACCTGGACCCCGGCTACCTGTCGCTCAGCAAGCTGGTGCTGGCCACCACCAAGGACTACACGCACCGTGTTTATCTGGAGCAGGGTATCTACGCTGAGGTCACTCTGTACTACAAAGGCGGGGCTTTCCATCCCTGGGAGTGGACCTACCCGGACTATGCCAGCCTTCGCTACCTGGGCATTTTCGACCAGATCCGCGGCATCTATGTGGCCCAGCTTCGCGACAGCACAGCCTGACAACCCAGCTGGTCTTGTCTCATGACAGGACTTGCTCACCGCAGAGGACGCAGAGAACTCTTGGGTTTTCTCTGCGTCCTCTGCCGTGAAATCCGCCTTTTAGAAAGGCAACCGCATAACTCCTGTCATACCTATTCCAGATAGCAGCGCAGCTTCCGAGTGCGGCTGGAGTGGCGCAGCTTGTGCAACGCGGAGATCTCAATCTGCCGCACACGTTCGCGCGTTACCCCGAACTTGTGCCCCACTTCATCCAGCGAATGGCTGGAACCGTCCCAGAGTCCGTAGCGCAGCTTTAGCACCCTGTCCTCTCGCGGGCTGAGAGAAGATAGAACCTCTTCCACATCCTGTTTGAGTTGGGCTATGGAGGACACTTCTGCCGGCGAGGGCGTGGTCTGGTCTTCGACAAAGTCCGCTAGTGAAGAGTCTTGCCCTTCGCCTATGGGCGTTTCCAAGGACACTGGCTGTTGCGCGATGCGGATCAGGCAAAGCACTCTTGCGCAGGTAACGCCCATTTGACGCGCGACCTCTTGGACGCTGGGCTGGTGTCCCAGCTCTTGCAATAGCCGACGCGACACTCTGGTCAGGCGATTGATGCGCTCGGACATGTACATGGGCACGCGGATAAGGCGTCCCTGGTTGACGATGGCACGCAGGATGGCCTGGCGAATCCACCACGTGGCATACGTGCTGAACTTGTAACCGAGATGATAGTCGAATTTCTCCACGGCGCGCATGAGGCCAATGTTGCCTTCCTGGATCAGATCCAAGAACGGTACGCCGCAATGGACGTACTTTTTGGCTATGCTGATCACCAGGCGCGAATTGGCGTTGATTAGCTGCTCACGTGCGTTCAGGCCAGCGTGTACCTGTGCCTCCCAACGTCTTCTTTGATTCTCTGTAGGAGCCCGGGCTCTGCGCAGGCGTCGTTGGGCAGCCTCGCCGCGCTCGATGCATTTCGCCAGTGCGGTTTCTTCTTTAGCTTTGAGCAGTGAGATGGAGCCGACGTC
The DNA here is from genome assembly GCA_964478075.1 of uncultured Anaerolineales bacterium. Classification (GTDB taxonomy): domain Bacteria; phylum Chloroflexota; class Anaerolineae; order UBA2200; family UBA2200; genus DAOUEX01. Next base: position 31,524 of record CAYZGO010000018.1, on the reverse strand, counting down.
TTTGAGATACAGCGTGATCGCATCCTGCCAGGCGAAACTCTCTGGTTCGACTGAGCTCTCACTTGCTGTCCTACCACGATATTCGTCTGGCTTTCCTCTGCTCCTTTCCTCGTTGTGTTTGCGATCTGCACGGATAGCCTCGTGCCCCAACTCTTGAGCTGGCTGGCCCCCCCCTTCCCAGGATTCGCGACAGATTCTGAGTGTAGTTGTCATCGTATGCCTCCAGTCGCGTACCCGATCTGCTCATCGCACGTGATGGGATTACCCGGGTACATCAGTGATTCGTATTCGTCTGTTACATGGGAGAGGATCCATCCCTCCATCTGGCCGCCAAGTGAATGCACGAGACAACCTGTCACTTATTTGTGTCCCCAATATACCACAAAACCGCCAAAAATGCAAATCAGTTCTCTTATGTGCAACTGTTCTGTAACTCATTCGTTTCTTACTGAGGCAAAACAAATAGAGGCCAGGCTTAGCTTGGCCTCTATCATGTCGATCAGGTAATCAAGGCGCTGTATGGCAAGTCTACATCTGCGGTCTCGGCAGCAGCCCTGCCAGTTCCAGTAGGTGCGCCACGGCTTCCTCCCATTCGATAGCCATGATGTGCACGCCAGCTACGCCAGGTATCTCACGAATTTGGCGGATGATGTCTGCGCATTGCTTGATGCCTTCTTGCCGCCTCTGCTCCTTAGGTACACCTTTGAGACGGGCCACGATCTCTTCGGGCACGTCCATCCCTGGCACGCTCTTCTGCATGTAACGGGCCATGCCCACGCTCTTGATGGGGCCTACTCCAGCCAGGATATAGCACTTTTCGTGCAGGCGCAGGTCTCGTACTCTCTTCATGTACTCGGCGAACTTGGGCACATTGTAGATGAGCTGCGTCTGGATAAAGTCCGCTCCCGCAGCGATCTTCTTAGCCAGGCGTAACGGGCGGTACTCGAAGGGGTCAGCGAAGGGGTTGGCCGCTGCACCGATGAAGAAGTGGGGCTCGACGTCCATCTCCTCGCCGCAGGCGAATTTCCTCTCGTCGCGCATGGCTTTGACCATAGTCAGAAGCTGCATGGAGTCCAGGTCGTAGACGCCTCGCGCTGTGGGGTGATTGCCGAAACTCTGATGGTCGCCGGTCAGGCAGAGCAGGTTCTTGACGCCTAGCGCAGCGGCACCCAGCAAGTCAGATTGAATAGCCAGGCGGTTGCGGTCACGGCAGGTCATCTGCATGGTGGGCTCCAGGCCCAGTTGCAGCAGCATGATGCCCACTGTCATGCTCGACATGCGCACGATGGCCGTCTGGTTGTCGGTGATGTTGACTGCATCCACATAGCCTTTGAGCAGGCCTGCCTTGTGTCGGACGACCTCACGGTCCGCGCTCTTGGGAGGTCCCAACTCGCCAGTGGCGGCGAAGCGGCCGCTGCTAAGGACTTTTTCGAGATTGCTGCCAGCTTTCATAGCCTCAGATCCTCCCTTACGATCTTGCGCGGGCCGCCATCACGGTCCTTGGACCAATCCTTGGGCGGCATAATTGTGGCCAGGCGGTCAAGCTGTCCCAGCCTTGCCAGGCGGTCGTAGATAAGCTGCCAGGCGCAGTCGAGATCTGGATTGATCTCGCATTTGCCATTTTGTGAGCCACCGCAGGGGCCGTTCAACAGGTTCTTGGCGCAGCGCGCGATGGGGCAGATGCCGGCTGTCTGGCCTAGTATGCAGTCGCCGCAGGCCACGCAGCGCTCCTCGAATACTCCGGGCTGCACAGCCATGCCCAGGAAAGTGGTGTTGACGCCAGGCAGGATGACCTCGTCCGGGTAGCGTTCCGCTAGAGCCTGCACGCCGATGCCGCAGCCCAGTGAGAGGACAGCGTCAACCCTCTTGATCTGATCCGCTACCGCGTCAATGAACTCCCACTCGCACTGGCGCTGCACGGTCGCCTCGGCGAAGGTCTTTCCCTGGCCTGTTGCAGCAGAGGCAATGCGCAGGCTAGAAGCCAGGAGTCCCACTTCTTTCTCACCGCCAGCGAAACAGACCGTGACACAGGTGCCGCAGCCGAGGATCAGTATCTTCTTGTATGGAGCGATCATCTCCATTATCTCGGCGATGGGTTTCTGTTCTGCTTTTATCATCCTAACGTCTCCTCACCGGGCTGGGCCCCAATTCCTTGATGCTTGCCGTCAGCGTGGCCACGGCTTCGGTCATGTCAGCACCTTGTGCGGGGGACATGTTGAACATCTCCAAACGTCCGCTACCAAGGCCAATCTGGTCCAGCAGTCCCTTGACGTACGCCACGCGCTGGCCAGCGTGTACGCTGCCCTTCTCATTGTGGCAGTCGCCCTCCAGGCATCCGGCCACAAAGACGCCATCGGCGCCAAACTCGAAGGCTTTCAGCAGGTACAGCGAGTCTACCTTGCCGCTGCACAGCACCTCTATCGTCTTTACGTTGCTGGGCAGCCTGGCTTTGACGACGCTTGGATCTTCGCCAGCGTAGGCGCAGTAGCGGCAGGCAAAGCCGATGATGATGGGCTTGCCATTGCCCGTCCCTACACTGACAGCGCGTTTGGCTTTGCGTACAGCGCTCTTGATCTCCTTGAGCAGGTCGTCGTCTGAGTACAGCTTCATGGTGATGGCTTTGGCCGGGCACTCGCTTGCGCAGATGCCGCAGGCCTGGCATTGGTCTATGGGCACATTCGCGGTGCCGCGCACCAGTGCAACTACCTCGTAGGGGCAGACTCGAACACAAGTCAGGCAGCCAATGCACTTGTCGGTGTCCACCTGCGCGCCCGCACCGCAGGTGAGGCAGCGATGGGCGGCACGGATGGCCTGCGTCTCAGTGTACCCGAGGTACACCTCCTCAAAGCTGGTCTTGCGCAGGTCCGCGTCCAGTTTGGGCATCTCGTCACGCTTGAGTGGGCGGACGTGGGAAACGGTCTTTTTCTGCAGTTCGCCCAGCTTTTCAGGTTCGGGGGGCTGCACTGTGGCCGGGTCAATGCCGCGCAGATAGGCGTCTATCGAACGCGCGGCCCGGTGGCCAGCACCGACGGCATCAATGATGAAGCCAACGCCGGTGATGGCGTCCCCGCCAGCAAAGACGCCAGGCTTGGTGGTGGCCAGTGTGAGCGGGTCTACCTGTATCGTACGGCGTCGTGTCTGGGCTATGGACCCATCTTGCGGCAGGAAGCTCAAGTCGGGGCCCTGGCCGATGGCAAAGATGACCAGGTCGGCGGGTAGGACGTGCTCCGTCTCCGGGAACTCATCCATGTCGATCCCGCCAGTCGGAAGGAAGCCCCGGAAGTCAACCTTCACACAGCGCACACCCTTGACCTTGCCGTTCTCAGCAACGATCTCTTTGAACGTGCGGTCATGGAACATCTGCACGCCCTCGTCGAGCGCCTCCTCAATCTCCCAGGCGTGGGCAGGCATCATCGTACAGCTTTCAAGGCAGGTCATGGAGACTTCGGCGGCACCCAGGCGCACTGCGGTGCGCGCAACGTCTATGGCCACATTGCCTCCGCCCAGCACCAGCACGTGGCGACCGCTGAGATCAACCTTTTCGCCCAATGCCACCCGGCGCAGGAACTCCATGTTCAACCAGACGTCCGGCAGGTCGGCATTGGCGAGGCGCAGTTTACGGCCTGCGTGCGAACCAATGGCCAGGAAGACAGCCTTGTACCCGTCCGCCAGCAGGGCGTCCACGTCGCTGACTCGCGTGTTGGTGACGAACTCGATCCCCAGCTCTCTCAGAGGGGCCACTTCGAGTTCGACCGTGTCGCGCGGCAGGCGATACAGAGGAATGCCCACCTGCATCGTGCCGCCAGGCTTGGGGTTGGCATCGAAGACCGTTACCTTGTAGCCCATGCGTGCCAGGTCATGCGCAACGGTCAGGCCACCGGGCCCTGCACCAACGATGGCTACCTTGTCTTCCTTAGGTTCGGCCACGGAGAGGCCTGGTGCGTGGCCCTTGCGCAGGTCGTGCTGCTCTGTAGCGAAGCGCTTCAGCGCACAAATGGCCACAGGCTCGTCTATGTCACCACGCCTGCATTCCGTTTCACAAGCGTGGGCACACACCTTGCCACAGATGTATGGCAGGGGGTTGGCTTCGCGCGCCAGCTGATAGGCCTCCTCTAAATCGCCGCGCGCGATGGCATTGACGTAGCCCCGTACATCAGTGTGCGCTGGGCAGGCAGCCGTGCATGGTGGAAGCGCTTCGGTAGGCAGAGATGATACGTCGTTCTTTTCGCTCATACTCGGCGCGTCCTTTCTACCCTTCGGGCTGAGCTCCTTCGACGCTGAATGTCTCACGACGCGAAGCGCCTCAGGGTGAAGCCTTGCGGGGCAATTGGTTTGTTTGGCCGCTGGGGAAGATACCGGCCTCGCATATTGTACACAGCTTTGCCTGCCTTGGCAAGTCGTGCAAAAAAGCACAAATGGCGCCTCTGCATTGGGATCTCAAGCCGGAAGCGCTACGGTGGCTGATCTGACAGGCAGCGCTGGTATTTGCGAGCGCGTGATGCGGCTGTCGGTCTGACCGTGGCCAGATCAGCGCAGATGTGGTGCAGGCTCGTCGCTGCTGTCTGGCGGGGCACTCACGGGCCCCAACCGAACCGCCGTCCGCTACCGACGGCCGCGCGGGCTCTGGTGGGATCCTGCCCGGTCGCTGCTGCTCATTCACGCGCACGTTACGAATCAGACCTGCAGAACTCTAGCGCGTCCCTGATGTATGGCCAGATCTCTTCTGGAATATCCTCTTCGTTGAGGATCCCATGCACTATGGCGCAGGCTAGCTGCATGTGGGGCAGTCCGTTGTTGTAGTGCTTGAAGAGTTCTCTCGATGGCCCAATGTCGTATTGATGGATGAGATAACTCAGGTCACCAGCACTGAGCCTGCCCTGGCGCCATTCGTCGAACTTGTTCGCCAGTCGCGCAAGCTCCCTGCTCAGTTCGTTCTCGTATGCAAGGCTGGCGAGTTCTCTGAGTTGCCTCTTGATTCTCCTTGAGTACCTTTTCACGGTGTGCTCCGCCGTCCCGAGTTACCTCCATCTCATTGTCATATGGCACTTCTTCGAATTGTCTTCTCAGGTACGCCTCACCACCTTGAGACCTGATCATCTATCCTTGAAGTACCGTTTGGAGAAGGCTATCAGTCCTGAAGTAACAAGAAGCGGTATCCCAATCAGCGCTGCAAAATGAAACCCTTGAAACGGCACTTCTTGCAGTATCTCCATCTCGAATGGCGGGAAATCCATCTTTAACAGAATATCCAACCAGCTGGACCGCGCAAGCGTGATAATCCACGAAACTGCCGTCCAAGCGAAGTAAATCAAGGCACTCCACCATGCCCACTTCCTCAACCTCAATACACCCCACAGCAAACCCACCAAACACAGTATCGAGATGTCAAGCAGCATGATGCCCTGAAGCTCTGACACCCAGACACCAAGAAGCGGGAATACTCCATTGAAGAAGATGAGAACATGCAAAGCAACCAGGTAGAATGAGAACAGACCACACAACACCAGGATTGGTATGGGTAGCATCTCAATCCAATAGGTCTTTGGATCTCTGTGCTCAAAGGTGAATCTGACGTTTCGGCTCCGGTAGAACCGAATCAGCAACCCTGGGATTGCAGGGTAAGACAACCCGAGCAAGATAACGACAGTCAGCGCGGCAGCGGGAGATAGGTCTTTGGACGCAAACAACACAAACAAGAACAGGAGAATCAAAGGCACTCCGACAATGAGCCAAAGCCAGAGCAAGCTCAGGGCTAGGGGCCTAGCCCAACGACGCACTCTGAGGTGTCCATAGCCGAGAGGAATACACAACATGGCGATAAGGTAATAGCCGATAATCTGACAGGCGATGTTGCCAAACATGAGAGAGCCAAATCCGAAACCTTCATAATGAAAACGACCGCCCTCGGAAAAGAGATAGAAGCAATACATCTCGAGTGGCCCCAAGAAAGCGGCAAACACACCGACCAACAGTAGAAGAACCCCGATGACAACCAGAATTGGACTTTGGTTCTTATAGTCCGAGTGATTCACAGTTCCATTCATTTCGCTCCTCACATCACATATTGTGGGGTGGATATGCCGTGTAGCGATCAGAGCTCAGCCGCCGCGCGGCTTTGACAATGGTTCACATACAGAAACGCATGGTACAAACGCCGGAACTGGCTCAGAACCCGGTTGATAGCGCGGTCGGATGCGGTGACATCAAAGATCATGCTCTTCGGCGAACGGCCCCGCAGCTCACTTCCGGCGCGGATTCTTCAGGTCCGTCGTAAGCTTGTTGCTCAGCTCTCGCTTTGCTCGCGCTGCAAGAACATCCTCATGCTCGTTCAGAAACTCACGCACTGCGTCTGGATCATGCACAACAAGCTCACGCAATGCCCAAGACATGGCTTTTACCACCATGTCATCATGATCATCCACTAACAGGTGACACACCCCAAGGGTACGACGAACATCTCCCCTGCCCCCGTGAGACCGCACATTGAGCGCTACGGTGCTGACTAATGCCGCTCGTCGCCACCAACGGTCTTCTGAGTGGGCCCATCTATGAATCAACTCATCGGACACCTGCCCCTTCAGCCAAGCCGGCCCGGCCAAGGTGCGCGCGAAGGAGTCTACGGACCACCAACTGTTGATGCCTTGGCCGAATTCCTCAAGTTCTGCTTCTCCGATGCTTTCAAAGGCTGCTCTGTGGTTCTGAATCAACTCACAGGCAAGCCAGAGCTGGCCATAGTCCTCAAGCAATTCCCTCGCCAAGTCGAGAATGAATTCTGGGTTTGCCTGTTTCAGCCTCCGGGAGTACTGGCGGCGGGTTGCCCGCACGCTTGGAGTGTTCTGAACAGGCAACGCACGAATCTCTGCCACAATCTTCGAGGCAACTTCTCTCGCGTCGTCTAGATCTGGTGGTTGATCCATCGCTTTCCTCCGTGCAAACACTCCGCTATCCGACCCGAGCTGAGCCGCCATGCGGCTTCCGCAGTAACACCAAGCGTGAACCGAAACGCCGCAACCCAGCTCCTTTGTGCAGGCACTGTAAGGCAAAAACCCTATGAGTCAACTCAGAAGGCAGGGCACATTCTGCATGGCCTCGCTTTGCATGCCCTGGCTCTGCATGCCCTATGGGCGACGGGCGTCGGGCGGTGGGCGACGCGCGACCACTTGACGGGGTCGCCACCTGCGGCTTGGTGGGCGCGCTCATCTCCTGGCACTGACCCTGACAAAAGGATGATCAACCGCAGGGGATGTCAAGAGACTATAGCTGCGAGGCTTTCTGAATGCGTTGCCCCACGTTTCACGCTCGCGGTAAGCCCTGATCTTGTCCATGTCAAACTCCGCAATGTAGACCCCTTCTTCTTCACCCGCCTCGGCAAGGAGTGTATCTTGTGCTGCCTCATGTTCATCAAACGCCACCGCATCAAAAGCCACCGAGTGCCCGTTGTCCTGTGGGGCAGCATAGTTGGTCATGGCCATACCCATCATGTTCTCAAAGGCCCGCGCCCTGAACTGCCCAATACGGTTGTCTTCCAGGTCACAAGCATTCGGAGTCAAAACGAGTTCAGCCCCTTTGAGCATCAGGATTCTCGCACTCTCCGGAAACTCGCGGTCGAAGCAGATCATTGCCCCAGTCCTTACGTCTCCCTGAGCCGTATCCAACGTACACACGTAGAAATCCTCCCCAGGCGTCAAGGCAGCTTCCTTGTCGAAATCGCACGTATGCACCTTGGCATACGTCAGTACGACTTCCCCGTGCCGATCAATGAGGGAGACAGAATCTCGGGGAGCCCCATCCCACCTCTCAAGATAGGTCAGGGCCATGGCCATATTGAGTTTCCTGGCAAGTGCCTTGAAGTGAGTGACAAAAGCATCCTCCTGGCTGACGGCCTGCGCCTGCCAGATTTCACGTGCATTTGGCTGAGAGGAATCGCAGAAGGTGTACCCTATGTTCCACATCTCTGGAAAGAGCGCGATGTCCGCACCCATTTCCTTCGCGCGTCGGCAGAATGCGTCTCCCCTCGCTAGATTGGCATTCTGGTCGTTGCCGAACGAGATCATTTGAAGCAAGGCGATTCTCACCAAACTCATGCGCAGTCCCTCCTAACAACGGCGCGCCCAATTCACGCCAAGTGCAGCACACCAAGGGGCGCACGACGCCCCCACCAGTGCCCTGGCCTGTCCAAACCCACTGCTTCTGATCTCAGCGTGCCCGACGACGGCTTACGCATCACCCGCCGCGCCGGCTGAGCACACTGGACAAGGCAGCCCTGACTGCATCCTGATGGAACTCCAGCAAGTTGATCGACGTCTTGAGTATTGGCAATAGAACAGGAAAGGATGCAGCATTGTGAAGATGAAACACGTAGCTATGGTTACTCTTGCTGGAATGATCATACTCTCGTTGGCAGCCTGTAGCAGGACTGATTCAGCCGCTAGCGATCCACTGGATGGCACATCATGGGTATTGATGGCATATCGCAAATCCAGACCGATCGTCGGAACGACCATTACTGCAACATTCGAGAATGGACAGGTTCGCGGATTGGCTAGCTGCAACTCCTATGGGGGATCGTATCAGGTCAGTGATAATACGATCTCAGTGGGCCAGATTGCGATTACCGAGATGGCCTGCCTGGAACCGGAGGGCATCATGGAGCAGGAGACGATGTTCATGGAGTTCTTGACGGATGCCCAAACCTTCCAGTTCGTCGGTGAACAGTTGCAGATCTACAGATCGGATGGTGAGGCACTCACTTTCGTCCCTCAGGGATAGGTCCGAGCTTTGGTTGTCATCTGAGCTTTTTCACATTGTGCATGCCTGGTATCATCCAGTGCCGCCTGACGGCAGCGGGCTGAGCCGCGCGGCGCGGCGGGCAGAAGCCTTCCGCTGACCTGCTCGAAGCCGGGCAGCGCCCCGCTGTTTCATCGCGGCGGCAGCCGCGTCGGCTCCAGCGAGCTGTTAGGCGCAGCCGCTCTGAATCGCAGAATGCCTCTCAGCCTTCCACAAACAAATGCCCCCCCTCCATCACTTTGATGGTGTCGTCCAAGAGAGGGAAGAGCGCATACATAGCTGCGCCCGGTGCGTGCCAGGACTTGCGCCCCACAACCCGCAGAGAATTCTCGGGATCCCTCAGATAGCTTCTCGGAAGCTCTCCTCTCTTGTAGAGTTCCCTGTAGAGGGCGTACAACTCCGCCAGTGGGATCGATTTCTGCCTCCCGCTTTCATACTCAAAGATGCAGCGCTTCCTGGCCTCATCCAAGGAAATCATCACGTACTTCCTCTTCTGCACCAAGGAGAAGTATGAACTGCCTCTTCTCCAGACAGACCGAACTCTCTCCCAAAGCTCTGCTTTAGTATACCTGGGAGTAGCCATAGTCACTCCTTTTTCTCGCACGTAGAGAGAGCCAGGGGACTCCTGCACACGTTGACAAGCTGCGCCTAACGACTGCCAGCTGAGCGGCGGCTCAGGCTTGTCCCCTTTGTACTGAGCCAAAGGGCGCACGGCAGTACGGCCAAGTACAGGGCGGCAGCAACCTGCTAGGCGCGGCTCTGGGGAACCCTCCGCCTTGTTGTTCTCCACCAGCTTGTGAGAAACAGAATCCCAATCAACAAGAAGGGTCCGCCCGACACCAGTACGGCAAGGAGCCTATTGTGACCGGCAACAACGTATGCGAACGTACTGTGGGCAACGCCGCAGATTACTACTATCGTTCCGCCGATCCCCTCCCTCCACCAGGCGATAAGGACACCCAACACCGACGTGATCATTAGACCTGCCATTACCGTGTCCTCCCACGACCGCGGACCCGTTTCATACATCGCAGAGACAACGCCCACGAACAGCCAAAGCGCCGCTACCAATGAGCCTATTCCGCGGGCAGCCCAGTGTATCCACTTTGTTGCCCGGTCGCCAGCGTTCTTGATGTTTGCCACGATCGTCCCTCCCTGTACTCGGAACTGTACCTGACGGCTCTGAGCTGAGCCACCGGGGGCCCAAGCAAGGAGCGCTCGCCGACCAGCCCGTTGGTAGGCCCGGCCAAAGCCCGCAACCGCGCCTGATAGCCGCGTCCGCTCCGGCGAGTTGGTACGTGCCCACTACCTCATTTGCGCTAAGGAATACCTAGGAGCGTGTTTGGAAAGTGGTAGGGATTGGCCCTCACCTTTCCCCAACCCCCTTCCTCTCCCAAACTGGGGAGAGGAAGGGGGTGCCGAGCAAGCGAGGCGGGGGATGGAGAGGGCTTCTCAAACACCCTCTAAGCCTCGTTAGGCAAAGCAGCACTAGCCGGCGCTCCCTTGTTCCCAGAGTCCAAACATGTTGCCGCTGGGATCGGCAAAATACGCCCTATAAGAAGAGCCCTGTGGAGTCTTAGGGCCGACGACCTTTCCACCTAGTTCTGTCACCTTCTCTAGAATGGTCTCGATATCATCCACTTCAATGTAGACGACTACACCGAGAGGTTCACCAGCAGGCCTTGACCATATCCCTCCTCTTCGAAGGTTCTCTACCCGTGGTTCACCGCCCGTATCAAAAATCCAGACATCGAACCCTTCTGCGGTATCTTCTTGGACTATCTTCCACCCAAACAAGCTTTGATAGAAGTTTGCTGTTTCCTCTATGTGTCTTGTCTTTATCTCAACCCAACCAAACGTGTTTGCCATCGTAAACCTCCTATTCGTTTTAGCCATTGTCTGGGTTACGAATTGGCCCGCCTGTCCTGTGGGCGCTAGCTACTTAAAGACTTCCAAAGTCTCTGAGACTTTGGAAGTCTTTGACTTGCGGATTTCAACCCCTGGCTACCACTTGGCTGACTCAGCGCCTGCAGGCGCTTTTCACCTTCAGCCACGGATTTCAATCCTGGGCAGACGCTGCTCGCCCATAAAGTCTTGGCTATCTTTTGGTGTTGAAACATCGAGACTCCTGCTCGAGCTTGGGGCCAGCTAACGATAAAGCTCAGTTGCCTGCCGGAGCGCCAGCGGAGGCGGGTTGGCTGCAGCGGGGGTTAGGCGGCTTCTTGGCGCAAAAGCGGCGCTTTCAGCAGCAATCAGAAGCACTGCTCCCATTCAGTCCCCCGCTGTCATCAACACCCGCTTTGCTACTTCCGGCAGTTCGACAGGTGCAAACATTGATGCCGGATAAAGATAGCCATCAGACTCCGATTTATCCTCATCAACGATGCGGAGCATGTTATGCACCTCCGCTTCCGGATCCGGCAACCTGCGGTAGACTTTGCCCACGATCAGACTTGCCGGATTATTCTCATTGTTGATGCAGATGACGAATTCTCTCATCGAATCACCCTCTTGATTTTGAAATCCCTACGGCCTATGCCATGTGCCTCATACCAGTGTATCTCGGCTTCGCAGATTGTACCGTCTGCAAGTTCCACCGTCGCTACGCCGTTCATCTTCCGCCAACGCCCTTTGCCATAAGTGCGCTCCAGGTAGCGCCGAATATATACGTCTCCACCTGCTGCAATTGTCTGGATATCCCTGATTTCACTGAGGATCTTGAATCCCGGTTCCATCCATCACCGCTTATGTTTGCTCATTCGTGCCGGATGTGCCTGATTCTTTGTTCTTCTATTGTATGGATGCTATCACGCCGCTGTGCTTGCTGAATTCCAACTCTTCGCAGAGCAAAACGGCTGTTGCTGCATAAAAAGCTGCATAATACGCCCGTGAAGCCACAAAATCGTAATAGCCGTGTGACGCCAGCTCTTCAGCTGCTCGCAGGGATGCCGCAGCGCGTTCCAGATTTGCCGCTATCTCGGCTGCGTACTTCCGCGTCATAGCAATAATCCCTCTCTTTTGGCATTGTGATAAAGTTGAAGGACTCCATGCTCAAGCTCGTCCACGGTTGCTGGCTTGGCAGAAATGAGTTGTTCGGACTCGAGTTGTATCGGATAGAGCAAGTCGACAATGCGACGTAGTTCGTGAAAATAGTCAAACGGTTTGTTCAACAAAACGAGCAAATCGATGTCGCTGACCGAGCTTACTTGATTGCGAGCTACAGACCCGTATAGAATCAAGCCCTTGAAGCGGGAACGGTAGTGACTCTCAAGAACGCTTTTGCATCTCTGCACTGTTTCGTTTGTTGTCACTGCCATTTGAACTCCCCCGATTTCTCACGTGACGTCCGGCTCCCCCGGTTGCTGCATCAGACGGAAGCTTTCCGTCCAGTTTCGACTGGTGTGTTATACGGAAATCCCGCCTGCTGATCCCGGCACTTTGGGATGCTAAATGGAAATCCTCATCACGTCCGGCCATAATGGAAGTATAGGGCAAATGCGCTTCAAGGTCAAAGTCCAATAAGCTACTGCAGCGCAACTACTTTGGTTTTTATCTTATCTAGTGGTATAATATGTATACAATTTTTGACTGATAGAAGGAAAGGAACGCCTATGTGGAGTATGGAGAAGGTGCAAGTGAGGGACAGAGAGTCCGATAACCCCTGGCTCGGCCATCTTTTCGTTTCGCTGGGAACGAGCCGTGAAATGGTCTCGCCGGGACGACCACGTGTCTGGCATCCGCCGACAGATGTCTACGAAACTGGTTCCCACGTCACGGTCAAGATCGAAGTCGCTGGTGTAAGCGAGGACGGTCTTACCGTGCGCCTTCACGGACGCGTTCTGACAGTGTCTGGCCACCGTGACGATCCTGCAGCAAAGTTGGCCTACCAACAGATGGAGATCAGTTACGGCGCGTTTCACAGCGAAGTGCACCTGCCCTGTGACGTTGAGGAAGCTGGTGCCAAAGCTGACTATGACAAGGGCTTTCTCTATGTCAAATTGCCGAAGGCGCAGCGGGAGCACAAGGTGCCCGTTGTAGTAGTGATCAAATGCGGAGGCTGAACAACGGCACACAGCTTGGAGATGCATGCATCTGGTTGTCTTTATGCAGTGAATGGAGGTAAGTGCATGAGGTTGTTTGCCATGGGCAAGAAGTTAGATCCGGAACAAAAGGCGCCAGTGGCTCAAGCAGAACAGACTGACGAAAGTCCGACTATCCCAGAAGTCCTGCCCATTCTGCCCCTGAAGAACACCGTTGTGTATCCTATTCCCATACTACTGCCTCTGATTGTGGGCCAGCCCCGCTCTATCAAACTGGTGGATGACGTTGTGCTTGGCAACCGTCTGATTGGCCTGGTGGCCCTCAAGGACGCAAGCATAGAGGAGCCGGGCCCTGACGACATGTATCACATTGGTTCGGTGGCCACCATCTCTCGCTTTGCCAAGGCCCCAGATGCGACCATTCGGCTCTTTGTACAAGGTATGGAGCGTATCAAGATCGTGGAGTTCACCCAAACTGAGCCTTACCTGATGGCCAAGGTGGAGATGGCCCCAGATGTGGTGGAAAAGGGAGTTGAGCTTGAGGCGCTCATGCGCAACACGGTCGAGTTGTTCCGGCGCATGTCCTCGCTCATGCCCTACATACCAGAAGAGTTGATCATGGCCACGCTGGGCGTGGAAGACCCACGGCAGCTTGCTTACCTGGTGGCTTCCTACGTGCGCATGGACATGACAGACGCACAGACCATCCTGGAGGCTGATGGCGTCACCGCCAAGCTGCAGAAGCTGGACATCGTCCTGAACAAGGAGCTAGAAGTCCTGGAACTGGGCAAGAAGATCCAGGATCAGGCCCAGTCAGAGATGCAGAAGATGCAGCGCGAGTACTACCTGCGCGAGCAACTCAAGGCCATCAAGAAGGAGTTGGGCGAGGAGGACGAGCAACAAGCCGAGATCAATGAGTTGACGGCCAAGATTGATGAAGCGGGTATGCCGCCCGAAGCAGAGAAAGAGGCTCGCCGCGAGCTGGGCCGTCTTTCCAGGATGCCCCCTGCCGCCGCAGAGTACTCTGTGATCAAGACCTATCTCGACTGGCTGACCAACATGCCGTGGCAGGTAACTACGGAGGACAACCTGGACATCCAGCGCGTGCGTCAGGTGCTGGACGAGGACCACTATGATCTGGACAAAGTCAAGGAACGCATTCTGGAGTATCTGGCGGTTCGCAAGTTGCGCCAGGAGCGCAAGGGGAGCGAGGAAAAGGCCGCAGAAGAGGAACCAGTAGATCACATCCGCCGTGAACGGGAGGGCGTTATCCTGTGCTTTGTGGGGCCTCCGGGCACAGGCAAGACCTCACTGGGGCAGTCTATCGCTCGTGCCTTGGGTCGCAAGTTCGTACGCATGTCTCTGGGTGGAATGCGTGACGAAGCCGAGATACGCGGACACCGCCGTACCTACATCGGTGCGATGCCTGGGCGGATTATCCAGGCTATCAAGCGCGTGGGTTCCAAGAATCCGCTCTTTATGCTGGACGAGGTGGACAAGATCGGTGCGGACTGGCGTGGCGATCCTGCCTCGGCCCTGCTCGAGGTGCTCGATCCAGACCAGAATCGCGATTTTCGTGATCATTACCTGGACGTGCCTTTTGACCTGTCGCAAGTGATGTTCATAACCACGGGTAATCTGCTCGATCCCATCCCTGCGCCGCTGAGAGATCGTATGGAGATCCTGAGACTCTCGGGCTACACCGAAGAGGAGAAGATCAAGATTGCCCGCGGTTATCTCATTCCACGGCAATTGCGTGAGAATGCACTGACCAAAGATGAAATCGAGTTCACCGACGACGCTCTGCGGCGTATCATCCGCGATCATACGCGCGAGGCTGGGCTGCGAAACTTGGAGCGGGAGATAGGCTCGACATGCCGCAAAGTGGCCACAAAGATAGCGGCGGGAGAGGCGACAGGCAAGACAGTGATCACACCGGAGGTAGTCGCTGAAATGCTGGGTAGGCCTCGCTACTTCTTTGAGGCTGCTGAACGAACAATGATTCCTGGAGTAGCTACAAGCGTGGCCTGGACCATGTCCGGTGGGGATATCATCTTTATCGAAGCCACGCGCATGCCAGGCGACAAAGGGTTTCAGGTCACGGGCCAACTCGGCGACGTGATGAAGGAGTCAGCGCAGGCCGCTCTGAGCTATGTACGTTCCAAGGCAAAGGATTTCGGTATCCCAGAAGGGTTCTTTGCTAAGAGTGACATCCATATGCACATTCCCGCCGGCGCAGTCCCCAAGGATGGCCCCTCGGCGGGCGTGACCATGGCCACAGCGCTCGTATCGTTGCTCACAGGCAAGCCTGTCAACCCCAAGGTGGGTATGACTGGTGAGATTACCCTGCGAGGTCAGGTCTTGCCCATCGGGGGAGTCAAGGAGAAGGTATTGGCTGCACATCGTGCCGGTCTCGATACAGTAATTCTGCCCAAGCGGAACGAGGCAGACCTTGAAGATGTGCCTGATGACGTTAAGAAAGAAATGCGGTTCGTTCTGGTGGACACGGTCGACGAAGTGCTGGCGGCAGCGTTGCTTGACAAGGTCTCGAAGGGGGCCAGCAGAAGGAGGAGGAAAGTGAAAACAAGTGTCAAACAGTAGAAAAGCAAAGCAGCAGATGACTTGGCGACGTATGGACCTGCATATCCATACGCCAGCTTCGTTTGACTATCAACAACCAAAGGTGACTTACCGGCAGATTCTGCAGAAGGCGGAGGAGCAAGGCCTGGACATCCTTGCCATTGCGGACCACAACACCGTGGCCGGCGTTGCAACTTTGAGGGCCAGGATTCAGGAACTCCAGCTCTTGGAGCGTCTTAAGCGCCTGCACAACGAGGAGAAGCGTGAATTGGAAGAGTACGAGCGCTTGGGACGCAAGATATTGATTTTACCAGGATTCGAGTTCACGGCTACCTTGGGCTTTCACATCTTGGGCATTTTCCCTCCGGAGACTTCGGTCCGGGACTTGGAGCACATCCTGCTCGATCTGAGGGTCCCGCCTGACAAACTGGACCTCGGTTCCGGCGAGGTCGGGGCAACGGTAGATGTACTGACAGCCTATCGTATCATCGCCGAAGCGGGCGGATTGGTGATTGCCGCACATGCCAATTCGACCCATGGTGTGGCCATGCGCGGCTACGATTTCGGTGGCCAGACCAAAATTGCCTACACCCAAGATCCCCATTTGTATGCTCTGGAAGTTACGGATTTGGAGCGGCCGGGGCGGCACACGACGGCCTCTTTCTATGATGGGTCTAAGCCTGAATACCCACGCCGTATGCATTGCATACAGAGTTCCGATGCCCACCGCCTGGATCGCCATCCGAAAGACGAGCGTGAGCTCGGCATTGGTGATCGGGTGACGGAGGTTCTGTTGCCCGAGGTAAGCTTTGAGGCGCTGAAGAAGGTCTTCCTCAGCAATGACTTTACTCGCACACGGCCCTATCGGCCAGCCCAGCCGTCCTTCGATTACGTGCAGGTGGCTCAGGAGGCAGGCCGCAGCATCGTGCAATCCTTCCACGACAGCATGGCGCGCAAGGGCGGACATCTACGCGCCATACTCCGTGACGTCGCGGCCTTTGCCAATACAAATGGAGGCACAGTCTACGTGGGTGTAGGCTCGAAGCCAAAGGCCCCGCTCGCAGGTGTTAGTCGTCCCAAGGAAGCGAGTCGCACGCTGGTTGCTGAGATACGTCGTGCCCTCACTCCGCCGATTGAAGCAGACATAGACGTGTTGAAGACGAGGGGCAAGAATGTCCTCCGCGTGACGGTGCCCAAAGGCGACAAGCCACCATATGCTCTGGAAGGGATTGAGATCTATGTGCGGCAGGAGTCCGAGACGAGCCGCGCCATGCGTGACGAGGTCGTGCAATTGGTCCGGCGGGCCCTGGGTGCGCCGGGCGTGTTGCAGGAGGCAGCCGCCGCCGCCACGACGACCACCGGCGAAGAGCCGCCCGTCAGACCTCCCAGGACTGGCGTGGAGATTGTAGAGACGGTTGATCGCGAAGGCACAGAGTACTACACGCTCAAAGACCTGCGTAATGGCAACGTGGTACGAAACGTGACCCGCTCCTCAGCCCGTCGTCTATGGCGCTATGCCATTACCGAATACGAGACTCGGCCGGTTCAGGTGGACAAGGTTGCGTGGCATGGGAACATCGGTCTGTGGAAGTCATATCGCCGCTCAGGTCGCAAGCGCTATGATTTCGTGCAGCGCGGTAGTGACGGTAAGCTACATGCCTACTACGGCGTGACGGACGACGGAACCCACGGAGAGTGGAGACACTTCATCAGAAAAGGGCAATAGCATACGCTACTGCTGGTCTCGAAGGCCTGTAGCAACGACTTGAGTCGTCGTGCACGCGCAAGAGCCGAGTAAAGTCGCTACGACGAATGAATCACAATCGCTGTGGCGACTGTTTGGAGTGACGACTTCAGTCGTTGCTGACGCGGAAGAAGCGACTCAAGTCGCTACTACGGATGCATCACAATCGCTGTGGCGAAGGTTTGTAGTAACGACTTCAGTCGTTGTTGATCGAAAGAGGCGACTCAAGTGGCTACTACGTTTGCTCCTGTTTTCAAGCCATGTCTACTGACTGACGGATAGTACACAGAGGAGGTCAAGCACAATGCGGAAGCGACGCATGATCGCCTACAGCGTAGGGTCGCTGGGCACGGCCCTGTCTATGCAGTGCTTCAACACGTTTGCTCCCATTTTCTACATTGACACGCTCAAGCTAGCTCCGGCGCTTTTTGGCATCGCTATGACTGTCTATGCCATCTGGAATGCGATCAATGATCCACTGGCAGGCCAGATTTCGGACCGCACGCGCACGCGCTGGGGACGCCGTATTCCATACATCATGTTCCTGACCGTTCCCCTGGTGTTGTGTTTTATTCTCATCTGGGTACCGCCTTTCAGGGTGGACGTGGGGCAGATGACGCTATTGTTCGCCTTTTTCCTGCTCGTCATCCTCCTCTTCGACACGCTGTGGACCTTTGTAGTGCTGAACTGGACGGCGCTTTTCCCTGAAATGTACCCTGATCTCAAGCAGCGGGCAGAGGTTTCGGGCTGGCGGCAGGTCTTCTCGGTGATTGGGCTGCTGCTGGGCGTCGCCGCTCCGCCCTTGCTGTACAGTTCAATTGGCTGGGGCTGGACGGCAGTGATCTTTGGCATCATCACTGGATCGTCGCTGCTCATTTCGCTGACGGGCAGCCGTGAGAAGAAGGAGTTCAGCCAGGAGCCGGCGCTGAGCCTGAAGCAAGCCTTGGCCGCCACGTTCAAGAACCGCACTTTCTTGCTGTTCCTGGTGATCAATCTCTTCATCCAACTTGTATTTGAGATGCTCACAGCCAGCATTCCCTTTTACGCCAAGTACGTGCTGCGAGTTGGTGATGTGGAGACGTCCGCGTTGTTAGGAACGGCATTCGTTGTCGCCGTGCCCATGCTCTACGTGTGGACCAAAGCCACGCAGAAGTATGGGGCGCGCACGACACTTCTGCTTGGCCTGGTGGTGTTTGCGGTGGGGCTGCTGCCTTTTCTGGTGGCCAGCAACTTTGTCAGCGGGCTGCTGTCCATGGCTGCTGCGGGTGCGGGGCTGGCAGCTATGATGATGCTGACTGACCTGCTGATCGCCGACGTCGTGGACGAGGACGAGTTGACCACCGGCCGGCGGCGCGAAGGCATGTATTTTGGTATGAACGGCTTTGTGATTCGCCTGGGGATTGCCCTCAAAGCCATCCTGCTCTCTACGACCTTGCAGCTCAGCGGCTACAACGCGTACCTGAGCGAGCAGCCAGCTACGGCACTGTTTGGCATGCGTCTACTGGTTACGCTGGTGCCTATAATGGCACTGGCCGTTTCCTTCGTGGTGGCGTGGGTGTATCCGCTGCACGGTGCAAGGCTGGCAGAGGTCAGGGAGCGGGTAGCTAAACTACACGCTGAAAAAGGTGTTGTCTAGCTGCACCGGGGGCCCAAGTATGGGTGGAGCGGTGCTTCTCGAGGCAACTGATTCCTCCTCTGTCTGCATGCGCTCAGTGGCGGCGGCGCTGCGCGGCGAGTTTCTGCAGCCGCATGACTTTGGCCCATGGGTGCAACGTCTTGCACCGCTGCTTTCCCGCCTGGGGCCTGGCTTCAATACCTGGGTCGTGAATCGTGCGCTCAGCATGACGGGTACAGCACCCGAGGTAGCCGATCACATCACGACGGCGCACCTGGTGCGCCATGCTCTTGGCTTCTACCATGGAGTGGAAGGGCCGTATGAAGCACTGATCCTCGGTGCGCCGAACGGCGGAGTGGCGCACCTGGCTACGGCGTTACAGGTGCCCTTCTTGTCGCAGCACTTTCTGACCAGTTTCAGAGACCACAAACACCCAGACGACATCGAAACCTACCAAGCTCATGGCGAAGCGTTGGCCAAGCGCATCCTGGCGCGCAATCCCGATCTGGCGATTATCAACCATTACGATCCCCTGCACGACCGGTTTCTGGTGCGCTGGGTCAATCACATACGGTACAAGCTGCTCGACCTTCCACAGGCCTACCGGGAGGCGATTCGCCGCTGGCTTAAGCCAGGTGGGGCCATCATTTTCATAGATTGCCGCTATCCGTGGCGGCAGTATCGGGTCGGAGAACGGCACACGTTTCAGGTGGGCGGGCTGGGTGGCGTCAGCGACGAGGAATTCCTGGCCGGCCGCCCTGAGATCGAGGCCATGCAACGCCAGGAGGGCTCGCCCTTCGTCGGTGGCCGTTGCCCTGCGGGCGACCGCTCAACGGGGCTGGCTCGACGGGGCTGGAGCCTTGACTTGCCTTTGGAGATACAGCCAGAATCTGAGTGGGGTACTTTGCCAGAGTTTCGCCTGGCCTGTCAGTCTTTTGCGCGCAAGAATGGCTATGGGTTTCTGTCCTTGAGCGGTGATAGCCCAGAATACTACAGCACTCTGGCCTTTCACGCCCACCTGGCAGTGCAGCGCAAGGAAGGCCGTGAGCCACAGGGGACGTTCATTGATTGCTTCACGCAGGTCAATCCGGTAGGCGCCAGGCTCAGCAGCTTGCTGCCCTTGTGGCTGCCTTTCAACTGCACGGACAGCCTGGCTTTCCTGAAGCGCATGACTGCTGAGTTGCCGAAGGGGCAGCCAGTGCTCTTCGCTCCAGTGCCCAACTTTGCCGGGTCGTTCGACACGGTTGAAATGGATGCCTGGATGGGAGCGTTTTCAGGCTTTGACGTCCATCTGTTGGGCGTCAACCCGCGTCATTATCCAGCAGACTTGGCTGCCCTTTTCCGCTTCACGCCTGCAGTGAAGGACTGGTGTGACAAGCATCCCGCTCCGGTGCACGCCTGCCTTTCACTGGACGAACTGCAAAGCGAGCACGCGGCAGCGAATGAGAGGGCCAGGTCCGCATCATCATCTAGGGAGTAATCTGCATGTTCGAATTCGTTTTCCTTGGCACGTCTGCATCCGCACCGTCCATAGAGCGCGGTCTTTCGGCGGCAATGGTCATGCACAAGGATCAACGCTTCCTCGTGGATTGCGGCGAGGGAACTCAGCGCCAGATACTGAGAAGTGGCCTTGGCTTCAAGCGGCTGAACAAGGTCTTGCTGACGCACGGCCATCTCGATCACATGCTGGGTCTGGGGGGTCTCGTGTCCACCTTTGCGCGGTGGGAAGCAACGAGCCATCTAAGTATATATGGTGGCGGTTGGGCCCTGGAGCGTGTCCGTGACTTGATGAATGTGGTCTTGCGGGGCGGCGAGGTGCAACTGAGGATTGACTATCACGAGATTCAACCTGGAGTTATCTGGCAGCGGCGCGGGCTGACGATAACTGCTTTTCCCGTGGTGCATCGGGGACCAGGGTGTTTTGGCTTCCTATTTGAGGAAGAAAGCCGACGCCCTTTTCTGTCCGGGACGGCAGAGCGACTGGGCGTGCCGGCTGGCCCGGAGCGCAAGCTGCTGGTGCAGGGTCAGTCAATCACGCTGGCAGACGGCACGGTGATAAACCCCGATCAAGTCCTGGGCCGCTTGATCCCTGGAGCGAAACTGGCCTGGGTGGGAGACGCTGCACAGATCGAGGGCCTGATCGAATACGTGGCGGGTGCCGATGCCCTGGTAATCGAAGCGACTTACCTGGACGTGGAGGCAGATATGGCGGTGCGTTTTGGCCATCTCACGGCTTCCCAGGCAGCCACCTTGGCCTACCAGGCTGGGGTTGGGAGGTTGTGCCTGACGCACATTTCGCGGCGATATTCGGCCAGTCAGATCCTGGCCGAAGCCTGCCCCATCTTCACGGATACAGTAGTGGCCAGGGACTTTGATCGTTTCCGCATCACCAGGGCGGTCACTCTGGAAGCAGAACCTTCGCCGGATAAAGGACAGCAGACTTGAGCTTTCGCGAGTTTCTGGAAAAGACGAGGAGCACAGGGCAGTTGTTGACAATCTCCCAGGAGGTTGATCCTCACCTGGAGATGGCTGCGCTGATCCACCAACTTGGCGAGCGACCAGTGCTTTTTCGCTGCGCTAAGGGCTCAGATCACACTGTGGCCGCGGGCATCTGCTCGAGCCGAGAGCTCGTCGCGCTCGGCCTGGATGTGCCCAGAGAGGGGCTGCTTGTTACGCTGGCTGAAGCGCTGCGCAATCCTGTCCCGCCGCAGATGGTCGCCGCTGCACCTTGCCAGGAAGTTGTGGAGAAGAGCGTGGATCTATACAAGCTGCCTATCCTAACGCATTTGCCTGGCGACGGCGGCCCCTACGTGACAGCAGGAGTCGCCATTGTGAAGGATCCCGAGTTAGGCCGCAACACGTGCTTCCATCGGCTGATGCGGCTTGATGAGACGCATTTTGCAGCACGGCTCATAGAGGGACGTGGTACACACACGGCCGTGCAGAAAGCCGGGGGAGAACTCGAGATCGCCATCTGCATTGGCAATTCGCTGGGCGTATTGCTCGCGGCCGCCATGAGCCCACCGCCAGGCGTGGACGAGCTCTGCATTGCTAACGCGCTGCTGCCAACTCCCCTGGTTAAGTGCTGCACTGTGGCGCTGGAAGTACCTGCCGAGGCCGAGATTGTGTTGGAAGGCCGTATCACCCGGCAATTGGTGGACGAAGGCCCCTTCCTGGATCTGACTGAGACGATGGACATCGTGCGCTGTCAGCCAGTAGTTGAAATCAAGTGCATCACCCATCGGCGTGATGCGATCTACCAGGCTCTGCTGCCGGGAGGGTTGGAGCACAAATTGCTCATGGGCATGCCTCGTGAGCCGAGTATTTACGAAGAGGTGAACAAGGTCTGCGATTGCGTCAACGTGCTGCTCACGCCAGGTGGCGCCTCGTGGCTGCATGCCGTAGTGCAGATTCGCAAGCGCAATCCAGACGATGGCAGGCGAGCTATCGAAGCAGCCTTTCGGGGCCATGCTTCTCTCAAGCATGTGCTCATCGTGGACGAGGACATCAACATCTACGATCCGGCTGAACTGGAATGGGCCATGGCCACGCGTTTTCAAGCAGAGTGTGATGTGGTAGTGCTGCCTGACCAGCCTGGCAGCTCGCTCGATCCTTCGGCGCTGCATGTTCCTGGCGTTAAGTCGCGCACAGCCAAGATGGGGCTCGATGCCACAATCCCCTGGCGCAAACCCTCTGGCGCTCTGCGCACGGAGCAGGAGCGAGCCGCGTTTCACAAGGTCAGGTATAAGGCAGCGTAGAGGTACTTGGGCAAATACTTTCAGGAGACGAATAGACATGCGTAGGTTGACCAAGCGTCTGCTCTGGGGACTGGCCTTTTTCTTTGCTTTTGTGCTCATCTGGCGGGAAATCCGCATTGTGATCTTTGTGCATATACCCTTTTGGCAGTTGCTCGTGCTCTTTCTGGGGTTGGCTGTAGCCATTTACCTGGTGTTCGAAGTGTTGACGGGGAGGTCGGACAGTCGCTGAAGTATGCGATTGACAGAAGAAGAGCACGCTATGCTGACCTGCGCAAAAGGCCTGGCGGTACAAAGGGCGATGCAGATGGTAGTCGCTTTGGCCGAGATTTACGAGGCAGAGGGCCTGGTGCCCGTGGCCAGCGCGCAGATAGCGGGCGTGAGCTACAAGAATCTAGGAGACGCTGGTCTGCAGTTTCTTGAGGAATGGGCTGCTCAAGGTGCGCGGGTACGTGTCCCTGCATTCATGAACCCGGCGGGCATGGACTTGGAGCGCTGGCGCGAGATGGGCATCTCGCCACAATTCGCGCGTCAGCAGGAGCGCGTCGTCGAGGCACTCGCCTCTATGGGGGTGGCTCTCACCTGTACCTGTACGCCGTACCTGGTTGGCTATGCGCCTCAAGTGGGTGAGCATCTGGCCTGGAGCGAGTCATCGGCGGTAAGCTTTGCCAACTCTGTCCTGGCGGCGCGCAGCAATCGGGAAGGGGGCCCCAGTGCCCTGGCTGCTGCGATCACAGGGCGCACAGCCGCGTACGGGCTGCATCTGCTGGAGAACCGTGTGGCGACGCACGTTGTCGAGGTACACTGTCGTGTGCGCAGTGAGGCTGACTACGGTGCACTCGGTTACCTGGTCGGCCTGCAGGTTGGAGATGGGGTGCCGTATTTCCGCCTCCAGCGCCAGGACGGACTGGAAGGGCCGTCACAGGAGGCGCTGATGGCCTTGGGTGCGGCCATGGCTGCCAGCGGTGCGGTGGGGCTGTACCATATCGAGGGCGTAACACCGGAAGCGCAGCAGGGCGTGGCCTCAGGCACAAAGCTGCCCACAATAGCCATTAGTGACCTGGCTGAAGGCTATGCTGCGTTGAATTCTCCGCTAGACGGAATTGACTTTGTGAGTCTGGGCTGTCCCCACAGCACGCTCGCCGACATCGAACGGATAGCGGCCCTGTTGAATGGCAAGCGGGTGCGAGCCACACTGTGGATTACCACTTCGCGCCAGGTGCGCCTGTTGGCTCAGCGGCGCGGACTGGTGGCCAGGATTGAGGCTGCCGGGGGCAAGGTTTTCGCCGACACCTGCCTGGTTGTTGCACCCGTCAAGGAGATGGGCTTCAAAGCCATGGCTACCAATTCCGCCAAGGCCGCCTTTTATAGCCCCACGCATTCCGGGCTGCAGCGGCGGTTCGGTGCGATGGAACAGTGCATTGAGGCCGCGTTGACAGGACACTGGCCAGGGTCCGCCCATAGTCCTGCAAGGTGACGGGATGGTGAGACTACACGGGCGAGCAATCTACCGGGGCAGAGCGCGCGGACTGGCACTGGTGTCACCCGTCGCCATTGGTTTCTTGGGCGGCGTTGACCCAGAGACGGGCGTCGTCATCGAACGGGGGCACCCATTGTACGAGCAGTGCATTGCGGGGCGAGTGCTTGTTTTTCCCATGGGCAAGGGCAGCACCGTGGGGTCGTATACGCTCTACCGTCTGTCCAGGCGCGGGCTCGCCCCGGCGGCCATCATCAATGCCAGGAGCGAAGCCATTGTGGCTGTAGGTGCCATCATGGCTGCCATTCCCATGGTAGACCTGGTGGACATCACGCAGATAGCAACGGGCGACGTAGTAGAAGTAGATGGTGAGGACGTTATCATTGGCTGAGTTGGTCTTTGTTAAGCTAGGGGGCTCGCTCATCACTGACAAGAGCGTTGAGGCCACGGCTCGGCTGCAGGTAATCGGACGGCTGGCCGAGGAAGTGCGCCATGCTCTGGATGAGTACTCTGACCTGCGCCTCTTGATGGGGCACGGGAGTGGCTCGTTCGGCCATGTGGTGGCTCAGCGTTATCACGTTCAGAGCGGCTGCACGGACTGGCGCGGCTATGCGCAGACGAGCGCTGCGGCGTCGCGTCTGAACCGCATTGTGACGGACGCGCTTCTCGACGCGGGTGTCCCTGCGGTCTCTATGCAGCCCTCTGCTTCAGCCCTCTGTCGAGGGGGGGAACTGATTGCACTGGCCGTGCAGCCCATTCAGGATGTGCTGAAACACGGACTGGTGCCGTTGATATATGGTGATGTAGCCCTGGATGAACTGCAGGGCAGTGCCATCATCTCCACGGAGGCCATCTTCGTTTATCTAGCCCACCTGCTGAGACCTCAGCGCATCATCCTCGTGGGCGAGGTGGAAGGCGTCTACAGCACTGATCCTCGTAGTGACCCGCAGGCACGTCTGATCCCCACCATTGACGCGAGTCGCGTGGACGAGGCGGCAAGCGCTCTTGGTGGGTCGCACGGCGTAGACGTCACAGGCGGGATGCGTACCAAAGTGGAGTTGATGGCTGGCCTGGTGCGTGACCTGCCGGGACTGCGCGTGTGCTTGCTGTCGGGACTCAAGCTCGGGCTGCTGGAACGCGCTTTGGGCGACCCAGAGTTCAGCCCTGGGACGCTTATCACTGCTCCCAGCGTGCAACAGCGGTAGAGACGTAGCGTGGAGTAGTCGTAGAGACGTAGCGTGCAATAGTCGTAGAGACGTAGCATGCAATAGTCGTAGAGACGTAGCGTGGAGTAGTCGTAGAGACGTAGCATGCAATAGTCGTAGAGACGTAGCATGCAATAGCCGTAGAGACGTAGCACGCAATAGCCGTAGAGACGTAGCGTGCAGTAGTCGTAGAGACGTAGCGTGCAGTAGTCGTAGAGACGTAGCATGCAATAGCCGTAGAGACGTAGCATGCTACGTCTCTACGACTGTTTTTGTCCTTTGCAGTGGATGCACGTATAATAGCCTCTGACGTGCAATGGTGAAGATTGCGAATCTGTTATTCAGGAGATTGACGTAAAGAATGCTGCTTAGTGCGATTGCGTTTGTGGTTGTATTTGGCTTGATTGTGCTGGTGCACGAATGCGGCCATTTTGTGATGGCCAAGCGGGCTGGTATTGTCGTCGAGGAGTTCGGCATCGGTTACCCTCCTCGCCTCAAGACCTTGGCTGTCCGTGATGGCACCAAGTACACCCTCAATGCCATCCCTTTAGGGGGCTTTGTGCGCATGTTAGGCGAAGAAGACCCGAGCGAGCCGGGGAGCTTTGCCAGCAAAAGCGCGTGGGCGCGTATCCGCACCGTGCTGGCTGGGCCCGTCATGAATCTGGTACTGGCTGCGACGCTCTTCGCCTGTACGCTGATGATTGGCGAGCAGGTCGTGGTGGGCAGCGTTGTTGTGCGCGCAGTGGCGCCCAACTCACCAGCGGAACAAGCTGGTGTTGAGCAGGGCGACATCGTCGTGGCTCTCGAAGGCCAGGAGACTGACAACGTGCTGGAGTTCGTTGAGCGTACCCGTGCCTTCCGGGGGCGGGAGATCGCCCTGTCCTTGATGCGGGGCGATGAGCGTCTGACCGTTCGCCTGACACCACGAGTGGAGCCGCCTGCCGAAGAGGGAGCAATGGGTGTCACCATATCCATGCAAGAGGGCTATGAACTGAAAACCATACGGCATCCCATCTGGGAGGCCATTCCGCTGGGCGTACGCAAAGTGTGGACGTGGATCGCGTTGATTATCTCAGGTTTCATTAACATATTCCGCGTTGGCGTACGGTCAGGGGATCTCACAGGGCCGGTTGGCATCTTTCAGATGACGGGTATTGTCGCCCGAACAGGCGTGGTGAACCTGATGCACTTCACCGCTGTGCTCAGCATCAATCTGTTCGTTATCAACTTGCTTCCTCTGCCAGCGCTTGATGGCGGTCGCATTGCTTTCATTCTGCTTGAGAAGCTGCGTGGTGGAAAGCGCATCGCGCCGCAGAGGGAGGGCTTCGTGCACTTTGTTGGTCTGCTGCTCATTCTGGCGTTCATGGTAGCGATTTCATACTTTGACATCTTGCGCATTCTGGGTGGAACGAGTCCACTGCCATAGAGGCACGTATATGTGGTGCAGGACCTGTGGTGCTGAGCTAAGGTCAGGGTTGAGGGTCTGTCCCGAGTGCGGGGCTACTTTACGGCGCTCCAGGCTTCTGCGGAGGACACTGCGCTGCCGGGCCTGTCAGGCGCGAGTGCCATCTGACCTGAGCATTTGCCCGTATTGTGGGGCGGCGCTCAAGCGCAGTTGGCGGACGCCGTTCTTGACGCTAGCGATGCTTGCGACTCTGCTCACGGTGGCCTACCTGCTGATCAACTATGTGCCGTGGGCTGAATTGCGCGCCTTGTTGGGAGGTGTGCGGCTCCCTTCCACTGTTTTTCTGGCTACACCTACGTTTACGCCCACATCGACCCCCACGCGCACGCCAACGCTTACGTTGACACCCACGCCGACGCTCACGCAGACGCCTGTGCCACCTACACAGACACCCACATCGCCACCGCCGACAGCTACGCACACGCCAGCTCCGACGAGCACGCCAACGGCACCCTTCAGTACGCCTCGGCTGCTTGGGCCGGAGAACGAGGCGGAGTTCTATGGTGGCGGTTCCCAGATCAAGCTGAGTTGGGAGCCAGCAGGGATGCTGGCCGAAGACGAGTGGTATGCGCTGAGCCTCCGTTTCCTGGCAGGCGGCGTCACGCATTACGGTGGCACCTGGACGAAGGAGACAAGTTGGATTGTGCCATGCGAATTACACAGCAGGACCGGTCAGTTTGAGCGTGCTTTTCAGTGGGACGTGACGGTCATGAAGCAGGCAGGCACAAAGCCCGGTGGCGGCCGCGAGGGAGCGCCCCTCAGTCCTCCAGGTGAAACACGCACTTTCTTCTGGTATTAGTCTCATTGGTTCGTAGTGGTGCCGTTTGTTGGGCCAGGCCTCTATTCGGGCTTGGCGGGCACTAGCCTGGTGACTGGTTCGTAGTGGCGACTTTAGTCGGTCTTCTGGCTTGTTGGGCCAGGCTTCATTTGGGCTTGGCGTAGCACTAGCCTGGTGACGTGCTCTGCGAGGTCTCGGCATCTGTAGGCCGAGGCAAAGTCTCGCTGACAGCGAAGGGACTCATGAGCATACCTATGACGTATGTTGGAGTATCGCAGCATGATTGGAGACAGAGAATACCTAGCTTTTGAGGAAGCGCTGCTGGGGCTCGCTGATGAGCAAGCATCGCTTTCCAGCCCTGTTTTGTACGCACTGTCTGCGCCAAGTTCGGCTGAGATACAGCTTTTTCGCCGCCAGTGGCCCGCTCTTTCCCTGAAGCGTCGGCGGAAGATCATCGCCCTGCTCGTAGAGAGCGCCGAAGCCAACTTTGAACTGGACTTTAATGCCATCTTCTGCGTGACTATGGAGGACGAAGACGAACAGGTGAGGACGCTGTCCATAGAGGGGCTTTGGGAGTACGATAGAGTCACGCTGATTGTGCCCCTGGTGCATACGCTGCGGCATGATACATCCACGTCAGTGCGCGCGGCAGCGGCCTCGTCGCTGGGGCGCTTTGTGCTTATGGCAGAACTCGAAGAGCTGGATGAGCGCTACGCAGCACCGATGCGGGGTGCTCTGTTGGAAACGATACATGACAGTGACGAGCACGAGGAGGTGCGCCGCCGCGCCGTGGAATCCATCGCCTACCTGGGAGAGGATTGCGTGCATGAGATTATCGCTGCGGCGTACAATGCACCCGATGAGTCCATGCGCATCAGTGCCGTATTTGGCATGGGGCGTAGCGCTGATGCAGCCTGGTCAAGTATTGTGCAAGACGAGCTTTCCAATGCTAATCCGGCCATGCGTTACGAGGCTGCTCGTGCCTGTGGGGAGTTGGAGGTGAAGGAAGTAGTGCCTGCTTTGATTGGGCTCAGCTCTGACCCTGATCGCGAAGTGCAGATTGCCGCCATCGCTGCACTCGGGCAAATCGGGGGGCGGAGGGCGCGGCGATTCCTGGATCACTGTTGTGGCAGCGCAGATGACGTGCTGCGGGAGGCGGCTGAGGACGCCCTGGCCGAGTTGGAGCTTTGGGAGGCAACTCTTGACCTCTTCGTCTACGACCCGAATGTGACGCCTGACGAGGACGAGGACATCGAGCCAGGGGTATAGTCTCTGGCGTATCTTGCCAGCAAGTTCACCAAACCGGGAGGTGCCATGAAACTGCAATTGAAGCGCATCGTGCGTACGCTGCAGTCGGAACAGTATGCCTTGTTTGACCTGGATAAACTGGATGAAGAGCGTCTGCCGGTGAACCTGGGCAAGCTGGACCTGCACTACACCGCAGAGGGCACCTATAGCACGCTGGTCCTGTGGCGTGACCACGTTGCGCAGTTGTCTGATGAGGAACTGCGCCTGTTTGTGCAGGACATGATGGACGAGTTCATCGCCCCAATGGGTGTCCCTGGTGAGTTTCTGGTTGAGTGCATCTTTGCCGACGAACAGGACTACAAGGTGTACAGCAACATGCTGGAGGCAAGGGAAGGCTCAGAAGAGACCTCGTCTGTAGAGTCCGAGTAGTGTCACTGCATCTCCAGGCGTACCGTCAGCCGGCGAGCCGCACCGGCCTGAAGAGCCGGTGGTTGGGAAAGGGGCGATGGGCGGTTCAGTACCGCCTGTTCCACGGCGGTGCGAATCTCACGAGAAGCCCCGGCCACGCTCCTTGAAGCTCACGTAGCGCTGGTGCCCGATGATGAGGTGGATAAGAATCTATGCGAAAAGTGACGGTTCGAGTATGATGGGTTCATGAACACTTTTCAGTGCGACATCTTCATCAGCTACAGGACCACGACGAGGATGGGGTAGTAAACTGGGTGCTGCTACGCCTGGGCGAGACTGGCCCGTTCGTGTTGACGGGAGTGCTGATGTTCTTCAACGGGGTTTAGAGCGGATGCCCCCAAGGAGTTCTTGTGAAGCAAACCTTCAGCGCAATCTTTGCGTCCTTCAAGGATTTCTATGATGAGATGTTCCTCTTTGTATTCATTAACTTGCTCTGCGTCCTGCTTTGCATTCCCTTGGTGACCCTGGCTCCCGCCTTGGCCGGGGTGTACTATGTCACTAATCACTTGGCTCATGAGCGATACACAACTACATGGAGGGACTTTTTCATTGGGTTCAGGCAGTACTTTGCCAAGATTTGGCAGGTGCTGTTGGCTGATCTGTTTCTGCTTTTGATCATCGTTGCGAACATTAACTTCTATGTTGGGATGCCGAACCAGATTCTAAAGTTGGTCAGCATCCCATTCTTGTACCTGTTAGCTTTCTGGCTGGGCTTGCAGATTTATCTTTTCCCCTTGCTCATGGAACAGGGACAGAAGCGCCTTGTACTCATCTTCCGCAACGCCATACTGCTCACTCTGGGGCATCCCTTTTTCACCATCGCCTTTCTGCTGGTTATTCTGCTGCTGCTTCTAATCAGCGTGGCTCTCACCATTCCTGTAGTCCTGCTAGTTATCTCCCTTGTTGCTTTCCTCAGCAACCGAGCCCTTTTGGTGCTGCTAGGGCAGTACCCGAAGGCCTTGTAAGTGAGACCATCGCCCATCTGGATACATGTAATCTGCCAAGTCCTCTCTCCTAGATACGTCGTCTAGATGCAACGTTCATCATAACCAGGCAAGATCTCCACGTCCGTTAGCCATCTATCAACTGTTAGGAAAACTTGAAAAGTGGACACCTTTAAACTTCAAAAGTGGACTCTGAACTCGGTTAGGGGTAGGTGACGGAGTGCGCCATTTTGTCGTTCCAGCAGATACGGATGTCCATGATCTGCTTCAGTGTGTCCGGGAAATGCCACAGACAGAAGCGGAACAGACTGTCAGGACGTCCTCAGCTTGGCAGTTGGTTCATTTGCCAGTCCTGCCGGGCAGGACGGCTCCGCCCGCACCGCCTGTTCCATGGCGGTGCGCAACCTGGACTTGATGGGACTCGGGCCGCGTATCGTGGCGCAGATTCTGCTGCAGCACTAGCAGTGTCACCAGCGAAGTGGCCGTATCCTGCCCACATTACTGCCGTGACTGAGTATAGTGGAGATGCAAGGAGGGCACTGTGAAAAGGATCAGACTAGTGGGATCGCTTACATTGCTCGTAGGCTTGGCCATACTGGCTGGGGGGTGTACGCGAGCTCCAAGGCTAATCACATCTGAACCGGACTTTGCCGGATTCATCACGGAGATCGAGCCAGGAGCGAATGAGGGCATCCTCGGCGGGATCCTTGTGGAGTCGCATGCAGACAAGGTTGTGGACAAGTACTTTGTGACCATAAGGGGGAACACCCGCATTTTCGAGAAGCAGGGAGAGGGCCATCGTCCCGTGAGCTTCCATAGCCTGCAGGTTGGCGATCCAGTGCAGCTCTGGTTCACAGGTCCCATTCTCGAATCCTTCCCTGCCCAGGCGACCGCACAGCAGGTTGTGATCGTGGAATCGGGCGTGCTGCCCCAGGCCACCGCCTCGCCCTTCCCCTCGTCTCCAACTGGCACCCCAGTCGCGCCGTCACCATCGCCCTCCACGCCGGTGGCTACGACGACGCAGACGTACCTTGGCGTCGCGGTTCAGGGAGGTAAGCTGGGGGAGGTGTGGAACCTGGCCGACGTGCGCTATGGGGTGCACCCGGACCGGCTGCGCGTGGTCGTGGAGATGGTTGAGCCCAGGGATCATGTCCCGCTGTACCAGGTCGCGGAGG
The DNA here is from genome assembly GCA_964478075.1 of uncultured Anaerolineales bacterium. Classification (GTDB taxonomy): domain Bacteria; phylum Chloroflexota; class Anaerolineae; order UBA2200; family UBA2200; genus DAOUEX01. The sequence goes on along the minus strand of CAYZGO010000018.1, from coordinate 243 downwards.
TGGACAACGCCGCCTCGCCCTTCCCCACGGGCCATGATGCCTCGTGGGGCGCGGCTCGAATCGACCTGGTCGTGAGCGACCTCTATGCTTACGACTCTCCTGTCTTCGAGGGGTTGCCCATCCTGCCGCCGGATAACCCGAGGGTGACCCGCATCGGCCACTACCCTACGTTCGACGACTCGAGCCTGGGCTTCTCCATCGGGCTCATGCAGGCGTCGAGGTATGAGATAGTGGAACTAACGG
>CAYZGO010000017.1:0-75937 GCA_964478075.1 uncultured Anaerolineales bacterium | reverse complement strand
TTAACCGCTGAAACCGGGGGCACTATCCTGGTAGACCCCGTTTTTCAACACCCTCATCGTACACGACGTGGTATACTCTCCAGCGCAGTTGTACCAGAGAACGATGGAGGGCAGGGGCCTGCGGGGACAGGAGCAGACAGAGGCATATGCAAAATGCCAGGCCGGTGATTGCTACTGGCCAGTCCAGGCGATGACGCAGACGCGTTGTGGACCACAAGAGCAGCAGTGCAGTTGCCAGACTAAGGAGGGTCAGCAACAAGCCAGTTTGGACCGGATTGAAGTAGGGGATCAACACAAAGGTTAGAATGACCCCGCCGCCCATAGCTCCGAGAGCCTCATAAACGTAGAGTTGGCCGACGATGGTACGGTCCTGTGTTGTCGCTTTGCCGTACGTAGCACAGCCGACGCTGAACATGGCGCCGTGGACAGCGCTGAGTGGGGCGAGAAGCAGTAGAGATGTCCAGAATATGGGCACGAACCCCAGCGCTTCTCCTGGGGCCGCGCCTGCTAGTCTGCGCACAAGGTAGCAGGCGCAGACGACCAGTAGCAGCGTGAGAGCGAACACCACCTGAAGGAGAATGAAGGACTTGAACGCATATCTGAGTCTGTGTGCGAAGCGACCGCCGAGATTGCTGCCCAGGGCTTCTGCCAACATCCAGTTACCCAGGATCAGTCCAATGGACAGTTCGTTACCAGAGAAACTCACCAGGAGTAGACGGATGAGCACTCCCTGCACGGCTGCGATAGTCACGCCCATTAGAACAAACGCCCAGCCTGGCGTTCGTTTACCCATGCCTCCCCCTGTTCACGGCGGTCGTCGTGAGTATTATAGCGTAGTGTACGTACAAAGTGCAATTTGACAGTTGATGGTTATTCTGTTAGAATGGGTTATCATCTCAAGGCGACACCGATGCAAGTTTGAATGCTATCATACGTACAAGGAGGTGATGCTCATGATAGATAGTTATGAACGTAGGGGCATCACCGGGGGTGGTGCGCTCTAGTCTGCACCGCAAGTATCGGTGATGCCTCAAGCACGGGGGGCCTCTGTTATGGCAGAGGCCCTCTGTGCTATACCCGTATATGGAGGAAATATGGCCAAGATCCTGATTAAGGACGTTGACGTTCTTACGCTTAATGAGAACGGGGACGTCCTGCGACGCACAGATATCGTTATTGCCGAGGGCAGAATACAAGCCATAGGAACTGTTCCCCCCGACTTGGATGCGGACGAGACGATAGAAGCCAGCGATCACGTGGTCATGCCCGGTTTTTTCAATGCGCATACTCATGCTGCCATGACCTTCGAGCGAGGCTGGGCTGACGACTTGCCCTTTGACCGTTGGCTGAATGAGCGCATTTGGGTTGCCGAGTCAGCCCTGACCAGTGAGGACGTGCGTTGGGGAGCCTACCTGGCTGCCGCCGAGATGATCCGCTCTGGCACGGTGGGCTTTGCCGATCACTATTTCTACATGGATGAAGTGGCGCAGGTCGTGGAAGAGGCCGGATTGCGTGCTACTCTGGCCTGGTGTGTGTTCGGCATGGGGGCGGAGACAGAGATTGGCAGGGGGCTCGAAGAAAGCCTCGAGTTCGTGCAACGCTGGCAGGGTGCAGCTAATGGCCGCATCAGGACAGTGTTGGGGCCGCATTCTCCTTATGCTTGCCCGCCGGAATTCCTTAGTACCGTCGCTGAACAGGCTGCAGAACTTGATGTGGGGATACACATCCACGTGTCAGAGTTTCGCGATCAGTTGGAGGGTTCGCTGGCCAAATATGGCGTTACGCCAGTCAAGTTCCTTGAACAGAGAGGTATTCTGGACCATCCGACGATTGCCGCGCACTGTATTTACATTACCCCTGAGGACATGGAGATCCTGCAGGCCAAAGAGGTGAACGTGGTGCAATGTCCCAATACCCATATGAAGCTCGGTATGGGCGTGACACCCGTTCCTGAGTTGTTGGCCAGGGGCGTTAACGTGGCCCTTGGAACTGACGGCCCGGCATCGAACAACGACCTCGATATGCTGGAAGAAGCACGCCTGGCCACGCTCATGCAGAAGAACTACCACCTGGATCCTGTTATCCTGCCTGCCGAACTGACACTGCGTCTGGCCACGCAAAATGGAGCCAGAGCCATAGGCTTCCCGGAGAGTGGGGTGATTGCGCCTGGCCGACCGGCGGACTTGATAATCTTTGATTTCCGCAGGCCCCATCTTCGCCCACGCCACAGCTTGCTATCGAATATCATGTACGCAGCTAAGAGCCCTGATATCAGCCACGTGATAGTTGCTGGGCAGGTTCTGATGAGACAAGGCAAGCTGACCACGTTAGACGAGGAGCGCATCATGTACGAGGCGGAGAGGCGGGCCTGGCGTATGGTGAAGCAGGACATGCATATTGTGCGTGCCTACGAGCTTGGCCGGAAGCAGTAGGGATATGGGCCGGGTTCGAGAAGAAAAGCGATGGATACCCCCAAGGTATCCATGCCTTGCTGCTACTTGGTTGGCTGGCAGAGACAATCAGAGATAGTGAAGTAGAAGGAACTGCCCTTCCCTACTGTGCTCTCCACCCAGATGCGCCCTCCGTGCAGTTGGACGAGGTTCTTGGCAATGGGGAGCCCAACGCCGAGCCCCCCGTGCTCTCGCACCAGCGAGTCTTCCAACTGGTGGAATGGCTTGAATATCCATTCCCATTCTTCCCTGGGGATGCCAATGCCCGTATCGTGAACAGCAACACGTACGCCATCGCCGTTGACTTCTGCCTCAATGGTTATTTCTCCGCTTTTGGGGGTAAATTTGATGGCATTGACAATCAGGTTCTTAAGCACGATCTTGATCTTTGGGCCATCAGCACAGATGCTGGGGAAATCATCGTGTATGCGCGTGATGATGGATTGCTCTTTACTGACGGCCACTGGCTCAAGTTGCTCCAGGACTTCAGCGAGGAGTTGCGGCAAGGAGAGCTCGGCGCGCTTGAGCTCGACCTGCCCTGCTTCTAGGAACTTGAGGTCAGTCATGTTGTTCATGAGTAACTTTAGCCGGTCGGCTGCCCGGGCAATATCAGCAAGATAAGCTTTGTTCCCCCCTTGACTCTCCTGTTCAAGCAAGAACACGTAAGCGGTAATTGCTGCGAGCGGTGTCCGAAGTTCATGGGCAGCGATATTGATAAACTCGCTCTTCAAGTGGTCCAAGGTGGATAGTTTCTTGTAGGCGTTTCGGATGCGCGTAAAAAGGCGCGCATTCTGGATAGCGATCGCAGCTTGACTGGCCAGCACGGATAAGAGTTCGACGTCGCCGCGCGCGAAAGCTACCTCCTTGCGCCCTTTACAGAGACCCAGGACACCAATCATATCTCCCTTGACAACTAGTGGGAGCGCAACTGCTGTGGCAGCCTGAGCATTTGCTGTCTCTGATGCAAAGAAGGCTTTTTCGTTCGACTCTGCTTGCCAGATAACCGCTTGTTCGCTTTGCATGGTTTGCCTGGCAATGCTGTCATTGAGCTCGTACTCAGGACTTGGCGACTCTACGCCGCTGTCTGTCACCACGGCACTCACTTCTAAATCCCCACTTCCTTCGTCCTTCAACATCAGCACGCCGAGCTTTGCAGCAGTTTCGGCCACTGCTACCTGCATGACTTGCTGCAGCAGGGTATCAAGATCGGTAACCGCCATAAAGGTTTGACTCAGTCGGAAGAGAGGAATCAAAGCCCTCAAGCGTGCATTTTCCCTCTCTAGTCTCTTCGTTTCCAGAGCTCTGGAGACTGCAGCACTGAGTTCATCAAGCGTGAAGGGCTTGAGGAGGAAATCCCCCATGCCTAGCTTCAGTGCTTCGATGGCTGTATCCATTGCACCATAGCCTGTGATTGCAACTCCGACCATATCTGGGGTGTGGTGCTTTATGGCTTGGTAGGCCTGAAGACCATTCATTCCTGGCATTCTGATGTCCGTAAGCAGGAGGTCAAACTCTTGTTTCTTGACCATCTCTATAGCTTCAAAGCCGCTGTGGACGCCGCAGACCTGGTAGCCTTGCATAGAAAGCGCGCGGACGCACATGTCCAGCACATCCGCTTCGTCATCGGCAATCAGTATGCGCTCATCTGGCATGGGAGACACCTTTTTCAGCGTGATATCGCGCCAGGCTCCTGCGAATGGCAACGATGAGGATTCCTCGAGCCGTATTATATCTCAGTCGAGGCTGGGATGTGCCGCAGATGGCGTAAACTCGGCGTAAATTTCGCGTTAAGAGCAAGGTCGAACCGGCTACTCGCCTACGATGTATCCATGACGTGGGATGGTGCGAATATAGCAAGGTGAGGAAGGAGCAGGCTCGATCTTCTCACGGACGTTCTTGATGTGAACGCGCACGAGGTCGCTACTGCCAGTGCCCGGCGGGTAACCCCATACGGTCTGCAACAACTTGTCGGGCGAGAATACCTGGCCAGGATGACTCATCAGGTAGGAGAGCAGATCGAACTCCACTGGAGTCAGTAGAACCGTTTTCTCTGGTGTGGTAATTGTGAATTTGTGACGATCCAGGCGCAGCTCGCCCACGACCAACTCTTTGGGTTCGAATTCTTGCCATGTCGGTGATGCGCGTCGCAGCAGCGCACGCACGCGCATCACCAACTCGCGGATATCGAATGGCTTGGTCAGGTAGTCGTCTGCGCCAGCACCAAACCCTTCTGCTTTGTCCGTGATTTCATACTTGGCCGTCAAGAACAAGATAGGTATATTCGAGAGGCCAGGGGTAGCGCGCAAGCGTTGGCAGAGTTCGATGCCATTCATCCCAGGCATGATTATATCTATTACAGCCATGTCAGGTGCTTCCTGCTGTGCGTGTAGCAAAGCATCGTGGCCATCATAAGCCACGGAAACCTGGTAGCCCTCCATGACTAAAGTCCGCCTCAAGGTCTTGACCACTCCGTGGTCGTCATCTACCACTAGAATGTGAACCATCACTGAGCTCCTATTGCTGTCCCTCGTGGTATCGTGTCAGGTATGTCAGGCCTATGGGGAATTTTAGCACTATTATAACTCTACTCTGCGCATTCTTCAAATTGCATACTCTGAGGGTGTTGAAAAACTCCCTACATTGTCATTGCCTTTGGTCCTGGGCCACCTTTGTCCCTGGGGCCACCTTTGTCCCTGGGGCCAAAGACCCAGGGGAAGACCCAGGGCGAGTGCAGCGAAGCAATCCCCTTCTCACCCACAGGTGGAGATTGCTTCGTCGCTGCGCTCCTCGCAATGACAACGGGTTTGTTTCTTACTAGCGACACTTGCATCGGCGCTGCAAGTGCAGATGAGCGAAGAATCTCAGTCGTAGGGAAGGCAGATTCCGCTCGCCCCGGCTCAGGCCGGGCTTCACTGCGTTCAGAATGACACCCTTGTGACTTTTTCAACACCCTCATACTCTGCCCAAGTTCACATTTGGGACGACACGTATACGTGGTATAATTGTGAACTGGGGTGTATTCACACCGGCAGGCGCTGCGCTGCGCCAGGCCAACAAGGAGGTTGAGATTATGCCACAGATAGTTCCCGAACCGTATCGCATCAAAGCTGTGGAGCCCATCAGATTGACCACACGTGCTGAACGGGAGGCTAGTCTCGCTGCTGCTGGCTACAATATCTTCTTTGTTCAGAGTGAGGATGTGTACATTGATCTACTGACTGACAGTGGTACTTCGGCGATGAGCGATGCTCAATGGGCTGCACTGATGGTTGGCGACGAAGCCTACGCCTGCTGTCGCAACTATGACAGTCTGAAAGATGCTGTTTCTGGGATCTTTGGCTTCCGCTACTTCTTGCCCACTCACCAGGGGCGAGCTGCAGAAAAAATCCTGTTTGCTGCAACTGTGAAGTCGGGCGACTATGTACCAAACAACACTCATTTTGATACCACTCGTGCCAACATCGAGGCCGTCGGCGGACAAGCGGTTGATTTGCCGATTGCTGAGGGCCTTGTGCCAACGAGCCATTGCTCCTTCAAGGGGAATATGGATGTGGAGAGTTTGAGGCACTTTATAGAGGATGTAGGCGCGCAGAGAATCCCTCTGGCCATGCTAACCATCACCAACAACTCTGCTGGCGGGCAGCCGGTGTCGCTGGCCAACATACGTGCCGTTAAGGAAGTGCTGTCCGAACATGGCATCCCATTGTTTATTGATGCCTGCCGATATGCTGAGAATGTTTATTTTATCAAGCAGCGCGAGGCAGGCTGTGGGGACAAGACTACACTTGAGATTGCCCGCGAGATATTCTCCTGTGCTGATGGCTGCACCATGAGTGCCAAGAAAGACGGATTGGTTAACATCGGCGGCTTCTTGGCCATGAACGACGAGCATCTTTACCAACAGGCAAGCCAACTGCTCATCCTGTGGGAAGGGTTCATCACTTATGGAGGACTGGCGGGGCGTGATCTTGAAGCCATGGCCCGAGGGCTCTGGGAAGCACTGGACGAGAGGTATCTGCGCCACCGTATTGGTCAGGTACGCTACCTGGCGGAGCGAGTGTTGGAGCAGGGAGTCCCCATCTTGGAGCCGCCTGGAGGACATGCCGTCTATCTTGACGCGCGCCGTTTTCTGCCACATATTCCACAAGCGCAATTGCCTGGTCAAGCCTTGGTCGCACATCTCTATCTGGAGGGTGGCATCCGTGCAGTGGAGATTGGAAGCGTGATGTTTGCCCGCAAGGACGAGACAACAGGTGAGTGGACGTATCCAGAGTTGGAACTAGTACGCCTGGCCATTCCGCGCCGGGTCTACACACAGACTCACCTTGACTATGTGGCAGATGTTATTGTCGAACTCTACCACAAGCGAGACCAGATTTGTGGCATGCGCTATACATACGAACCACCCCTCCTGCGGCACTTCACCGCGCGATTCGAGTTTGTCTAACTGATAGCTTGAGATACGGGGATGAGGTCAGCGTTGAAGTATGAATCCCAAGTCACGTGGCACCTACGTGCTGCTTGTGGAACTCGGACAGGAAGCAGTCATTACAGTTGGCCAACTGGGAACCTTCTGCTTCCCTGCCGGGTACTATGTATATGTGGGTAGTGCCTTGGGCAGCGGCGGGTTGGCGGCGCGCCTGGCACGTCACCGCCGTCGTGACAAAAAGCTCCGCTGGCACATAGACTACTTCCTCGCACATGCGCGCATCTTGGACATCAGGACTGATGATTCAGGGAAACGGTTGGAATGTGCCTGGGTGTGTGCGATGCTGAGTACACCAGGGGCACAGGTCGTGGCTCCACGCTTTGGGGCTTCGGACTGTAGCTGTCCTTCTCATCTGGTCTATTTTGGGGATACTGGACTGGATCTGCAGAGTGCCGCACAGACATGTGAAACAATGAGCCCCGTTGTCAGCACGAAACCGCTTGCTCAGGTTTGGAGGCTTATGCACGGAGCGGTAAATGAACGATATGCACGAAGATAACGTGGCTGGCGGCATCTCCGCGCCTGCGACAGAGCCTGTTACCAAGGGCAAGTCGTCGTCTGGCCGCATACTGACCTTGCTGCTGCGATGGGGAATACCCGTTGGTATTCTGGCTGTGCTGGGCTATGTGCTCCTTTCAAAGCTCTCCCTCGCAGAGTTGACCAGAACCTTGTCACAATCCGCACCTGAGTGGGTGTTACTTGGGTTGCTGTTCTATGCTCTGACGAACGTGGCGCGTGCGGTGCGTATTGGCCGCCTGCTGGACTGGCCCTACTTGCGCACTCCTCGCCTCGTACCGGTCATGTTCGCTTTGAGCCTGTTCAACAACGTGCTGCCCATGAGGACAGGTGAGCTTTCCTTTCCATATCTGATGCAGCAGTACGACGTACAGTGGGGCCGCAGCCTGGCAACTCTGCTGGTAGCACGGCTATTCGATCTCCTAGCTGTATGCCTTCTGTTCCTGATTGCGGCAGCTAGTCAGTTCTATCTTTTTCCCACGTCTGCTAAAGGCTTCATCGCTGGTGCAGTGGGGTTGTTGGCCCTGTTGTTTGCCTTGTTGGCTTCCCTGCCCATGCTCGGCCGGCGATTCTTACACTTCTTGCAGGCACGGCTGACTGAGAAAGACATGCCGGCGACTGGGTGGAAAGTGGTGGTATTACAACAGGCAGAGAAGGCAATAAGCGCCCTCGAAGTGATGCGCCCCAAACGTGTCTATTGGCCAGCGCTCTTCCATTCGGTACTGATCTGGCTGGGCACTTACGCCTGGTTTGCCTGCTATCTGAGAGGCATTGGCCTGCCAATCGGGATTGGCCAGGTGATCCTCGGTGCCAGTTTCGCAGTGCTCTCCAAGTCGTTGCCAATTGGTTCTATCGGCGGCTTTGGTGCGCATGAGGCCGGCTGGACGCTGGGCTTCGTCTTGCTTGGGCAAAAAGCCAGCACAGCGATCCTGAGTGGTCTGGCCGTCAACGTGCTCACTTTGCTATCCTCGGTGATCTTTGGCCTGGGCAGTCTGGGCTGGTTGGCATTACGGAGTGGGCGGTCCCTGTCCTCCTATCTGCCAGGGACTATGCATCAGAGCGACAGGTCGCTTCCCCGTTGGCGGCTGACTCGGCACTCGACGGTGGCAATGATCCTCATCCTGTTTGTGGCACTAGGCACGCTCTATAGCGTGGTCACGCCCCTGTTTGAGACACCGGATGAGGTCTGGCATTACCTCTACGTGAAGCACATTGCCGATGGCGAGGGGCTGCCGGTTTACCGCGAGGGCGTGACGTTTCCCATGCATCAGGAAGCCAGCCAGCCACCGCTGTACTATCTGCTAAACGGATGGGCTACTACGTGGATTGACACCAGTGACGTCGAAACCGTTATCCAATACAATCCACATACGGCTATGGGGGCGCCAGCGGCGTGGGGAAATCGCAATGTGACGAGCCATACGTCATACGAAGACTTTCCCTATCGCGGTACAGTTCTGGCTGCGCACCTGGCACGTTTTCTTTCCGTTTTGATGGGCGCAGGAACAGTGCTTTGCACCTACGCCATAACGCGTCGGCTTTTTCATCGACCTGGCTGGTTGGCATCAGCGGCTGCCGCGCTCAATGCTTTCAATCCCCAATTCATCTTTATCAGTGCGTCCATCAACAACGATGTATTGGCCACTCTGCTCTCGGCGTTGGGCTTGTGGCTGCTGGTGTGCATTGTTCAGGACGGCCCTTCTATTAAGCGGCTCTCAGCACTTGGCGCTACGTTGGGCCTGGCCGCGTTGACCAAGCTGAATGGGCTGGTACTGATGCCGCTGGCTGCATTGGTGCTGATCGTGCTAGCTTGGCGGCGCGGTTCGAGGTGGGCCTTCATCCGCTGGGGCATGTGGACTTTTGCAGGGGCTGCTGCAGCGGGAGGCTGGTGGTATCTGCGCAACTGGTTGCTCTACCGAGATCCCTTTGGACTGCAGTTGATGTTTGCTGTGTTGCCAGCGCGTACGCAGCGCCCCACATTCGCCGAGTTGCTGCGGCTGTTCGACGGGGTCCTCAAATCGTTCTGGGGGGTGTTCGGTTGGTTCAATGTGATCATGGAGCCCTGCGTCTATGTGGTGTTCGAGCTGGGCATGATCCTTGCTGTGCTTGGTCTGGGCTGGTTCCTGTCTTCGCGCGTGGCTCGGCGGCGCTGGGGGGAACTGATTCGTGTGGGCCTGTTGACTGTGTGGAGCGCGGCCTTTATTGGAGCACTGGTGGGCTGGAGTCAGGCGCGCTATCCACAGGGGCGACTGCTTTTCCCGGCAATGCCGGCTATAGCGACACTCTTGATACTTGGGCTCGCCCAGTGGCTTCCAGCGCGATACACACGGTTGCTCATCACTGTGTTGATGGTCGTGCTCCTGGGCTTCGCGATCGTAGTGCCATACCGTTACATCGCGCCGGCCTACGCGCGAGCGCAGCCGTTAACGGCCACGGAGCGGGCTGCAATCACGCACCCGTTATCAGTGGACTTTGGAGAGCGGGTGCGGTTGTTAGGTTATGACCTGACTGAAAGAACCGTCAGGCCGGGGGCAAGGTTGTGGCTGGTGTTGTACTGGGAGAGGTTGGCGGCGATGGACAAGGACTATAGTGTTTTCGTCCACGTGGTGGACGATCGCGGCGTGACCATCACCCAGCGCGACAGCTATCCTGGTGCAGGCAATGATCCGACTCGGAATTGGAAAGCGGGCCAGGGCATGCGGGACGTTTACCCTTTGGATGTGCCGGCAACACTGCTGGCGGAGGGCCCCTGTCGTATCAGAGTGGGCCTGTATGACTATCCTACCGGTCAACGCTTGCCAATCTACCGAGCGGGGAGCAAGGTGGCTGATTTCACAGAGCTGCCTGTGGAACTGGAATTGGAAGGGGAATCGGCTGCCGCCCTTCATGAGGTTCACTTTGAGTTTGGAGGGCAAATCGCGCTCACGGGCTATTCTGTGGAACCAATCGTTGCCCAGCCGGGCGACTCGCTGCGGGTGATCTTGCGTTGGCAAGCACTGAAGACGCTGGATGAGAACTATACTGTGTTTGTGCATCTGATGCGGACGGGTACCCAGATCTGGGGACAGAACGATCATGTGCCGAGAGATGGGCAGTCGCTCACGTCTACTTGGACGGCAGGACAGGTGGTGACGGACAAGTCTGATCTACGCATTTCTCAAGATGCACCGCACGACAGCTATGAGCTCGTTGTTGGACTCTACGAGTCGGCCACCATCAAACGGCTGAGTTTGCCCGACGGTCTGGACTTTGTTGTGCTGGGCAAGATAGATGTGAAGAGCAAGTAGGGGAGATGGGCGCAGACAACTAGCAAGGAGATGCCTCACCGCCACCGATTTCCCCATTGTTGCAGCAGTCACCGCACGAAAAGAGAATTGACAAATCCGACAGAATATGATATACTATTAACGCGCGTTACTAACACGAGTTACCAGGGGGCAGTGTGGCCAGAAAGAGAGCGACTAGCCATGATGTGGCCAAGCTTGCTGGTGTTTCGCGCACCACGGTCTCTTTTGTCCTCAACAGTGTCCACACCGAGCAAATCCCTGAAGAGACCAGGCAGCGTGTGCTTGACGCTGCTAAGCACCTGGGCTACCGCCCTCACGCGGCCGCACGTTCCCTCGCTACCAGCCAGACATGCACTATTGGCCTCGTCCTTTATCAAAGCGCCGACCGTATTGTAGGGGACGCTTTCCTCGCGACTGTTGTACGGGGTCTCGCAGAAGTTGCCCAGCAGCGCGGTTTCCGTCTATTGCTGCACCCCTTTGAGGAAATTGGCAAGTCTGAGGCTTATATCTCTCTTGTATTGGAAAACCGAATTGATGGTCTAATTGTCTCTGGGCCTCGTTCAGATGACGGACAACTGCCGAAATTGGGTGAAGAGGGGTTTCCTGTCGTCCTGTTGGGCCAACTCAAGGACGTGGACGTCAGCTTTGTCGATGTAGATAACACTGCCGCCGCGCGTTGCGCCGTAGCGCACCTGATTCAATTGGGGCATAGGCGTATCGGTCTTATCACTAACGCTCCTTTGGAATATACAGCCAGTGAAGATCGTTGGCAAGGCTACCGACAAGCTTTGAGCGAGGCCGGTTTGCCGTATGATGAGGCCATTGTGCAGTACGGCAACTTTGGTGAAAAGAGCGGTTATCAGGCCATGAAGGAGTTGGTGGCGCTGCCACAGCCACCCACTGCGACCTTTGTTGCCAGCGACGAGGTGGCTATTGGCGCTTTGGCAGCACTCCATAAGCATGGCCTTTCTGTTCCTGAAGAGATGGCCATTGTCGGTTTCGACGACATTCCTGTTGCGCGCTATCTTGTTCCCTCCTTGACTACCATGCATCTTCCTGCCTACGAGTTAGGTTTGCGGGCCGCAGATATGCTGGTCAAGACTATTCAAGGGGAGGAGATTGCAAAGAGAGGGGTGCTGCTGGATACGGAGTTGATCATACGCGAATCTTGTGGGAGCAAGGCATGCTAGATCCAAGCTCCTCCTTTCTTGATATGGGGCTCGCCTACCCAGCGACTGGACAGGATGAGCCCCAAGGTAATCTCTCCGCTCCGGCGTGTTGCTGGAGGGTTTGTGTGAGTGCAACGACGCGAACATTGATGCGTGGACTGGGCGGTTGACAGAAAAGGGGCTGAGAGAAAAGGGAGGGAGTCACTGATTGGGAAGCGGACGTGGAGCATGGCGACTAGGCCGTGCAAAGACAGACTCTTACGGTACATTGAACTTGCACACTGGCGAAGGTATGGTTACTGGCTCACCTGTGTTGACGTGCTCGGAGCCAAGCGTTCCTAGTCTTGGGGTCTGAGGGGGAGAACTGTGACTGTTGTTGCACCGACTCTAGAGAGGAGAAGGTTGGGGGGCTCCTTGGCCGATTTCATTCGCAGGAATTGGCTAGAGATAGTTATGGTACTTCCACTGGTGATCTACATCCTGGGTTTCACTCTCGTTCCCACTCTACAGGCAATCCAAATGGGCTTCGTAGACGAGGAAACCAAGGCCTTCCCCAGTTTGGCAAACTACCGCTATCTGCTGAATCGCCCCCAATTTGGGCGTGCTTTCATAAACCACATCACGCTCACCCTCACTGGGCTTGCCCTGGAGATGACAGTAGGGATGATCGTGGCACTCGTATTGCACCGGGAATTCAAGGGACGGGGTATATTGCGTGCTACCCTTATGGTGCCTATGGGGGTTCCTACCCTGGTCTCGGGCATAGCCATGATCTACATCCTAAGTACCACCGGGTACCTCAACGAGTTACTCTTCCGCCTGAACCTCACTTCCGTGCCTATTGACTGGCGGGCGGGCGGAGTTCCTGGCACACTCGGGTGGGTGCGGACACTCCTCAGTGTAGTTTTGGCTGATATGTGGAAGGTAACCCCCATGGTGTCGCTGATCCTATTGGCAGGTCTGGAGAGCATCCCCCAGCAAATCTACGAGGCTGCCAACATTGATGGAGCCAGTGCCTGGCAGACCTTCTGGAAGGTGACCTTTCCATTGCTGCGTCCCTCTCTCACGATGGCTTTCGTCATCCGGGGTATTGATGCTTTCCGCATCTTCGACCTACCGATGGTTCTGATGGGGAGAGTGTTCATGGTGATCACCACCTATGCCTACGACGAGTACCAGCAGTTTCATAATTACAATATCTCCGCTGCAGCGGCAACCATTCTCTTCGTATTAATTATCATCTGCATCAGCATATACCTGTTCGTCGCTGAGAGAGGAAAGGGGGAAGCACGATGAAAGTCAAATGGTCCAATGTAGGCTTTTGGCTCATAGTGATCGTGCTGTCCCTATACCTTATAGCTCCGTTGTACGTGCTGATCAAGATCTCCATTAGTGGGGGCAAGGACGTCTTCACTGCGCATCCTTCTTTCCTGGTGCATGATTTCACCTGGAAACATTGGAGCAAGGTTCTCGCTTCTGGTTATCTCTGGCCTTCCCTGCGTCGCAGTCTCATCGTGGCCACCGCAACCACCGTCGTGGCTGTCATCATCGCTGCCCCGGCTGCCTATGTCATCTCCCGCCTGCCACGAGGGACAAAGTATGTGACGGTTCTGGCTTTGTTCTTCACCCGCATGTTTCCCGAGGTTTCGCTAGCCTTGCCTATTGCCGTGAATTTCATCAAGTGGGGCATGATGGACACACACGTCGGGCTTGTCCTGGCTCACCTGATAATGGCCCTGCCCTTCGTGGCCTGGGTATTGGTGGGTACCTATGAAACTATCCCTGTTGATTTGGAGGAGGCGGCTTGCGTAGATGGCGCTGGCAAAATAGGGACGCTTATGCGAGTGGTTTTGCCTTTGGCCGCCCCGGGAATAGCAGTAGCTGCTATCTTCACCTGGCTGATGTCGTGGAATGAGTTCACGTATGCTCTCTACTTGAGCCTGAGCACAAGGACCTTACCTCTCCTAACGTACTACTACTCCCAACGAGGCGGTTTCTTCGATGCTCCCACCTATGCCACCATCCTCACCATTCCTGTGTTCATAGTCACTCTTTTCCTGCAGCGATGGATGCGCACTGGTTATCTAGCAGGTGCAGTCAAGGGATAGCGAGGGGATCTAGAAGGCATCCAAGTCCTCGCTCTGTTGAGTGTAACGGTGAATGGCGCTGGCTATCTGGCTGGCGCAGTGCAAGAGAAGAAAGGAGGTGATCTCAAGGACATAAACTAAGGGGGTTGCCAGGGTTTGCGCCCTGGCGTCGTTGTGCTTTCGGCATGGACCTATGACGATGAGATGCCGGAGCACTGTTGTCAAAACGTCAAAGGATAGTGATTTAGGAGGAGAATACAAATGTTTACGAAGAGAACGTTATTCGTCGGTCTCAGCCTGGTAATGGTGATTGCTTTGGTCCTTTCAGGCTGCGCTCCAACGCCTACACCCGCAAAGCCTACGCCTAAGCCTCCAGAGCCAACGGCTAAGCCTCCAGAGCCAACGGCTAAGCCGGCTGAGCCTACGAAGCTGACCTTTGCTACGTCTCTGGCTGAGGAGGAGTGGGCGGTGATGCGCGACACGATCCTTCCGGCCTTCGAGGCGGCTAACAACGTGGAGGTTGAGGCTATCGAGGTAGGCTCGGGTGACATGCTGGAGAAGCTGAAGGCGATGAGCGCGGCTGGCAAAATGGAGATTGACGTCTTTGGCCAGGACAACATGCAGCTTGCGCCTCTGGTGGCTGAAGGGGTGGTGGAAGACCTGTCCGCATACGAAGCCCAGGTCCCAGATGGGGTGCTTCCAGCGCTGGTAAACGCGGGGCGATTCGAGGGCACGTTGTACTTCCTGCCCTACCGTCCCAACATGCAGCTGACGTACTACAACGAAGCCAAGTTTCAAGAGTATGGGTTGGATGTGCCCAGCGACTGGGATGAGTTACTGGCAGTGGCCAAGGTCTTCAAGGAGAAGGAGGGCATTGGCAAGATCGGCTTCAAGGCTGTGGGTCCTGGTGGGCCAACGGCCTGCCAGCTCTACGAGTGGGTGGTGTCAGCCGGTGGCGATCCGCTGACCTTGAATGATAAAGGTTGCGCGAACGCTTTCACCTACCTGCAAGAGTTGTGGCCCTACATGTCGCCCGACTCCAAGACGGCCAGTTGGGATACGACCAATGACTACCTGTTGACGGAGTCCTTCTACTGGGCTCAGAACTGGCCTTTTGCCACCAACGTGATCGTCAAGGATGGGGGCAAAGAGGAGATCAAGGCTTACCACGGAGTGGCAGGTCCGGTGACCGAGGCTCACGTGGTTGGGGGTGAGGTTATTGGCATTCCCAAGGGTGCGCCGAACAGGGATCTGGCCATCAAGTTCTGGCAGTACCTGGTCTCGAAGGAGGCACAGGAGAAGCTGGTGAGCGATATGGGCTGGCCCGCCGTGAGGTCTGATGCCTACGGTACGGTGGAGGCGTGGCGGAAGCCATATGACGAGCAGATGGGTGAGGCTCTGAAGTACGGCATTTTCCGCGCCAACATCGTGTGGTGGGACGACTTCGACAAGGCCTTCACGGACGCCTTCCGCGAGATCGTCATGGAAGGAGCTGACGTCAAGGCCACTCTCGACAAGTACCATGATGTCATCGAAGCAGCCAGGGAGTAATAACCAGTAGCAGCCCCCCTTCATGCGCGCAGTGAGGAGGTGAGCTGCGATCCCATGGCTGAAAGACGAGGAGAGCTGCTCTTGGCGGCTCTCCTCGTCCCAATCTCTTTAGCCAGTTGATTCCAATGTTGTGCGGGTCAGCGGCCCATAGACATGGCTTTCGAGGATTGCTATACGGCTCTTCGGAGAACAGTGGGGTAAAGCTTGCTCAAAGGGGACCATAGTCCCCGTATCTGACGCTTTGAACAACCTCTGCCCCATATCTGGGAATAGCGGACTGTGGTCCGCTACGAGCATCAGACAATTCCCCGTTGACTCTGTTGTGCTATGTTGAGCGTCAGCTGCAGCTATAGGGACCTGAGCGGTCAGATGAGCGACACTGCCTTTTGCACACCTCGGACGGAGCCATGAAAGAAACAGCAAAGTCTCCCTATCTGAGCTTGCTTAGAAACCGCATCGACATTACTCGGGTGCCCTTTAGCGATCGGGGTTCGCGTCTGCTGGTTCTCCAAGCACCCCGCCAAGGGCGGCTGCTGGTAAAACTGGCTGAGCGGCTGACCCGGCTTCAACCCGGCCTGGATACATACCGGAGCCGTCCCCCGTTCATTCGCGATCTTTGCCTGGTGGACGAGGGGGGCGAGATGCTTCCTTTTGAGGTCGTGACCTATCCACACGTGCTGTACTTTCATACCCGATTGGGTGATTTCGGGTTGGTTTTTCAAGACAGTCACACCCTCGCTTTCGGTCTGCCATCCCAGGTGACGGCCGGCCTGCGGTTCCACGTCTCGCCCCAGTTCTGGCAAGAGACCGAATGCGGCGGTGTGTTCAAGGCGATCCACAACCTGGCTTATGCAAGCAATGGGAAGCCCGTCCGCAGCCGAATTACACCCGAGGAGGGCGGCTACATCGTCGAGTTCATCGTCCAGGCGGGCGATGCCAGCGCCATCACCCTAAACATCGGCGACCATATGGACCTGCCCCACAACGTGCTGCCGTTCTCCATCTCGCTCGCTGCTGCTGAAGCGCGGTGGCAGGCCTGGTTCAGCCGTGTTCCGCCTGTAGAAGAGCGCTATCGCCATACCTACGCCTATGCCTGGTGGATTATGGCCAACAACCTCATCAGCCCAGAGGGGAGCGTGATCTACGAGGCCATGATGCCCTCCAAGATCAACTATGTGGGGCTGTGGTTATGGGATTGTGCCCTGCACGCCCTGGCCTACCGCCACGTTGATCCCGAACTGGCGCGCAACCAACTCCGCGTGATGTTGGCCTGCCAACTCCCTGACGGCATGTTGCCCGACGCCGTCTACGACGAAGGCGTCATCTCTGAAATCAACCACCCTGTCCGCGCCAGGGTCACCAAGCCACCCATCCTGGCCTGGGCCGCGCTCAAGGTACACGAGACCGACCCCGATACGAACTTTCTGCAAGAGGTGTACGGGCCCTTGGTGCGCTGGAACGCGTGGTGGTTCAGCATGAACGACGATGATGCAGACGGTCTGGCGCAATACAATCATCCTTACTCGTCGGGCCTGGACGATAGCCCATTGTGGGATTATGGGATGCCAGTCGAATCGCCCGACCTGAACACCTATCTCTGCGTCCAAATGAGGTCACTGGCGACGATGGCTGGGGTGTTGGGGTTGGACGCCGAGAGTGCCATGTGGGGCCGTCGTGCCAAGGCGATCGCACGCCGGATGATCGAGGACTTTTGGGACGAGGATGCAGGGTTGTTTCGCGCGCTGCATAACGAGAAGCCTATCCCAGTGGTAACGCCGTTCAATCTCTACCCACTGTGGACCGGTCAATTGCCCGACGCCATCCGTGACCAGTTGATCGCGCACCTCGCGAACCCCGGCGAGTTCTGGGGAGAGTACGTCATCCCTTCGGTGGCGCGCAACGACCCACACTTTGACCCGGAGACGATGTGGCGCGGTCCGGTATGGGTTAACATCAACTACTTGCTCATCGAGGCGCTGCGTCAAGTGGGCCAGCATCACCTGGCACGCGCCTTGCTAGAAAAGACGCTGGACCTGGTGATGAACCAGCCCAGCATCTATGAATACTACAATTCCGAAACGGGTCAGCCGCCGGCTGCGGCCGCTGACACGTTTGGGTGGACCGCAGCTGTCTTTATAGACTTGGCAATCCAGGCAAGCCGCAAGGAGGACTGAACGGCAGGTTCCTGAGCGTAGAGAGGTCCAACCCTGGCTGGGGATTCTACGTGACGTGGGGCACCTTTGTCCCCGGGCGGCGGTGATGAACTACGCCAACCCCATGTCGCCGCTGACGCTGCCTGCGCTGCGGGCCACGCGGCTGTCGGTGGTGGGGCTGTGCCATTCGGCGCCGGCCATTGCCTCCTTGGCGATCTTCCAATTGCCGTGGATATGGAACCATTTGCCACTGGCTATCATACTGTTGTCTGGCAACCGTGTGCTGACGTATCAGATTACCAATTTGATTGATCTCAAGGGTGGCAACTGGCATCTGCTCACCGCTGCTGCCCTCGTTTCCGTGGTTGTGCCCATGGTCGCATTCCTAGCCTTCCAGCGCTACTTCGCGCGCGGCCTGCTGGCTGGCTCGTGAAGGGCTAGTACTGTTTCGAAGCTCAACTGTGGTCGAGGAAAGGCTGCCGGGCGGACAGCGCGCACCCCGCCAGCCCCTTCCATCTCTTGGTAGCAAAGGACAAGCGTGAATAGCGATAGCAATGCACTATGGTACAAGGATGCGGTGTTCTATGAATTGTACGTTCGGGCCTTCTGCGACAGCAATGGCGACGGCAATGGCGACTTGGCAGGGCTGAGCAGCAAGCTCGACTATTTGCAGGAGTTGGGCGTTGACTGCATCTGGCTCTTGCCCATCTATGCCTCACCTTTTCGCGATGACGGATATGACGTTTCTGACTTTTATGGGCTCCATCGCGATTACGGTACTGTGCAAGACTTGAGAGCACTTCTGGCTCAGGCGCATCGTCGGGGCCTGCGAATCATCACCGATCTGGTGATGAATCATACCTCAGACCAACACCCATGGTTCGTGGAGGCTCGTTCGTCCAAAACGTCGTCCAAGAGGGACTACTACGTGTGGAACGCGAATGACCACAAGTATCCCGATGCGCGTATCATCTTCGTGGATACTCAGAAGTCCAATTGGGCCTATGATCCCGTCAGTGGCGAGTACTACTTTCATCGTTTCTTCGCGCATCAGCCCGACCTCAACTATGATAACCCTGCTGTGCAACAGGCCATGCTCGACGTGATGGCATATTGGCTCGACGCGGCCATAGATGGGTTCCGCGCCGATGCTGTGCCGTACCTGTATGAACGCGAGGCTACGAACTGCGAGAATCTGCCGGAGACACATGCTTATCTGAAGCGGGTGCGCCGATTCATGGATGAGCACTACAGGGGCAAGATTCTGCTGGCTGAGGCCAATCAGTGGCCCGAGGATGTACGAGCGTACTTTGGCGACGGGGACGAGTTTCACATGGCCTTTCACTTTCCGGTCATGCCGCGCATCTTCATGGCACTGAAGAAGCAAGACCGGTCGCCTATCGTGGACATTCTGAAGCGCGCACCTGACATTCCTGACTCTTGCCAGTGGTGTACTTTCCTGCGCAATCACGACGAACTGACGCTAGAGATGGTGACGCCTGAGGAAAGGGAATTCATGTGGAAGGCCTATGCCCCGCAGCGTGAGATGAGGCTGAACCGGGGCATCCGTCGCCGGTTGGCCCCCCTCCTCGACGACGACCGTCGCAAGCTTGAATTGCTGTATTCGATGCTCTTCACTTTGCCAGGCTCGCCCATTATCTATTATGGCGACGAAATCGGCATGGGGGATAACATTGCACTCCCGGATCGCAATGGTGTGCGCACGCCGATGCAGTGGTCCGACGCACCCAACGCTGGTTTCTCTAGTAAGGGCACTCTAGGCCTGTATAGCCCGCTCATAAGTGACCCAGTCTATGGCTACCACCGTGTCAACGTTGAAACACAGTTAAAGGACAGCGACTCGCTGTTGAACTTTATGCGCCACATCATTCGATGCCGTAAGCAACATCGAGCCTTGGGCTGGGGCACTTGCGAGTTCCTGGAGTGTGCCAACCGGGGTGTCTTGGCCCATCTTCGGCGTCACGATGGCGAAGATGTCCTTGCCCTACACAATCTCACTCCTGCAACGCAACACGTGACGCTTGGTCTGCAGTGCTTCGTCGGCGCTATACCGGTAGATGTCTTGACGAGGAGAGTCCTTGCACCAGTTTCCAGCAAGCTGTATGAGCTTACGCTGGCGCCATACGAGTATCTCTGGTTACTGTTGGAAAAACCGCAGATAGAGTCTGAATTGTAGCGTGGCAATTCAGAGAAATACACGTTCCACAGCGACTAATCATTGAAGCGGTAGGCGATGTCCATGATAAGGCGCGTGCGCCGTTCAGTCTATGCATGCCCTTCTTGCTCGCGTTTTCTGGGTAGCAGGCGTCCGGTTGAAGCCCCTCGGTCCTTGGCCTCCCATTCGCTGTAGATACAACCGCAGTAGCGCTGCTGGTACATGTCGTGTTCGCGTGCCACGTGTCCCCTCTCGCACCATCCCCTTCTAAAGTTCTCAAAGTAAAACTCCAGGTCGTACCTGCCAGCGAGTTCTTCACCAATGCTGCCGATGAGCGCTTGCTGTTGATAGGGGCTGATTAAGAGGGTTGTGGTGAGAGCATTGAAGCCGCGCTGGTGAGCCACCTGCGCAGTGCGTTCCAACCTCAGGTGGTAGCAGATTGCACACCGCTCGCCGAAAGCCTCGTGCCCGACCACGGCACGGAAGTAGGCAGGCATCTCGTATTCCTCCCACCAGATCATGGGCAGTTCTACTTCCTCTGCGTAGGCGCGTACGCATTCACGCCGCCGTTCGTGTTCAGTGAAGGGATGGATATTGGGGTTGTACCAGAAGCCGCTGATTTCAAATCCTTGCTCACGCAGTCGCTTGATGGGGTAGGTACTGCAGGGCCCGCAGCAAATGTGTAGCAGCAGGCGCTTACCCTCACCTGGCTTCTTCTCAGAGCGCGCTTCGGTCAGTGGCTTCAGTTGCACAGCATAGGGCAACTGGATAGTAAGGGGAGTCTCGCTAACGAGCTTAGCCTTGCCTTCGACCAGCATCCTGCGCGCTTTCTGAGGGGAACATGGCGAAAGGCGCTGACCAGTGGCGTCGAGGACGATGACCGTGGACATCGCTTCAGATCAAGGTTGGCTGCTCAGGCCCCTGCACGTATGGCAACCCCAGGTGTTTGTACGCGTGCGGAGTGGCCACTCGCCCTCGGGGCGTACGTTCCAGGAAGCCCAGTTGCAGCAGATAGGGCTCGTAGACATCCATGATGGTGTCAGCTTCTTCACTTAGGGCCGCAGCGATAGTTTCCAAGCCGACTGGTCCACCGCCGAACTTTTCGATAATCGTGCGCAGTACCTTGCGGTCAACGTTATCAAGACCCAGTCTGTCAACTTCCAGCAGGCTCAGCGCCTGTTGGGCTACTTGCTCAGTGATTGTGCCCCCAGCTCGTACTTGCGCATAATCCCGCACCCGCTTGAGCAGGCGGTTGGCGACACGGGGGGTGCCGCGTGCGCGCCGGGCAATGGCCTGCGTCCCCCCAGAATCTATCGGAATTCCGAGTATGCGAGCTGAGCGTCGGACAATAGCTTCCATAGCCGGGAGGGCGTAAAAGTCGAGCCGGTACACCATACCGAAGCGATCACGCAAGGGCGAGGTCATCAACGCAATGCGCGTCGTAGCACCAATGATTGTGAAGGGAGGTACCTTCAAACGGATGCTGCGTGCGCTGGGCCCCTTGCCAATCACAATGTCCAGAGCAAAGTCCTCCATCGCTGGATACAGTATTTCTTCCACAGGGTGGCCCAGGCGGTGCACCTCATCAACGAACAGGACATCGCCCTTGTGCAAGTTGGTGAGAATGGCGGCCAGGTCTCCTGGACGTTCAATGGCGGGACCGGAGGTGACCTTGATACTCACTTCCATCTCATTGGCGATGACGTGTGCTAGAGTGGTTTTGCCCAGTCCAGGCGGGCCATGGAGCAGAACGTGATCCAGCGGGTCTCCCCGTTCCTGGGCTGCGGCGACGCAGATACTCAGATTCTCTTTGATCCTGTCCTGTCCAATGTACTCGGACAGTCGCCTGGGGCGCAGGCTGGAATCAAGGACGATCTCTTCTGCCTTTCGCCTGGGCGAGACAATGCGTTCATCCATCAGGTGTACCTCAATAGAGACTGGCCGGATTATACCACAGGCGCGGGATTTGAAGGAAAGTGGATGGACTTGTATCGAAAAGTCGCAAATCACAAAGTCTGAGTGCACACAAGTGACGAACAACAGTTTGACGTCCACGCACCAACTTCATAGAAAGAGCGGGAACCAATGTCCCGGCTCTCCGTTGCACTACGGGCAGCCGCGCTATCGAAGGTCTGCTTTTGCGGCAGAGTTCATTTCTCGTAGACAGGCGTGCACCAATGCTGGTATTTCGCTACTTTGCCACGCACAATGTCAAAGTACATGTCGCGCAGCTTCTTAGTAATGGGGCCAATACGACCCTCACCCACTGGCCGGTTGTCTATACTGGCAATGGCTGCGAGTTGCACACCTGTGCCGCAGAAGAAGGCTTCGTCACAAACGTACAACTCTGTGCGATCAATCGTGCGCTCCACAACTGGGATATGGAGTTCCTCGCGCGCAAGTAGCATAAGCGTGTGGCGAGTGACACCTTCCAGGATATCGGAGGTTACCGTCGGAGTGATTAGCACTCCGTTGCGCACCATGAAAAAGTTCTCGGCGCTGCCTTCCGACACGCTCCCGCCTCGGGTGAGCACAATTGCTTCGTCGAAGCCGTTCATCTCCGCTTCGCTCTTGCACAGGGCCGAATTGATGTAGGCACCTGTGCACTTGGCGCGTGCTGGCACCGAGGTGTCATAGATGCGCCGCCAGGAGGAGACACACACCTTCGCGCCTTCCTCCTTCTCGATGTACTTGCCGAATGGCACAGCAAACAGGGCAAAGCCATCAGTGATGCCGTGCAAGCGCACGCCGATGCCCTCCTGAGATTTGTATGCCAAGGGGCGAATATAGGTATCCTTTTTGAAACCCTCACGCCGCAGCAACTCGACTGTCAGGTCACATAATTGCTCTACGCTGTAGGGCAGGTCCATGAGCAGGATATGGCAGGATCTGTGCAGCCGCTCATAGTGCTCCGCCATGCGGAAGATGTAAAGCTGTTTTTCCTCCTGGTTCCAATAAGCACGGATGCCCTCAAAACAGCCTGTGCCATAGTTGAGGGCATGCGTCATGATGCTGACTTTGGCTTCCTCTATAGGAACGAACTTGCCTTGGAAGAACGCATACCTGTTGCTGGCCAACTTTTGCCTCCTTTTCTCCCATCATTGGGTTTGTATAGGGCGTACTATGTACGCCGTGGACCTCTATGTCCAGCAGGGCTGGTGTACTGCATGGTCATTATACAGCTATCGGCCCTGGTCTGTCAAAGGCTATTCCAGGAAAGACGTTACTTCCGATAGCGGACGCCGCCAGGTGCGCTCCATTGGCCCTGCCGCAGGCTGCCCTATAGGCACGATGGCTACGGGCCGGAGATGGCCAGGCAACGGAAGCGCACGGGCGGCTGCCTTTTCATCGAAAGCGCCCACCCAGCAGCATCCAAGGCCAAGGGCAGTGACAGCCAGCAGTATGTGTTCTGTGGCGGCTGCAGTATCCTGCAGGCAGTACAATTCTCGGCCTCGATCGCCATAACGCATTGCGGAGCGCTCAGGGTCTGCGCAGACGACGATGACTACTGGCGCTGCAGCCACAAAGTCCTGTCTGTATGCCGCCCGTGCCAGTGCCTGTTTGACCTCGGCTTTGCGCACCACAACAAAATGCCAAGGTTGTCGGTTCCCGGCTGAAGGAGCGCGTATGGCGGTTTCAAGGATCTTATGTACGGTTGACGCGCTTACCTCTGCGGAGGTGAAACGGCGCACGCTCTGTCTGTTGTCAATGGCTGTCCATAAGTCCATTCGCGTTCCTCTATTCTATACGTAGCTGCCAGCTACGCAGTTCGTCGAGAACATGATGTGCTGTCAAGTCAAGCTGAAGGGGCGTCACAGAGATCTTGTTTGCTGCAAGGGCGCCGATGTCTGTGCCATCTTCGATCACGCCCGTTGGCGGCTCTCCACCGATCCAGTAGTACTTGTGGCCGCGCGGATCCTGTCGCTTGACGAGGACATCGTGATAGATGCGCCTGCCCAGTCTCGTGATCTCCACCCCGGCGATCTCATTGTGGGGCGGGGAGGGCACATTGACATTCAGAAGCAGATGCTTGCAGCCACTTTCGAGTACCTTGCGGGCCAGGATAGCCGCAAAGCGTGCCGCACAAGCAAAGTCCGTGGCGCTGTCCTGCCGCGTGGCCAGCGAAATGGCCACAGCAGGAATGCCAGAGATGAGACCTTCCATAGCTGCTGCGACGGTACCCGAATAGGTCATATCCTGTGCTACATTTGCGCCCAGGTTTATCCCGGACATGACCAGGTCTGGCTGTTGCGGGACTATCCCCAACACGGCTAAAGCCACACAGTCAGCCGGCCCGCCGTTGGTGATCAGGGCTGGGCTGCCGTCGGCCAGTTTGGCATCGTAGACCCGTAGCGGTTTGTGCATCGTCTTTCCGTGGCCAGCAGCGGACCAGTTGTGGTCAGGAGCGAAGACGACGACCTCGGCCACTGTCTCCATAGCCTGTTTGAGGGCGAACAACCCCGGCGCGTTGATGCCATCATCGTTGGTCAGAAGTATCAGACTCACAATCCCACCTTTCGCTTCTCCGCCGGCCGGAAGAAGTTGATCATCAGGGCCAGACAGCACAAGGTAGCTGTACCAAGCGCAACAGCCCAGTTCAGCAAGAAAAACGTCTGCTTGGCATAGTGCTTCTTGTGAAACAGCCACATAGCACGATAAAAGTGGATCGTCATCGTGGTGAGGCGTTGCTTCATAGATTGCCCTTTGTAATGTGTAACAACCACTGCTGGGTTGTAGTATATTCTCCAGCCATGCTCGACCTTGATCCGATAGCAGAGGTCGATATCCTCGGCGAAAGCAAAGAAGCGCTCATCAAAGAGCCCAGCTTGATCTAGCGCCTCTCCACGTATCAGCATGAATGCGCCGACCACAGAGTCAAGTTCAGTCACCTGATCTGGGTCAAGATAGCCAAGATTGTAGCGGTTGTAACGCGGGCTATCAGGGTATCGCCTGCTGAGTCCAATCAAGCGGTAGAGGGCAACGTCCAGGGTAGGAAAGCTGCGCCGACAAGCCAGGTCCAGGCTGCCATCTGCCAGCACCAGCTTCGGACCCGCCACGCCTGCGTCAGGATGTTCCTCCATAAACAGCAGCATGTCCTTCAGGGCGGTTGGCGGCAAGAGGGTATCGGGGTTGAGCAGGAGCACATAGCGACCTTGAGCTTCGCGAATGCCCAGATTGTTCGCATACGCATAGCCGCCGCTGATTTGACTGGCAATCAAGTGCACCATCGGAAACTCCTGCCGGACCATCTCTAGGCTGCCGTCGCCGGAGCAGTTGTCCACGACGACTACCTCGTAGTCAAAGGCACCTTGACTGGCATAGACCGAACGCAAGCAGTCGCGCAGCAAGTCGCGCGTTCTATAGTTCACGATGATAATCGAGAGGTCCATAGTCCCCCTTCACTATCTGCCACGTCGTGCATTGCGGGTCAATCGCGCCAGCGAGGAACGTCGTGCCGGTGACGCCACCGCCAGTGGATGCCCACAGGGTAGCCAATCATTTTGGCCACGTCTCCTGTCACGCGGATGACGGGAACCAGCAGGATGGCCCTCAATCGGCCAAGGGCGCTGAAGGACTTTGCAGCGGGCAACAGGCGCTTGTAAGGTGTCCAAAGCGCAATGGCCATGCCCAGGATGGGGAGCACCCCCCATAATAGGCTCTTGGTAACAGAGAGCCAGAGCAGAGTGGGGAGAGCAAGCAGATAGATCAAGTAGCGCACGGCGTGTCTTTTGCGCCAGAGATCCGCCTTGCCGTCGCCGCGAGCGTAGCGATAGTACTGCTTGAAGAAAACGCAGAGGCTGCTCCGGGGGCGGAAGTGGACGATAGCGGTGGGTACGAATACAAAACGGTAGCCCCTGGCCCGCAGTCGGAAATCGAATATGAGGTCTTCGCAGTACTCCAGCCACTCCGGATAGCCACCAACAGCTTCCCAGGCGCTCTTCAAAAAAGCTACGGAGCGACTGGAGGGCAGAAACCTCTCGGGATTGACGTCATCCAACACAGGCAGCACGGTGGCTCCCATGGCCGTCTCGAAGACGGAGGTCGCTTCTGGGACGAAGAACCCACATGCTACGATGGGGGCTGATTGTTCCCTATTGGCTTCGAATGGCTGCAGCAGACTGGCCAGCCAGGACGGCTCAAGGCGAACACCGGCATCGGTACTGGCAATGACTGGGCCACGTGCGGCTGCAATGGCCACATTCCTGCCACGTGAGATGTTACAGCCAGGCTCGACAAGGGTGCGGAGCGGCAAGCGGCGGCTGTCTTCCCAGAGTCGCAACTTGTCCAACGTACCATCGCTGGACCCCCCGTCCACGATAATGACCTCGTCGGGTTGTCGCGTTTGGCGGCAAAGCGACTCCAGGAGCCGCCCAATGGAGCAGCTCTCGTTTTTTACCGTGGCGATGACTGAAACCTGTGCCATCAATGATGCGCCTCCTACGTGGCAGTTCTATTATAGTGAGTTGGCGTGATTTCGACAACCGGCCTGCAGACTGGTTGATTGTCGGGTCGCATGTTTGGTGAGTGACGCAGAGGCATTTTGCGTACTGTGCAGCTAGTGATATAATAGAGAAGAGAAGTATAGCAGTTATTTGAAAGGATTGCTGCATTCTGGGGTCTTGTAAGTTGTCACGTGCTAACTGGACATTGGCGTTTTTGCTCGTAGTGACGACTTTAGTCGTCTGTTGGGGACACTACGGTCTCACATCTTGGGGTCGACCGAGCGGGCTCTACGAAGATATGGGGGTACTCGAAATTCGCCAGCCTCCACCTATCAAGTCTCGTGGTCCCAAGTAACGAGATTGGATAGTTACAAGGGTTTTGTAACGGATGGCATGAAAGTGCGATCTATGTCATATCTGTTCTCACATCTCTACGTCTCTACAAGAGGAAAGGTGTTCGATTATGCGCATTTTAGTTGTGGATGATGACCCTCCTAGCGTCAAGATGATTTCCTTCCTTCTACGCGAGGAAGGCTATGACGTCACCAGCACAGACAATGGCTCGGCTGCTCTGGAGTTGGTTGACCGCGAGGCTCCAGATCTGGTGATCTTGGATGTGATGATGCCGTATCTTGATGGCTTTGAGGTGTGCCGGCGCATTCGCCAGAAGATGGACGTGCCGATAATCTTCCTCTCAGCAAAAGGCGAGACTGTAGACAAAGTGACCGGGCTACAGTTGGGGGCGGACGATTACCTGGCCAAGCCCTTCGAGCCCGCCGAGCTTTTGGCACGGGTTAAGGCAGTAATGCGTCGCGTTACGGCCCTTGCTATGGAGGATATGCAGTCCCAGTTGACAGTAGGGAACATCACCCTTGACCCGGTGAGCAATCGGGCAATCTTCGCCGATGGACGGAAGGTGGATCTGACGCCCATCGAGTTCAGACTGCTGCATTGTCTGATGCGCAATGCGGGCCGTATCTTGAGCCATGACTTGCTGATGAGTGCTGTCTGGGGCTACGACTATGAGGGCTACAGCAACCAGATTGCTGTGTACGTGCGCCGTCTCCGCATAAAGATCGAAGAGGAGCCCGATCACCCTAAACTCTTGACTACCATGCGCGGCCTCGGATACAAGTTTGAGCGCCTGTGACTCAAAGCTGGGGAGTGGTTCTCACAGCACGAGGATGTCACTGCAAAGGATCTGTTTGTTCATAACGACGAATAGATACCGCAGGCGTCATTGGCCTGGCGATGGCCAGGTTCTCTTTGCCCCATGAGCAGCGCTGCTCATTGTTAAGGTGAACAGCCGACTGCATTGGGCGAAGAAAAGGGGGGAAGCCGATAATGAGGGCCAGAGTCCTTGTGGCAGCAATTCTGTTCAGCCTATTGTTCATTCTGCTGCTGACAGCTACCCAGGCCAGCAGCGTGCCGCACGAATCCGTGTTCGTCGCAGCCAGTTCGGAAGAGTGGTATGACTTTCAGCCGTCTGGATGGGTTACGAGTACACTCGTGACCTGCACAGTCAAGGTTTACAATGAGAATGGTTTCATTGACGATGGTCGCTACAAGTACAGCACGGATGGGGGCGTGAACTGGAGTGGCGAACAGTTGGGTGTGCAGATTGACAGCATAGGTGAGAATAGGCGCCTGCTGACTGTCGCTAACTTGGTCTTCCCGCACTCGCCAACTGAAGACCAGAACCAGATCATGTTCGCCATTTTGGATCAACTTGGTGTACCATTGTGGAGTAGTGCTTATGCTGTGAAGGTAGATACGATTGCTCCCAGTTCGACTGTGGAAACCTCTGGGTGCTATGGCTTGACGTGGCCAGGGGGGATCACGGGTACAGCCAGCGACTCAGGTTCCGATGTGAGCGTGGTGGAGATCAGGCTGCGCAGGAACAGTGATGGCTTGTACTACAATGGCTCGTCCTGGCAGATTGATTCGCACTGGTTGACCGCTGCCGGTACCACGAGTTGGTCCTACTCCTTCGTTCTGGATGAAGACACCTACATTGTCCAATCACGCGCCAGAGACGTTGCTGGGAATGGACAACCCGTATATGGTCAGAGTACATTCTCCCACGATATTACCCCGCCACAGTCCGAGGTATGGACAGATGGCTGCTTCAATGGGGAGGCTTGGGGGGGTAAGATAACAGGTTCGGCCAGCGATTCAGGATCTGGGGTCGCCTATGTGCAAATCACGCTGCATAGGGATTCAGATGGCCTCTACTACGATGGTTCAACCTGGGGGCCGACTCCCCAATGGCTGACTGTCTCCGGGACCACTGCCTGGTCGTATGCATTCATGCCGCCAGTGGATGCCATATATACAGTCCACTCTAGGGCAGTAGATAACTGCGGCAACGTACAGAGCGAGTACGGTGAGGCTGCTTTCACTTACGATGATACAGCGCCGTCGTCGCCTACCGATCCGTCGGTCACCCCCTCTTACTGGACCAGCGTCAATTCCTTCGATCTGGCGTGGACCAACCCGGACGATACTTCCGGCATAGTAGCTGCTCACTACAAGTGGGATTCAGCTCCAACGAGCAACGATGATGAGTCGCCGGATTCGCCTGTTGTTGGAGAGGGCATCAACAGCATCTCGGGCTTGACTGTATCTACGCAGGGCACACACCAGCTCTTCCTATGGCTAGAGGATGCGGCTGGTAACGTTGACTTCCAGAATCATAGTGCCACCGCTGAGGAGGCGTTCAAGTGGGATGCTGATCCACCGACGACTACCATTTCCCATGTGGAGGGCACCCCGGAGTGTGGTGACTGGTACACCTCGACTGTGACAATCACGCTGACTTGTGAGGACAATGCCTCCGGGTGCGCCAGCAGCTACTATTGTATCGGCAGTGGGTCCTGGCAAAGCGGCACTTCTTTCCTCATAGATACTGAGGGTATAATTACATTCTCTTACTATTCAGTTGATGTCGCTGGCAACAGCGAGCCACCGCAAACGTCCCAGGTCAAGATTGATAGTGTGCCACCGACAACTAGCAAGCCCAGTTACACAGGGTTTCTAGGCCACGATGGATGGTATACGTCAACGGTTTCAGTAGCGCTGACCGCGGTGGATGCTACCTCTGGTGTGTCGGAGACTTATCATCAGGTGGACGACGGTGCTTTCCTGCTTGGCAACCTGTTCGACGTGGCGACAGATGGTGTGCACGTCATTCGCTATTACTCTGTTGATTTCGCCTGCAATCAGGAGGCAGTGCAGACCGCAACTCTGCAGATAGACAAGACCTACCCAACCACCACTTACGAACTCGAGGGGCTACCGGGAGGAGATGGCTGGTTTGTCGCTTCTCCCGTGACAGTAACACTCTCTGCCAGTGACGTGGTCACTGGCGTGCAGACGTCAGGTGTAGAGGGACTGCATTATCGCATTGATGGCGGGCCTTGGCAGCAGTATAGCGGTACCACAGTATCTTTCACAGTGGAGACGCCGCTGGAGAGTGAGTACGTACACGTCATTAAGTTCTCGGCTACGGATCGGGCTGGAAACGTAGAGAAGCCGATAGGCGAGCTTACGGCGGGCATTGATCGAAAGGCTCCGGGACCGATCCCGCACATACCGGTGCCTTCACCCAGCGATTGGACGAAGACTAACTGCTTCACCATCACCTGGGACCAGAATCCTTATGATCTTTCTG
Source organism: uncultured Anaerolineales bacterium (assembly GCA_964478075.1). Lineage (GTDB taxonomy): Bacteria > Chloroflexota > Anaerolineae > UBA2200 > UBA2200 > DAOUEX01. The sequence continues at coordinate 45,943 of CAYZGO010000017.1, read as the reverse complement.
GCATCGGCGGAGCTTACTATAGCTTCACGGAGCCTATCTCCCCCACAGATGGAACTTTCGTACGTGGTGACGACATTATGTCCATTTCGGGTGTTGAGGTGCCCCCCCAGCTTGGAGATGGTGAGCATTATGTCTACATCTGGCTGCAGGACAAGGCAGGCAACAGCGATCATCTGACTAGACGCCTGGCTCGTCCCCCCGTGCGTCTTGACCGCACACCACCAGAAGTTACGCCGGTGGTGACGGGGACCTTGTGCGGCACGGGAGGATGGTACAACTCTTGTATCACGGTTACTTTTGTGGCCACGGACACGCTGTCGGGCATGGCGGGCGGTGTCATTAGCTACCACGTCTTAGGCGGTGGGGGCTGGATTGAGGGCGATTATTATTACGAGTGCCGTGATAATTGGTACACCATCGAGTGTCGGGCTGTGGACACTGCCGGGAATGTCAGCTATATCGTCACCACGACGGTCAAGCTAGATCAAACGGCACCAGAAGCCCCGATTGGCATCGAGCCTGAGCCCAACGGCTGGTCGAAGGAGAACTCGTTTGACATCAAGTGGGTGAATCCTACGGACTTGTCCGGGGTGGCGGGTAAGTACTATAAGCAGGGGAGCCCACCAATTTCGTCCACGGATGGAATCTACGTGCACGGCAGCCAGAGCTCGCTCCCGGGTGTTTCCGCTATCGCGGAAGGCGAGATACCCGTCTACGTCTGGCTGGTGGACAATGCCTGCAACAGTAACTATCAGAGACCAGCGGTGGCGACGCTCAAGTACGATAGCACCCCACCAACGACTAACTTTTCTGCTTCCGGTGTTTTGGGCGGTGAGGGCTGGTATACCTCGACTGTGACAATCACGCTGACTTGTGAGGACAATGCCTCCGGGTGCGCCAGCAGCCACTATCGTATCGGCAATGGGTCCTGGCAAACCGGCACTTCTTTCCTCATAGATGCTGAGGGTGTTATTACATTCTCTTACTATTCAGTCGATGTGGCTGGCAACAGAGAGATCACGCATACGGCTTCCATCAAGATTGACCGTGTGCCACCCTCATCTTACGCATACGCTGATAGTTACAGCAAGTCCACATCTTTCACCGTCTGCTGGGCTGGAAGTGATGCCTCATCCGGTATCGCAGCTTTTGATGTACAGTCTAGAGTTGGAGTGACTGGTGCCTGGCAGGACTGGCTTATCTCCGTAGACCCATCGCAGAAATGCAAGTTATTCACTGATACTGTGACTGGAACTACCTACTACTTCCGCACCAGAGCCTGGGACAAGGCAGGGAACGTGGAAGACTACCCTACTACTGCGGATGTGTACGTCTTCGTGGATCCACTGCTCAATGGTGATTTCGAGGAGTGCACTTGGCTCGGGTGGGAGAAAAGCTGGATACGCTGGCCTGGATGGCAGGGAACAGGGGAGTGCCAGCCCGCATTGGTCATCACGCAATCCCATACTGGTGCCAGCACCTGTGCCGTAGTGCTTGGCTGTCCGGATGTGGAAGACGGGGCGCCTGTCGGGGCATCCATGATATGCCAGACAGTAGCCATTCCCAATGCTCAAGACACGCCTGCTCCAACGTTGCACTTCTGGTATCACATCTTCACCTACGATGTACTGTGGAGTCCACGCTACAATAGATTCTACGATTCTTTCAACGTTGGTCTGGGTCCTCCGGGGGGCATAGAGCCCACCTGGGTCTTCACGGATGGCAACAAGATCCCCTCGGACTATGGCCGGTTGATGGATTTGGATTGGCGGGCGGGTGCAGTGGACCTCAGGCCGTATGCTGGGCAAACAATAAAGATCTGCCTTGCCAACGTAACTAGAGAGGATGAATACTACAACACCTGGACCATTGTAGATGACGTACGGATGGTTAACCTGGAGCGCGAGCTCTATTTGCCTATGGTTCTGCGGGCAACTCCTGTTTCGGGGCTGTCAGTAAAAGCAGGTCAGAATTCAATGCGTCCCGACTCGAAAGCGAAACGCTAGCAGGCGAGAACTGGTCTAGCCACGGGTTCCGTGCGCAGACTGGGAGAACAGTATGCCGGGTGATACGGATTATCCGACTTTGGACAACGCGCAGGCGCCTGAAGACGCCGATGCTCTGTACACACGAGGTATGACCCACTACCGCCGGCGGGAGTGGGAAGAGGCCAGGGCGTGCTTTGTGCACTTGAAATCTATTGCCCCCGACCGTCGTGGCGTTGATGCACTGTTGAAGGAAGTGGATATCTTCATCCAGTTGCAGGCCATGCAGCCAGAGCAGCAGGAGGCGGCAGCTTTAATTGGCGAGGCCGAAGAGGTGCAGCGAACAGAGACTGCTGTGCAGCAGAGAGCTCTAGCAGATCGAGCCGCTGGTCGCAGGTCTCCCTGGCCAGTGATGGTCATAGCTCTGGCTGTGCTGTTGACCATTTTCTTAGCACTCTATGCTGCGGGCGCATTCGACAAGCTCCTCGACAATCAACTCCGAACTCGAGTCGATTGGCTGATCAAGCAGGGACAAGCAGCCTTGAACGTGGGGGAGTGTGATCGGGCAGTGGAGTTTTTTGGAGAGGCGTTGGGTCTGGCGCCTGACAGCGAGGATATCAAGATTTGGTATGCTAAGGCTCAGAGATGTCAACAACTGGCTTCCCTATACGCGCAGGCAGAAGCAGAAATCGGGGCTGAGCAGTGGAACAGCGCTCTAGAGAAACTGAAGCAGATCATTGCGATTGACCCTACGTACCGCGACGCCAGCGAAAAGATTGCCTTCGTTGAGCGCCAGCAGACTCTGGAGGCGCAGTTTGTCGAGGCGCAGGACTACTTTAAGCAGGGCAATTGGAGCGAGACAATCAGAATCCTGGAGCAATTGTCGGAGCAGGCGCGAGACTTCAAAACCAGTGAGGTGCAGCAGACCCTGTTCTACGCCCATTTTCGGGCCGGCGTAGAGTTAATGGCCGCTGCCGGTGACCGTCTGGACGTAATAGGGCAGGCGATGCAGAGTTTCGACCGTGCACTGGCGATCTTTCCGGATGATAAGACCGCGTTGGAAGAAAGGCAATTAGCAGATCTCTATCGCCAGGGCTGTCTATTCCTCAATCAAAAGAACTGGCCGCAGGCGGTTCTCGTTCTGCAGCAGATTTACGAGACTCGTCCAGACTATATGGACGGCAGAGTGGCTTCTATGTTGTGCACGGCGTATTTGCAACTGGGAGACACCTACTATGCTGCAGGTGACCTGGAACAGGCTTTGCAACAGTACAGGAACGTACTGGCTATCGAGGGTTGTGACCACGTTGCAGCTGCGGTTAAGGAGCGTGAGGTCTACGCGGTTTTGTATCCACCAACGTCTACTCCGACCAGAACGCCGACGCCCACGCGTACGGCAACTCCCACACGTACGCCAACTCCCACACGTACGCCAACTCCAACGTGGACAGCTACGCAGGTGCGGCCACCGCGTCCGTCTGCCACGCCTACTAAGCCACCGAGAGATTAGTGTGCCTTCGTAACTGGATGGGGAGGGTGAGTGACAGGTGCATCGCGTAGTTACGGAAGGAGCATAGGCGACCTTTTGCGCCTGCCCTGGGGGAGAAAAGGAGCACAGATTGTACTGGCCGTGTGCTGTTTCGCTTTGCCCGTTCTCTTCATACCATTGGCCTCGCACGAGAGCGGAACGGATCTGTGGGTGCGTGCGGGGCTGTCCAAAAGCATCGTCAAGAAGGTGTTGATCCCTGGTGGTACGGTGGCCTTGCGGTATGTGTTGACTGCTGACAGGGGCGTGTATCGCAGCACCGACAACGGCATGACCTGGCTGGCTGTGAACAATGGCTTGCCATCAGGTACGTGGGGGAGCATCGAAATACGAGCGCTGGCTGTGGATGAGAGCAATCCTTCTGTCATCTACGCTGGCATGGCCAGTGTTGGACGTACGGATGATGTGCTTAGCGCTGGGTTGTATCTGAGTAGGAACAGTGGTACCACGTGGATGGGCCTGGGAAGAGACATGGCCGGTAAGGAGGTGCAGGCCATCGCTGTCATGCCTGCGCCTGCCCTAGCCGACAGGCCGGGGGAGGGGGCAACTGCTGGCAGCACGGTCTGCGTTGCCACTGTTGGCGAAATCTATTGCAGTACTGACGAGGGCCAATCCTGGTCACGTCTGGACTGGCGTGGTGTGGAGATCAAGATACTGTCTCTGGCCATCCGCTCCGGCAATCCGCGTGTTATCTACGTAGGTACAGAAGGGGGTGGCATCTACGGCACGGAGAATGGCGGCACTTCCTGGGTCGGAATGAACCAGGGTCTGGACAACCTGGATATTCATGACATCGCCATTTCGATAACTGAGCCTCGCCTGATGTATCTGGCCACAGACGGTGGTGTGTACAAGTCCGCTGATGCAGGCTCGACCTGGGCAAAGTTGGCTGGAGCAACAAAAGGCCGGCACGTCTACACGATTGCTCTGCATCCCCAGGACCAGAACGTTTCATACGCAGGGCTACGATGCGGCGCGGCCTATTGCAGTACTGATGGCGGCTTGCAGTGGATGCCTCTGAAGAGAGGGCTCGGCGATTTGACCATCTGGTCGCTGGCGCTTGATTCTCAGAACCCGTCTCTTCTCTGGGCAGGCACAACAGACGGTGTTTGGCGATACGTGCTTGGGGCACCTGTGTCTTCCACGGCGATCCCCACTGTGTTGGTGGCGAGCGCCATGCCTGAGCCTAAGCCTACGTGCACAGCGACGCCCCGGTCCAGCGCCACACCGTCGCCAACTGAAGCACCCACTCTTGCAGCAACGCTGACGCCAATTGTGACCCGCACGCCCAGCCCGACTGCGACACACACCCCAATGCCGACTCACACGCCAACGCTCTTGCCGACTCATACGCCAACACTGACTCCAACTTTCACGGTAACAGCGGTGCCACTGCCTCCAACGTCGGTTCCTCCTCCCACGGAGACACCTGTGCCAAGATGAGCGTGATAGACTGACGGATGAATCAGAGATGATAGCTCGAGCGAATGACAGGGCAGACTACTTGAACGTCATATCGGAGAGCGAACGCTGGGCAGGGCTGTCTGCCAAGTGGATTCTGTTGATGGTGGGTTTGCTAAGCACGAGCTTTCTGGAGATGTGCCGCACCTTTGCCTGGCTGACTGTCGGCGTGCTCGCATACGCTCTGCTGAATCTGCTCTTTACATATCTATTCGGCTTTGAGACGAAGACTGTCAGGAAGATGGGCCGCACTGTCTACTTTACTTCGTATGCATTGGACATTGCTTTTGCCAGCCATGTGATCTTTTACAGCGGCGGTGTCAGCAGCGAGATGTACCTTCTGTACGCTTTACTGGCTCTGAAGAGTGCCATCTACTATCCTGTCTGGCATGAGGTACTAGCCTTCCCCTTTGCTTTGGGTCCTCTCTACGTGCTGGTCCTTCGCTTCTCTGTCGGTAGTTGGTATTTTCTGACAGAGCCCTTCTTTCTTCTGCGTTACGCGTTGCTCCTGGCCATGGTGCTGGCTGCCATTTATCTGGGGTGGCTCAACGAGCACGGGCGCCTTCGTGAGACAGGTTTGCGCCGCGACCTGGCCGAGCGCACCGTTGACCTGGACAACAAAACGCGGACCATGCAGCAGATGGCTACTAACCTTGGCAACAGGGTGCTGGAGTTACGGACTCTTCAGGAAGGTATTAAAGCCATCAATTCGGCCCTGGCTCTGGAGGACGTGCTCCGTCTCATCGTGGCTAATGCTTCCCAAGTTCTGGAGGGAGCACGCTGTTCAATTGCACTTCTCGACGAGGAGCACGGCAAAGTAGTCTCTACGGCTGCTTCCGACGGAATGGTGGATGCCCGGCTCAAGTTCGACGGAGGTATCGCCAGGTGGGTGGTGAATCATGGCAAACCAGTGCTTAGTGGCAATGTGAGGCAGGACAGCCGCTTTGTACACAGTGCTGATTTGCCCGTTTCCTCTAGTATCAGTGTACCCCTCTTCTCGGGTGATAAGGCTCTTGGAGCGTTGATTGCCACCAGCCCGGATCAGGATGTTTTCAGCATCGAGGATCTGAATCTCCTTAACGCCTTTGCCGATCAGGCGGCTGTAGCTGTGAAAAATGCCAGGCTGTACGAGCAACTCGTCGAGGAGCAAAGGCAGACTGCACAGCTGTATCAGCACGTCCAGGAGAGGAGAAATGAACTCGAAGCCATGCTGCGGGGCATTGGTGATGGGGTTATCGTGACTGATCCTGAGCTCAACGTGTTGCTGATGAACCCGGTTGCCACTCGCATCTTCCGCGTCAAGTCTGATGTGACGAGCAGCGTGCCACTCTCTGAAGTCATACCCCACCACGAGTTGACCGCCCTATTCCAAGATGCGCTCCACGCTGAGGAAAAGCCCATTGTCAGGGAAATCTCGTTATCCTCCACGGGCGAAAGGGCAGAGACTATCTACGAGGCATTGGCCTCTCCAATCCTTGGCGCAACTGGCGGGACGCGTGGGGTGGTGACCGTGCTTAGGGACATCACCAGTCAGAAAGAACTAGAGCGCATGAAGTCCAACTTTTTGTCTGTAGTTTCACACGAATTGAAGACGCCATTGCATTCCATCAAGGGTTTCGTAGACATCATCTTGATGGGCAAGACTGGGCAAATCAGCGAGACTCAGGCTGATTTTCTTGGCACCGTCCGAGATCAGACAGCACATTTGCAGAACCTGATCAACGATTTGCTAGAGTCCTCACGCCTCGAGTCTGGTCAGGTCAAGTTGCGTTTGACTGAAGTCTCCCTGGCAGAAGTAGCGGGTGTGGTCGCCGACCGGCTAAAGCCCCTGGCTGATCAGGGGCAGATTCGGCTTGTCAATCGCATCAGCGCCGATATCCCCTCCGTCGAAGCAGATTACACGCGCATTGAACAAGTATTGACTAATCTTGTTGACAATGCTATCAAATACACTCCTCCATCCGGTGTCGTCACCATGAGCGCCGCCGACCTGGGAGCCGAGGTACAGGTTGCCGTTTCTGATACGGGCATTGGCGTCCCGGTTGGCGAGTTGGAACGCATTTTTGATCGTTTCTACCAGGTTGATGGTGGCTCGACTCGGCACTACCGGGGCGCAGGTCTGGGCCTGACGATATGCAAGCACATCATTGAGCACCATGGTGGAAGAATCTGGGCAGAAAGTGACGAGGGCAAGGGCAGCACCTTCTTCTTTGTCTTGCCTAAGCGCATTGTGATCGAAGAAGAGGAACTACTACTGGACTTCCTGAGTTTGCCCAAGAAGGACCAGAGGCGAAAACGCTCACCTAAAGACAAGACAAAGGTCCGTAAGGCGTCCAAGGCCAGGGGGTAGCGCACCTACCGGAAACAGCCTTGCTTGAGCCGTGTCAGTTTGCTGTGAGCGGCCTCTGGTCTTCTTTTGCGTTTGGACGAGAAATGAACATAGTTGAAGAAAACCGCCCCCATTTTGCTTGAAACTCCGCATGTATGAGCGGATTGTAACCCCTGTCGCAGCTGTTTTTCATCGGCTTTTCATCTCTGAGGGATAGGATGTGCTTGGCTTGAAGCAAGCCGCATGCTGTTTCTTTCAGGGGATAACGTGCGAAGGGAGGGAGCAATCATGGTGCTCTACGTGCGTAAGCTAACCGAGGCGGAGGAGAAGCAACTGCGGTATTGGTTGACAGACAACGATTCCGCGATGAAGCATCGAGCCCAGGTCATCCTCCTTTCAAGTCAGGGCTATCGTGTACCGGAGATAGGGCCGATTGTGAAATCTCATCCGGCCAATCTGCGCAAATGGATTCATCGTTTCAACGAACGGGGGTGTGAGGGGCTGCGGACGGTGCACTCGGGTGGTCGCCGACTGCGATTCTCGCCGCGGCAGAGACAGGGCATTATCAGATTAGCCCAGTCAGGGCCCAGAGATCTAGGCCTGAACTTCAGCCGCTGGACATTGCACAAGCTGGCTCAGCAGGCTGCGAAGCGCGGTATCGTAGACCGGATGAGCTATGAATGCGTACGGCAGATCCTCAGAGACGCCCACTGCGACTATAGGGGGAATAGGGACACGCATAAGGAATGAGAATCGCTCTTGTCTCTCCCAAGTGGAACAAAAGGGCCAATGACTACCCACCATTAGGTCTGGCGTATCTGGCTGCAGTTCTTGAGCGGGCCGGTCATCAAGTCGGAGTCTTTGACTGCGGTCTAGATCCCGATACGCCTCTGGAAGAGGATGTGCGGCATGTCTGTGCTTTTGATCCGCACATTGTGGGCGTCACGGCTATGACCAGCCTCTATCATAACGCTTTGGAGACGGCGATCCTGCTCAAGGCCTATTTGGGAAGATCCATTATAGTTGGCGGGCCCCATGCTACCGTATACCCGGAGCGTGTACTGGCAGAGTCGCCCGTCATTGACTATGTGGTCCGTGGCGAAGGGGAGGAGACGATCCTGGAACTGGTGCACGCCTTGGACGGAGGCAACAGAGACCTCAGCACGATCAATGGACTCACGTATCGGCTCCGAGGTGAGATTGTCTCCAATCCGGATCGGGCGCTGATTGCCGACCTTGACGCGTTGCCTTTTCCTGCGCGTCACCTGTTTGACCTGAAGCGCTACGGTCTGTGTACGCCCGAAGGGCAGCCCATGGTGACGATATTGTCCAGCCGGGGCTGTCCCTACAATTGCAGCTACTGCTTCAAAGGCATCGTCGGGCGGACCTATCGTCAACGCAGCCCAGGGAATATCATCGCGGAACTGCAGCGAGTCATTGACCACTATGGCATCCGAAACTTTTACTTCATTGACGATCTATTCACTATTGATCTGCGGCGACTGGAGGCCATTACAGAGCGGCTCATCGCCGAGAAATTGGACATTCGCTGGCAGTGCCTGGGCCGTGTGGACCGCGTGAATGTGGAGATCCTACAGAAAATGCACACTGCCGGTTGCCGCCGTATTCACTATGGGATTGAGTCTGGCAATCGAGAGGTTCTGCAGCGTATCGGCAAGGGCATCAGGCTCGATCAGGTGCGGCAAGCAGTTCGCTGGACACAAGAGGCAGGTATTCACGTCAAGGGCTACTTTATGCTGGGCCTGCCAGGCGATACAGAGGAGACTATGCAGCAGACCATAGACTTGGCCACGGAGTTGAACCTGGATGAAGCCATGTTTAGCCTTACCACACCGTTTCCTGGCACACGTCTGTGGGACGAGCTGGTTAGCAAGAAACCGAAGACGGAGTACAATCGAGACTTTACCCGTGCCTACTACTACAGCAACCCTGACGAGGAACTTGAGCCCTTTCTCAACGTTTCTGAGGTTTCGGACGCTGCTCTTAGTCGATGGATACGCAGGGCATACCGGGCCTTTACCAGGAGTAAAGCAAAGCGCCTGTATTGGCAGGCGTTCGGATCAAGGTTGGGGCCCATACTATGGCGTGTCTCACGTTTTCAACCCTTGCGGGTGATGGCTCGGTGGTTGCTGCGTTTGGGGTTTTTCAAACAGTTTGCTAGTCTGCGTGCAGGGGAGATGAGGGTGTGGTCCTGAGTAGGATCGAACGTCGGATACAATGGTATCGGCATCGGGCTGTTTCTTTTGCTAAGTGGCTCTCCTACGTCACCGGGCGCACCAGACTAATGACTTATCCTGATCGCATGTACCTGGAATCTACCAATGTCTGCAATCTGAGATGCGTGATGTGCCCTACCGGCCTGGGGCTGGTCACGCGTCCCAAGGGGTTTATGGACTATGACCTTTTCACGCAGATCGTTGACGAGATGGCACCTCACGTGCAAACGACCACGTTGCACATCTGGGGCGAGCCTCTACTGCATCCCAGAATCTATGATATGATGGCCTATTGCCGCAGCCACGGTCTGCACAGCGAAATCTCCACGAATGCGACGCGCTTGGATGAGGAGAGCAGTCGCAAGATCCTTGACGCGGGGCTAGGTGCCATCTACCTCTGTCTCGACGGGGCCACGCGCGAGACTTACGAACGCGTGCGGCGCAGGGCTGGTTTCGAACAAACGCGTGAGAACATCCTCCGTTTTGCCCAGATGAGGAGCAAACGTGATGGTGGGCCGCGTGTCAGCGTGCAAATCATCAAGATAGAACCAACCGCCGCAGAGATTGAACAGTTTAGACGCATTTGGAGCATCCCAGGCGTGGATCGTGTTCACGTCAAGGCGTTTGACTCCTGGGGTAACCAGGTAGAGCAGATAAGCGAGTTGCGCGCTGATGCCGCTGAGATTGTGCTGCCTGAGAAGCGCTTTCATTGTCCCAACTTGTGGTACCACGTTCACATCTACTGGGATGGAACGCTGGTCTGTTGTGATCGTGACTATAATGCACTCAATCCCCTTGGCAACGTCAGAGACGGCGTGATGAAAGCCTGGAATGGCCCCAGGATGGTGGAGTTGCGACGCCAGCACCTGGAAGGCCGCCTGGATGATGTGCCTTCTTGCAGCGGGTGCGTGGAGTGGAGTTGGTGGAGACCAACGCCGTTCTCATCGCACGGCAATGCCCCACAGCGTTGAGAGGACGTGCACATGGTGGCGCGTCGGGTAAGAGCCACTCGACTGCACGGCCGCACAGGTGCTGGCCTGCTTGCACTGGTTGTGCTGGGCGGGGGGCTTTTACGTTTCGTGGGCTTGGGCAAAGAGAGCATCTGGCTCGATGAGGCGACGAGCATCATTATTGCCCGCATGAGCCTGCCCTCGGTGGTCGCCTGGGCTGCTGGGGATATCCACCCGCCCCTCTATTACCTCGCCCTACACTTCTGGCTTTACCTGGGAGAGAGCGAGTTCGTCGTTCGCGCGCTGTCCGCCGTGCTCGGCGTCCTCGCTATTGTGATTGTGTATGCATTGGCCAATGAACTGTTTGGTCAGCGTGTTGGCTCGCTTTCTGCGCTGTTCCTCGCTTTGTCTCCGCTGCACATCTGGTACTCGCAGGAAGCGCGCATGTACGTTATGGTGACCATGCTTAGCCTGTTGGCCAGCCATTTCATGCTGTTGGCTTTGCGAAGGCAGCAGATACGCTATTGGCTGGGCTATGTGCTTGCATCTGTTCTGGCATTCTATACGCATTACTTTGCACTCTTTGTTTTTCTCTTTCAAAACCTGTTTGCGATCTATTGGCTCTGGCGCAGCAACTCAAAAGAGTTGTGGCGCAAGTGGCTGAGGGCGGAGCTAGCGATTGGTTTGCTGTTCTTGCCTTGGATGCCTGTTCTCTATCATCAAGTAAGCACTGGTGGTGGAGGATGGGTGGAAAAGTCAGTGGGACGGCCAGCGCTTAGTGCTTTGATGGATACGTGGCTCTATTTCAACATCGGCCTTGACCGGCAATTCTATCCAGTGATGTTGCGCCGAGCAGCCTACGTGCTATTTGGTTTTTGCGTTCTGACTGCGGTCTCCAGACTGTTCTCCGATCGGGACCGGGAAGGGGTGTTGTTTTGCCTGATGTACGTCGGTATACCATTATTTGCTGCCTGGCTGCTGTCGCAGGCGAAACCCGTGTACACCATTCGCTATCTGCTGCCATTCTTGCCGCCCTATTGTATCCTGGTGGCTACCGGTATCAACAGCCTTAGGTGGAACTGGGCACGTATTGCCGTTGCCTTGTTCTTAGTGTTGGTCTTGCTGGTGGGCTATTGGAATGCCTGGAACATCGAACAAAACCCTGATTGGCGTGGGGTGAGTTTCCACGTTCTGGAACGGGCACGACCAGGGGACGTTGTGCTCTTCTCGCCTCGTTGGAATGTGAAGCCTTTCGACTATTACGCTGAGGGTCACGTGGAGATCAACATGGATCTGCCTATCCCAGTGACCACTAATACTGCGCAGAGAGTAGTGGCAGACGTTGCACAGTGCTACAAGCGCGTGTGGTTGGTCTGGGAACGTGGGCACTACAGCGATCCGAACGGCATCGTCAAACAGGTTCTCGACAGCCGATTTCAGGTCGTAGAAGAGCGCGACTTCCGGGGTGTAGGAAGCCTGCTTCTCTATGATCTGACGGCAGCACGAAGCGGGGGCTGACTGGCATGCACGAGGGGCTGGCACGCCTTGACCGAAATCGAAACACAAGAGCTATCCTGTTGCTCAGCCTGGCCGGGGGGGCGTTGCTGAGATTCTACGCTCTATCGGCTGAGAGCTTTTGGTTTGATGAGGCCTACAGCGTATGGGTGGCCAGACACAGTGTAGGCTGGCACATTGCCCTCAGCGTGCAGCGCATCTTTCCGCCGTTGTATTACCTGCTTTTGCATTTCTGGCTGCCGCTGGGAAGCAGCGAGTTCGTCATACGTTCGCTATCTGTATTTATCGGACTGGGGTCTATCGTGGCCATCTATGCTTTGGCGAGGCAGTTGTTTGATGAGCGCGTGGGTTTGATCAGCGCATTGCTGCTCACAATCTCGCCTTTGCACATCTGGTACTCTCAAGAAGCCCGTATGTACATTCTGGTAGCATCTCTGGGCCTCTGTTCCGCCTATTTCATGCTGCTGGCTCTACGAGAAGGCAAGCTCTGGCATTGGTTGGCCTACGTGCTCAGTACGGCCATGGCCATGAATGCGCACTACTTTGCCATTTTCCTCGCGCCGTTTCAGAGTGTCTACGTACTCTACCTGCTTTTGCGGCGACATGCTCGGAAGGGCATTTGGAAGCACTGGCTGCTCAGCCAGGCAGCAGTTGTTTTGCTCTCTGTGATTGGGTTGGCGGGTATCTTCAGCCGAGAGACGGACGTTTGGTGGGGGCTGCTGGATACCTGGCATGGCGCACCGGCGTTCCGTGACCTGGTGAGCACCTTGTACTCTTTCAGTCTAGGCACAACGGCTGAGGGACGTCTGCTCTATTGGGGCGGGATGCTCTTGTTTGGCTTCTGTGTGGCATGGAGTTTGGTGACCTTCAAGCATGGGCATTTGGCGCTACGCATAGATGATGGACTTGTATTCACGTTGCTGTATTTGGTGGTGCCCCTTGGCACGGTCTTTCTGCTATCGCAGTTCAGGTCGTTCTGGGTGTTGCGTTACATCTTTCCCTTCTTGCCTCCATATTGCATCATCGTGGCACGAGGGATAGCGAGGATGCCGGGCCGGGTTCTGGGGGCTATGGTGGTTGGGGCTATCGTGTTGGCCTCACTGTGTCCCGTTGCCAACATCTATCGCCGTGAGCAAAAGGAGAACTGGCGTGCAGCAGTGCGATACGTAATGGCGGAGGAGCAAGCGGGCGATTTGATCTGCATGGTGGACGAGGATATCTGGTTGCCGTTTGAACATTACTATCACGGCTCGGCGCGTTGCATGGGCGTCAGTCGGGGCGTGACAGACCGTGATCTCCTGGCAGCACGCATTGGGATGGTGCTGCCCAACTACAGTCGTATCTGGCTCGTGCTCAGTCATACCAATAACTTGGCGCTGAAGGATTACCTGACCATGTCTCCCTACACCGAATTGGTGTCAGAGACACGCTTCACTGGCGTGGAGGTTGACCTCTTTGGCATTCGGAGTCATTAGTAGCCTGCAGCAGTTAGCGAGATGATGCTACTATCAAAATACCGACTGATTTTCATATTGGCGCTGGCCTTGCTGTCTGCAACGTTGCTGCTCAATGGGCACTTGGTGCCGGCTGGTGATAATGCGACTTACATGATCCTGGGCCAGTCGTTGGTCATGGGCAACGGTTACAGGATGATTAGCGATCCGCGCTTGCCTGAGATGACGCTGTATCCGCCTGGCTACCCTGTGTTGTTGGCCGGGATGCTGGCTCTGACGGGCACTGCGCACCAGTTATTGGCTGCCATCCTGCCCATGAAGCTGCTATCGCTCGCACTGTATCTGGGTGCAACTGCACTGGCTTATGACATATTCAGGCGGCGTAGCACCACGTTGGCCACCATAACCGCACTGCTCATAGCTGTGAACCCGCACGTGCTGCACTTTGCCGCAGAAGTGGGAACGGAGATTCCTTACCTCTCCTTTTCCCTTTGCTGCATTTGGTTCTTTGAGCGGTACTGGCAAGAGGCAGACAATGGCACTGTTATTGGGATGGCCACGCTGTTGGCACTGACGTTTTACGTACGCTCCATTGCCCTGGTCATGGCCGCTGCATTCGCGCTCTATTTGCTCACGCGGCGCAGGTTCAAGCATGCCTTGCTGCTGCTAGTCGTTGTGGGGGTGTTGGTGGCACCCTGGCTTATCCGCAGCAGTTTGCTCCCGACGACAGGAACCTCGGTAGGACTGGGACGAGGTTACTTTGCTTTGTATTTCTCCGGTGATCCTTATGGTACGGCAAGAGCCAGCCTATCGGATTGGGTGGCTCGCCTGGCGCAAAATCTGCACATCTATACGCTGGACATCTGGCCCGATGTGCTCTTTCCTCATGCCCTGAGTGCAGGCGCATTGCTCGGTCCCGTCGGGATTGCCTTAGTTGGAGTGATCTCGGTGTTGCTTTTGCTCGGCTTTAGCCTGGAGGCCAGACAGGGACACGTAAGCGAATGGTATGTGGCGCTCTTTTTCGCTTCCTGTGTCGGTTATCTGTGGGCTCAGAGCCGGCTGCTTGTGCCCATCATTCCCTTTGCCATTTACTACTTTCTAGTGGCTGTCAAGTTTTTGCTGCGGCGAGTGCTGAGACTTGGGGATCAGATTCGAAAGCATGCCTTGGCCTTAGCTTGTACGGTGTTGATGTTGTCAGCTCTGGTGGTGGACACCCGCCATATTCAGCGTAACCTGCGCTGCGGCTTTGGTCATTCGGTAGCCACATACTACGCTGGAGATGCCGAGTGGAGCAACTACTTGCAGGTCATGAATTGGATTGCACAAGACGCCGCGCAGCCTACCGTTGTGATGTGTCGCAAGGCGGACTTGCTGTACATGCTTACTGGGCATCAAGCTCTGGAGTACCCGTATTCCGCTGAAGCAACGGAGCTGATGCACATGGTGCGTGACAACCGCGTGGCGTACGTCATAGAAGATGCGTTCAGTTGGACGCGCACGACCGAGCAGTATCTGCAGCCAGCATTACAAGCTTGGCAAGCTGAGGACCCTGCAGCTCTTTCCTTAGTCTACGAGACGGATGCACCGCGCACTCGAGTGTGGCGCGTTAGACAACAAGAATAGGAGGACAACTTGATGGGTAATCCAATGTTCATGCTGTTTGTTGCTATCTTTTGTTCCGTGGTGGGGCAGCTTCTGATGAAGGTGGGCATGAATCAGGTGGGTGGGATTGAGCAGTTTAGGCTATCTATTCTGATGCGCATGCTCTTCAACCCATTTGTATTCTCCGGCATCGCATCATACGGGGTCGGGTTTATCGCCTATCTGTTTGCGCTTTCCAAGCTGGACCAAAGCTTCGCCTATCCGATGTTTGCGCTGGGATATGTCCTGGTAGCCATATTCAACTGGACTGTGCTGCACGAGGCTTTTTCCATTACTCGCTTGGCAGGCGTACTGGTCATCGTCCTGGGAGTCTGGCTGCTGGGTAGGTAGAGGGAGCGATACCAGTGTACGCAGCCTTGCGAACGAAACAGGGCAGCCGCCCTGGTGGCATAGCTTTGCACTTGGTTGTACTGGGGGCATTCGTCGCGCTGAGTGCGGTGATGACCTTTCCGCTGGTCGCCGGCCTGGGCGATCACGTGCTCGGTGCTCCTATGCCAGGGGACAGCTTCTACTACTTGTTTCTCTTGCGATGGTTCAGGGAAGCTGTCTTTGGAGGCAGGGCTTTGTCACAGCTTTTTTTCAATCCGAACATGTTCTATCCGTTTGGTTACAATCTGGCCTTGTCCGAAACGACGCTATGTAACGCTATACCTGCTCTGCCGCTGACCATATTGTTTGGTGAGGTCGTAGCTTACAATCTGGTTGTCCTGCTATCGTTTGCGCTATCGGGATTCGGTACCTACTTGTTGGTACTGAACCATACTCATAGCTATCTGGGAGCGTTCCTGAGCGGGTTGTGCTTTGCTTTCTGCCCGTATCGTCTTTCACACCTAGGAGCAGGGCATTTGCCGTTAATGGGTACACAATGGTTGCCCTTTCTCCTATTGTACCTTGACAAAACCATCGTTGAACGCCGCTTGTCGAAGGCGGCCATGGCTGCTTTGTTCTACGCCTTGGGAGCGCTGTCGTCGTGGTACTATGCATACATGTTTGGCCTGGCCACTGTGATCTACGTTCTGGTTCGTGGCAGGCCGTGGCGACAGTATCTGTGGCAGCAGCAGTTCGCGCGCTGTGTTCTGACGTTTGTGCTCGTGGGGCTCGTGCTTGTTGGCCCCCTTGTACTGCCCGTCACGCGCGTATGGAAAGAGGGAGGCCGGCCACAGTCTCTGCGCTATTTGGATCAGTTCTCCGCCAGTCCTTTGGATTTCTTCTATCCGAATGTAATGCAGCCTCTGTGGGGCGCGTGGCTGCTAGAGCGCTATGCACAGAATATCAATGAGAATGCTTTGTACCTTGGGTTAGTACCGCTTGTGCTCGCTGTCATTGCCTTATGGCGCCAGGACGGCAGGACACGTAGGGCTTTCGCCTGGCTGAGCCTGATCTTCGCTGTTATGGCACTTGGAACCACGTTGCATTGGGACAATGCGCCTGTGTACATCGCAGTGCCGGGCTGGTTGGAACGAATCTTTACTACAGGTGTGGGGTTTCTGACAAAGCGTCTGGCACTCTATCCAATCTCCTCTTATAGTCTGCGAGTGGCGGGGGCCATATACCTGCCGTTGCCTACGCTGCTGCTGTACCTGTATCTGCCTTTCTTCAGTGCCATGCGCGTGTGGGCCCGTCTGGGGCTGATCACCGTTTTCGGTGTTTCCGTGCTGGCGGGGTACGGATTGCAACGGTTGCACAAGAGATGCAATTGGCAGGGCATTAGTGCACGTTTTCGAGCTCGTGGCCTGGTAGTGACGATAGCGGTGTTCTGCCTGGTAATCCTAGAGTTCGCTGCGTTCCCTTACGCACTGGGAACTTGCAGCGTACAAGCACGGCCAGTGGACTACTGGCTTGCTGGGCAGGATGGTGATTTCGCTATCATGGAGTTTCCGATTACCAAGGCTATGACTGGCCGGTCATTGTACATGATGCGTACGCATGGCAAGAAAATCAGTTTCGGTTATGGTACATTCTTCCCGCGTGCCTTCAACGAGCAGCGTGAAGTGCTGGAGAGCTTTCCTGACAAAGAAAGCATCGCCCTGCTGAAGACGTGGGGGGTGCGTTACGTGTTGGTGGGGGCTCGCAGTTATGGAGCAGCGTGGCCACAGCTCGAGAAGGATCTGTCAGCCGCCTCTGGCCTGCGACACGCTCTGACGCTAGACGACCTTCCAATCTACGTGGGAGATCGGCTGCTGCATTTTCTGCCAGGTACAGAGCGCGCTTTCATCGTTGACCGCACTTACGTTTACGAGGTGCTGTGAGGATGTCAGCTTTGTTTGGCAGGTTGGGTCACAGTCTCGGTCGAAGATAATAGATGAACAGCACTACTTTCAGTGTGAGTTTCGCATAACTCGACAACAAGGCGGGCATGAGAAGGTCCCAGGCTATCAAGTCGAGAAGGGATGAACGACAGCGAGGTGGGTTGAAAGGCCATCCACCTGTCTTGCGATAGGCAAGGCGAATCCTGCACGAATACACGAATACTGTGCAGCGCCATTTGTGTATTCGTGTTCCCATTCGTGGACGGCAACCACACATCGAATCGCCAACTCTTTCCCTTACCGTTTGCTCACACTTGGGGTTTTAGTCCGAATAATGCTCGCACGGTAGTCAGAGGAGTAGGAGTGAATGGCTCGTAAGCAGAAGCCCTGGATAGCCGCGTTGTTGGCGCTGTTAGCATTTGCATCCGTGCTGATGACGATTGACGATCCCGGGGTGACATGGGATGAGCCACGTTCTTTCAAGGCATCACGCGGCTATATGACTTGGCTGGGCATGCTGCGACAGGCCGCTGTCCAAGGCCATCCCGAGAGGGCTTTTGATGACGCGGTCATTGTGCGCTGGTGGGTGCAGGATCCTGGTTTTGAACTTCATCCTCCGGTATCCAAGCTGGCAACAGGGTTGGGATGGGCGTTTTTCCGCAAGGTGTGGGGGAATATCGCCGCCTACCGGTTTAGTGCTGCTGTCTGGTTTGCACTTCTTGTGGGCCTTGTGTATCTGAGTTTAGTAGGAACATACGGCTCGACGGCCGGGCTTGCCGCGTCCTTTTCCCTGTTGCTCATGCCGCGTGTGTTCCTGCATGCTCACTTGGCCAACCTGGATATACCCATGGCTGCGATATGGGTGCTCACCATGTACCTGTTTTGGCAGGCGATCACCAAACAAGGGTGGCTGTGGACAATTCTCACGGGCCTTGCTTTCGGAATTGGCTTGGGCACCAAACTAAATGCTCTGCTAATGCCGCTTGTCTGGGGGATCTGGTTCCTACTTTGGCGACGAGAGAAGGGCGTTTTGGCCAAGATAGTGCTGATCGGGGCATTAGGCTCTGCGGTTTTCCTGGCTATTTGGCCTTGGCTGTATCATGACACACTGGAACGCCTTGCCTACTACATCGCTATGGGTTACCGTTTCAACCAGACTCTGCAGTACTACCTGGGACGGACTGGGAGATCGCCGTGGCACTACGCCTTCGTCCTGACCATTGCCGTAGTGCCACTCACGATCACTGTGGCGTACCTCATTGGCATTGCTCGAGTACTCAAGACGCGCACAAGCTCGCTGCTGGGATACTACGTCCTGCTGAACGCAGTTATCCCTTTCTTAACAACGGCCTCTGGGCTGCAAGCCGCCTACAGCGGAGAAAGGCATTTTATGCCTGTTTTCCCCTACTTGGCGATGCTGGCAGGCATCGGGTTTGTTTCTGTCCTGGAGATTGTGAGGAAGTCATTGTCCCGCAGGGTTGCGAATCATCGCGCACTGGCGCAAGGCCTGCTGATTGCTGGACTGGCTGTACTGCTGTATGTGCCTCCACTTGTTTCGATTGTCAAGTTTCATCCTTACGAGTTATCATACTATAGCGAAATCGTAGGTGGTTTGCCAGGTGCAGTGCAGCTAGGCCTGGAAACCACTTTCTGGTGTGAGAGCTACAAAGACTGTCTTCCATACCTGAACGCTCAGTTGCCCGAAGGCGCTTCGATCTGGGTCGATCAGCCGTTCGCCCTACGTGCCTACCAGGAGGATGAAATGCTGCGCCAAGATCTGCGCATTACCGGCTGGGATGTGATCAGCCCTTATGCTTGTGACTATGCTCTAGTCCAGATGCGTGAGACAGGCTTCACGGACGTGCCAGAGCTGCTGGATCTCGTGGAACAATATGAGCCAGAGTTCACAGTGAGTGTCGAAGGTGTGCCACTGGCTATGGTTTACAGGCTACACTGACGGACAGGGGGATTGGAAGATGGGCATGTGGTGGGCTACGGTCAGTGCGAGAGGCAGAAGAAGAATAGCACAATGGAGCCAGTGGCTAGAAATGGAGTTGAGGCCGAGGTGGAAAGTCAAAGATGTGTTAATTGTTTTGGGTCTCACCGCTTTCAGTGCGCTGATCATCTTCTGGTGTCTCGGAGAGGGTAGTATTGGTGATTACGATGAGGCTGCCTATGCTCAGATAGCGAGAGAAATCCTGTGGACGAACGATTGGAATACCCCTCGATGGAATGCAGCCGAGTTCTTTGACAAGCCGCCGGTGTGCCTGTGGGTGACAGCCATAGCCTACAAGGTCTTTGGCATGAACGAATTCGCAGCTCGATGCTGCTCTGCCCTGTCTGGCGTAGGAGCGGTTGTCGTAGCTTGCCTTCTCGGCAAGAAGCTTTTCTCTAGTTGGGCTGTTGGAATAGGAGCAGCTCTGATCCTGCTTACGCCGAGCAAGAATCTGCACAGCCATGGATACAACTTTGTCAGCCTGGCACGTGTTGGCATGTTAGACATGTCTCTAATCTTTTTGACAGGATGTTCTTTGCTGTTGGCTTGGCTAAGCCAGTCGAAGCCAACCTATCTAATCTGGCTGGGGATACCCTTGGGGCTGGGCGTGATGGTCAAAAGCATCGGTGGGTTCTTGGCCTACCTTATCATATTCGCCTTCTTCGTGCTTGGATTGCCGCGACACCTGTGGTGGCGGCGGGAACTGGTACTAGGGTTGCTGATTTCCGCGCTGATTATCGTGCCGTGGCATCTGGGCCAGTTGCTGATATGGGGCCGTCGCTTCTTTGACTCATATATGGTTCAGTTGACCGTCGGCTATGTGACAGGGGAAGAAGGACATTTGCGAGACCCGCTCTTTTATTTGCGTAGCTTTGTGCGCGGCTTTCCCGCCTGGTACGTAATCGTAATCATTGCACTGGCCTACGCTGTCTACCGCAGCGTCCGTTTTCGTGATCGAGCACAGATCCTGTTGCTAAGCTCGGCAGCAATACCCCTATTGATCTTTAGTGTGTCACGCAGCAGGATCGGGTGGTACATCATTCCCGCCTACTTGGCCTTTGCTATCTTGGCAGCGCAATTGCCCATTGCTATAGTAGGAAAGAAGGCAGGGTTTCTTTTGGTGGCGGCTCTGTGGCTTATCTCTACCCCAGGCTTGCCCACCTTGGGGGATTTCAATCCAGATGTCAAGGCTGTCGTTTCATATTCCAACTATGTCCTGAAGGCTGATGACAAGCTGATCAACTATTGGCCTGGTTCATACTGGATCCGACCAGCGGCAGCATTCTATGCCGACAGATACTTGACTTTCGTCAATGATGAGGATAAACTGACAGAATTGCTGCAAACTGACCATTATTACATCCTTACCGATGACATCTTCTGGACCGAGATTGCCGAGGTTGGACGTGTTATTTACCAGAGAGGCAGCTATGTACTTGCCCAAAGCAGCCCCTGATTACCCTACACAGAATATCCGCGCCAGCTCCTTAGGCAACTCCGGTGAGAAGGGATATGAGTGATCAAATGAAGAAAGTTAGCATAGTACACGTCGCGAGTCAAGGTGGAAATACCAGAGACTTGGTCGTCGAGGCAGTGCGGGAAGCAATGGAAAAGGCCGAGTGGCGCAATGCCATCCACCAAGGAGCTGATGTAGCTCTAAAACCCAACCTTTGCTTTGACTATCTGATGCCAGGAATGCAAACCTCCCCTTGGGTTTTGGAAGGAGTGGTGGAAGCAATCAGGGATTACGTGGGACGCATTTACGTTGTGGAAGCGGACACGTATACGACCTGGGTGGAGAGAGCCGTTCGAGTAACTGGCATTTCGGACGTCTGCCGACGGTACGGGCTGGAATGGATCAACATGAGCAAAGGCCGTTTTGTGGCTGTTCCACTGGCTGATAGCCTTGTACTGGGGCATCAGGCAGATATACCTGAAATCCTGACGAGAACTCAACTGATCACTGTGCCTGTGCTCAAGACACACTGTCTTTCGAGCATAACTGGGGCGATCAAAAACCAGTGGGGATGTTTGAAACGCCTGCGATTGGATTATCACCCTGTAATCAATGAGGCACTGGCCGATGTCAATGCCATCTTGAAGCCGCAGTTCTGTGTCATGGATGGAACGGTGTGCCTTGAGGGACGGGGCCCTAAACAGGGCAGGCCAAGAGTGGCAGACCTAGTTATGGCTTCAGCCGACAACGTCGCGCTTGATGCCGTAGCCGCTCTGGTGATTGGACTGGACCCCGCTCGTATTGAGCACATCCAGCTTTGTGCGCAGCGTGGCAGCGGCGTTGCTGATTTGCAGCAGATCGAGATCATTGGACAATGGACGAATTTGCACTTTGAACCTGCCAAGAAGAATGTGGTGGCTTTCTTTGACATCTTCTTCCGACGGCCATTCTTCGAGCAGTTGCTTTTCCATACTCCACTTTTCGCCTTGGTCAGAGTAGCTGCCATCTCAAACTATGTCATCTGGATGGGACTTGAGGGCCGCAAATACCGAGACCGTATTCTCTATCAGTCCCGTTATGGCGCTCAGTGGCTTGCACACACTGACTCGGAGAGCAATCCGCTCACCGTATCACGGGCGATTCACCAATCATGAAACCTGCAAAGGATCGTCATGAAGACGTTGGCCGTCTGGCAGTGGTCATCTTCATTTGTCATTCGCAGAAGTCATTGCCTGCAGTTTGAGGAATAGCGTAGCATGTGTGTTACCACCGCAAAGACCCTGGTGATTATTCCTGCTCACAATGAGGCCAGGAACATCAGGCAAGTCCTGGCTGAGATAAGCGATGCCGGGCTCAACCTCGAGGTGCTGGTCGTAGACGACAATTCGACCGACGAAACCGCATCTGTGGCTGCCCAGGCCGGGGCTCGTGTGCTGCGTTTGCCATGCAATCTGGGCTATGGCGGCGCTGTGCAGGCGGGCTTTGGGTATGCCGAACGGCGCGCCTACGATTTTGGCGTGCTGATGGATGCAGATGGCCAGCATGCGGCCAGTAGCATTGCTGATTTGTTGCGTGTGGTGCAGAAAGGTGAAGCGGACGTCGCACTTGGCTCCCGCTTCCTGGGCCGCATGGAGTATCGCACTAGTCTCATCAAGCGAATGGGTATGGCCTTTTTCAGTTGGGTTGTCTCGCACATTACTGGCCGACGTGTTACTGATGCTACCTCCGGTTTCCAGGCTTTCAACCGCGATGTGATGACGTTCTTCGCTGCCGATAATTACCCGGTTGATTTCCCTGACGCTGACACAATCCTGCTGCTGCACTTTGCCGGGTTCCGCCTGGTGGAGGTGCCGGTGATCATGCGGAAACGCTTGAGTGGCGAATCCATGCACTCCAGTTGGAAGCCAATCTACTACGTCTTCAAGATGTTCCTGTCGATCCTGATTGTCTTGTTGCGCCAAAGAACACACGCTAATGCCGCGCGGCCTGGCGTGAAACCGCTCGAGGGGGGGCGAGCCTCCCATGCTTAACGCGCTGACGATCGACCTCGAGGACTGGTATCATCCCGAACTGGTGCGTTGCAGCTTGCCGTCAGGAGAGTTGGAGGTGCAAATTGAGCACTCTACACGGCTGCTGCTGAATCTGCTGCGACGACGGGAGGTCAAAGCCACCTTCTTCGTCGTGGGAGAGATTGCTCAGCGCCATCCACGACTGATCGAAGCTATTGCTGCGCAAGGGCATGAACTGGCCTGTCATGGCATGAGCCACAAGCCACTGTGGCAGATGGCGCCGGATGAATTCAGGGCCGAGTTGCAAGAGTTCGCCACGACAATGCGCGCAGTAGTGCCCGCTGTAAAGATTATTGGCTTCCGTGCACCGACCTTTTCACTTGATAACCGCACACGTTGGGCTTTGGGCGTTTTGACAGAGTGTGGTTATTATTACGACTCGAGTATATTCCCGTTAAAGAACCCCGTTTATGGCGTTAACGGCTGTCCGCTCATGCCCTACCGTCCTTCTTCGGAAGATGTTACAAGCGCAGATCGGGAAGGTGCCCTCGTTGAGTTCCCCATGTCTGTGTGGGCATGGGCGGGCATGAAGGTGCCTGTGTGTGGAGGTTTCTACTTGCGGGCTCTGCCTTTCGGATTAGTCAGGTTTTGCTTGCAACAGATCAGTCAATGTCGGCCTTTCACGATCTATGTGCATCCCTGGGAAGTCTACCCGAACACGCCTCGGCTGGCCCTGCCTTTTCTATCACGTTTTGTGACGTACTACAACATTGGAGCAATGATGCACCGGCTGGTAGCGCTCCTGGACGCATTTTCCTTTGCGCCTATGAGAGTGGTACTCGAAGAGATAGGGGAATTGAGAAAGTGATCTGGTTGTTGGGAGGAGGGACTGTGCTTGCGGCGCAAGATGTTATGGAGTTGCGTGCTCGCTTCTTTGCTGTGGTGCTTGGTGTCGCCGTGCTGCTGTTCGTGGTCAACCTGGTACGCACGAAGAAACTGAAAGAAGAGTTTGCGTTGCTGTGGCTGCTCACGGCCGTGGTGCTGGTGCTCACGCCTTTGTTCATAGACTATCTAGACATGGTCGCGTACGCCTTGGGTATCGAGTACCCGCCCGCGTTGATTTTCGTGCTTGCCATCATCTCCTTACTTTTCATTCTGTTTCAGTTCTCCATACGCATCTCTCGCTTCAGCGGGCAGATCAAGGTCTTGACTCAGGAACTGGGGCTGCTTCGTGTGCAGGTTGAAGAGCTCGAACGTGCCGTCGAGGACAAAGATGAGAGCCATGCAAACGATGACAGTGACGCAGGGTAAGTCCAGGCTGGCGGAAGGTCTGGCCCTAGGTACCTTGGGCGTTTGGGCAGCGTTGGTGCGAGTGGTTGCTGTGCTGCAGCCGCAACGCATTGTCTGGGGTGATGAGCCTTTCTACCTCTGGTTAGGACGCAACTGGCTCACCGGGCAGGGCTACAGCTTCACCGGGTACTCTGACGTGCACCATACGCCCATGTATCCGCTGCTGTCCGGTTTGGTCTACCTGCTCACACGTGACCTGGAACTCGCCAGCAACATCTGCTACGTGCTGTTTGGTGTTCTACTGGTTATTCCCGTCTATTTGCTGGCAAAGGAAATCTATGGTCGAGAAGTGGGTTATGTCAGCGTGGTGCTGCTGGCTATATACCCCGCCATTTCTACGGCGGCGCTTTACTGGGGAACGTTGACCGAACCGCCATACTACTTTTTTGTCTACACAGGATTGCTGATGGTACTGCTGGCCATGCGCCAGGAACGAGCCTGGTTCTACGCTCTGGGTGGCATCTGCTTTGGGCTGGCTTATCTCACACGGCCCGAAGCCATCGCTTATCTGGCAGTCGGAGGCGTGGTTCTGGCTCTGGTCAAGCTCTGCGAAAAGAAGCTGTTCACACGCGTCACGCTGATTGGCCTGAGCCTGTATGTGGCAGGCTTTCTGTTGTTCTTCATGCCCTATGCCTACTACGTGCATCAGGAGACTGGCTCATGGATGGTAAGTGAGAAAGTGGGCGTCACGTTTGTGACTTGCATTGGCCTGGCAGAGGGGGATACAAGCGCCTTCGATCGCGCTACGTGGGGGTTGGATTCTACCGGTCTGGAGGTGTTCTTCTTCTCACGGGAGAGCTATGATGTAAGCATGATTGATGCGATTCGCGCACACCCGTCCGAGTTCGTACAGTTGCTGGCCAGGAATGTGCGCCGTTTCATCGGTTCGCTGTTGTCTTTGAGGTTGTTTTCGTACTATCTGCTGCCGCTGATGGGCCTGGCCTTCTTCAGAGTGGTCTGGGACAAGGCTAGGCTCAAGGGGGAGTTGCTTCTGCTGGCTTCTCTGGCGCCAGTGATGGCCTTCTTGCCCTTCTTCATCCAGGATCGTTACATCGCTACTCTGCTGCCCACTTTCGTTATGTGGCTGGGATTGGGCGCGTATGGACTCGGGGGCTGGCTCAGTGGCACTGTGGAGGACCTGCTCGAAGGACGCGATTTGCCGCGCTTCTGGCACGTGGTCTTGGTGAGCGTTCCCACGCTACTTCTGGTGCTCTTCTTTGTGCTGATGCAGCCGCGAGTTATGGAACAGTATACGAACACTGCCTCTTTCCGTCCGGGGCACAAGACCATAGGGCTCTGGTTGAGGGACAATATCCCGCATGACTCGGTCGTGATGTGCCGCTACCCGGCCATTGCCTTTTATGCTGACACCCGCTGGGAACCCACGCCCAATGCCGAGTATGCACAGATTCTCACTTACGCGCGCGCCAGTGGGGTGCACTACTTCGTGTTGGATGAGGGTGAGATGCGCGACTTGCGTCCTCAGCTTGCCTTCCTGCTCGACGAGAGCGCCGTTCCACGCGAACTGGAGTTGATTCACGTGCATCGCAGCGTGAGAGGAAAGTTGATAGTCTTTAGACTGAAATAACAAATGGAGACTCATGGAGCTCAGTGTTGTCATTCCCGCCTTGAATGAGGCGGACAATCTGGCCAAGCTTTTGCCACAATTGCACACGGTGCTGTCAAGTCTTGCGTGCACAGGTGACAGCGAGTACGAGATTATCGTGGTTGACAATCACTCTTCAGATGCCACTGAAGAGGTTTGTGCCGCTGCGCGTGCTGTTGTGGTGCAGCAGACTGAGCCCGGCTACGGAGGAGCATTGTGGACAGGGTTCAAGCGCGCCTGTGGTGAGTATGTTCTGACTATGGATGCTGACCTCTCACACGTGCCGGACTTTGTGCCGGTTATGTGGAGCCATCGCTCTGGCGCCGAATTGGTGATCGCCTCTCGCTATGTAGAGGGT
Source organism: uncultured Anaerolineales bacterium (assembly GCA_964478075.1). Lineage (GTDB taxonomy): Bacteria > Chloroflexota > Anaerolineae > UBA2200 > UBA2200 > DAOUEX01. The sequence continues at coordinate 19,780 of CAYZGO010000017.1, read as the reverse complement.
GGCAGTGCGGATATGCCCTTGTACAGGCGCATATTGAGTATCATCCTGAATGTTGTGTACACCAAGGTCTTGTCTTTGCCAGTGCAAGACATTTCCAGCGGCTTTCGCCTGTACCGTGCATCGGCTCTGAGCAGCCTCGATCTGCGCAGCAATGACTTTGATGCTTTGCAGGAGATCCTGATCAGGTGCTATGCAGAGGGTTGCAAGATTGTGGAGGTGCCCTTTCGCTATGTGCCAAGGAGTAGCGGCAAGTCGAAGGTCAAATTGCTGCGATTCGGCGTCTCCTATCTGAAGACCTTGTTCCGCATGTGGAAGCTGCGCAACTCTATTGAATCGGCTGACTATGACGCACGTGCCTTTGACAGCATTATCCCTTTACAGCGGTATTGGCAGCGACGACGGCATCGGATCGTCACGGGCATGATTGATGCCAGCAAGTCCTGCCTGGACATGGGCTGCGGTTCAAGCCGGATTCTGGGTGACTTGAACGATCGCGCGGTTGGCCTGGACATCCAGCGGAACAAGCTGCTATATGCCAGGTGCTACTGTCGCCCCCTCGTCAATGGCTCTGTGTTTGCCTTGCCGTTTGCCAACGATACTTTCGAGCAGGTAGTGTGCTCGCAGGTCATAGAGCACCTGGTATCAAGTGAGCAACCTTTCCTGGAGATGGCTCGCGTGCTCAAAAACGGCGGACGCCTGGTACTCGGCACGCCCGACTACAGCCGGCTGAGCTGGCTCATCATCGAGCGCCTGTACAAGTTCTTTGCGCCAGGCGCATATGCTGACGAGCATATTACCCACTACACGCGCAAAGGCCTTATCCGTTTGATGGCCGCACATGGCTTCCGTCTCGAACGTGTCGAATACATCTTCAATTCGGAGTTGATCTTGCTCTTCGAAAAGCTTGGAGAGGGTTGAGGCCACGTGTCCTGGATGAAGCGTTTCCGGGAGGACTTGGGATCTCATAAACACGATTGGTTGCTTCTCGTGGCCATCGTTGGTATCGGCGCAGCTTTTCGGCTCTATCACCTGGATGCTTTTGGTATCTGGCGTGATGAGGCGCAGACCATCTTCCTGGCGCGCCGGTCATTTCCATCTGGCATTCTGCAAGCCCTGGTGTATGCCGATGTTAGCCCTCCCCTGTACTACTTTCTACTGCATTTCTGGGAAAAGATACTCGGCAGCGATTGGGGGTTGCGTTTCTTGTCAGTGGCTTTTGGATTAGTGACCATTCCGCCCTTATATTGGGTAGGGCGCAAGATGTTCAATGCTGATGTCGCACTGCTGGCAGCTTTTGCCGCTGCTCTATCACCGCATCACATTGTGGTCTCGCGCACAGCGCGCATGTACACTGTCCTGCCGCTGGCTAGCTTACTGGCCATCTACTTTGTCCATCGGTTCGTGACTACGCCGACTGACATTGAACACAGCAGGGCAAGGAACATGGGATGGCTGGGGATCGTCCTCTCGTTTGCTCTTGTGTTGTACACACACAACGTCGGCGCCTTCTTGGTACTGTCTGCAAACTGCTTCTTCGTATGGGAGATGGTCTGGCGCAAGGAAGCACGCAAGCTGTTTTGGCCCTGGGTGACGGCCCAAATGTGCGCGGCCTTACTGTATGCGCCATGGGTGCCTGTGATTCTCAAGCAACTCCGTTTGCAGGGAGCAGTGATGGGGCCCTGGCTGCCACAGCAATCGCGGCTGAGCAATGCCCTGCGCCTGTTTAACGAGCTCACTGGCCTGGCATTGCCTGGCGGCAGGCCATGGCTCTGGATGGCCCTATTCGCTTTCGGTACTTTCACAATCAAGTTCCGTCGAACGCTCGTGGCTTTCTACCTGCGTTTCTCCACTTCATTGAACATCGTGCTGTCCTGTTTCGTCGGACCCATTATTCTTGCTGCGGTGGTGACGCCGAGGGCTATCGGCACCATACCCTCGTATGTGACCCTGGTCGCTTTTCCAGCGATGTGCTATTTGGCAGCGCGGAGTGTGAACGCTGTTCGCCCCCGCGCTCTCTCACTGCTACTGCTGCTTGGACTGTCCATTGTGTGGGTACACACGGTGTCTGTGACCTATGTGCGGCGCACGTCCAACTTGCGTGAGATTGCTTCTTACGTCTCGGAACACATTAGCAGTGAGGACGTCATCGTCATCGCTCCCGACTATCTGGCTTCTACTTTCAACTACTATTACGATGGGCCCCAGGTGCAGGTTGCCTTTCCTTCTACCTTCGGTCGAGTGGAGGAGATTACCTGGGTGGGCTGGGCGGCCAACTGGAAGAGCGCAGCGCAGTCCGTAGAGCCAACGCTGCAGTACCTGGCCACAGAGCTACGGAATGAGGCACGCCTGTGGTTCATCGCGCCACTTGGAGGGTATCCCGATGATCCATACTTCTCACAGATTCGGGTTCTGAAGAGCAGGCTTGACGATGTCTATGGACGAGCGCAACCAATTGCTTCTTTTCCTCCGGCTGTGGAGTCTGCAGAGGTGTACATCTACCATTGAGGGTTTGAATGCGATTGCGATACGACGCAGAGGATTCTGAGTACACAAATGAGAATGTGACAACTGAGTGGCCACGCTGGGTTAGGCCTGTTCTCTGGATAGTGCTGCTTGCCACGTTGGTGGTGGCCGCGCTCCCAACGCTGCTCTATCCGTTCACGCGGGACCAGGGCATCTACGCCTACATTGCGGACTTGATGATGCAGGGGGGGGCGCCATTTCGTGACGCCTGGGAACTGAAGCCCCCTGGTGTCTACTTTGGGTATTGGCTGGGCTTTTCGCTCTTTGGCCGTTCAGAGCTCGCGGTTCGGCTTCTTGACGTGCTGTACACGCTGCTGAGCGCTGCCTCGATCTACGTCCTGGCGCAGGAGGTATTTCGCAACCGCCGCGTGGCCGCCTGCTCGGCCTGGATCTACGCTTTCTGCTACTACCTGTTGGTTCACTTCCATTCTGCAGCGACCCCCGAAGCGTTTATGGCGCCTTTCCTCGTAGCCAGCGTGTATGGCATGGTGCGCGGCGTGCGGAGCCGAAGCAACCTGGCGTGGTTTCTTGGTGGTGTAGCGAGCGGCTTCGTCTTCTGGTTCAAACCAACGGCAGGCCTGGTCATCCTGGCTGTGTTGATTTGGGCGTGCGTCGAGATGTGGCGGGAACGCTGCAGTATGAGAGATGTCCTGTGCAGCCTGGCTGCCTTCGTTCTGGGGGGATTGCTGGGCCTCTTGCCCATTGGCTTGTATCTCTATGGGCATGGTCTCAGAGAGCTGCTGGGAATCTGGCGCGCTTACGGGACTGGGGCCTATTTGAATGCACGCGGGCTGGCACTTGGCAATGGCCTGTTGGCAATGTTGGATGTGATCGTGCGTTATCTGCGAGATTGGCAGTTGCTCTTATGGTTGAGCGTGGCAGGTGCGGTTGGTGTCCTTGCAGGGCGCAGACACAATCGCCTTGGCGGAGCAGTGGTCGTCTTTCTGCTGTCCAGTGTGGCGGCCACCCTTTTACAAGGCAAGCTCTTTGAGTACCATTGGATCCCCATCCTGGCCCCTGCGGCGATGCTCTCAGCCGTGAGCCTGATGTGGTTGGCGCGGGAGATACGTGGGCAGGCACGTGACTTGCTCCATGCCTTGCCTAAGAAACGCGCAGTCCCGCCATCTTCTAGACCGGGGCAAGACATAGACATGCGAAGCATTCTCGCCGTGGTCGTTATTGTCGGACTGTTGCTGTGGATGGGCTACGACCATCTGGTTCGCTACAGGCGCACAGCTGCTTACCTGACTGGCCGCCTGAGTGCCGAGCAGTACTACGCTCAGTTTGACATTGGCAAGGACTTTTCACGTATGGGCACCTGGCGTGCAGCAGCGTACCTGCGCGAACACAGCGCGCCAGATGAAACAGCGCTCATCTGGGGTGTGGAACCCCTGGTCAATTTCCTGTCCCAGCGCCGCTCACCTACGAACTATATTTCTTTCTACGTGCTGGTCACCGGCGAAGGCCGTAATCCGTGTCTTGAAACCTGGCGACAGGACTTCCTGGACGACATACGTGAGGCCCCACCCGCATACATCGTGCTCGTTGAGAACGATGTCACTCCACTGGCTCCTTTTGGTTCACGTGCCCAACTGGATGAGATCCCTGCTTTCAAGGCAATTCTGGAAGCGGAATATGACTTTGAGACTCAGATCGAGGATTACCTGTTCTACCGACGCCAGGAGGATGGGATGCCCTCTGCAGTAAGCGTGAAAAAAGCTTCATATATCGAAGACGATCTTATATCGCGTTTTCACACAACTCGTGTATAATCTGATAGCCCATTGAACGGGTGGAAAAGGCACGTTCAGAGCTTGTGAGTTCATGGGAGTGATCTTGCCGGTAAATCAACCAGGGTATTTGGAGCAACTGCGGGAACCGAGCTGTTGCCGGAAATCCCAGAGTCTTAAGTTGATTGCCTAACTCCCGTTGGTTAGTGAGTTGTCGCCTATGATTTCTGTTGTGCTCCCCGCACACAACGCTGCACGTACTCTCGGTGAGTGTCTGCAAGCCATTTGCTGCTCAGATTATGCCGAGTACGAAGTCATTGTGGTGGACGACGCTTCTATTGACGATACCGCGCAGGTGGCAGCGCAACATGCCTGCCGGGTGGTCCGCTTGCACGAGAACGTCGGCGCGGCAAGGGCCAAGAACCTCGGCGTGGACGAGGCGCAAGGTGACATCGTTCTCTTCACCGATGCTGACATCTTGTTGCAGCCGAACACGCTGAGCGTGGTTGCCGAGCACTTCGGGGATCCGATCGTCGCCGGAGTTGTTGGTCTGCTGGGCCAGAGACTGAGATACCGCAACTTTGGCAGCCAGTTCAAGAACCTATGGATGCACTACACTTACACTCGCCTTGCTGCGAGCAGCGACGCGGAACGTGGTGTGGGGGTGTTTTTCACCAGCATTGCCGCCATACGCAGGGATGTCTTTGTGCAGATGGGTGGCTTTGACCCTAATTATCGAGGTGCAAGTGTCACCGAGGACATCGAGTTTGGGCAGAGGCTGTTGACAGCTGGATATAAGGTACGGCTTGATACCCGCCTGACAGTAGAGCACCTGAAGTATTACTCGTTGAGCGGCTTGCTGAAGACCGACCTGGAGCGAGCTTTTGGGCTAAGCAAGACCTGGCTGCGCAAAAAGCTGGAGCGTGCTCAGCGCGAGGTTGGTCAGAAGTATTATGCGTCGGTTCCCTGGTTCTTCATGCTGGGGGTGCTTCTAGCCTGGTTGTTGCCACTGTTTGTCGTCCTGAGTCTATGGGCCAAGCAATCCTCGTGGGCGCTGGTTGCACTGTTGGGCTACGTGGCCATCCTGCTGGCGAACGCACCGTTTCTAAACGCGCTACGTCGAGCACGGGGTTGGCTCTTTCTGTTACAATGCTGTCTGTTCTTGCCCGCTGACTTGTGGGTTTCCGGCCTGGGCGTCTTGTGGGCAGTCGTGGATTATCTGGGCGGGAACCGCTACTGATTTGTCAGGAGAAGCAGGGTGAATTATAAGAGATACCTTAAGTATGGTAGTCGCATCTTTTACAAGAAGGGTGCCTCGCCGATATATTTCGTGTTCTTTGTTACCGATTTCTGCAACGCTCACTGCAAGCATTGTCTGCTTGCTGCACATGACCCCGCGCACAAGGAGAAGGAGCTGACGATTGACGAGATCGAACGGGTATCAGCCAGTATGGATGACATGCTCTTTTTCACACCCACGGGCGGCGAGCCTTTTCTCCGTCGTGACCTGGCGGAGATTGTGCGCATCTTTCATCGCAACAACCATGCAGCCAACGTAGGCATCCCGACAAATGGCAGCCTCACATCGCGCATAGTCACGACAACCAGGGACATGCTCGATACCTGTCCTGATCTTGACCTGCACATTGATGTTTCGATAGATGGCATCGGCGAGAGGCACGATGAAATCCGCCAATTCCCAGGCCTGTTCGAGCGTACTGTGCGGACCTATAAGGAACTGCGCCTGCTAGAGAAGCACTATCCCAATTTTAGCACCTGTGTGGAGATTACTGTCTCGGCGTACAACCAGGATCACTTGTTGGAACTGTACGACTATTTGACTCACCACTTAGGTGTCAATACAGTGTTCACGCTGCTGTGGCGCGGCGCCCCGCGAAAGCCTGGCGCTGAGAACCTCGATATCCGCAAATACGAAGAGTTGCATGCCGCCTTGGAGAGAGACAATAAGGCACGTATACTGTCAGGATACTACAAGATGCCCTTTTCTGACGTGTTGAATGCCAAGCGCATAGTCCGGCCGCATATCATCGCAAAAACAGTGCGGGAACGCCGCTTCCAAATCCCGTGCTATGCTGGTTCCTTGGGAGGCGCAATGTTTAGCGAAGGGCAGGTTTTGCCCTGTGAGTTGCACATAGACAAACAGATTGGCAACGTGCGAGACGTGGACTATGATTTCAAAAAGCTCTGGAGCAGTCCCAAGGCAGATGAGATCCGCAGGTGTATTCGGGATACCAGGTGCTTCTGCACCTACGAGTGTTTCCTGACAATCAATATCCTGTTCAACCCTTTGGTGTTGCCGCGAGTGGGTAGGGAATGGGCTGCTCTCAAGTGGAGCAAGCTACGGCACCGGTTGAGGCGTGGCGCATTGGAGTCGACGGTTGCCCTGACTCTGTCCAGCGATGAATAGGCGGTCTGTATCAGAGAGGACATGCTGATGTATGAGGGGCACACCGTCTCGGTGGTGATACCCTGCTATAATGAAGAGGATGGCATCCGGGTGACGCTTGCCGACATGCCAGACCTGGTTGACGAGATCATTGTTGTGGACAACAACTGCACCGATCGCACCGCAGAAGTGGCTGCTGCAATGGGGGCCAAGGTGGTTGTTGAAACCGAGGCCGGTTACGGCGCAGCATACAGGGCGGGGTTCCGTGCGGCCAGTGGTGACATCATTGTGACCATGGATGGGGACGCAACCTACCCCCGCAGCTTTATCGCGGTTCTCCTGGATGTAATGCTCGAAGAGGACCTCGATTTCATCTCCTGTGATCGTACAGGTCACAAGGCCGAAGAGGCGAATTCGCCGTTACGTGTTCTGGGCAATTTCATACTTGATGTGACCATGTTTGCACTGTTCTTCATCTGGCTGAAGGACTCCCAGTCGGGGATGTGGATCTTCAAGCGCTCGATTCTGTCGCAATTCAACCTGTTCAGCGATCAGATGTCCTTCTCTGAAGAGCTCAAGATCGAAGCCTTCACCAAGAAGAATCTAAGAGCGCGTGAATTGCCAATCTACTACAAAGCGCGCATTGGGGAAAGCAAGCTAAGGCTATGGCGGGACGGGTTTTCTAACCTCATCTTCTTGTTCAAGAAGAGGTTGAGCACGTGGCTCAGTCGTCCGAAGGCGTAGGGAATTCCCAGATGGTGCAGTACGAAGCCAAGTTCACAGGTCAAAAGGTTTTAGTTACAGGGGGCCTCGGCTTTATCGGCAGTAACTTGGCCATACGCCTTGTCGCACAGGGGGCTGATGTGCTGCTCGTGGACTCGCTGATACCAGACTATGGTGGCAACCTGTTCAACATCGAGCCCATCAGAGACAACGTGCGGGTCAACATCGCGGATGTACGCGATGTGAGTGGCATGAACTACCTGGTGCGCGGCCAGGACTACTTGTTCAACCTGGCTGGTCAGGTCAGTCACATTGACAGCATGCACGATCCCTATACTGACCTTGAGATCAACTGTCGTGCTCAACTATCCATCCTCGAAGCGTGCCGGCACAACAATCCAGACATCAAGATTGTCTATGCCAGCACCCGGCAGGTCTACGGCGCGCCGGAATATCTGCCCGTGGATGAAAAACACCTGCTGCGCCCGATTGACGTGAATGGCATCAACAAGATGGCGGGCGAACGGTACCACATCCTCTACAACAACATCTATGGCATCCGTGCGGTATCGCTGCGTCTGACCAATACCTATGGCCCGCGGCTGTTGATGAAGCACAATCGGCAGGGCTTTGTGGCCTGGTTCGTCCGTCAGGCGATTGACGACGAGGAGATACAAATCTATGGCGACGGGCGGCAGGTACGGGATTTGAACTATGTAGACGATGTCATCGAGGCGCTTCTCCTGGCTGCCGTCTACGACGGGGCGAATGGCCGCATCTTCAATCTAGGGAATACCCCACCAGTGAGTTTGCTGGAGTTTGTGCATACGCTGCTTGAAGCGTGCCAGGAGTTCGGTGCAGGCCAGGGAGGGTATCGTTTGGTGCCTTTTCCTCCTGACAAGAAACGCATTGACATCGGTGACTACTATGCCGACTATAGCAAGATTCAGAAGACTCTGGGCTGGAAGCCGAAGACCCCTTTGAAGGAAGGCTTGCAGCGCACGGTTGGGTACTACATGCAGTATCGTGATCATTACTGGGGGGGCTCGTGACACAGGCTCTACCGAAGGCCTCCGAGTGGCCACCCAGGGCTCAGACTCTTTTGCGCTGCTCCCCTTTCCTGAGTCTGTTGTTGATTGCGGCGCTCGCGGCTTGTCTGCGTCTGTACAACCTGCTTCCCGTGGAGAGGGGCTTGCAGTTCCTGCAAGACTATGACGAGGCGGTCTGGGATACGACGGCACAACTGATGCTGCAGGGACGCCTGCCCTATCGCGACTTTTTTGCCACTTTGCCTCCTGTGGGCATCTATTTGATGGCGGGTGTTCTGCGTCTGGTCAACGTGCCTTGGGGGAGTGGTGCAGGCCTTATGGCTACGCGCTATGCCTCGGTCGTCTATGGCCTGGTCACTGTGGCGGCGGTCTACCTGGCGGCGCGGAGATTGGCGGGGCGGCCAGCAGGCCTTGTCGCTGCGGGATTGCTGGCTGTGGATGGCATGGTAATCGGCATGGATCGCCGAGCCATGTTGGAGCCACCGCTCAACCTCTTCTCAATCCTGGCAGTGTTGGCCTATCTGTTCGCTTTTGAGCGGACACACGATGATGCGCAGGGTCAAAGACTGGCTGTGCTGGCCGGCTTCTTGAGTGCACTCGCTGCCCTGGCCAAGACGCCTGGGCTGGTCGTGGTGTTCGCCCTGCTCACAGTCTCCCTGGTGCGCCGAAGGCTTCGGGAAGCTGCAATCATCTCTGTCAGCTTTGGTCTGAGTTGTATGGCAGTAAGCGCCTATTTCCTGCTGCAATGCCCAGGCGACTTTCTGAAGCAGGTCTATTTCTTCCAGCTTCTCCGTCCTGCGGACGGTATCGTCTCTCGAACTGTCAGGCTCTACGGTATCTGGCACTATGCGCAGGCCTGGTTAACAGTGCGAACAGGCTTGATGGGAGCTTTGTTCCTGGGCTTGCTGGCCATCAGGCGACGGGAAGCTAGACCGTGGTTGGTCGTGCTCGTCTGGATGGGCTACACTCTGGCACTGATCATTGTCAATGGGTCTTATTGGCCGCAATACTATGTGCAATTGGCCGTGCCGTTGAGCCTGCTGGGTGGGGGCCTTCTCGATGCACGAATCTGGCCCATACGGTGGCGTGCCCGGGGATTGACACTGGGTGCTCTGGCACTGCTGGCTGTCTTGCTCACAGGTTTGCTCAGAGGACAGATTGTGAATCAATACGCTGACACGGTACGCGCGCTGGAGCACACGTCGCCCAGTTATACTGAGGTTGCTGACTACCTGAGTCGGAACAGTTCACCAGAGGCCAGAGTCCTTGTGTTTGAGCCAAACTACACCTTTCTGTCCTCGCGTCCCCCGGCCGGACGGCGACCGGGGCATTTCCTGGTTGACAGCTACGGGGGGATGCTGTACGTGAATCTCGACATTCAAGCGAGATCATTGTTCGAGTTGATGAGGGCTGTGGTAACGGGCAAAAGGGATGAGTTGCAACGCACGTTCTGGCGCGGGCCAGCACAGGAGCAGGTGCTGGCTGCCTTTGATCGAGCAGAGTACGTGATCGTTGACGGACGGGCGCGTTATCAACTGGAACCGCAAACGCTGGCCACGATTAAGGCACGTTCTACTGAAGTGTTTGCGGCCGGAGTTGTCAGCTTGCGAAGGCGGCACTGAGGGTGTGCCGGGATAGGTCTGGACCGTGCTGGAGGATAAGATTGTGCCTGAGAGAGTGATAGTGGTGATGCCAGCCTACAATGCAGCCAAGACGCTGGAGCGCACTTATAATGACCTGCCGAAAGAGGTCGTAGAGAAGATCATCCTTGTAGATGACGTGAGCCAGGACGAGACTGTGGAAATCGCGCGCCGGCTTGGTCTGGACGTAGTCATCCATGTCCAGAACAAAGGCTACGGCGGGAATCAGAAGACTTGCTACCTCAAAGCTCTTGAGGACGGGGCTGACATTGTTGTGATGTTGCACCCAGATTACCAATATGACTCTACTCTCGTGCCTGACCTGATTCGGCCTATTCAGGAAGGCAAGGCTGACTTGGTGTTGGGCTCCCGTTTTCTGGGCAAGGGTGCTTTAGAAGGGGGGATGCCCCTGTACAAGTTCATCGCTAACCGCTTCTTGACCATCGTAGAGAACATTGTTCTGGGACAGCACTTGTCAGAGTGCCACACCGGGTTTCGCGCTTATAGTAGGCGCTTGCTGGAGACCATTCCTTTTCTGTTGAATTCCGACAACTATGTCTTCGACACTGAGGTTATTGCCCAGGCTGCGGCCTTTGGCTTCCGTATTGCTGAGATTGGGGTTCCGACGCGCTACTTCAAAGAGGCCTCTTCTGTGAGCTTTAGGAAGAGCGTTATTTACGGCCTGAGCACGCTAGCAGTGATGGTGCGCTATTTGCTGGCCCGGTGGAACGTTGTGCGCTACAGGCAATTCAAGAAAACGCTGCGGGAAGTTGTCAGCCGCTATCACTTGCCGCACATTCTAGGTCGTGAGAGTTCGGCAGACAACGTGAAGCCGCTAGACGAACTGGGCCAGGGAGGAAACAGGTCCTGAGTCATGCTCCAAGGTAAGAAGGTGATTGACCCGGGTTGGCTGCGGGGCCTGCTGTTTCCAGCCCTTGTGTTGTGCATTGGCGCGCTACTGCTGCTGTGCAGGCTGGATGATATGTGCCTGTGGCAAGACGAGGCTGAAACAGCGATAGTCTCACGCCATCTACTGGCCTATGGGTTGCCGCTGTCCACAGATGGCAAAAACTGGGTTCAACAGGCGAGCCAGAGTTTTGTCGAGTTCACGCGTGACTACGTCTGGATCTATCACTCCTGGTTACAGTACGCATTGACTGCCACAGCGTTTGCTGTGCTTGGTCCCACCACCTTTGCCGCACGGTTACCGTTCGCACTCGTGGGGCTGGCCACTCTTTGCGCCTTCTATGGCTTCGTCTTACGCTGGTTGCATGACAGACGCATCGCCTGCGTGGCGACTGTGCTCTTGCTGTTTTGCGTGACGTTTATCTTGCTAGAGCGGCAGTGCCGCTACTATGCGTTGGCAGCATTCTTCACTCTGCTGACTCTCGATGCCTATCTGCGCTTGCGCTCCGAGGAGCAGTGGGCCGTCCCTTACTTCGTGTTGTCGGCGGTGTTACTCTACCATAGCCACTACGGTGCCTTCTTCCCTACTGTGGCAGCATTAGTGATGCACCTGTTCCTTTCACGAGTGCAGCGCAGGGTGTTGCACCGTTTTCTCGTCGCGCTTTTGCTCACTGCTGTGCTCGTACTGCCCTGGGCCAGTTTCATGCGTGTCCTGAATCGTGGTCAGCCGTTTCAGCTGGATCGCTTCCTGGCGCACCTTGGCCAACACTTTCTGTACATTACGGCGTGGATCTTTCCCCTGATACTGGCTTTGATTTTGCTCGTTGCCTGGTCACGCCCAAGATCCAGTGGGACTGGGTTTGCGCTGAATCCGGCGCAGACCATGTTTTGCCAGGTTGCTGGTTTGGTGATCTTGGTCAATATCCTGATGCTTGCTGCTTCCGCAGGCTTTGATTGGGTCTTTTTCCGGTACGTGGCACACCTGATTCCACTGCTGTTGGCCATGCTGGCGATAGTTGTCGTGCTGATGATGGAGCGCCGGCCTGTAGCAGCTTATACCCTGCTGCTAGTGCTCGTGGTGAGCAATGGCCTGCACCTACTGCCATACGGACTGCCCGGCGCAGAGCGACTGCATGCGACTGAGTTATGGCCGGGGTCGCCAGCATTTCAGGCCCTTGGTGAGGTCTGGATCCAGGCGGGCCGCTTTCGCTCTGATGCGTGGATGTATGCTCAGGAGTTGACCCATTCCTATGAGGGACCCAATGAAGGACTGCTGGCCTATCTGTCTGCACACGCCAAGCCAGGACAGACGGTTGTGATTAACTATGAGGATTTGCCGCTGATGTTTTACACAGACCTGTGTGTGCTGGGTGGGCCTTCGGGCCGCGGCCTGGCAAGCGAACCGAAACCGGATTGGGTGATCAACCGCAAGTATGGGCCGTACCGTGACCGCCTGGCGGCTATCGTTGCGACGGGTTCGTACGAACGTATTGAGATACCCTATCCCGACATCCGTTGGGAGAATCGCCCGCAGCCTGGTGTTCATCACTATCTCACGGTGCAGAGCGAAGACAATGTGATTCTGTACAAGCAGCGAGGGGATTAGCATGGCAAGGCGCTTGCTGCCAGCCACAACCATAGCTTCCTGGGTTAAGACAAGGTTTCCTTGGCTGCTCCTTGTCGGAGGAGCTGTATTGCTGCTTACGAACCTGGGCAATATCTATCTGTGGCAAGACGAGGCAGAGACGGCTCTGCTCTCACAGAGGCTAGGCATTTATGGTCTCCCGCTGGCCTTTGACGGGCGTAACCTGATTCGCCAGGCACCTAAGGATGTACAGTACACAACAGACTATGTCTGGGTGTACCATCCTTGGCTGCCCTTCTACATGACGGCAATCTCTTTCGCTTTCCTGGGCCTGACGACATTCGCAGCGCGTCTGCCATATGCGCTGGCGGGGCTGGCTACTATTCTGCTTTTCTACTACAGCACGCGTCGTCACTTCCGTGATCGGCGTGTGGCGATGCTTGGAGCGAGCTTCTTGTTACTGTGTGTGCCGTTTGTGCTTCACGCGCGGCAGTGCAAGTACTTTCCATTCGCGGCGCTGTTCACAGTAGCAACTCTGGATGCCTATCTGTGTTTACGTCGAGAGGGCGGAAGCGGTTTCGCGCTGCCCTACTTCATCCTGGCTGGCTTCTTTCTCTTTCAGAGCAACTTTGGTGCGTTCGCGCCCCTGATGGCGGCGCTAGGACTGCACTTTCTCCTTGGCCGCCCGCGATGGGCTGAAATGAAGCGCATGGCGCTGGCGATAGGCATCCTCTTGGTTTTTGTGTTGCCTTGGACCATCTATCTCCAGACCTGGGCCCGTGGCCGCTTCGTATTCGACGTGTATCGCTTCGTTGGGCACGTGGTACACTATGGTGTCTACATCACTGGCTGGGTCTTCCCCTTGCTGTTGGCAGTGTTGTTTACGTGCTTTTGGGTCCGGAGGCGAGGATGGTTCAACCTGGAGGCAAGCGAAACCTCGGCCCTGAATTTGTACATTCTGGTGGTGGTGATCACGACCACTTTCCTGTCTGCGACTTTTCTCTGGATGTATTTCAGCTACATCGTGCAGTTGGTGCCGCTGTTGATGGCGCTTCTGGCGCTGACCGTGCTGAGAATCCTGGATCGTTGCCGGCCGCTTGGCTATGCGCTGGCTGCCTTGCTAATTGCGACGAACGTCTTGCACGCCTTTCCCTACGCTCTGCCATTGACCAGAGAATTCAAATGGGCTTCTCTGGCCCCGCGTCGGTACTTGGCTGACACCGACGAGTTGATTGCTACTGCTGGTCGGGTGCGCTTCGACCTGGCAAACTATGTCTACGAACTTGGTCACGATTATGACGGGCCGAACGAGGGCGTAGTATTGTTTTTGCGCGAGCATGCGGCACCCGGTGACATGGTCGTGACCAACTATGGCGAATTACCGATCGCTTTCTACACGGGGCTTGACATCGCTGGAGGGCTGTCAGGCTATCGTCTGGAGCGCGTGGGGCAACCTGAGTGGGTCATCAACCGGCGGTATGGCCCCTACTGTGACGAAGTGGAACAGATCATCGCGGGGGGTAACTATGAGAGAATCGAGATACCCTATCCCGATTTGCATTGGGGGAACCGCCCTGTGCCCGAATGCCACAAGTTTGCTACCGTTCACGGTATGCCCAATGTTGTAATTCATCGCCTTGTAGACTAGGTACGGTGGAAACATGCGAATGAGAGAAGAATCCGATAGGCGCACGAGTAATCCAGCCCACGACATCGAATTCTGGATACTCCTGGCTATAGTCGTAGCGTCATTGGTGCTTAGAGCGGCCTTGCTGCGTGTGGATCGGATCGTCCGCTGGGATGAGCCGGACTACCTGATACTTGGACGGCACCTGTTCACGGGACAAGGGTACACCGTCACCGTGAGCGGCAGGCCTGAGTTACACTACGCGCCGCTGTTCCCGGTGGTCAGTGGGCTACTGTATCCGCTGACCCACAACATGAAGCTGAACAGCGATATCTGTTTTGTGCTGTTCGGCACTCTCACGCTGCTGCCATTCTACTGGCTGGCGAAACGGCTCTTCGGAGTGCGCATCGGCGTTATGGCCACGGCCTTGCTGTGCTTCTTCCCTGCGCTCACGGCGGCTGTGCTCTTCTGGGGCACCATGCTCGAACCGCTTTATCTCTTTCTCATTCTTGCTGCGCTCTGTGCCGTCTGGGCAGCCTGGGAGAAGCAGAGTTTGGCGGCCCATCTGGCTGCGGGTGTGCTATTCGGACTTGCGTATTTGACCAAGCCGGAGGCCATTGTCTATTCTGGGCTCATGTTTGCCTTGCTCGTGCTGGCCAACCTGTGGCGGCGTTCACTGTTCACACGACGCGGGTGCATTGGTATCTTGGGCGGGGTGTTGGCGTTCGCCCTGGTCATTGCACCGTACATTGCCTTTCTGTATCGGCATACAGGCCACATCATGATCACTGGCAAACTGGGGGTCACCTATGTGGCAGGCCAGGGAGCAGTAGATCGGGACCCAGGTCTGTACGATCGTGCGCTCTCCAGGCTGGACGAAGCCGGTGAAGAGATCATCTGGTTCTCGGCAGACCGTTTCAAGTACAGCGTCTGGGATTACATCAAAGCCGACCCACGTGGTTTCGTGCGCAGGGCGTGGAAGAATCTGAACACACTGGAGAGCATCCTGTTCGCACGCAAGGTTTTCCCTTTCTACTTTCTGGCTCTGGTTGCCCTGGGCCTGTTTGGGGCGGCCTGGAACACGGAGCGTGCTGTTAAGGAACTCTTCCTCGTTGCGTCGGTGCTTCCCGTTTTCATCTTCCTGCCCTTCCATGTCGAACTGCGCTATTTTGCGCCTCTGATGCCTATCCTCTTGCTGTGGCTGGCAAAAGGGATTAATGCACTTGCGGATTGGGTGCAGCGGACCTGGACGAACCTGCGTTCCAGTGCTCGACAGCCGTCTGGTCTGACCTTGAGCTTGTCTGTCTTGGCGTCCGCTCTGGTATTGCTGTACTTTCTGGCCTTACAGCCGTTGGTCGTGCGCGAAGGATTGGCGGGGATGAACACCAGCGGACGCCAGGCAGGGCTCTGGTTGAAGGCTAATTCAGCCCCGCAGTCGATGGTCATGTCACGAGATACGGAAGTGCCCTTCTACGCTGAGCGGGGTTGGGCCGCCACTCCGCACGAGGAGTATCCGCGCTTTATTACCTACGTTCGTCATCGAGGAGCAGACTACCTGGTCGTAAACGAGCGGGAAGTCACCGTCATTCGTCCCCAACTTGGCTTGTTGTTGGACGAGAGTGCGCCTCCGCCGGAACTGCGACACATCTACACGGCCCACGATTGCAGGGGCAAAACGATTGTCTACGAGGTACTCTATTGAATGTCATGAAAAGCGTGACTGCAAAACGTAGAGTGAGCTTGGTCAACCCACCGAGCGCCCCAGGAACGCTGGCCAATCGTGAGGGAGCGGCGGGTATGGGCACTGTGTACCCGCGCCCAGATGCTTTCTTCTATCCACCACAAACACTGGCTACAGTGGCAGCGAGTCTGCGTGGTGCCGGTTATGGGGTGCGGGCCTTTGACGCTGTGGTAGAAGAACTTGAGCCCGACTTGGCAGAAGCCGACGTCGTGGGCATCTTTGTCTCCTACGCCAGTTTGGACACTGATCTCGCTTTCGTTGAAAGCCTGCGGAATCGGGTGTCGGGGAGGCTTGTGGTTTTTGGTCCAGCGATGCGCTTCGTGGGCGAAGAGGTGCTGGCTCGTGTGCCTGTGGATGCAGTGCTAGTTGGCGAAGCAGAGGGCTTTTTCGCCATGGCGCTGCAGCATCTGGACACTGAGGCAGGCTCGCTTGTGGCACGAGCACTGACGCCAGAGGATGTACACGCGCCGTGCTGCGATGCACAGGGCTTTGTGCGAGACCTGGATGCGCTGCCCTTTCCTGCCTGGGACTTGCTGCCATACGAGCGATACGCGCTGCTGACTGTGCTGGGCAGTCGGGGCTGCCCAGATCACTGCGCCTATTGCCCCTACGCGGTGGCCCAAGGACACTACTTTCGCACGCGGTCGGCAGGGAGTGTGTTGGCGGAACTCGCCTGGCTGAGTGAGCGTTTTCGTCCTACCCGGGTAGTCTTTCGCGACCCGGTCTTTGCTTACAACCGCGAGCGGGTGGTTGCTGTCTGCGAGGGGATTCTGAAGCGCGGACTGCACTTGCGCTGGGAATGTGAATCCAGGCCCGAGCATTTCGATGCAGACTTGCTCTGTCTCATGCAGCGTGCTGGTTGCCAGTGGGTCAAAGTCGGGCTGGAGACGACAGATGAAGCGCTGCTGCAGAGGCTACGAAGGGTGGACTCGGCTGAGGAGGCCGCTGCCTATCTGCAGCACGTCGCTGATGTAGTGAGAATGTGCGGCGAAATAGGGCTGTATTGCCGTCTCTTCGTTATGGCGGGTCTGCCTGGTCAGGACGTGACCATGGCCCAGCGCACGGGGCGCTATGTTGAGCAGCTTCGCCCTGCTGCACTGAACGTCAAGCTTTTCGAAAGATACCCTGGTATTGACCTGCAAGCTGTAACTGAGAGCGATTATGAAGCACAGATAAAGGTTCTGCACCAGGCACAAGCGGCGATAGAGAGCCTTCGGCCTTCCCCTAGCCTTATTGATCGAGGCAAGCGATGGTTGAGAAGCGTTGTGCATGGGGGAAGGCATGAGTAGGAGCGTGGTGCGTCTGTCCGTGGTGTTGCTTCTGCTGGCCCTAGGAGTTCAGATCCTGGCCAGCGTATGCACCACTTCGCCGACTTTTGACGAACCCTATCACATCGCGCGCAGCTACGTCTACCTGAAGACGGGCGATAGCGCTCTGCTGGCGCGAGGTGGACACCCACCGCTGGCGAACATGCTCAGTGTAGTTCCTCTCTTGCTGCGCTCAGACATTGCCTTGCCTCCGCACCAGCCAGGCTGGCCGGACGTAGGCAGTTTCAAGGACCTGTTTCGAGTGGCCGGTGTGTTCCTCTGGCAGCTTGGGAATGACGCGGAGAGCATCGTTTTCTGGGCGCGGCTGCCGATGATGCTACTCTCCGCACTTTTGGGCGGGCTGGTATTCTTCTGGGCAAAGCAATTGAATGGAATGCTAGCAGGTTTGCTGGCCTTGCTGCTCTACACGTTTGATCCAAACATCCTTGCACACAGCAGCGTAGTGACCACGGATCTGGGGGCGACGTTTTTTGTCTTTGTGTCCATCTATTGCCTGTGGCGATTCTGTCAGAGGCCGTCCTGGAGCAGGTTAATCCTGACCGGCGTCGTTTTCGGCCTGACTCAGGCAACCAAGTTCTCGGCACTGTTTCTAGCCCCTATCTTCATCCTGCTTCTGCTTATCTGGGTCTTTGGCATGCCTGGGTCAGCTCTGCTATTTACTTTGCCTGCTCAGAATAGGCTTTCGGGGCGACCCCGACTGCAGCGCATGTACCTCGCGCTTGGCTTGTGTACGGTCGTGTTTCTCGTTGGCTTCATTGTCCTCTGGGGTGTATACGGATTCGAAGCGCGCCCGTTGCTTCCCCACGAGGAAAGCCATCCATTTCTGGATCGCTTCATACCTGGGGATAATCGAGGCATCAAACGCGCAGTGTATGGGCTGGCAGAGAGCGTGCCACTCCCTGCACCTGCTTACTTTGCGGATTTGGCGTGGTTGCAGAGGTACACGCGAGCTGGGCACCCCAGCTTCCTTATGGGCCGCCACGCAGTCCGGGGTTGGTGGTTCTACTTCCCGGTGGCTTTCGCCATAAAGACACCAATTCCTATGCTCATTCTGCTGGTTGCAGCGGCCTGGCTTTCGTTCAGGCATAGAGGGGAACTAGGGGAGGAGTATTTCCTTCTCGTGCCGATGGCGCTGTTGTTCGCCGCGAGCATGTTTAGTTCGATAGATATTGGCTATCGCAATATCCTGCCTGTACTGCCCTTGGCTTTCGTCTACGTCAGCAAAGTTTCTAGCTTGTCTGTGGGAGGCAAAGTGGCCAGGTGCGTTACTGCTCGATGGGCCCGGCCTGTCCTGTCCTTGCTGTGTGCCTGGTATGTCATTGCCACCGTAGCCCTGAGCCCTCATTATCTGGCCTATTTCAACGAATTCGTAGGGGGACCAGAGAACGGTTACAGGTACCTGGTTGATTCCAACCTGGACTGGGGCCAGGATCTCAAGAACCTGAAAAGATGTGTGGATGCACGGGGTATTCAGCGGGTATATCTCAGCTACTTCGGGACGGCGGATGCGGCCTACTACGGCATTGACTTCCTGCCGATGCCAGACCAACCCCCTGCTCCTGATGCTGCCCCTGCCTACTATGCCATCAGTGCCACTAGCCTGCAAAACGTGTATGCACAGGGAGGAGCGTCAACTCACTGGCTGGCACAGTATCAGCCCGTGGACAAGGCAGGCTACTCTATCTTTATCTATAGGTTGCCGTGATGGGACAGCGTGCTTTCAGCCGGCTCAGCGGTTCGATAACGATTGATAGGCATCCTCTTGCCTTGATGCGATTCTTTCAGCAGAGGCAATGGTTCGGGTATAATGGGCCTGCGAATACTTCCAGGGTTACCAAGTCGCAGTAGATTCCAGCTCTAGAAATGGCCGATGATGAACAGCATTCAAATCAAGAAGCGCACATTCCTGGGTGTCTTTTTTGTCAGCTCGGCAAGCATAATGCTAGAGTTAGTACTCACGAGAATATTCTCTGTGACTATGTGGTATCACTTTGCATTTGTCGCTATTTCTTTGGGGTTGCTAGGCTCAGGGGCTAGCGGGGTTTTCATCTACTTGTTTGGGCGGCGATTCCCGCCAGAGAGAACTAAGGAGAGCTTGGCATCGCTTGCTCTAGCGTTTTCCGTGTCTATTCTGGTCTCATTTGTGGTACATCTCGGCATTCCTTTTGTACCGAGGGTATCGCTCGGGGGAGCAATGTCCATTGCCCTTACCTATATCGTTATCGGGGTACCTTTTCTTGTGGGAGGGGCGTGCATATCGCTGGCCATTAGCCGGCTAACGAGCCAGGTGAGTAAGCTGTATTTCTCGGATTTGATCGGTGCTAGTGTGGGCTGCATACTGTTCATCCTTGTGCTGAACATCAGCAGCGGTCCCAATGCTATCGTTGTGGTCTCGATATTGGCCTGTGTAAGTGCGTTGCTCTTCAGCTCACAGCTTGCTGACACCAACTTGCTCCGCTACTCTTCGGTGTGGGCCTTGACTTTGATGCTTGTCTTGCTCCTTAATGTGCGTTTCGACTTT